>NZ_JBWKVK010000004.1:0-1007842 GCF_059421665.1 Roseateles sp. GW821-FHT02E12
CTGGTGTCGATAGCCCCAGTGGCTTTCGGATGCTTCCTGTTCGGCTATCTGTCCGACCGCCTGAAGCGGCAGAAGCCCTTCGTCATGGGAGGAGGCCTGATTTGCGCGGTGGGGCTTGTGCTGCTGGCGTTCGCGACCACGGTCCCCGCGGTCTTTGTCGCGACTGGCATGGTGGGTATCGGCTATGGCATGTTCCTGGCCACCGACTTTGCGATGTGCTTGCGCGTGCTTCCAAACGCCGAGTCCGTCGGCAAGGATTTCGCCGTTCTCAGCATGGCGAGCGCGCTTCCGGCGTCGCTGGTCCCGCTGGTGGCGCCAGTCTTTCTTGGCTTCGGCGGCTTCACGGCGTTCTACCTGATGCTTGCAGTGCTCGGCGTGCTCGGCGCGGCCGCCGTGCTGCGCATACCCGAGATCGGACGTGAGGGCGATCGGCGATTCGCGTTGATCACGAGAGATGTGCAACCCTAGCTTTCGACGAGCGGTCATTGCCGCGTAGCGGCGATCAGGTATCGCTTGGTGCCCGACGGCCCGTGAGAAAAGAAAAAACCCAAAGCGTTGATGCTCAGGGGCATTCTTCAGTTTCTGGGACGACGCGAGATCGTCCAGGATGATCGGTTGGTGGAGGAGGAGGATCGAAATCGACGCGGACCGCCGCATCTAGCCTAGCTAAATGCTCGCGCCGCGGATCTGGTTACTGCGAAAGTTACTGCATCGGCAACGTTGCGGAGAAGTCCCCGGAGTACGGCGCCTCCAGGTGCTGGGCCCTCGCTGGCGGGGGCGCCACCTTGACATGCTGGGGGTCGTTGGTTCGAATCCAATCGCGCCTACCAAATTCGGTAGGTAGAACAAGCACTTAGCGGCGACGCTAGGTGCTTTTTCTTTGCCCGTACGGAAAAAGTACGAAGAACAAGACGGCTAAATTTTGCCGTTTGATCCGTCGGTAGGCGGTTGAACAGACGGCGTTCTCTGGCCACCTATCAGGAGCAATGGGATGGCGCGCTGGTTGAGCGACTGTCGCTGGCCAGCGTTCGCCTTGCCGCAACGCTGAACGAGTCGCTCAAGTCCCGGCCCGTCAGTACGGTTCGTTGACTGTCATGCGCGGTTGGGCCGAGGACGGCGAGCGCCGACCGATGACAGCCTCCCTGCTCGGCGTCCGAGGCGGCCCGGAGATCCGCTGGCGCCAGCTCGACCGCGCACGGGTCAAGATCAGGGACGGCCAGATCATGGTGTTGGGTTACGAGGATCACGGCTTCAGCGCCAAGAGTCCAAAGCCGGTGCCGCAGGTCTGGTGGTGTGATCCCGTCCGCGATCCCGTCGATGAGCAAGAGGCCCGAGCCAAGGCCAGGTTCCCACCCACGATGAACAAGGCAAGGGGCGTAGCACTCGTCTCGCAAGCTGCGCCGCCAGCCTGGGCGGATCAGGGGCCAAAGGATCTCAGATGAAGTACGACGACACCCATGTGAATGAGGCAGCGCTGAGCGTGGTCCGTGGGGCGGACTTCGACATGGCGGTGATGGTCGATGAGTCGAGGAAGCCCATGCGCTACCTCTACAGCTGCCCGCCGTTCGGCGTGCCATATGCAAGGCGTGAGGTGTGGCGCCGCCTCGTCGTACACGTCTCGGACATCGACGCTCCGGGAGTACGGGAGCGGCTTCTTGACGCAGCTGGCGTGGACCTGCTGGATGTGCCGTTCTAGGGCGAGCCGTCCTGCGTATTCCAGTGGTCGTCAACATCCAGGCCAGCGCGATGAGCACGCAATCCAATCACCATGAGCACCAGCGGCAGCAAGGAAGTGAACGGAGCGGTACTTCGGCTCTGCAGCGTTATGCCGCCCCTCGCTCTGCTGAGTGGGCTGTCAGCAATGTGCCCCTTGCTGACTCCCACTCAGCGAGGTTGAACGAATGGACCTGACCGGATCCGGGCGTTGCCAGACTGGGTTTTCGAGTCGGGCGCACAAGGATCACACCATGATCCACCGGCTTGGCATGCTGGTGGCCATGGAAATGCAGAGACGGCGACTGCGCCTCGACGGCAGAAACTCCCACACGAACAGCTTGGCGGTCCCCATCAAGGATACCTGCGCGTGAAGCGCATGAACATCGCCGGGGTGCAGTCGCTAAATGCGTGACCTGCCGCCTTGGGACTTCAGAAAGTCGAAAAGGAATTGATTAAGTTTTGTGGAGTCTTGGTAAATGCCGATTGACCGGCATTAATTCAACTTTCCAAGATACTTCGCTAGGAAGGGAGCATGTACGTCTAGCCGGCCGTAGTTGAGTCTCTGCGATGTATCACATACTTTCGCGAGGGACCCTCCTTTAAATTCCGAACCGCTCAAGGTGCCCACGACCGACACCTCATTCTTGGATGCATCGTATGCAAACAGGGGGCCGCCACTTGAACCTCGCTCGGATATTCTCTTGGATGAATTCAATATGTATTGATACTCGGTACTCGCGCCAAAATCTGCCCCGTTGTCAATCAATCCCCCCATTTTGTCCAAGCCTAGTGGATGCCAAAATGAGAATAGTTTGTCCGGCTGAGTAACTGCGGTTTGTCGAACGGTTGCTGCCATCACATTCGCGGGCAATGGTGCCATAAGCCTGAGAACAGCCAGATCTGTTGAATTGGGACTGCTGAAGTTCCAGTCCGGGTGGGATTGACCTGCAGTGCTGTAGCTGAATCCAATAAGCATTGCGGGGAGCGTGAGAGTTGCAGGGCCGGTAAATGTGATTGGCGCGCCGCAAGTTTCAGCTTCATATCCAAATGTCACATATAACGGCAAACCTAAATCTCGATAGGTACTGAATCTGACATTGGGATAGAGAGGTTGCTCATAGAGACAATGCCCGGCCGTGAGCACGTAGATTGAAGAGTCCAACGTACTCTTTACTACTACACCTGAACAGGAACCAGAAATGCCAATACCAAACGATCCAAAGTTCATGTGATCGTTTGTGGATGACACTCGAACCACCGCTGAAGCGGCTCGTTGCATTGCCTGCACTTGGTTTGACGCAAGCCCGGCACCCCAAATTGCTGGACATGCCGCACTAACTTTGCAGGATAGCTCAGATGAATAATCTGTTTTGGCCTTCCCGTAAGAACTACTTAGGTAGTCAACGAGTTGAGCCACAGTCAGCGACCACTTAATGGCAAACGGCGAAGAATCGCACTCATCCGACTTTACTGAGTCGCATGAGTAATCACGAACACTAAAGATCACTGGGGCAACCATAGTCGGTACTGGCGCTGGTGCAGGCGGCGGACTGGTCGATCTCGTCCCGACGACCTCCCATCCCGCAATCCCCAGCAACGTCGTCTGCGACGCCGCTGCCAACCCGTTCATCACCCAAGCCACCGTCTGATTGGTGCCCGAATTGCGCCAGATCAGGTCCTGCTTGCCGTCACCGTTCAGGTCCACCACGTTGGCCAGTTGCCAGTTCGCGTTGCCGAGCAGCACCGCGTTGCTCTTGATCGCCGCACCGTCCATCAGCCAGCCCGCCACCTCGCCGGTAGCCGAGTTGCCCCAGATCAGGTCTTGTTTGCCGTCACCGTCCAGATCCGCGACCCGGCTCACGCGCCAGGTGGGGTGCGTGAACAGCAGCGTCGAGCTGCTGGTGGCCAGGCCGTTCATCAGCCACACCACGGTCTGCCCTGTTCCCGCGTTGGTCCATATCAGGTCGTCCCGGCCGTCGCCGTCCAGGTCGCCCACTTGCGTGACGCGCCAGCTGGCCAGTTCGAGCAGGGTGGCGTTGGCGCTGACGGCCGTGCCGTTCATCAGCCAGGCGGCCGTCTGGCCGGTCTGGCTGTTGCGCCAGATCAGGTCGGCCTTGCCGTCGCCGTTGAGATCGGCCACCAGGCTCACCTGCCAGACGGTGCTGGTGAAGAGAATCTGGCTGCTGAGCACGGTCGTGCCGTTCATCAGCCACAGCACGGTCTGGCCGGTGGTGGCGTTGTAGAAGAGCAGGTCGGCCTTGCCGTCACCGTTGAAGTCGCCAGTGTGGGTGATCTTCCAGCCGGCGTTTTGCAGCAACACGGTGCTTTGCAGCGTCTGCGTGCCGTTCATCAGCCAGGCCACGATCTGGTTGGTGCTGCTATTTTCCCAGATCAGGTCTTGCTGGCCGTCGCCGTTGAGGTCGGCCGTGCGGCTCACTTTCCAGTTGGGCAGTTGCAGCAGCACGGTGGAGCTGGCGGTAGTAGCGCCGTTCATGGCCCAGCTGACGGTCTGGCCCGTACTGGGGTTGTGCCAGATCAGGTCGGTAGTGGCACCGACGCTGGATTGCGTCACTGCCTGGGCCTTTGCGCGTGCGGTCTCGGGAGTGGAAATGGCAGTGCCTATGCTGGTGGCAACCGCGCGACCAGAAGAGGCTTCAGCGAAGCCGATTGTTCGAGCGCCTGCGCCGTCGTCCGAAATGGATTGGCGTTCAGCTCGTTGTGCCGCCAGTCCCAAGACCTTCGACATCGTCGGACCGGTGGCGCCGCCAGGTGCGGCGGACTGAGGCGAGCTGATTGACTGAGTTGAGTTGTCGGCACCCCCGCCGCAGGCTGCAAGCAGCCCCGCCAAGCAAATTGCCGCGATCAGTGTTCTCGTCATTCTTAGCTCCACGAAATCGGTAGTTCGTAGCCACAGCTGGCTTCGCCAGCTCGTACAGATCGGCGCTGATCGACCTCGACTAGCCTTCGGCTGCTGTCCAGCGTGTTGACCTCAACTGTATTGTCGGCAAACCTGCCAGTAAGCTGGTTGTTTCGAGCCATGGAAGAGAACACTTGGAGTTGCCCGTGGCAACGGAACTATCCCCAAAGTTGAGGGGACTCAACGCCCGCCATTCCGAACGACTTCGTTGGCAAGAAAATTCGCAGCCCCGTCATCCGCCGCTAGTTAATTCATTTCCCGCCGCCTCCGGACTACACGCCTCCATCACAAACCGCAACTTCCCGTTGATCCCCGGCTTCATGGGCTGCCCGCACGCAGTCGCTCGTGACCGGCAGCAATTGGCCGACTCCAGCCAATCAACACATAGACCGCGATCGGCAGTATTCGCTGCAGAGCTGCCACAAGTGCGGGACAGCCGCCGGCGCTCATGAACACTGGATCACGTGCTCATCGTGCTGAACTGGATGCTCACGTCCACCGGAATATGCGGTCGCCGACCGCGCTGGCTATTTCGGTGCGCAGCCCGAACTGGCAGCTGTTGCAGATCGCGCCCGTGATGGCAGGCAGCCCAGCGCACAAGTGCCTGAGCAGCGTCGTCGATGCGTGGCGTAAACGCCTGCCGGCCGACCCGAAGGAGCTAATGGCGTTTCTGCTGGAGCAATCGATCTAGACACTGCAGGAGCTGCTGGTGGTGTGCGCGGTGCTGACCGCGCATGCGCTGTACGGGTGTTCCCAGGCGAAACCCGCCCAGGTGCTGGCTCAGGCCGCGGCGCTCGATATGGCCGACTGGTGGGAAGCCACCGGCCAGACCTATCTCGGCCGC
This sequence comes from Roseateles sp. GW821-FHT02E12, assembly GCF_059421665.1. Classification (NCBI taxonomy): domain Bacteria; kingdom Pseudomonadati; phylum Pseudomonadota; class Betaproteobacteria; order Burkholderiales; family Sphaerotilaceae; genus Roseateles; species Roseateles sp. GW821-FHT02E12. The sequence goes on from NZ_JBWKVK010000004.1 coordinate 5,478, forward strand.
GTTCCCAAGGCGCGCATCGTGCAGGCGCTCACGGAAGCAGGGCAGGGCGACGCCGTGGGTGAGGTGTCGAGGCTCAAGAAGGCGGAGGCGGTCGACATGGCAGAAGGCCTGCTGGCGGGCAAGCGCTGGTTGCCGGACCTGCTGCGGACCGAGGCCTGGCGGGGCCAGGGCAGGGGGCTTAGCCCCTTGCCCGCTTTCTGATGCTTGGCGATAGCGCCGCCGAGGCATTGCCTGGGCGGCGCGCTGCCCGTACCCGCGCCGCTATTGCCGATCTGGCCGCAGGCCTGTTCGGCTTTGCCGGCGCCCGCCACGCCCGAAGCTTGCCGCGAAAGGGCTCTGCCGGTTCTAGGCGCTAGCATGGCCTTCGAAGCGGCCCTCCCGCGGTTGGGGATCGCGGGCCGAAATCCTTCCGGCTGTGCGAGAACGGGCCCGCTTGGCCACTAGGCCGGTTTGATGTGCTGCGCTTCGCGGATGAACGATGGCACGGTGTGGAAAGTCCCAGCTGCACATCTGCTGGCGGACCGCATGGGCTGATCCTGCGAAGCAGGTCACGGGCCGCAGGGATGCGGCCCGAACCGCGCCTGCCGCATCGGCGGCCGGCGCGGGCGGCTCTTCCAGACGTTTCTCCTGGGCCGCCGGGGCAACCTCCCTTGGCGTCGCTGCGCGACACGGCGAGGCGTGCGGCGCACGCGTGGCTAGAGCGGCGCGGCCCTCCCGTGCTCGGGGACCGCGGGCCGATTTCCTTCCGCTGCGCGCGAACGGGCCCGCTTGGCGAACAGGCCGGTCCTGATCGGTTGCGCTGCGCGCCTGGCCGGCCAGATCGCCACCCCTCTCACTCGCCAAGCCCGTAGCCGGGCCGCGAAGGCGGAGAAGTGCTCGCAACGGCTCGACCGTCGCGCCAGTCGCTGCGCTTGGTGTCACGCCGGCCGCGGGGACGCCGCTGCTCGAGAGATGCGGGCGACTTCGTTGCAACCGCTGCGCCAGGCGAGCTGGCACATCGGTCGCGAGTCTGCGTCGCCCGTGGAGGGGCAGCCTGTGCGCTGGTCGTCCCACCGCGCTCCCCCGCAACCCCCGTCCCTGGGTGAGGGGGACTTGCGGGGGATCTTCATACGGTGGGCCGGGAAACCGGCGCACTGCTTCGGCTGCGTTCAAACCCGACCCCATCCCCAACCCCTTCCCAAAGGAAGGGGCCATGCCCACCCCCCGCCCGCCCGTGGGCGGGTGCGAGGAGTCCAAGTGAAGGATCTTCATTCAGGGCAACCAACCCGGAGCCCGGCTGATCTTTCACGACAGGAGATTGGTCATGGCCAACGTTCAAGTCATTCAACGCAATGCGCACCTCGCGGGACCGGTGGTGGTTCAGTTCGTCCCGCGTCCTGAAGGCCGCATCACCAAGGCGACGGTGACGGCGATCAGCAATTCGGTGCGGGGCTCGGGCGAGACCCGCGAAGAGACGGCCACCGCCATTCAATGGACGCTGTGGGGCCCTCTCGCTGAGAACGCTGCGGACTTCTTGGGCCGTGGCTCGCACGTGAACATCGTCGGTCGCGTGCGCAACAACAACTACGAGAAGGACGGCGCGACGGTCTACGGCATGGAGTTCACGGCCGAGGAGATCGACTACCTCGATACCCGTGCCGAAGGGGAGGCGCGGCGTACGCAGTCAGGCGATACACGACGGCCGGCGCATGCCGATGCCTGACCCCACCGAGGCGGGCTTCGCTGATCGCAGTCAGTCCGCCCTTCGAAGCCATCAACGATCGAAGGAATCCATCATGTACTCGACTCATCCCACGCTGGCCACCCGTTTTTCCGGCCGCACCTCGCGCACGCTCCGCAGCGACGAACCTCTCACTGAGGACCAGATGCGCGCGGCTGCTCCGTCCATCTTTGCGGCGGGCAAGCATGTCAGCCGTTCGGAGCGCTACACATATATCCCCACCATCGACGTCCTGCGCGGCCTGCGCAAGGAAGGCTTTGAGCCTTTCATGGTGGCCCAAGGCTCCAGTCGCGTCGCGGGCAAGACGGAGTTCACCAAGCACATGATCCGCATGCGGCATGCAGGGCAGGTCCAGACCAAGCCCGAGGCCAACGAGATCATCCTGATCAACAGCCACGACGGTGCCAGTTCGTACCAGATGCTCGCGGGCATGTTCCGCTTCGTCTGCTGCAATGGCCTGGTGGTCGGTGACGTCGTCGATGACATCCGCATCCCCCACAAAGGCAACGTCCAGGGCGAGGTCATTGAGGGCGCATTCCGCGTACTCGATGAGTTCGCGGCCGTGGAAGAGCACGCAGAGGCCATGAAAGCGCTGCAGCTGGAAGCGCCAGAAGAAGTGGCCTTCGCGACTGCCGCGCTGGCACTGCGGTTCGGCGAGCGAGTGGTGGAAGAAACCGGTGGCCATCGGCCGGCGCCGGTGACAGCTCAACAGCTCATCCAAGCCAGAAGGCCTGAAGACGCTGGTCACAGCCTGTGGACGACGTTTCAGCGGGTGCAGGAAAACGTGATCCGTGGTGGTCAGCCTGGCCGCAGCTCCCAAGGGCGGCGGCTTCACACCCGGCCCGTGGGCAGCATCGATCGAGGTGTGAGCCTCAATCGAGCGTTGTGGATGCTGGCCGAGGAGATGCGCAAGATCAAGGCTTGAAAACAGTGATGCGCTGGATTCAGGGCCGAATCCAGCGCTGGCTTGAAGCAACACAGCGCCATAGTTCAAAGCGGCACAACATGGGCAAGGAGATCATCATGTCCGCATGTCACCAAGTCGAGATCACGAGTGAGGCATTGAATCTTGCGACCTGGAGATTCATCGACTCCTTGCCGTGCGCGCTGCCGGGGGAAGTACTCAACGCTCTGAAGCCAGCCCTTGCCGTCGCGATTTCGACCTACATGGAAGCGGTGCAATCGCCAAAGGGTTCAACAGTTCAGCGGCATTGATCTACAATGCATCGCAAATGCAACGCAACAGTAGGATGCGATGAAAACCGCAACGTTTCCCTCGCTGCGAGTCGACCAGGAGCTGCGAGACGCGGCCGAGGAGGTCCTGCAAGACGGCGAGTCGCTATCGAGCTTCATCGAGGGGGCAGTTCGCCAGACCGTCGAGCGCCGCAAGTTGCAAACGGAGTTCATTGCGCGTGGGCTGCTCTCGCGGGACGAAGCCCATCGGACCGACGAGTATGTGGAGGCCGAGGTCGTTCTTGGCAACCTGCAGCGCAAGCTCGACGCGGCGCAGATGCAGATCGCGAAGAACCGCAAGTGAGTTTCCAGGTCAGGCTGACTCGTACAGCCGAACGGGATCTCGAAGAGCTGTTTGACTTCGTGCTGGAGCGCGAGCTGGCGCGCGAGGGCGGAAACCTCGAATTGGCAGGCGAGGCGCTGGACGCACTGCGTGCTGGCGTCGCGACGCTCAAGACTTCGCCCTTCACCTGCCGCAAAGCGGGGCAAAGCCCCTTCCTTCGGGAGCTGATCGTGCCGTTCGGTCGTTCGGGCTACGTCGTGCTTTTCGAGATCGAGGATGCATCCACAGTCACGGTGCTGGCGGCTCGCCACCAGCTTGAGGACGACTATCACTGACTGATCCCTTGCGGGGTTCCACCTTCCGCGTGGACGACCAGGCCGATGCGATTCCCGTTCTCGGGGGGCATAGACGGGCAAACCGTCGTGGCGGGTTTCACCTAGGCCCGCTGCCCAGCATTTCGAAGGCGAGCAATTCAGCGCTGTGTCTTGGCACTCTATTTGAGGGTGACAACCTTTCATGCGGTAGGCAACGCAACGCGTTGCCCGCGGCCCTTTCCCTCAGTACAGGTCAATACGCTCTGTCGATTCTCAGCCACTGTTTTCAACAAGGGTTTGAACCTGCACTCGTGACGAAGCTGCACGCCGACTGAGCCTCCGTCGGTGCAGGAGCAACCACGCCGCCGGGATGACGAACATGCTCAGCAGCGGTGCGCTGACCATGCCGCCCACCATAGGCGCCGCGATGCGGGTCATGACTTCCGAGCCGGTGCCGTGGCCGAACAGTACAGGGAGCAGGCCGGCCATGATGACGGCCACCGTCATGGCCTTGGGGCGCACGCGCTGCACGGCGCCCTCGCGGATGGCGGCCAATAGCGTGGCCTCGTCGTCGGCCGCGCCGGCCGCCAGGCGCTGCTCGTGGGCCTGCTTCAGGTAGACCAGCATCACGACGCCAAACTCCGCCGCCACGCCTGCCAGCGCGATGAAGCCCACGGCGGTCGCCACCGAGATGGCATGCCCTAGCGCCCAGATCAGCCAGAAGCCGCCCACCAGCGAGAAGGGCACCGCCGCCATCACGAGCAGCGCGTCACCCGCCGAGCGGAACAGCAGGTAGAGCAGCACGAAGATCACCACCAGCGTCAGCGGCACGACGCCCTTCAGCCGCTCGGTGGCGCGCTCCAGGTACTCGAACTGGCCCGACCACGACACCGCGTAGCCGGCCGGCATGGCCACCTGCGCGGCCACGGCTGCCTGCATGTCCCGCACCACGGAGCGCAGGTCGCGGCCGCGCACGTCCACATAGACCCAGCCCGACAGGCGCGCGTTCTCGCTGCGTACCATGGGCGGGCCGTCTTCGACATGCACGCGGGCCACGTCCTGCAGCAGCACCGTCGCGCCGGCCGGCGTCACGAAGGGCAGCCGGCGCAGGCTCTCCAGTGAGTCGCGCAGCTCACGCGGATAGCGCAGGTTGATGGGGAAGCGCTCGCGGCCCTGGATGACCTCGCCGACGTTGTCCCCGCCGATGACCGAGGCCACGATGGCCTGCACGTCCGCCACGGCCAGTCCGTAGCGCGCGGCGGCCAGGCGATCCACATCCACGTCCACATAGCGCCCACCGGTCAGCCGCTCGGCCAGCGCGGATGACACGCCCGGAACGTCCTTCACAACGGCTTCGATGCGCGTCGTCAGCCGGTCCAGCGTGGCCAGGTCGGCCCCCGCGACCTTGATGCCCACGGGGCTCTTGATACCGGTGGCCAGCATGTCGATGCGGTTGCGGATCGGAGGCACCCACACGTTGGACAGGCCCGGCACCTTGACGACGCGGTCCAGCTCCTCCACGAGCTTGTCTGGCGTCATGCCGGGCCGCCACTGCTCGCGCGGCTTGAACTGGATGGTGGTCTCGAACATCTCCAGCGGCGCAGGGTCGGTGGCCGTGTCGGCTCGCCCGGCCTTGCCGAAGACGCGCAGCACCTCGGGCACCGTCTTGATGAGCCTGTCCGTCTGCTGCAGCAGCTCGGCCGCCTTGGACACCGGCAGGCCCGGCAGCGCGGACGGCATGTAGAGCAGGTCGCCTTCGTCTAGCGGCGGCATGAACTCGCCGCCCAGGCGCAGCACCGGCACCGCTGTGACGGCCAGCACCAGCGCGGCGATGAGGAGGGTGGCCTTCGGAAACCGCAGCACCGCTTCCAGCGCCGGCCGATAGATCGCGGTGAGCCCTCGGTTGATGGGATTGGCCGTCTCCTTGGGGATGCGCCCGCGTATGAGGTAGCCCATCAGCACCGGCACCAGCGTGACCGACAGGCCCGCGGCTGCCGCCATCGCATAGGTCTTGGTGAAGGCCAGCGGCGCGAACAGCCGCCCCTCCTGCGCCTCCAGCGTAAAGACCGGCAGGAAGGACAGCGTGATGACCAGCAGCGAGAAGAAAAGCGCCGGCCCGACCTCCACCGCGGCCTTGGCCATCAGCGCCCAGCGCTCGGCGTCGCCCGGCTGCCGGCCATGCTCGTCCTCGAAATGCTCCACATGCTTGTGTGCCGCCTCCACCAGCACGACGCTGGCATCCACCATGGCGCCCAGCGCGATGGCCACGCCGCCCAGGCTGAGGATGTTGGCGCTGACGCCCTGCCAGTGCATGACGATGAAGGCCGTCAGCACCCCCACGGGCAGCGTGACCACGGCCACCAGGGCCGAGCGCAGATGGAACAGGAAGACCGCGCAGACGAGAGCCACGACGATGAATTCCTCGATGAGCTTCTCGCGCAGGTTGTCCACGGCGCGGTCGATGAGCTTGGAGCGGTCGTAGGTCTCGACGATCTCCACGCCGGCCGGCAGGCTGGGCTTCAAGGCCTCCAACCTCGCCTTCAGGGCCGCGATGACGCTGCGCGCGTTCTTGCCCGACCGCATCACCACGATGCCGCCCGTGACCTCGCCCTGCCCATCCAGCTCGGCCACGCCGCGGCGCATCTCGGGGCCGATCTGCACGAAGGCCACGTCGCGCAGCAGCACCGGCGTCGCGCCGACCACCTTCAGCGGGATGGTGCGGAAGTCGTCCAGCGACTTCAGGAAGCCGCGCGAGCGCACCATGACCTCGGTCTCGGCCATCTCCACGACCGAGCCGCCCGAGGCCTGGTTGGCCTTGCCCAGCGCCTCCACCACCATGGCATGCGTGATGCCCTGGGCGCGCATGCGGTCGGGGTCCAGCACCACTTGGTACTGCCGCACCATGCCGCCCACGCTGGCCACCTCGGCCACGTCGGGCACGGTCTTCAGCTCGAACTTCAGGAACCAGTCATTCAGCGCGCGCAACTGCCCCAGGTCGGTCTTGCCGCTACGGTCCACCAGCGCGTACTCGTAGACCCAGCCCACGCCGGTGGCGTCGGGCCCCAGCGCAGCCGTGGCGCCGGCCGGCAGCTTGCTTTGCACCTGGCTGAGAGACTCAACGACCCGCGAGCGCGCCCAGTAGGGGTCGGTCTTGTCGTCGAAGAGGACATAGACGAAGGAGTCGCCGAAGAAGGAATAGCCGCGCACGGTCTTCGCACCCGGCACGCTGAGCAGGGTCGTCGTCAGCGGGTAGGTGACGAGGTCCTCCACCACCTGGGGCGGCTTGCCGGGGTAGCTGGTGCGCACGATGACCTGGGTGTCGGACAGGTCCGGCAGCGCGTCGACCGGCGTGTGCAGCGCCGACCAGAGGCCCGCGGCCACCAGGAAGGCGGTGGCGATGAGCACGAGGAAGCGGTTGCCCACCGACCAGCGGATCAGCGCGGCAATCATTGGGCGCCCCCCTGCGGCGCGGAGGCCGCCGACATGCCGCCCAGCACCGAGCGCAAGCGCGCTTCCGAGTCCACCAGGAACTGGCCGCTGGCCACGACCTGGTCGCCCTCGCTCAAGCCTTCCACCACCTCGAACTGCTCGCCCAGCTCGACGCCCAGCTTGACGTCGCGCGGCTCGAACGAGCCATCGCCTTTGCGCACGATGACGACCGCGCGCGTGCCGGTGCGGATGACGGCCTCGGCAGGCACCACCAGGCGCGACAAAGCCGGCCCGGCCACGTGCACGCGCAACAGCATGCCGGGCGTGAGCCTGCCCGCGCGGTTGTCCACCTCGAAGCGAGCCTGCAGCGTGCGGCTGCTCGCGTTGACCTGCGGCAGGATCTCGGCCAGCGTGCCCGTGAAGGTTTGCGCGGCGTCCGCCTGCAGGGCTGCAGTCACCTTCCGCCCTGGCTTGAGCTGCAGGGCCTGCGCCTCAGGCACCTCGACGACGGCCCAGACCTTGTCCAGGCCCGCGACGCGGAACAGCGTCATGCCCGGGCTGACGGCGGCGCCCTCGCGCACGCCCAGCTCCGCGATGACGCCGCCGGCCGGTGCGCTCAGCGTGAAGCGCGCCTGCGCGGTGCCGGCCTCCTCGCTCTGGCGCACCAGGGCGTCGGGGACAGACATGGCCTTCAGTCGCTCACGCGCCGCCGCGACAAGCTCGTTCGCCACGCCAGCGCGCTTGAGCGCCAGCAGCTCGTTGATGGGGCCCAACCACTCGGGCGCGTAGATCGTGGCGAGCGCCTGGCCCGGGCGCACCCGCTCCATCGCGGCGCGCACATGCAGCCGCTCCACGTAGCCGGCCACGCGGCTTTGCACGACCACCTCCAGCCGCTCGTTGAACTGCACGGCGCCTACGGCCTCGAAGCTGGAAGCGGCGCTGGCCCGCGTCACCACCGCCGTGCGGATGCCCAGGTTTTGCTGCACGGCCGAGCCGATCCTGACCCCGGCGTCGCCGCCCTCATCGGCATAGACGGGCACGAGCTGCATGTCCATGAAGGGCGACTTGCCTGGCTTGTCGAAGCGCGGGCCCGGCACCATGGGGTCGTGCCAGTACAGCGCCTTGCGCTCCGGCGCGGGCATCTCGGCGGCAGCACCGCCCGCGGTGTGGCGGCCGGCGAGGAAAGCGCCAGCGAGCAGGGCCACTGCGGCGATGGCAAGCAGCGTGAGGGTTTGAGCGCGCTTCATGGTGCGCCTCCTTCGATGACGGGTTTGAAGGCGAGCTGGGCGCGGGTGCGAGCCAGCTCGCGCTGCAGCGACAGCGCCTTGCGTTGGGCAGCGACCTCGGCATGGCGCGCCTCGAAGAGCGCCAGGAGCTGGCCCTGGTTGGAGCTGTAGCCGGCCAGCGCAGCGACAGTGCGCTGGCGGGCAGGTTCGATGACGGAAGCCTCGTAGCGCTGCGCCCGCTCGGCCAGGCGCTCAGCGTCAGCAGCAAGGCTCTGGTATTCGGCGGTGGCGCTGCGCTGGGCTTCGGCCAGGTTGGCCTCGGCCTTGTCCACCAGTGCCAGCTTCGCCGCGGCCTCGCGGTCCTGCCGCTGGGCGGGCGCAATGGGGATGGGGATGCTCACGCCCAGCGACACCATGTCCGCATAGCCCTGGCGCTGGCCGTAGCTCACACCCCAGGTCCAGTTCGGCCGGCGGTTGGCCTGCGTGACGCTGGCCTCCTGGCGGGCTAGTTCCACGTCGCGCTGCGCGGCGACGACGGCGGGGTGGCTGGCGACGAAGGCGGGCTCGTCCGGCGGCGACGCGAAGGCAGGAGCCTGGAGGTCATCGGGCGGCAAGCCGGTCCAGCGCTGCAACTGCACTTGCACCTGGCGCTGGGCTTGCCGGGCTTCGGCCACCTCGTCGTCGGCCATGCCGCGTGCGCTGCTCAGGGCCAGCGCCTCGGGTGCGCTGCCCGCAGCCGTGGCGAGCCTGGCCTTGGCGGCCTCGAACTCGTCGCGGCCGTGGTGCGCCATCAATTCGGCCAGCGTCAGCGCCTGGGCCGCGTAGAACGTGTCCACATAGGCCAGCGCCGCCTGCAGGCGGGTCTCGGCTGCCGCGATGCGGGCCATGGCCGTTTCGCGATCCACCAGAGCTTGCGCCGCGGCGCGCTGGGCGGCGCGCTTGTCGGCGGGCAGCCATTCCTGGCTGATGCCGATGCGCTTCATCGTCATGCTGTCGGCCGTGGTGCTGAGCCGGTCGCGGCCCGTGACGGGCAGGTTGTCGATGCCGGCCGATAGCACCGGGTCGGGAAGTTGGCCAGCCGCGTGGGCGGCCTCGGCGGCACCGAGCCGGCCGGCCTGTGCGGCGCGCACGGCGGCTGAGCGTTGCTGGGCAAGGTCCAGCGCCTGGTCCAGCGTCAGGGGCGCGGCCTGCGTCAGCGCGGGCAGCAAGGCGGCGGCCAGTAGGGCCGCGCGCCGGTAATGGGTGAGCATGGGAACTCCGAGGACAAAACAGCGTTTGCCGGCGGCGGTCAAACCGCGCCAGCGCGTTCAGTCGACGGAGGGAATCAGACTCGCAGTCTGAGCGTGGACAGGAAGAGCGGCGCCGGAGGCGGCTGCGCCTCGACGGTGGTGCTCGGCGGCAGCGCCGCGGCGGCCTCGGCTTCCAGCACCAGCGGCAACTCCAGCACCTGGATCAGCAGCGGCTGGGCGGCGCTGGGCAGCTTGACGGCCTCGAAGGACTGGCTGGCATCGGCCGCGTGTTGGTGACACAGGGCCGGCTGCTCCGCGTCCATGCCGCTGCAGGGCGTGCCGGCCTGCATCATGGCCGCCATGGCCTGCGCATCCGCCTGCTGCGGGCAGACGTAGCTCGCCAGCGCCAGTTGCGAGAACAGCAGCGACAGCACCACGAAGAACGTGGTGGTGAGGCGGTGCATGCGGCGGCGGGTCATAAGCGCCATCAGTCTACGAGACTTCGGCTTGCAGGGTGGCGGCGAGAGCTGGAATGCCGCCCGTAACAATGGGGCATGACCGGAACATGGACCCTACGCCAGGTGCACCCTGATGACGCCCAGCAGGTAGCTGCCCACGGCTGCTACCGCGATGAAGACGCATCGCGGCGCCCCGGCTATGCAGCGTGGGTGCGACCACGCATCGAGGCCAGTCGCTATGTCGGCTGGTTTGCTGTGGAAGGCGGCAAGGTTGTCGGCGGCGCTGGCGCCGTGCTGCTGGACTGGGGGCCAACTCGCGCCAACCCCGGCGGCCAGATGGCCCGCATCGTCAACGTGTTCACCACCGAGGCCTTGCGCGGGCGGGGCGTGGCGCGCGAGCTGCTACGCGCCGTCATGCAGCAGTGCGAGGGCGTCGGCGTGCGCGAGTTCAATCTGGGCGCGACGCCCGAAGGGAGGGCACTCTACGGCTCGCTGGGCTTCGAGGACTACCCTGCGGAGATGCGGCGGCGCGTGACCTAGGCCTGCGCGCGCGGGCCGAACATGATGACGGCCATGCCCAGCAGGCACAGGGCCACGCCCAGCCAGTCCGTCGCCGTCGGTGCAACGCGATCCACGGCCCACAGCCACAGCAGGGCCACACCGATGTAAACCCCGCCATAGGCGGCATACACGCGGCCCGCTGCTGCGGGGTGCAGGGTCAGCAGCCAAGCAAAGAGCGCCAAGCTCACAGTGGCTGGCACGAGCAGCCAGGCAGGTTTGCCCTGCTTTAACCATAGCCAGGGCAAGTAGCAGCCGACGATCTCCGCCAGCGCGGTGACGACGAAAAGGCCAAACGTCCTGAGCAATTCCATGCGGGCATTGTCGCGACGCCGGACGCGCAGAAAGCTCTTGCTCCTCAAGCTGCTTGAGGTTCTACCTTGTGCGCATCGTCATCGCGAGGAGATCCTTCATGAAGTCCTGGAAGCTGGTGCTTGGCCTGGGCGCCGCCTGCGCCACCTGTTGCGCCATACCGTTGCTTGGTGGCGCGGCGCTCGCCTCGTCGGCCGCTGCGCTCTGGGCCTGCGCGGACGAGCTGCTGCCGATTGCACTGCTGGCGTTGGCCCTGGCGGCGTTCTGGTTCTGGCGACGCAGGCGAGCCGCGCTGCGCGCTGCGTGCGGGTGTGCGACCGTGTGCGCCACCGGAGGTGAGCATGGCTGCCGCTGAAATCGCCATAGCGGCGCCGGTTGCGTGCACGCTTAGCGCCGCCGACATGGGGCCGCGCCTGGCCCGCATCCGCCAGCTCACGAGCGCCCACTTGCGTACCCACAGCCTGCATGGCTCAACGCTGCGTTTGACCTACGCGCCCGAGGCTGCAACTGAGTTGACCGCCATCGTCGAACTGGAGAGGGAATGCTGCGCCTTCCTTGTCTTTCAGCTGACCAACCGACTGGACGTGATCGAGCTGAATATCGTCGCTCCGCCGCAGGAGGGCATCAATGCGCAGTGGCTGTTCTCGCAGTTTTTGCCCGATGCGCCGCCGTCCGGCCAAGCGACCGGCTGCGGCTGCAGCAAGGGCTAAGCTCGAGGCATGACGACGTCGCCCGCCTTCTCCATCGGTGTCCTGGCCAGGCGGACCGGATGCTCTGTGCCAACCATCCGCTACTACGAGGAAATCGATTTGCTTCCAGCCGGGCCGCGCACGGAGGCAGGCCGGCGTGTTTACGACGAGGCCGCGGTGCGCCGGTTGGGCTTCATCCGCCGCTGCCGCGACTTCGGCTTCGCCATCGAGCAGGTGCGCGAGCTGGTCAGCCTCATGGACGAGCCGCAGCGCCCCTGCCTCGAAGTCCGCGAAGTCGCGGCACGGCATCTGGCGCAGCTGCGCGACAAGCTGGCGGAGCTGCGGGCCTTGGAGGGCGCGATGGCGGCTTTCGTATGCAGCTGCGACACCGCCTGCGCAGGGGGCGCAGCTTTGGACTGCAGCATCCTGGAAGACCTGGCCATGCCGGCCGCCGAAGCCAAGTTGCTCGCAACGCCGAACTGCTGCGCGGCAGGATGAGCTGTGCCGCGCTCCCGGATGCCGCGTGAGCGCGCTGCCCGGCGGGCGTGAGTTCACTCTCGGGGCGACGCGGGGCCGCCCCTCTACAGCTAGCTAGACTTCAAGCCTTACCCTGTCCCAATGCGTCGCGGCGACGCGTGCAGCGTCGTGCGGCAGCGCGCCCGTTCTTTGCAGAAGCAGGAGGCCATGCATGAGCACCCGTCGGTTCGCGATCCTCGCCCTTGCCGCCATCCTGGCTGCGCCCAGCTACGCCGATTCGGCCGATCCGTGGGCGCCGCTGCAGCGCTTCGTCGGCGACTGGCAGGGCACGGCCGCGGGCCAAGCTGGCGCAGGTGCAGTCACGCGGCGCTACGTCAAGGTGATGGGCGGGCGCTTCATCCAGGAGACAAACACCTCAACCTACCCGGCGCAGGAGAAGAACCCGAAGGGCGAAGTCCACGAGCACGCCGGCATGTTCAGCTACGACAAGCAGCGAAAGATGCTGATGCTGCGGCAATTCCACATCGAGGGCTTCGTCAACACCTATCGCCAGGCCTCAGAGCCGGGCGCGGAGAAATTGGTGTTTGAGAGCGAGGCCTTCGAGAACTTCAACAATGCCTGGAAGGCCCGCGAGACCTACGAGTTCACTGGCGACGACCAGCTTGTCGAGACCTTCGAGCTGGCACCGCCTGGCAAGCCCTACATGGTCTACAGCCGCACCGAGCTGAAGAGGGTGAAGTGAGCAAGTCCCACTGGGAGCGCGTCTACGAGACCAAGGCGCCCGACGCGGTCAGCTGGTATGCCCCGCACCTCGCGGAATCGTTGGGCTACATCCGTCGCACGGGCGTTGATCATGCCGCGTCCATCATCGACGTGGGTGGCGGCGAGGCGACGCTCGTCGATGACCTGCTCGATGCCGGCTACAGCCGGGTGACGGTGCTGGACATATCCGAGAAGGCCCTTGATGTCTGCCGAAGCCGCCTGTCCGATCGTGCCGCGCATGTCACGTGGCTGGCAGCCGACGTGCTAGAGCATCGCTTCGCTGCGCGGTCTATCGACGTCTGGCACGACCGCGCCGTCTTCCACTTCCTGACCGATCCAGCGCAGCGCCAGGCCTATGTGCGCCAGGTGGAGCGAGCCCTCAAGCCTGGCGGCTTTGCCATCGTGGGCGCCTTTGGCCCCGAAGGCCCGACGCAGTGCAGTGGCTTGCCCGTCGCGCGCTACTCGTCGGACGAACTGCACGATGAATTCGGCGGGCGCTTCCGCCTACTGGACCACGGCATCACCCTTCACCAGACGCCCTGGGGCGCCGCGCAGCAGTTCGTGTATTGCTATTGCCGGCTGGAAATGTGAAAAACAGGGCGGCGTTCGGGATACATACGTCTTCGGACCGCGATACGTGCACAGGGCCCGCCGTACAGATCGCTCAGAAGCCGCTGGACCGACTGCTCAAGAGCTAACGGACTGAGCGCTGAGGTAGCGCCGGGATATGCACGGCCTACTTTATGGCCGGCAGGCTTCTGGCTTGGTCACTCGCCTCGCGGCGAGACCAGTCTGAGGCCGTCTAGCGTCCTGCCAACACAAGAAGCGCCACAAGCCATGTGATGGCCGATGCCGTCGCGGCTGTCATGGCATGAGCCCACCAGCTTCCCAAGAACGTTGGCTGCCTACTTGTGCGTGAATCGATGGCTCGGGCGAGGCGTTGAAACTCGGGCATTAGCTGTTCGCGGAACAGAGCTTTGGCAGCGGCTTGCAGGGCTCTCGTCTCCAGTTCCCCGGCATTCCTGGCTAGTTCGCCAGAGCGACTTGCTACATGCTTGATCACCTGCGTTGTCGCGCGCTCAGTGAAGGTGGCGAAGCGAGCCTCGGCATCCGCGGCGCGAGCGTCAAGTGAGTCCGCGGCTTTCGCAATGGCGTCGCACGTGGACCCAAGGGCCGGCGCGAGGGCCTCGACCCGGGTCAAAAGCTTGGCAACGTCGCCGAGCACTTCGGCGATAAGAGCTTCGCGCATGTCGCTCACGCCGAGCTCCGTCAAGCGGCGCGGACGAGCGGTGCCACAGGCATCCCGAGTCGAAGGGCGTTGAAGCAGGCATCGAGATCGGGGGCAACGCCTATGGCCAGTCGACGAGTAGCCAGCTTACGCGCCAGCGCGACCTTTTCCTTCGGGTCGGGTGCCTTGGCGATCAACGCCTTGTAGTCAGTGTCGTCGTCCAACAGATCGGCCACATCCACTCCGACCAGCTTAAGGCGCTCGTAGACTTCGTTTAAACCCAGCCGACAGTCCGTGTCCGCAACGGCAATCGGCTGCTCAGCGAGGAAGGTTAGGAGAGGGTTGAAGGCGTCCGAGACCTTCACGTCGTCGTCGACCATGTTGAAGACCAGTCGGATCTTCTGCGCGGGCACGCCCAGGCGGGATAGTTCTGCCAGTGTTGCGATGGTGTCCTTCTGCTGCTTGAGGGCGGCAACCGTAGGCACGATGTAATGGTCGAGGTCTTCATGACTACCCCGGTATCGGCCCATTAGGCCAAGCAGCTCCTCCACGTTGCTTGCACCTACATCCACCACCGCGCTGTCAACGGCCTGGAGGTATTCCTGCAGCGCGCCGAAATGTCGCCCGCGCAGTGACTGGGCGCTGGCCTCGCTTTCGTTGATGCTCTCTATCGATATGAGCCCAGCGCCTGGGATGCGTGGAAGTAGGAGGTGGCGGGCTACCGTGGTCTTGCCGACGTTGCCCGAAAAATTGATGACAGCGACTTTCATGATCAGTCCTTTGGCAGCAGTGGGTTGAAATGGTTTCGAGCAAAGAAGGCGTCCGCGATGTCCTTGCCACTGGCTTTCGCTTGAGCCGCGGCAACTTTGGCCGGCGCCTCGAGATCGTGAGATGCGCTGGCCAGCGTGAGCATGTCCACCGCCTTGGGTACTGAGACGGCCGTGATGACCGGGCTCTCGGTACGGGCAGCTTCGCGCTGAACAGTGCTCTTGCTGACTCTGACGCCAACCTCAGCCAGGGCGGCACGGATTGCTTCGAACGTGCACCCTTGGGAGCGCAGGCGAAGAATGTCGGCGCCGTACCCGCGGGCCTTGCGCGTGGCGCGTCCTGGCTCTGCGGAAAGCAAAGACTTCATGGCGACTATTCGTGATTCACGGGGCCATTGCTGGCCCAGTTTTGATCCAGTTCCGGCCCAGTCTTGGCCCACTGGTGATTCACTTGGCCCGCTCGCGGCCCGGTCCTGACCCACTCCTGGATCACTTCGGCCCGCTAGCGGCCCACCTGCATCTATGTTGGACCAGAGGAAGGGTGGCGCAGTTGCTGGATTCGGGGCCGAATCCAGCGGCTCTGTACGCTTCTACAGAGCCAATACTTGGTTCATTGGTGAGTGCAGAGATAGGCGGCCCGCCGCCGAATTCACAAGCGCTTCGCTGGCCTCCTTCGATCGGCTTATGAACACCCCAACGCATGACTTCGTCACCGTCGAGATGCGCGGCCTGAAGGCCTCGTTGGTGGCTCTGGCGAGGTCCAAGAACGTCAGTGTGTCTGTCATCGTTCGCGGCGCTGTGGAGCGCGAACTTGAACTGGGAGGGGTGGCTGCCGAGACCGAGTCGGCGGCCACCCTTGGAGCGGCCGAACGAGATCGTGGCGTCAAGTTCTGGATCCGTGTCTCCGCGATCGAGGCGGCTCGGTTCGACGCCGGCGCAAAGGCGGCTGGTCTGTCACGCGGCGCCTACCTAGTTGGCCTGGCCGACGATGTGCCGGTGCTGAAGGCCGGCGGTAGTCGCCCGGAGACTATTGCGGCTCTCAATAGCTCGTGCGCTGAGGTGTCGACACTTAGTCGCAATATCCACCAGCTCACGTCGTTGCTGCGCGAGGGCAACGTGAAGCGGGCGATGGAGTACCGCGACATGCTCGAGGGTCTGGTTGGCGAGGTGCGCGGTCACCTCAAGCTGGCGGCGGCAACGCTCGCATCCTGGCAGCCAAGCTGAGCGCCAACCTTGGCCAGCAGTTCATCGTTGAGAACCGGCCTGGGGCGGGCGGGACCATTGGCACAGCTGCGGTAGCCAAGTCACCCGCGGATGGATACACGCTGCTCTTCAACAGCGCGCCCTTCGTCACCGCGCCGGCGCTCTATGGCAAGAAGTTGACCTACGACACGCTGAAGGACATCACCGGCATCACCAAGGTGGCCGAGTCACCGCTCGTGCTGATGACCAACCCCAGCTCGCCGCACAAGACGCTCAAGGGGCTTATCGCCAGCGCCAAGGCCGCACCAGGCAAGCTCACGTTCGGCAGCGGAGGTGTCGCAAGCACACCCCACCTGGCGACAGGCCTGCTCGAAATGACAACCGGCATCGACATGAATCACGTGCCGTACAAGGGCGGCGGTCCTTCGTTGACTGGACTCATGGGCGGCGAGATCGACATCTTGCTCGACAGCATCACCACCGCTGGACCGTTCCTGACTTCCGGGAAGCTCCGTGCGATCGCCGTGACGGGCACGAAACGCGCCCCCAAGCTGCCTGACGTGCCTACGTTCGCTGAAGCTGGTTTGCCGACGTTCCAGATGGTCCATTGGGTGGGCCTCGCAGCACCAGGCAAGACGCCTCCGGCCATCCTGGACAAGCTTCATCGGGAGGTCTTGAAGGCCATGGCGACTCCCGACGTGCAGGCCCGCTTCACCGAGCTCGGCGCGGAGTCTGCGGTCGGCCCGCGCGACCAGTTCAATGAGTTCCTGAAGACCGAGGTCGCGCAATGGTCGCGCGTCATCAAGCAAGCCAACATCCAGGCCGAATGAGCATGCGACCAAAACTGGTGGTCGGAAACTGGAAGATGAACGGATCACGGGCTCTGACCATCGAGCTCCTGACTCAGCTGAACACTGGCACACGGGCTATCGCCACCGATGTCGCCGTCTGCGTTCCCTCCCCGTACCTTGAACTTGCGGTCAGCCTGGTACAGGCATCCTCGATTGCAATCGGCGCCCAGACGACCAGCGAACACGACAAGGGGGCGTTCACTGGCGACGTGTCGGCAGCCATGCTGCATGACGTCGGGTGCCGCGTAGTCATCGTGGGGCATTCGGAGCGCCGCAGCTTGCGGCATGAGACCGACGAGCAAGTCGCAGGTCAGGCAGGCGCGGCACACCGGCACGGCCTGACCCCGATCATCTGCGTCGGGGAAACGCTAGAGGAACGGGACGCCGGCGAGACCGAATCGGTGGTCCTGCGGCAGCTCGACCATGTGGTTCCGTTGCTGGCGGCGGCTACCCCTGGCACCTGCGTCCTTGCTTATGAGCCAGTGTGGGCAATCGGCACCGGCCGCACCGCTACGGCAGAGCAAGCGCAAGAGGTGCACGGAGCGATCAGACGACGTATCGCCGAGACCAGCCAGCAAGCCGCCCTCGCCACCCGCATCCTCTACGGCGGCAGTGTCAAACCAAGCACCGCGACTGGCCTCTTTGCCATGCCAGATGTGGACGGCGCGTTGGTCGGCGGCGCATCGCTCATTGCGGACGACTTCATCGCCATCGCGGCCGCGGCACAGCAGCTGCCTCAGTAACGGATGCCCTCATGACCTCAGATCTATCTCGCCATTTCCCGACCGCGGATGCCATCCCGGAACAGCACCGACTGCCGAGCGGTTCAAGGCCGGCGCGGAATTCCACGAGGCTATCGTCGCCTGCTCGAACAACCGCTTCCTGCTGGACGCGCTGCGCAATGTCAATCAGCTGCGTCGCGTGATCGAGTACCACTCGCAGACTGGCTCGACCCAGGATCGTGACCGCATGCGCAGGCAGTGCGAGGAGCACCTGGCGTTGCTGGACTTGCTCGAAGCCGGGGAACGCATGGAAGCGTCGCATTCATTGCGACAGCATCTGGACGTTGTCAGGGCGATCAAGACAGACGAGAAGGGAAAGGCTCCGGTGTCACGCCCGTCGGATGGTGCGGAGCACCACAGCGGCCTCGTCGAGGTTCACCTGTAGGTTGAGCCGGCGGGCTTCGATGGCCTGCCGCGCGACTCGGCCTACTGGGACACGCTGAAAGCGGCGACCGCGGACGTCAGCCGTTCCGCCTGACTCTTCAAACTGCCAGCCGCAGCTGCCGACTCTTCCACCAGGGCGGCGTTCTGCTGAGTCGCCTGATCAAGTGCTGCGATCGCGCTGTTGGCCTGGCGGATTCCCACCGCCTGGGCGTGGCCAGCCTCGGCGATGCCCCGCATGAGGTCGCTGACCGAGCGCACGGCAACTACCATCTCGGACATCTCGTCACCAGCCGCTCGAGCTTGGGCACGACCCTGCTCGACTTTCTCGCTGGAGGCCTGAATCAAGCCCTTGATCTCGCGTGCCGCTTCGGCACTTCGTTGTGCCAGGCTCCGCACCTCGGCGGCAACCACGGCAAATCCGCGCCCCTGCTCGCCGGCCCGAGCGGCCTCTACGGCAGCATTGAGTGCCAGGATGTTGGTTTGGAAGGCGATGCTGTCGATGACGGAAATGATCGCCTGGATTCGCGTGGACGCGGTGCTGATCTCGTCGATGCACTGGACGAGGCCAACGACGGTGTTGCCGCTGTTGGAAGCCAGTTCCGACGCTGAAGCGGCGAGGCGATTGGCTTCGGTTGCAGATTGACCGTTTTGCTCGACGGCCTCGCGCAACTGCTCCATCGAAGATGCTGTCTCCTGGACGCTTGCTGCCGCACGCTCGGTGCGCTGAGACAAGTCGAGGTTGCCTGCGGCGATTTCTGAAGACGCTCCGCCCACCGACTCGGCAATGTCGTGGATCGTCCCGATCATGTCTGTGAGCGAGCTGGTCATCGACCCGAGCGCTCGCAAAAGTTGGCCAAAGCCTGCTCGATGCGGTCGTAGAACAAGACGCGATTCGGTAACTGGGTCAGCGGATCGTGAAAGGCGGCGTGGGACAGCTGGTCATGGGCCTCCTTCATGACGGTGATGTCGACAGCCATGACAAAGATTTCGGTTGCCGACAGCCGCGCCGCACCGAAATCAATCCACACAGGATCTCCATTCTTCCGACGCATCCGAACTTGGGCCCGGTACTGAGCGTGCTGCGCCAGGGCGGGATAAAGCTCGCGACCGAGTGCCTGGTACGACTCGTCATCCAGATAAAGCACCCTCATTGGAGCGCCATCCAGTTCGTTTGGCCCATAGCCAAATATTCTTTCGACAGCCCGGTTGTGCCAGGTGATGGCCCGACCAGCGATCTTGACGATGCCGACAAGGTCCGTGTCGAGCATCGCCGATTGCTCGCGGACCAGGCGCCTGATCTCAGAGACGTCGCGCCCTGAGGCGAAGACCAGCGTTTCGCCGTCAACATCGGTAATGCTCATGTTCAGCTCGACATCGATGACCGTCCCGTCATCGCGGCGGTGCTGCACATCGACTCGCTGCCGGTCGCCCACCTTGACGTTCGCCAACCATGCATCGATGGCAGCTTCGCCTTGCCTGGCATCCCAGCTGGAAACATGGCGACCGATCAGGTTGTCGCGGGTGGACTTGAGCATGTCCACGAAGGAGTCGCTCATCTCGACGAGACGGCCGCGGCGATCAATGATGTGGATGCCATCGGCCGCGATGCGCAGCAGCGCGCGAATCCTTTGGCTCTGTCCAGCCAATTCGTGCAGTGCTTTTTCCGTCTTCGCGTCTGCACGCAAGACCGACCAGCTGCCGAATACACAGATCAGCCAGACCAGCGCAGCGAGCGAAGCCACCGTCCACACCTGGCTCCGCCAGGGCTTCAGGAATCGCTCGTTGCTCACGCCCGCGAACACGATAAACGGCCACGCATCGAGCGCCCTGTAGCTTGTCGTACGGGCCTCGCCATCGAGGGCGGCTTTGGACTGAAGGGTGCCCTGGCTGGGATTCTGAGCCAGGACGGGCAAGAGCTCTGGAGGCACCTGTTTGTCACCGGGCGTGCCCTGCACCGCGCTGCCGGGAGACATCCTCAGTTCCTTCCAAGCGTTCGCATGGGGTGCTGACGGCCATCGTCTTATCGCCGAGCTGGCCGAGGCCCAACTGACCGCTACCGCGAGAGTAGAGGTCGACCGGCTGTTGGGCCTGGAGCCAGGCGCCACGATGGTGTCAGTCTCGACCTGGGCCGATGAGATGCGTTCTGGCGCAACGGCGCCGCTGCACTACGTCATCAACTTCCGCCAACTACGGCCAGAGCCTGGCTGCCAGCGGCCGCGCATGGGGCCGTGAAGCATGGGTCGGCATGTCGTCCGAATTCGGCACCGTCCAGCTCGGCCGCCAATACACGCTGGCGCACACCCTGTCGACGCGCTTCCAGCCGCTGACCAACCCCAACGGCGACTACCTGTCCTTCTTCAGCGGCCACCACGTCTCGCGCCAGGACAACATGGTGAAGTATTCGCTGGTGCAAGGCCCGGTCAATGTGATGGCCAGCGTGACGGCGAGTGAAGGCAACGGCAAGGCGTGGAGCGTCGGCGGTGGATATGCGGCCGGGTCTCTGGATGCAACGGCCTACATCGAGAAGATGGACAGCTTCAACGGCGCCGAGACGCGCACGGTGTGGGGCGCAGGAGCGGTCTACACCATCGTCCCGGGCGTGAAGGCGTGGTTCGGCTACATGAAGCGCTCGCACAAGGTCATTGCAGTTCGGGAGCAGCGTCAGATTGCGGTCGGCTACTTTGATCTTGACGGATTCAAGGCCGTCAACGATTTGCACGGGCACGAGGCAGGTGACCAACTGCTCCAAATGGTCGCGCAGAGGCTGGTGAGCGGCTTGCGGCCGTCTGACACCGTGGCCAGGTTAGGCGGTGATGAGTTCGTCGTGTTGCTGACGTCCCTGGAGGACGAAGACTGGCGGGCCGTCTTCGAACGGCTGGTTGTCGCTGTCGAACAACCCGTGCAACTCGCCTCTGCCTGTCTGGTGTCGGTTGGCACGACTGTCGGGGTCGCCCTCTCCACACTGAAGGACACGCCCAGCGCCTTTGAACTTGTTCAGAAAGCCGACCAGGTGATGCTGAGGGGCAAGCGCAGCGCAAAGGGCGGTGTCATTGACGAGGCGGCATAAGACGCTGCGGGCTGTTACGAGCCAGTCGGCTCTGAATCGCCGCGTGAAGCCACGCTAGGTTGGCGCCGGTATATCCCTTGGTATATCCCTGGAACCGAAATGTGCCGCCAGAAGGACAAACGGCCTAGCTGCCGAAGATGCTAAGCCGTTGATCTACTTCAATAAAAATGGTCGGGACGGCGGGATTCGAACTCGCTACCCCTTGCACCCCATGCGAATCCTATGGATGGCCGCGGCCATCAAAGTGCAAGCGCCGCAAGCGCCGCCGCGGCGTGATCCGCTCTCAGATGCCCGTAGTGCCTTTCAATCATTGCAACGCTCGTCCCCGAGAGCTGTGCGACGGTCAGCAAATCCAGGCCACCAATCACTAGATCCGTGATGGCGCTGTGCCGAAGTGCGTAGGCAACGGTGTTCGCCGGAAGCTCGGCTGCTGCTGCTGCGATCTTTATGGGCTTCTTCCAGTCGTCTTTCGTCCACGGTTTACCGTCGGAACGAACCAGTAGCTTGGCAGCGGGCAGCTTGTCCTTGGCAAGTGCTTTTAGAAAGTCCGCCGTTTGAGTCGGCAGCTTGATCTTTCGATCCCGGCCCGCCTTGTCTTTGCCAATCGTCAAGACGCCGAGCCGGACCTCGTACTGACCGACGCTAAGCGCAGCCAGCGCGCCCGGGCGAAGCGGAATCTCAGAGAGAGCACGAAGCAGTTCGGCCAGATCTCTTGGAGCGGCCTCGATCAAAGATCGGCGTTGCGAACGATCAAGGTACAGCTCCCGCGGCGCCCCTGCGTTCTTGATGGGTCGAAGAGCGACGCGCCAAGCCATGTCAGTACTGACGTGACCGAGATCGTGCGCGTAGTTCAGCGCAGCCCGCAGAGCCGACATGTCGCGATTGACACTTGACGCAGACCTCGCTCGCTCCACTTGCTTTTCGGGAGCGGCATGAGGATTGACGATGACTGGCGTGGCGGCCAATTTCTTGCGCCAGGCTTCGACATGGGCCCTGGTCAGCTTGGGAAGGGAGACAGACGCAATGCGCTCACCGTCGACCCAACGACGAAACCGAGCCTCAATGTCGTCCGCGCGCTCGTCTCCCTTGGTGGCGCAGATGTGCGCGACGTAGGTTGTGCATGCCGCCTTGACGGTCACGACTTCAACACTGCCACCGCGCCCGAGATGACTGAACCAGACATCGGCTGCTTCTTTCGCTGCGCTGAAGCGTTCCGAGGGCGGTCGGTCCGTGAACTCACCAAGCGCGAGCTTTGGGCGTGCACCCGTTTCGGCAATGCGGTAGCGGGCGACCCACGATCCGATTGAGTCGGCAGCCATCTTGCGGAAGCCAAGCATGCATCCCGAGTCCAGCCGTTGCCAGTACGGCTCCCGCCGTGGCTTCAATTTTTCGCGCGCGACGACGGTATCGAGCTTGGCCGCCACAGCCTTCCCCTGGGGTCAAAAGAGATGCTTCAAGGGTAGGCCAAAAGTAGGCCAAAGGTAGGCCAAAAATGCCACGAGTAGGCCAAAAATCGCGGGACGACTTGAGACGGCTCGACATCATTTTCATAGGAGAAAGTCTGTCTATTGACGTCCCAGGAAATCCAAAACCCCATCCTTCACACGGCAGGGGTCGCAGGTTCGAACCCTGCACCGCCCACCAGTCAAGAGCCCCAGCAGATCAGTGATCCGCTGGGGCTTTTTGCTTGGCTGCGTCGCGCGCACCTGAGAATCCGCAGCCGGGATCAGCATCCGCCGAGACTCTCCGAGTGACCCACCAGACCAACGCGAGCAAGGGCAACAAGTCCTACCTGCCCAGCAAGCCCTGCCAGGTCTGCGGCCGGCCGATGGCTTGGCGCAAGGCCTGGGCCAGGACCTGGGATGACGTGAAGTACTGCAGTGAACGCTGCCGGCGCGACAAACCGCCTTCGGCGGCCGCCCGTGGCTGAGCCGCTGCGAGACCTCGTGCTGGTGCTGGGCGACCAGCTGGACCTGGAGGCCACCGCCTTCGACGGCTTCGACCCGGTGCGCGACGCCGTCTGGATGGCTGAGGTGGCCGAAGAGTCCACCCATGTCTGGAGCAGCCAGCCGCGCATCGCCGTCTTCATCGCGGCCATGCGCCATTTCGCCGAGGCCCTGCGCGGTGCGGGCCGGCCGCTTCACTATCGCCGCCTCGATGACCCGGCTACGCGTGAAAGCCTGGCCGCGCAGTTGCACGTGGACCTCGCCGCGCTGCGGCCCACGCGCATCCTGCTGACGCGACCGGGTGATTGGCGCGTGTTGCAGGCGCTGCAGGCCGCTGCCGCCGACGCCGGGGTGCCGCTGGAGCTGCGCGAGGACCGCCACTTCTACACGACACCTGAGGACTTCGCCGCCCACGCCCGGGGGCGCAAGGGCTTGCGGATGGAGTACTTCTACCGCGAGCTGCGCCAGCGTTTTGGTGTGCTGATGGACGGCCGCACGCCCCTGGGCGGCGAGTGGAACTACGACGCCGAGAACCGTGAGGCCTTCGGCCCGCAAGGCCCGGGCTTCGATCTGCCGCAGCCGCCGCGCTTCGAGCCCGATGCCCTCACGCGCGAGGTGATCGCGCTGGTGCGCGAGCGCTTCGCCGGCCACCCGGGGCGCCTCGACAGCTTCGCCTGGCCGCTGACCCGCGCGCAGGCGCTTCAGGCGCTGGACGCCTTCATCACGGAGCGGCTGCCGCTCTTCGGCCCCTACCAGGATGCGATCTGGCCGGGCGAGCCCTGGCTGTATCACGCCCAGCTGTCGGCCGCGCTCAACCTCAAGCTGCTGACGCCACAGGAGGTGGTCTCGGCCGCCGAGGCCGCGGTGCGCGCGGGCACGGTGCCCATCGCCAGCGGCGAGGGCTTCATCCGCCAGATCCTCGGCTGGCGCGAGTACGTGCGCGGCATCTACTGGACGCGCATGCCGGCCTACGCCGAGAGCAATGCGCTCGATGCCCACCACGACCTGCCGGCCTGGTACTGGACGGGCGACACCGACATGGCTTGCCTGCGCGACGCCATCACGCAGACGCTGGACCATGGCTACGCCCATCACATCCAGCGCCTGATGGTGACCGGCCTGTTCGCGCTGCTCTACGGCGTGGAGCCGACCCAGGTGCATGCCTGGTACCTGAGCGTTTACGTGGACGCGGTGGAGTGGGTGGAGCTGCCCAACACGCTGGGCATGAGCCAGTACGCCGACGGTGGCCTGATGGCCAGCAAGCCCTACATCGCCAGCGGCAAATACATCGCGCGCCAGAGCCCGCTGTGCGGCCGCTGCCGCTACAAGCCGGACGAACGCGTCGGCGAGCGCGCCTGCCCGTTCACGACGCTGTACTGGGACTTCCTGCTGCGCCATGAGGCTCGCTTTGCCGACCACCCGCGCCTGGCGCTGCAGGTGCGTGGCCTTGCGCGGGTGGACGAAGCCGAGCGCGCTCGCATCCACGCCCAGGCCGACACGATCCGAGCCACTCGCTGACCTGGCATCTCGCTTGCTTTGAAGGCCTGTCAAAACGTTTCAAATGAAACGCAAACCCTCTCGCCGCCAAGCACTGCCATGAAAACAAAAGAAGACATCCGCATCGTGCTGGTCGACGACGACCGGGACGCGTGCGAGAGCCTGAGCGAGGTACTGCAGTTCGATGGCTACAGCGTGCGCTTTGCGACGACCGCGCAGGAAGCCATGAAGGCCGTGGAGGAGTACCAGCCCATTTGCGCCCTGGTGGACCTCGGCCTGCCCGACCTGGACGGCTGCGAGCTGTCCCGGCGGCTGCGCGAGCGCTACGGGCCCGACCTCGTGCTGATTGCGGTGACCGGCCGCAGCGGCCAGAAGGCGCACGACATGGCCATGGCCTGCGGCATCGACCACGTGCTCAGCAAGCCCCTGTCGCTGGAGCGCCTGAGGTCATTTTTCCCGCCGCGCGGCTGATTTGACGGCAAATATTTCCGACTGCCTGTTTGAGCCGCGGCACTTGTCCGTGCGCCTCCCGGCCCGTCTCGCGCGCGCACTGCCGCGGCACCCCTGCAAGGACGCTCGATGACTGACACCCGGTCCGAGGACTCGACCCAATTCCGTCGCATCCTCACCCGCAACCTCGTGGTTCCGCTGGCCATGGGCCTGGGCAGCATCGTCGTCTTCGTCGGGCTGCTGTGGCATCTGCTGGGCTTGCTGAATTGGGTGGACCACACGCATCGCGTCGTCGCCAAGGGGCATGAGCTGTCGACACTCAGCGCCGACCAGGAGAGCGGCATGCGCGGCTTCCTGCTCAGCGGCGACGACAGCTTCCTCGCGCCGTACTCCCTCGGGCAGGCCAAGTTCATGGCCGAGCTGCAGGCCGCGGAGCAAATGGTGGCGGACAACCCGGCCCAGGTGGACCGGCTGCGCCGCGTGACGGCGCTGGCGCAACGCTGGAACCTGTTCGCTGAAGAGGTGATCGGCATGCGCCGCCGCGGCGAGGCGGTCGAGCAAGCCATCCGCAGGCAGACCGGCAAGCAGCTGGTGGACGAGATGCGCCGCGAGCTGCGCGCTTTCGGCGAGACCGAACTGCGCCTGCTGCGCGACCGCAACGAGGACGCCCAGGTCGGCACCTGGATCTCCGTCGGTGGCTACATCGCGCTGCTGCTCATCGTCAGCGGGCTGATCGCCTGGGCCGGCCGGCGCGACATCACGGCGCTGTCCAAGGAGTACGGCGACGCGCTGGGCAAGCTGGAACAGACGGCCAATGACAGCCTGGAGCGTGCCTGGCTGCGCGAGGCGCAGATCGAGCTGAGCGACCAGTTGGTGGGCGAGCGTGCGTTGACGAGCATCGGCAGCCTCACGCTGAAATTCCTGGCGGAACGCGTTGGTGCCGTCGTATCGGCGGCCTTCGGGCGCGGCGAGGACGGCCGGCTGCAATGCATCGCGGCACATGGGCTCGCGCTGGAAGACGCCGCGCAGCGTGATGTCGAGAGCGGCCTGCTGGCGCAGGCCTGGCGCGACGCCAAGCCGATGCGCCTGCCCGGCCTGGCCGACGACTTCCTGAAGCTGAGCACCAGCCTGGGCGAGACCCACCCGCAGGAGATCATGCTCATTCCCGCCCTGCACGAAGGCCGTGTCAACGCCATGCTGGAGCTGGGCTTCGCCAGCCCGCCCGATGCGCGCTCGCTGGCCCTGCTGGCGATGCTGCAAGAGATGCTGGGCGCCCAGGTGGAGGCGGCGCACGCGCGCCAGCGGCTGCAGGCGTCGGTCGAGGAAACCCGCCAGCTCAACGAGGAACTGCAGGTGCAGCAGGAGGAGCTGCGCACCGCCAACGAGGAACTCAGCGAACAGTCGCGCGTGCTGAGCGAGTCGCAGCTGAACCTGGAGGAGCAGCGCGCGGAGCTGGAGCAGACCAACGTGCAGCTCGCCGAACAGGCTGAGGCACTGACGGCGCGCAACTCGGCTCTGGACCAGGCGCAGGTGGACCTCAAGGAGCGGGCGGCCGAGTTGCAGCGGGCCAGCCGCTACAAGTCCGAGTTCCTCGCCAACATGTCGCACGAGCTGCGCACGCCGTTGAACAGCGCGCTGATCCTGTCCAAGCTGCTGGCCGAGAACAAGCCCGGCAACCTGACCGAGGAACAGCTCAAGTTCGCCGGCACCATCCACTCGGCCGGGCAGGATCTGCTGACGCTGATCAACGACATCCTGGACCTGTCCAAGGTCGAGGCCGGCAAGCTCGACATCGCGCCGCGCCCGCTCGAACTGCGCGCGCTGGCCGACAGCATGCGCCGTCTGTTCCAGCCGCAGGCCCAGCAGAAGCAGCTGCGCTTCGAGGTGAAGCTGGCGGCTGGCCTGCCCGCATCCATCGTGACGGACAGCCAGCGCATCGAGCAGGTGCTGCGCAACCTGCTGTCCAACGCGATCAAGTTCACCGAGAAGGGCTCGGTGACGCTGGAGATCGAGCCCCGCGGCGATCGCATCGCCTTCGTCGCGGCAGACACCGGCATCGGCATCCCGGCGGCCCAGCAGCAGCGCGTCTTCGAGGCCTTCCACCAGGGCGATGGCGCGCTCAACCGCCGCTACGGCGGCACAGGCCTGGGCCTGTCCATCTCGCGCCAGCTGGCCGGCCTGCTGGGTGGCGAGCTGCGCCTGAGCAGCGTGGAAGGGCAGGGCAGCCAGTTCACGCTACTGCTGCCTGCCGAACTGCAGGCGTCCGAGCCACGGCCGGAGCCGCTGCCGCCGCCCGCATCCTGGCTGCCGCCGGCCAGCGCGCGCGCGCCCCAGCCTGCAGCGGTGCCGGCCTTTGACGACGACCGCCAGGAATTGACGCCTGATGCACCGCCCCGCCGCCTGGCGCTGGTTGTGGAAGACGACGCGAACTTTGCCGCCATCCTCTACGAGCTGGCCCACGAGATGCAGTACCGCTGCATCGTGGCGCACGAGGCGCGCGAGGCGCTGGAGCTGGCCACGGCCCATCTGCCGCAGGCCATCCTGCTGGATGTGCGCCTGCCCGATGGCTCGGGGCTGGCGGTGCTGCAGCGGCTCAAGGAAGACCCGCGCACCCGCCACATCCCCGTGCACATCATTGCGGGCGAG
The DNA here is from genome assembly GCF_059421665.1 of Roseateles sp. GW821-FHT02E12. Classification (NCBI taxonomy): domain Bacteria; kingdom Pseudomonadati; phylum Pseudomonadota; class Betaproteobacteria; order Burkholderiales; family Sphaerotilaceae; genus Roseateles; species Roseateles sp. GW821-FHT02E12. Next base: position 32,989 of record NZ_JBWKVK010000004.1, read on the forward strand.
GACTTCCGCGAAGTGGCCTTGCCGATGGGCGCCGTTGGCACGGCCATCAAGCCGACGACGCGCGAGGAGCTGGTGGACATCTTCCGCAAGCTGGAGCACCACGGCGCCGACGAGATCCGCCGGCTGCTGCTGGTGGAGGACGACCAGCGCCAGCGCGAGAGCATCGCCCACCTCATCGGCGATGACGACATCGAGGTGGTGGCCGTGGCCCACGGCGAGCAGGCGCTGGCGCTGCTGGACCAGCAGCACTTCGACTGCATGATCATCGACCTCAAGCTGCCCGACATGGACGGCAACGAGCTGCTGGCGCGCATGGCCGCGCGCAGCAGCGAGAAGACGCCGCCTCCCGTCATCGTCTACACCGGCCGCCACCTCAGCCGCGAGGAGGAGGCGGAGCTCAACCGCTACTCGCGCTCCATCATCATCAAGGGCGCGCGCTCGCCCGAGCGGCTGCTGGACGAGGTGACGCTGTTCCTGCACAAGATCGAGTCGCGCATGTCCGGCGAGCGCCAGGACATGCTGCGCACGGCGCGCAACCGCGAGCGCGTGTTCGAGGGCCGCAAGGTGCTGCTGGTGGACGACGACGCCCGCAACATCTTTGCGCTGACCAGCGTGCTGGAGCAGCGCGGGCTGACAGTGGAGCCGGCCCGCAACGGCGTCGAGGCGCTGGACAAGCTGGCCGCCCACGGCGACGTCGACATCGTGCTGATGGACGTGATGATGCCGGTGATGGATGGCCTGGAGGCCACGCGGCGCATCCGCGCCGACCCGCGCTGGCAGAAGCTGCCCGTCATCGCCATCACCGCCAAGGCGATGCGCGACGACCAGGAGCAGTGCCGCCGCGCGGGCGCCAACGACTACCTGGCCAAGCCGATCGACGCGGACCGCCTCATTTCGCTGCTGCGCGTGTGGCTGCCTGTAGGGTGAATAAGCCCCTCGTCCATCTGCGCCGCGCTGAACGCGGGCGCATCTGGCCGGTCCCCCGAGGGGACGGCGATGCTTGCGGCATTGAGCCGCAAGCACATCGCCTGAACGGGCCGGCTTGGGAGCGGCCCGGCGCTCGTCCCGCAAAGACTTGAGGACGGACATGCCGCAAGCCCTGTTCGACCTGGAACTGCGCCTCCTGATGGAGGCCATCTACAACCGCTACAGCCACGACTTCCGGGAGTACTCGGGGGCGTCGCAGAAGCGGCGCGTGCAGTACGCGATGCAGCAGCTGCAGTGCGAGTCGGTGTCGGCCCTGCAGGGCCTGGTGCTGCGCGACGAGCGCGTCTTCGCGCAGTTGCTGGAGATGCTGACCATCCCGTTCACGGAGATGTTCCGCGAGCCCGAGTTCTTCCTCGCGCTGCGCCGCCACGTCGTGCCGGTGCTGCACACCTACCCGTCGCTGAAGATCTGGGTGGCTGGCTGTGCCAGTGGCGAGGAGGTCTACTCGCTGGCCATCATGCTCAAGGAGGAAGGCCTGCTGGAGCGCAGCATCATCTACGCGACCGACATCAACCCCGCCGCGCTGGAGCGGGCGCGTCAGGGCATCTTTCCGGTGGCCGAGCTGCAGCAGTACACGCGCAACTACCAGGCCGCGGGCGGCACGCGGGGGTTCTCCGACTACTACACCGCCGCCTACGACGCCGCGCGCTTCGACCGCGAGCTGAGCCGCCACGTCACTTTCGCCGACCACAGCCTGGCCACCGACCACGTGTTCTCGGAGATGCACCTGATCTGCTGCCGCAACGTGCTGATCTACTTCAACCGCAAGCTGCAGGACCGGGCCATCGGCCTGTTCTCGGAGTCGCTGTGCCATCGCGGCTTCCTGGGCCTGGGTAGCAAGGAGAGCCTGGACTTTTCCGCCCATGGCAAGGTCTTCGAACCCGTCGCGGCGCGCGAGCGGCTGTTCCGCAAGCGCTGAACATGCCTTCCCGCCGTGCGCCCCCCGCCAAACCCGCCCCGCCGCGGGCGGAACTCATCGTCGTGGGCGCATCTGCCGGCGGCGTCACCGCACTGATGAAGCTGCTGGCGCCGCTGCCCGCGGACTATCCCCTGCCTATCGTGGCCGTGCTGCACCTGTTGCCGCGCCGCGAGAGCCGGCTCTCCAGCGTGCTGGACGGTAGCCTGGCCATGCCGGTGCGCGAGGCGCGCGACAAGGAACCCATCGCTGGCGGCACCGTCTACCTGGCCAGCCCCGACTACCACCTGCTCATCGAGCTGGACCGCAGCTTCTCCTTCAGCAGCGAGCCGCCCGTGGGCTTCGCCCGCCCCTCCATCGACGTGCTGATGATCTCGGCGGCCGACGCCTACGGCCCGGCCCTTGCCGGCGTGCTGCTGACGGGTGCCAACATGGACGGCGCCGCGGGCATGGCCGCCATCAAGGAGCGTGGCGGCCTGACCATCGTCCAGCAACCCGCGGACGCCGACGTGGCAACCATGCCGGAGGCGGCCATCGCACGCCGCCAGCCCGACCACGTCCTGACCTTGAAAGACATTCAAAAGATGTTGCTCAGTTTTGCCAAGCCTGGGGGTGCTGCGTGAGCGCCTTTCCGCCCGCCGACATCGTCAAGCTGCTGATCGTCGACGACCTGCCCGAGAACCTGCTGGCGCTGGAGGCGTTGCTGCGCGAAGGCGGCCTGGAGGTGCACGCCGCCGTCTCAGGCGACGCCGCGCTGTCGCTGCTGCTGGAGCACGACTTCGCGCTGGCCTTGGTGGACGTTCAGATGCCCGAGATGACGGGCTTCGAGCTGGCCGAGCTGATCCGTGGCAGCTCGCGCACCATGCACCTGCCCATCGTCTTCGTCAGCGCGGCCGACCACGAGCCGGCCTACACCTTCCGGGGCTACGAGAACGGCGCGGTGGACTTCCTCTACAAGCCGCTGGACGCCCTGGCGGTGAAGAGCAAGGTGCGTGTCTTCACCGAGCTCTACCGCAAGAGCCGCGAGCTGCGCCGCCAGCTCGTCGCGGTCGAAGCCGCTCGCGCCCAGCAGGAACAGTTGCTGGCAGAGCTGCAGCAGACCCAGGACGATCTGCAGCGCGCGCTGCGCATGCGCGACGAGTTCATGTCCATGGTGTCGCACGAGCTGCGCACGCCGCTGGGCGTCATGACGCTGGACCAGAGCGTGCGCCGCGACCGGCTGGAGCGCGGCGACCTCGGCTACTTCAACGCCGAGCGCCTGCGCGCCATGGTGGCGCGCGACGCCCGCCAGCTGCGCACCATGACCCGCCTCATCGACGACATGCTCGACGTCTCCCGCATCCAGCACGGCAAGCTGTCGATACGCCCGTGCAGCACCGACCTGGGCGAGCTGGCCAGCCACATCGTGGCGGACTTCGGCGTGCATTTCGGCCAGGTGCCGCTGCAGGTCAGCGCCCAGCCGGGCATCGTCGGCGAGTGGGACGACAGCCGCATCGGCCAGGTGCTGGTCAACCTGCTCAACAACGCGCTGCGCTACGGGGACGGCGGCGCCGTCGAGGTAGAGGTCAACCGCACAGCGGACGGCATGGCCCGGCTGGCCGTGCGGGACCACGGCGTCGGCATCTCGCGCGAAGACCAGGACAGGATCTTCGAGCAGTTCGAACGCGGCGCCGCAGCCAGTACGTCGCCCGGCATGGGGCTCGGCCTGTTCATCAGCCGCCACTTCGTGCAGGCGCATGGCGGCGTCATCAGGCTGCAAAGCGAGCCGGGCGTCGGCTCCTGCTTCGAGGTCTTGCTGCCTACGCCAGCTGCTGGCTGATCCAGCGCACCAGCCCTTCAGCCGCACGGAACTCGTCGGCCGACCGCACCGGGATTTCGGGATGGCGCTCGCGCCACATCGCCGCCAGCGTGGTGCCGGGCCCAACCTCCAGCACGCAGCGCACGCCGCGTTCGGCGATGGCGTCCATGCTCTCGTCCCAGCGCACGGTGCTGGCGATCTGGCGAGCCAGCGCCGCGCCCAGCACGGCCGGGCTGCGGCTGGCGGCACCGGTGAAGTTGCAGACGACCGCTGCCCGCGCGGGCCGCAGCGCCACGGCGGCCAGGCGCTGCTCGAAGGCCGCCGCCGCCGCTGCCATCAGCGGCGTGTGTGAAGCGATGCCGATGGGCAGCCGCGTGCAGCGCAGGCCGGCCTGGCTCCAGGTCGCGGCGGCCGCTTCCAATGCGGCCACTGGCCCGCCGACGATGGCGCGCTCCTCGCCGATGCGGATCGCGAGTGACAGCCCAGGCACCGCTTCCGCCAAGGCCAGCGCATGCGGCCCCTGCACGGCCAGCAGCCCGCCGTGCCGGCCGGCCGCGCTGTCGCTCATGGCTTGTGCGCGTGCGGCCGCCAGATCGAGGGCGGTGCCGGTATCGAACAAGCCGGCCGTCGAAAACGCCGCCAGCTCGCCCACGCTGTAGCCGGCCACGACGGCAGGCGCCGGCAGCCGCGCGGCCAGCACCTGCCAGGTGGCGATGCCGATACCGGTCAGCAGCGGCTGGGCGACGCGATTGGTGTGCAGCCAGTCGGCGTCGCCCAGGCGCTCACGCCAGTCGGCGCCAAGGTGGCGGGCCATGGCGGCCAGCGTCGGCGCGGCCTCGGGCTCGGTGTCCAGCCAGGGCAGCATCTGCGGGTGCTGCGCGCCCTGGCCGGGGAAGAGCAGGGCCAGGCTCACGTGACCCGGCTCAACCAGCAGGCGGCGGCCAGCGTGTCAGCCGAGCCGCCGGGCGACAGGCGGCGGCGAACGAATTCGGCGCCGAGGGCGGTGGCAGCGTCGAGGCCTTTGGGAGCGGCCGCGCCACCGGCGGCAAGGAAGTTGCGCGCGGCCGTCTGCGCAAAGTGCAGCCCTTCGAGGCCACCTCGGTGGGCGAGGTTGCTGTCGTCCAGCACGGCCATGATGGCGAACAGCGTGTCGACGTGGGCTGGCGTCGTCGCCAGGCCGCGCGCGCGGGCGTTGCGCAGGGCCGGATCGGCGGTCTCGAACAGCGTCGGGAAACCGAGTGCGGCCTCGGCCGACGCGCTGCGCAGGTTGAAGCGGCGTGCAGCCATGCCGCCCGGCAGGTTGGACGGCCGTTGCGCACGCGCGCTCAGGGCCTCGCCCCAGCGCGCCAACAAGGTCTGCCGCAGCTCGGCGGGCGTGGCGCGCTGACCCAGGGCACCGGCCGCCGCGCACAGCAGCCCCAGCATGAAGATCGCGCCACGGTGGGTGTTGATGCCGCCCGTGGCCGCCAGCATGCGCGCCTCGGCGGCGATACCGCAGCGCTCCAGCGCCTCGAAGGGCGCGCCGGCTGCGCCCAGCTCGGCGATGCGGACGAAGTAGCTGCGCAGCGCGAACAGGCTGCGCATGAAGGTGTGGGCGTCCATGTCGGCATGGCTGCCGCGGTCGGTCAGCGTGACCAGGCCGGGCTTGGGCGACAGCGCGAGTTCGTCGTGCAGCGCCAGCGTGGCCGCGCGGCCGATCTCCTGTGCGGTCAGCGCCGGCGAGGCGGGGGCGAGGTGCGGCCTCATGCCACTACCTCGACGCCATCGAACAATTCGAACGAGGTGACCGTCGAGGCGCCGTGGAGGCGCTTCACGAGCAGGGCGCGCACGCGGCCCTCGCGCCAGGCCTGCCATTCACGCCAGGCCACCGCGGCGTCGCCGGCAAACACCAGCTCGCCGTCCAGCCGCGTCGGCGCGGCGAAGTCGTTCAGCGCCGCCGCCACGGCATCGGCCTGCTCGGCGTCGGTCACACCTACCCAGAGATCGAGGTCCGAGCCCTCGCGCAGATGGTTCAACCCCGTCAGGTGGCGCCAGCCCTGGCTGCCGTACACACGCGCCGTCGTGCCGCTGGCCTGCAGCGCCGCGGCCAGCCGGCGTGCGGGCACACGGGCCGTGAGAGGCAGCTGGTTGATGAGCTGCTCCAGGCGCGGGAACTCGTCGAAATACAGCACGTCGGCCAGCGCCACTTGCAGCGCGATACGGCGGCGGTGCCAGCGTTGCGGTGCGCAAAGGCCGAGCGCAACGTGGCCGCCATCCTCGGGCTGGCGCGTGACGACGACGGGCAGGCTTTGCGCGGCCCAGTGCCGCAGGCAGTCGCGGGCCTCGGCGTCCCAGTGGCGGTCCAGCACATGCTGCCAACCCTCGCGTGACAGCCAGGCGATCTGGTGGCGGTGCAGCGGCGTCATGGCGTTCAGGCGGCGTCTAGCACCTGCTGGATGACGCTGGCGGCGAGCTTGCGCCCGCCGCGCGCGGCACCGTCCTCGGCTCGGCGGTCTTCGGTCGATGCATCGGCCAGGGCCTCACGCAGAGCCTGGGCCAGGTCGCCCTGCCAGAGCCGGCGCACACCGCCCATGGCCACGTAGTTGCCCACGCCGGGCGCGAACACCGGGTTGGATTCGGACAGCTGGGCCAGCAGCGCCTCGGGCAGCTTGGTAACGCGGGCCATGGCCGGCAGGCGCATGACGCGGATCTCGGCCTCGGGCAGCGCGTCGCAGGCATCGGCGATGAGGCCGGAGGTGATGAAGCCGCCGGACAGCGCCTGGTCGTAGACGAGGCCCAGCACGCGGTGGCCGCGGCGGCGGGCGAGGTCGATCGTCATGCCCAGGTGAGCCATCGCGCGGTTGATGCCCAGCAGCTCGTCACGGCGGCGCAGCTGCTGGCCTTGCGTGTCGATCAGCAGCAGGATGGGGCGGCGGGGGTGCTGGGCCATGGTGTCCAGAACGGCGCGAGCCTGGGTGAGCGCGAGCTGCACGCCGATGGGTGCGTGGTCGGTGGTGCCGATGACGGCCAGCGGCGCTCCGTCGAACTCGACCTCGCCACGCAGGAAGTCGCCATCGCGCACGATGCCGTGGCCAGCGCCGAAGAGCTGGGTTGCCAATGTCTGCCAGTCCATCAGTGGGCTCCCAGGGCCAGCACGCCGGCCACGTCAAGGTCGGGCACGCGGGCGGCGTTTTGCACACCCAGCGCGGACCACAGCGCGATGGCCTCCGCGCCGGCGAAGGCCAGCCTGGCGGCCAGCCGCGTGTGCTCGGCTTCCAGCAAGTCGAGCGTGACCGGTCGACCCGAATCCAGTGCTGCGATGGCAGCCTCACGGAAGGCGGTGACGTCGTCCTCGACGAGTACATCGCAATCGCCGCTCAACCAGCGGTGCTTTCCGCCGGTGGTGCGCCACACCAGCGCGCGGTCGCGTGAGTCGAATTCCTCGACGCCATGCGAGGCCTCGATGACCTCGGGGCCCGACATGGCCAGGCGGCCCAGGTCGCTCATGACGATGTGGTCGGCGCAGCGCGCGACGATGCCCATGCCGCCAAAGCAGCCGTTGGCCCCGCCGATCAGCACGATGACCGGGATGCCGGCCGCGCGCACGTCGAGCAGCGCACGCATGACCTCCGAGACGGCGATCAGCCCTGCATTGGCCTCGTGCAGCCGCACGCCACCGGATTCGGCCAGCAGCAGCACGGCGCGCGGCTTGTCGCGCAGGGCGCGCTTGAGCAGGCCAACGAGCTTGGCGCCATGCACCTCGCCCACGCCGCCGCCCATGAACTGGCCTTCCTGCGCGGCGACAAAGATTTCATTTCCTGCCAGCTTTGCGCGGCCGATGGCCACGCCGTCGTCGAAGGAAGAGGGCACGCCAAGCTGCGCGAGATGCGGGCTGGTGAGCCGCATGGCGGGCGGCAGCCATTCGTGGAAGCTGCCGGTGTCGACGATCAGGCCCAGCCGCTCGCGCGCCGAGCATTCCGCGTAGGAGATCATGGCTGCAACTCCTGTGCGGCCTGGTCCAGCCGCAGGCTGACGACCGCCGGAGTGGCGCCCATGTCGTGAATGGACAGCTGCACGCCGGCGAGCTGGTGGCGCTGGTGGAAGTCGCTGACGACGGCCGACCAGATCGTGCCGAAGCCGCGCGCCGAGGTTTCGATGTGGATGCGGCAGTCGCTTCCTGCGGCGGGCTCCAGCAGCACTTCGAGATTGCCGGAGCCGACGACGCCGACCAGCACGGGCGTGAAGGCGCCAGCGGGCCGCGTGCCGGTGAAGGCGTAGTCCAGGGTTTCGAGGCCAGGGGTGGTCATCGTTTCCTCACCAGTTGCGAAAGCGCTTGGGCGGGCTGTAGAGGCCACCGGAGGCGCGCACGAGGTCGCGCATGCTGCGCGCGGCGAGCAGGTTTCGGGTGGCGTCGCGCGGGTCGATGCCGAGGTCCGCAGGCCGCTTGATGACGCCACGGTCGCGCAGGTTCTCCACCATGCGTGCATCCCGCGCCAGGCCCACCGCGGTGTAGCCGGCCACGCCACGGATGGCCTGCTCGCGCTCCTCGTCGCTGCGGCACAGCAGCAGGTTGGCGATGCCTTCCTCGGTCAGGATGTGGCTCACGTCGTCGCCGTAGATCATGATGGGCGGCAGGGCCATATGGGCCTGCTCCTGCAGCGTCCACGCATCGAGCCGCTCGACGAAGGCGGGCTGCATATGCTCGCGGAAGGTCTCCACCATCTGCACGACCAGCTTCTGGCCCCGTGGTGTGCCCGCAGCACCTTGCCGGCCGTCGCGCGCCTCGCGGCCGGCTTTCAGCCAGGCGGGGCTGGCGTGGCGGCGGCCCCGCGCGTCAGCACCCATGTTCGGCGCGCCGCCAAAGCCGGTGATGCGGCCGAGCGTGGCCGTGGAGCTGTTGCCCTGCAGGTCGATCTGCAGCGTGGAGCCGATGAAGAGGTCGCAGGCGTAGTGGCCGGCGGCCTGGCAGAAGGCGCGGTTGCTGCGGAGGCTGCCGTCGGCGCCGGTGAAGAACACGTCCGACCGGGCACGGATGTAGTCCTCCATGCCCAGCTCGGAGCCGAAGGAGTGGATGGACTCCACCCAGCCGGCCTCGATGGCGGGAATGAGGGCAGGGTGGGGGTTCAGCGCCCAGTGCTTGCAGATCTTGCCCTTGAGGCCCAGCGACTCCGCGTAGGTGGGCAGCAGCAGCTCGATGGCGGCCGTGTCGAAGCCGATGCCGTGGTTCAGGCGCTGTACGCCGTACTCGGCATAGATGCCCTTGATGGCCATCATGGCCATCAGCACCTGGATCTCGCTGATCTGCGCCGGGTCGCGCGTGAACAGCGGCTCGACGAGGTTGGGGCGCGGCGCGGGCACGACGAAGTCCACCCAGTCGGCCGGGATGTCGATGCGCGGCAGGACATCCACGATCTCGTTGACCTGGGCGATGACGATGCCGCCCGAGAAGGCTGTGGCCTCGACGATGGCCGGCGTGTCCTCGGTGTTGGGGCCGGTGTAGAGGTTGCCTTGCGCGTCAGCAGCATGCGCTGCCACCAGCGCGACCTTGGGCGTCAGGTCGACAAAGTAGCGGGCGAACAGTTCGAGGTAGGTGTGGATGGCGCCGATCTCGATGCCACCGCTTGCCACCAGCTTGGCCAGTCGCGTGCCCTGCGGGCCGGAGAAGCTGAAGTCCAGCCGCTTCGCGATGCCGCTCTCGAACACGTCCAGGTGTTCGGGCAGCGCGAGCACCGACTGCACCATGTGCAGGTCGCGCACGCGTTGTGGGTCCACCTGGGTGAGCGACTGCGCGAGGAAGTCGGCCTGCTTCTGGTTGTTGCCTTCCAGGCAGACGCGGTCGCCGGGTTGCAGCACGGCTTCCAGCAGCGCCACCACCGCATCGGTGGCGACGCGCCGGCCCTGCAGCCGCGTGCCGAGGGCCTCGGCCGCGCGGGCCAGGCGCTCGCGGCGCTGGCGGTCGCGCAGGTTCCAGGCAGGAGCGTTCATCGTGTGCTCCTCAGTGCGCCGTGGCGACGGCGCCCATGACCATGTCGGGCAACCCAGTGGCAATGCCCGGGAAGATGCAGATCAGCAGCACCGCCAGCAGCATCAGGATGACGAAGGGCAGCACGCCCCAGATGATGTCGCGCAGGTCGATGTCGGGCGCGATGTTCTTGATGACGAAGATGTTCAGCCCCACCGGTGGGTGGATGAGGCCGGTCTCCATGACGATGGTCATCAGGATGCCGAACCAGATCAGGTCGAACCCCGCGGCCTTGAGCGGTGGCAGGATGATGGGCGCGGTCATCAGGATGATGCTGACCGGCGGCAGGAAGAAGCCCAGCAGGATCACCATCAGCAGCACGGCCGCCAGCAGCACCCACTTGGACAGGTGCATGCCGACGATCCACTCCGCCGCCGCCTGGCTGATGTGCAGATAGCTCATCACGTACGAGAACAGCAGCGACATGCCGATGATGAACATCAGCATGGTCGACTCCTTCAGCGTCGACGTGAGGATGGGGGCCACGTCCTTGGGGCGCCACACGCCGTAGATGACGGCGATCAGAAGCAGGGCCAGCAGGGCGCCCAGGCCGGCGGTTTCAGACGGCGTCGCGAACCCGCCGTACAGCGCCACCATCACGCCGATCAGCAGCAGCACGAAGGGCACGACGCGCGGCAGCATCTCGAACTTCTGGCGGTTCGTGAAGGTCTCGTTGGCCAGCAGCGCAGAGGCGGCACCGGTGCGCTTGTATTCGGCCTCGGCCAGCGCGTACTCCTTGCGGTAGCGCAGCGCGGCATAACCGGCGAACAGCCCCACCAGCAGCACGCCCGGCATGATGCCGGCCAGGAAGAGCCGGCCCAGCGACTGCTCGGCCGCCACCGCGTACAGGATCATCGTGATCGACGGCGGCAGCAGGATGCCCAGGGTGCCGCCGGCCGCGATGATGCCGGCCGCGAAACCGGGCGAGTAGCCGCGTTTGCGCATCTCCGGGATGCCGGCGCTGCCGATGGCCGAGCAGGTGGCCGGGCTGGAGCCGGCCATGGCGGCGAACAGCGCGCAGGCGAACACGTTGGCAATGCCCAGGCCGCCGGGAATGCGGCCCATCCACACGTGCATGGCCGCGTACAAGTCCTGCCCGGCGCGTGATTTGCCGATGGCCGCGCCCTTCAGGATGAACAGCGGGATGGAGAGCAGCGTGATGCTGGCCATCTCCTCGTAGACGTTCTGCGTGACGGTGTCCAGCGCCGAGGCCGGCATGAAGATGGCCATGAACAGCACCGCGACGCTGCCGAGCGCGAACGCGATCGGCGCGCCCGAGAACATGAACAGCAGCGTGACGACGCCGAACAGCGAGCCGAGGGCGAGCATGCTCATGCTGCGACTCCTTGCGTGGGTTTGAAGAGGCCGTTGATGCGGGCCGTGAGCTGCACCAGCAGTTGCAGGCTCAGCAGCGTCATGCCCAGGGCCATCAGGCCATAGGGAATCCACAGTGGCGGCGCCCAGGAGGACGACGTGGTCTGGCCCTCTGCCCAGGCCTCGTGGAACAGCGTCCAGGACTTCCACGCGAAGAAGGCGCAGAAGGCCGTGCACATCAGGTCGACCAGCATCAGGCGCAGGCGGTTGACCGAGCGCGGCAGCAGGCCGGCCATGGCTTCGATGCCGACATGCCCGCGCAGGCCCTGCACGAAGGCGCCGCACAGAAAGGTGGCGCCGACCAGGCAGAACACAGCGGCCTCGTCCTGCCAGTCGGTGGACGCCTTCAGCAGGTAGCGCGAGAAGACGCTGTAGGTGAGCACGGCCGAGGCCACCAGCAGGGCCAGCATGCCGAGCACCACCATGGCGTGGTTGATGAAGTTCAGCCCGCGCGCGACGGGCCGCAGCAGGGCGGGCGTGTCGGGGTCGATGCCGGCCACCGCCGCCGGCTGCATTTCAAAACCGTGGCTCATGGCGTGCTCACAGCAGCTTCTGCGCGGCCTTGAGGATGGCGGCGCACGACTCGTTCTTCTCGCCAAAGTCCTTCCACGCGGTGTCGCGTGCGATGGCCTGCCACTTCTTCAGCGTCGGCTCGTCGATGTCGTAGACCTTGGCGCCGGCCTTGGCGTAGATGTCGGCGGCGGTCTTGTCGTCGGCCTTGGCGGCGTCGCGGGCAAAGACTTCCAGCTCGGCACCCACGGCCATCACCACGTCCTGCTGCGCCTTGGGCAGCTTGTTGAAGACCTCCTTGGAGATCATCAGCGGTTCGAACATGAACCAGTAGGTGTGCTGGCGGCCGGAGGTCAGGTGCTTGGCGATCTCCTCGAGCTTGAAGGAAATGAAGCTGGTGGAGGACGTCATCGCCGCGTCCATCGCGCCGGTCTGCATGGCCGCGTAGATCTCGTTAGAGGGCAGGGTGATGACGGAGGCGCCTGCCTGCTTCAGCATCATGTCCATCTCGCGGCTGCCGCCACGCACCTTCAGGCCCTTGGCGTCGTCCGGCGTTACCAGCGGCCGCGCGCGGCTGGCCACGCCGCCGGCCTGCCAGACCCAGCTGACGATGATGACGCCCTTGTCGTCCAGCACCTTGGACAGCAGCTTGCCGACCTCGGCCGTCTTCCACGCCGCGCCCTGCTCATAGCTGGGCACCAGGGCGGGCATCAGGCCGGCGTTGGTCTCGGCCACCTCGCCGCCGGCATAGGACAGCGGCACCAGGCTCATGTCCAGCGCGCCCTTGCGCATGGCCGAGAACTGCGCGTTGGTCTTCATCAGCGACGAGCCCGGGTAGACCGAGGCCTTGAGTGCGCCGCTGGTGCGCTTCTCGACCTCGGCGGCGAACTTGCGGCACAGCCGGTCGCGGAAGTCACCTTCGGTGAGCGAGCCGCTCGGGAACTGGTGCGAGATCTTCAGGCTGCCCGCCTGGGCGAAAGCGTCGGTCCAGCCGGCGGTGGCGGTGGCAGCGGCAGTGGCCGCCATCCATTGGCGTCGAGTCAGGGTCATGGTTTGTCTCCAGGGTCCGCCATGGGTGGCGGTATGCGGCCGCAGTGTGGAAGCGGCCCCTCTGGCGATCAATCAACCTCACCGGGCGACGTTTACGCCCGCTGCAACGGTCGTGGGTTAACCCTTGGCGGCTTCCAACTCCGCCGAGTGACTGCGGCAGGCGGCCAGCAGCGACAGCAGGTTGGGGTCACGCTCCCGCGTGCGCAGGAAGATGACGCTGATCTTCTGGCGCATGCGGTAGCGCGCCGCCAGCGGCACCAGGCAGACATTGCGCGGCAGCACGCCGCGCACGCGGCCGGGAAGCAGCGTGCAGCCGATGCCGCCGCCCACCAGGTTCATCAACGAGAAGATGTCGTTGGTCGTCATCGCCACGTTGGGCTCGAAGCCGGCGACGTGGAAGGCGTCGACGAAGCGGTCGTGCGTCACATAGCCCTCGTTGAGGGACACGAAGCGCTCGTCGGCGCAGGCGCCGAGGTCGACCTCGGTCTGCTTCGCGTAGGGCGAGTCGACCGGCGCGGCGAAGAAGATCTCGTCCTCGAACAGCAGTTGGGATTCGACGTCGGCTGCGCCCTCCGGGAAGCCCATCACCGTCGCGTCCACCACGCCGTCGCGCAGCTTGCGCAGCAGGTCGCTGTTGGAGCCCAGCACCAGCTCGGTCTGGATGTCGGGCTTGCGCAGGCGCAGCGCCATGATGAGGGCGGGCACGGTGCCGCTGGTCAGCGAGTAGAGCGAGCCGATGCGGATGCGGTCGGCCGCGTAGCCGGCGATCTCGCGCGTGGCGCGGATGCCGTGGGCCATGGTCTGCAGCACCTCACGGGCCACGTCGGCCAGTGCGTGGGCCGCATCGTTGGGCTGCAGGTTGCGGCCTTCAAGCCTGAACAGGCTGCAGCGTGTGCCGGTCTCCAGCGAGTGCAAGGCGCGGTGCACGCTGACCGTGCTGACGCCCAGCCGCTCCGCCGCGCGCGCGAGGCTGCCGCTTTCCATGAAAGCCAGCAGGATCTCCAGCTTGCGGAAGCTGATCTCTTCGTCGATGCGGTGGAGCATGGACGGGCATCGTAGCGGCGCTCATGGCGTGAACGGGATGAACACGTAGACAGCCACGACCGCGGCGAGTACGACGGCCCATTCCACGGCGCCACGCCAGACAGGGTCTCGCATCACTGGCCGGCGCGGGCGGTGCCCACCGGGATGTCGTCAGGGCCAGGGGAGGGCGCCCGCGCGGCGACCTGGCGGCGCTTTTTCAGCCACAGGTACAGGCCGCTGCCGAGGACGATGATGGTCGCCACGTCGAGCAGCGCCCAGATGATCTTCATCGGCATGCCACCGTAGTCGCCGAAGTGCAGCGGCTGCGACACCAGCAGCGCCGTCAGGTACCAGGGCAAGTCGGGTGCAGCCGTTACCTGCGCGCTGCGCGCGTCCACCAGCACGGGCTTGAGCAGCTTGGCCGTCAGCGGCGTGTTGCCCTTCATGAAGAAGGTGACGTGATGCGGGCTGGAGAAGGCGGTGCCGGGGAAGGCGATGAAGCTCAGCTTGCTGTCGGGCGCCTGGGCCTGGGCTGCGGCCAGCGCGTGCTGCAGCGGTGCGCGCTCCGCCTCGGGCACGAGGGGTTGGCCCTTGTAGGGCGCGAGCAGTGCGGTGAGCTGGTCGTACTGCCAGTACTTGATAAGCAGGTCTGCCCAGGTGTTGATGACGCCGGTGGCGCCCACGACCAGGGCCCACACCAGCGTGACGATGCCGAGCAGGTTGTGCAGGTCCAGCCAGCGCGTGCGCGGGCCGCTGGCCTGGCGCACGGTGCCGAAGTCCAGCTTGCGCATGAAAGGCGCGTAGAGCACCACGCCCGAAACGATGGCGATCACCAGCAGCAGGCCCATCAGGCCGAGGAAGAGCTTGCCGGGCAGGCCGGCGAAGAGGTCGATGTGCAGCCGCGCCATCCAGTACATGAAGCCTTCGTCGAAGCGCGGCTCGGCCAGCACCGTGGCGCTGCGGCCGTCCACGGCGACGGAGCGGTAGTCGTCGGTCGGGTCGGGCGTGGGCGTCAGCGTGACGTACCACAGGCGCGCGTCCTCCTCGTCGGGCGACACGTACTGCACGACACGCTCAGGGTGGCGGGCGCGGCCGGCGGCGATGACGGTATCCAACGTGGACAGGCTGGCCTTGGCGGTTGGGTCCGGCAACTCGACGGCCTTGCCGGTCAGGTGAGCGATCTCGTGCATGAAGATCAGCGGCAGGCCGGTCAGGCACAGCAGCAGCATGAAGAGGGTGCAGACCAGGCTGCTCCACTTGTGCAGCCAGGCCCAGACCCGCAGGGTGCGCGCCGTCATGCCCGCTTCCCCGCGAAGCTGTATCGCGCCATGACGACCACGGGCAGCCCCAGGGCGACCCAGGCCCAGGCGTCGCCCCAGTTGTCGGAGACGAGGGCGCTGATGAGCCCGGAGGCGGTGAGGGCTGCCAGCGCAATGGGCCAGGCCCAGACGCGGCGGAAGTGAGCAGACATGCGATCTCCTGGAGGCCATCCCTGCGGCAGGGGCGGCGCTAGTCCAGCATTTTATGCGAATCTACATGCGACTCATTCGCGTTTGCATTTATAGTTGAACGGACAGTCCCCCGCCAACTCCGGGGCGCAGCCGGCACGCCGCTGGCATCGCCAAGCTGCGCCGCCCTCCCGTCAGGTTTATCCATGCAGAACAAATTCGTGCTGAGCGCGTGTGCCCTTGCGGCCAGCGCCATGTTGGGCAATGCCCAGGCCCAAGCCCAGACCCAGCAGATCGAAGCCGTCGTCGTTACCGGCAAGCGCGCCAACCGCATCTCCAAGGGCGCTACCGGCCTGCCGATGGAGCTGAAGGACACGCCGCAGACCATCAGCCGGATCGACCAGGACGAGATGGCCGACTTCGGCCTCACGGGCAGCAACGAGGCCCTGGGCCTGGCCACCGGCATCAACGTCGAGCAGTACGAAACCAACCGGGCGACCTTCAACGCGCGCGGCTTCGAGATCCAGCTGACCCAGATGGACGGCCTGGGCATGACCAATTCCTGGGGCACGGTCGTCGGCCGGGAAGACACCTTCCTGTTCGATCGCATCGAGCTGATCCGTGGCGCCAATGGCCTGCTGACGGGCGTCGGCAACGCATCGGGAACGATCAACTACATCCGCAAGCGCCCCAAGAACCAGGACGGCAGCGAGTTCGACGTAACCCTCGGCTCCTACGGCCAGAAGCGCGTGGCGCTGGACTACAACAAGGTGCTGACCGAGGACGGCGCCTGGGCCGGCCGCCTGGTGGTGGCGCACGAGGACAAGGACTCGCACCTGCGCGATCTGCACGACAAGCGCACGTCCGTCTACGGCGTGGTCGACGGCCAGATCGGCAGCGACGGCGTGCTGACCGTGGGCGTCACGGCGGTTGACGCCAAGCAGGACTCGCCGATGTGGGGCTCGCTGACGCTGCTGCGCTCCAACGGCACGCAGGCCGACTTCGATGCGGGCTCGTCCACCTCGCAGAAGTGGACCTACTGGAACAACAAGTCCTACAACGCCTTCATCGAGTACGCCCATCGCCTGAGCCCCGACTGGGAAGCCAAGCTGACCTACAACGCCCGCCATGGCAACGAGTCGACGCGGCTGCTCTACGCCTACTCTCAGACCGGCGTGCTCAACCCGGACAACACCGGCCTGGTCGGCTGGCCCTACCGCAGCGAGGGCAGCGGCGACAACCGCGTGCTGGACGCCAACCTGTCCGGCGAGTTCTCAGCCTTCGGCCGCAAGCACAGCCTGCTGGTGGGCGTGACGCAGTCGCGCGAGAAGACGTCGGTGGACACCTTCGCCGCGCAGACCCACATGCTTGATCCGCTGCCGGCCTTCCCCTACGGCGGCGATGCCTACACGGAACCGCAATGGGGCCCGCGTGAGCCAAGCACCCGCGGCGAACAGAAGCTGACCCGTCTGTACGCCGCCTCGCGCCTGGCGCTGACCGACTCGCTCAAGGGCATCGTCGGCCTGAACGCCGTGCGCCTGGAGCGCAGCGGTGCGTCTATCTACGGCAACGCGGCCACCAACACTGCTTATCCAGACACCAAGGAAGTCAGCCCCTACGCGGGCCTGACCTACGACTTCACGCCGGACGTGCTCGGCTATGTCTCCTATTCGGACATCTTCCAGAACCAGGACCAGACCGACAAGAAGGGCGAGTACCTGGCGCCGATGAAGGGCGTGAACACCGAAGTTGGCGTGAAGGCCGAGTGGCTGAACAAGGCCCTGCTGACCACCTTGGCCGTATTCAGCGCCAAGCAGGATGGCCTGGCGACCTATGGCGGCATCATCAGCGGCACGGGCACCAAGCTGGACGGCCAGTACTGGTACGAAGGCAAGGACGTGAAGTCCAAGGGCTTCGAGTTCGAAGCCACCGGCCGCGTCGGCAAGGACACCCGGCTGACGCTGGGCTACACCCACCTCAACCTGACCGGCCCCGATGGCACCGACATCTACGAATGGGTGCCACGCAACACGGTGAACTTCCGCGTCGACACCCGCCTGGCCGTGCTGCCGGCCTTGCGCCTGGGTGTTGGCGGCCGCTGGCAGGATGACGTGAGCAAGGTGGGCAGCGCCAGGCAGGACGCCTACCTGGTGGCCAATGCCTTCGCCGCCTACGAGCTGAACAAGGCCGCCACGGTGCGCTTCAACGTCAACAACCTGTTCGACAAGAAGGCCATCGGCGGCCTCGCGTACGGTGCCATCTACAACGCGCCGCGCAACTTCGCGATCTCGTTGAGCTACAAGCTCTGACGCCCCTGGCCAGCTTGCCGGCCTTTCATTCCGGCTGCGTCAGATGTGCGAGGCCGCCAGGCCGCCCAGCACGATGCCAATGCTGCCGGCGACGATGGTGGCCCATTCCATCCAGCGCTTCTTGGTCAGCAGCGTGATGGCGGCTAGCGCGATGGACACCTGCAAGGCCGTCGTCGCCTGAGCCCAGCGGTGGTGCAGATGGATCTGCTCGGCGCTTTCATGCTCGAAATGCTTGGACTCTTCCTCCAGCTTTTCGGCGTTGGCCTTGATCTCGGCCTTTTCCTTCTCGTAGCGCGCGATCTTGTCGCGGTACTTGGCCTTCTGTTCCTCGTTGCTGCTCAGGTCCAGGGCCAGTTCCGACAGGTTCTGCTTGCTGCTCTTGGCCTGGTAGAAGGCCCACTGGTTGCTGGCTTCAGTCTTCTTGATGGCCGCGTCGTTCTTGTACAGGGCCGCGTTGATCTGGGTCACGCCACCGGTGTAGGAAAAGAAGGCGCCGACCGTGGCCAGGATGGCCGTGATGACGGCGAGCTTGCCGGCAAAGCCCTTGGGCTCGTGCTGGGCAGCGTGCTCCAGCTCGTGCTCGTGGGGGCCGTGGACATGGAAGCCTTTTCCGGACATGGTTCTATTCCTTGCGTAGGTAATCGACGAAATCGAAGGCCATGCCGTTCACGCTCGTGCGCGTCTCGCGGTGGGCTTCGATGAATTGATCGCGCGGCCAGGCCGGGAAATGCCTGTCCGCATCAGGGTAGACGACATCCACCTCGGTCAGCGCCAGCTTGTCAGCCCGCGGCAAGGCCAGGGCATAGATCTCGCCGCCGCCGATGACGCAGGTCTCTGGCTCGGTCGCGCAGGCGGCGAGGGCGGCGTCCAGGCTGGCGAAGACCTCGGCGCCAGGTAACTCGCCGATGCTGCGGCTGACGACGAGGTTGCGCCGCCCAGGCAGGGGGCGAAACCTGGCCGGAATCGAGTCCCAGGTCTTGCGGCCCATGACGACGGGCTTGCCCATGGTCAGCGCCTTGAAGCGAGCCATGTCCTCAGGGATGTGCCACAGCAGGGCGTTGTCGCGCCCGATGGCGCCGTCTTTCGCGACCGCCGCCACCAAAGTGATGAAGCTCATACCGCGACGGGCGCCTTGATCGCCGGATGGGGGGCGTAGCTGCTCAGCTCGAAGTCCTCGAACTCGTAGTCGAAGATCGACGCCGGCCGGCGCTTGATCGTCATGGCGGGGTAGGGCCGGGGCTCGCGGGCGAGCTGGGTCTGCACCTGCTCCACGTGGTTGTCGTAGATGTGGCAGTCGCCGCCCGTCCAGACGAAGTCGCCGAGCTGCAGGTCACACTGCTGGGCCAGCATCATCGTCAGCAGCGCGTAGCTCGCGATGTTGAAGGGCACACCCAGGAAGATGTCTGCGCTGCGCTGGTAGAGCTGGCAGCTCAGTTTGCCGTCGGCCACATAGAACTGGAAGAACGCATGGCAGGGCATGAGCGCCATCTTGGACAGCTCGGCCACGTTCCAGGCGCTGACGATGATGCGGCGGCTGTCCGGGTTGGTCTTCAGCTGCTTCACCACCTCGGCGATCTGGTCGATGTGGCCGCCGTCCGGCGTCGGCCAAGAGCGCCACTGCACGCCGTACACCGGCCCCAGGTCACCGTCCTCTCGCGCCCATTCGTTCCAGATCGTCACGCCGCGCTCCTGCAGCCAGCGGGCGTTGCTGTCGCCGCGCAGGAACCACAGCAGTTCCAGCACGATGGACTTCAGATGCACCTTCTTCGTCGTCACCAGCGGGAAGCCCTGGTTGAGGTCGAAGCGCATCTGGTGCCCGAACACGCTGCGCGTGCCGGTGCCGGTGCGGTCACTCTTGTGAACGCCATGTTCAAACACATGGCGCATGAAATCTTCGTATTGCTGCGGAGGGCGGGGCGGGGTACTCATGCACGCATTGTCCGACAGGCATTGAGGGTCCTTGACCCCATGGCATCCACCAGCGCGGCATTGCGGCTGCCTCTGGCGGCTAGCCATCCAGCTAGTCGGATTCTTCAGCATTCCCCAGCCGATGCCGATGCACTGACACTGTTGTCCAATCCTCGGCATCCACTCCACAGATCCCAACATGTCCAGCTACGTCGATGAGGTTCTCGTGCCCGGTGAGCGCGTCGTCCACCTGGGGCGCACCAGCCTCTGGTCGGTGTGGCACCTGCTGCTGTTCGGCCTGATCCTGCTGCCGGCCTTCGGCCTGGGCCTCATCCTTTGGGGCGTCGCCTACGTCCGCATCCGATCCACCGAACTGGCCGTGACGACCAAGCGTTTGATCGTCAAGCACGGGTTCATCCGCCGCAGCACGATAGAGATCAACATCAACAAGGTGGAAAGCATCCAGGTCAATCAGTCGCTGATCGGCCGGATGCTCAACTTCGGCACGCTCGTCATCGCCGGCACGGGCTCGTCCCATGCGCCCATCAACGGTATCGCGGAGCCGCTCGCATTCCGCCGGGCCTTTGTCGAGGCGCAGGACTCGGCACCAGGCAGCTAGAACTGACCGCGTCGCCCAAGAGGCGCTTTCGCCCAGGCGTCTGCTAGCGTGCAGGCATGAACATGCCTTCCTTCCGCTATCACCCCGACCCGCTGGCTACCGGCGCCATCGCAGCGCGGCAGGTCGAATGCGCCTGTTGCGGCCAGGCGCGTGGTTTCGTCTATGTGCAGCCGGTCTACGGCACCAGCGACCTGGACGAGCGCCTGTGCCCCTGGTGCATCGCTGACGGCTCCGCGGCGGGCAAGCTGGGCGCGAGGTTTTCTGACTCACACCCGCTGCAGCAAGCGGGCATTGCCCAAGACGTCATCGACGAGGTGAACCTGCGCACACCCGGCTACTCATGCTGGCAGCAGGAGGAGTGGCTGGCGCATTGCAACGACGCCTGTGAGTTCCACGGCGACGCGCTGGAGGAGGACGTGGAAGACGCGAGCGAAGCCACGAAGGCGGATTGGCGGCAGCACTACGGGCTGACCGAGAAGGATTGGGCCCGCGCTACCAAGGGCTACGAGCCGGCGGGCGACAACGCGTTCTACAAGTTCGTGTGCCGGCACTGCGGCGTGGTGCGGCTGGGATGGGACCACTCGTGAGCGGGCGGCATCAGGCCGCGGCTTGATGCCCCGAATGCCTCGCGTTTACTTGTCCGCGTCTGCGCCCGTGGGCTTGCCGATGTGCTTGTCGATGAAGCCCAGCAGGCGGGTGGCGAACAACTCGGCGCCCTGGACGGTGCTCAAGCCGTGGCCTTCGTCCTTCAGCAGCAGCCACTCATACCGCCGGCCTGCCTTGTCCATGGCCTTCATCAGCCGCTCGCTGTGGCCGATCAGCACGCGCATGTCGTCGTCGCCATGCGCGATCAGCAGCGGCGCCTGGATGCGGGCGGCATTCTTGAGCGGTGAGACCGCGTCCAGCTTGGCACGCTCCTTCTCCGGGTCGCCGACGCGCAGCCGGGCCGTCTCGCGTGTGATCTTGGTGGAGTCGGAGCTGTCCGCGTAGAGCTGGGCGATGTCCGATACGCCGGCGAAGCTGACGCCGCAGCGGTAGAGCTCGGGCGTCTTGATCAGGCCCCAGACGGCCGCGTAGCCGCCGTAGCTCGCGCCATAGATGCAGATGCGCTTCGGGTCGGCCACGCCGGTGCGGATCAGGTGCTGCACGCCGGCCGTGATGTCGTCCTGCATGGCCAGGCCCCATTGACCGTAGCCGGCCTGCTCGAAGGCCTTGCCGAAGCCTGTGGAACCGCGGAACTGGGGCTGCAGCACCGCGTAGCCGCGCGTGGCCAGCAACTGCGTGTCGGCGTCCCAGGCCCAGTGGTCGCGCACGAAAGGCCCGCCGTGCACCATGACGACCAGTGGCCAGGGGCCCTTGCCGGTGGCGGGCCGTGTCAGGAAGGCGGGGATGTTCAAGCCATCGGGCGCGGCGTAGGAGATGGTTTCCATGGGCCGCATCTGCGCCGGGTCGATATCGGGCCGGGCCTCCAGCAGCAGGCGCATCTTCATCGTCGATGCGTCCAGCAGATACCAGACGCCGGGGTCCACGTCGCTGTAGGACTGCACCAGCACGCGGCCCTTGGGATCGGTGCCGGACAGCCGGTTGACCTTGCCCGGCAGCGCCGCGTCGACCGCCTTCTGCAGCGCGGCCCAGCGCGGCTCCAGCCACTGCGCCGCCGGCTTCAGGCCGCCCTTGTAGAAGCGCCGGTAGCTGCCATCACCTTCGTCGCCGTCGGCATAGGTGATGTCGACCTGGTCGTCACCAGCCAGCATGTCGCCGCGCTGCTTGGTCATCGGGTCGTAGCGGAAGATCGCCCAGGTGTCGCGGCCTTCGCGCGACAGCACGGTCAATTCGTCCGATGACGCCGATGCGACGAGGGGCTGCCAGCGCTCCTCGGTGACCTTGAACTCATCGAGCTTGAGCCATTCATCCGATTTCGGGCCGCGGTACCACTGCGACAACAGCGTGCGGTCGTTCCAGAACTCGGAGTTGGCCAGCGTCAGCATGCGCAGCCGGCCCTCTGCGTCCAGCGCCCAGTCCATCGGATCGCCGGACATCGGGTACGACAGCGACCGGCTGCGTCCGTTGCGGGCGTCAAACATCGCCAGCTTGCGGAGCTTGAAATCGTCATAGCTCAGCACCGCTGTGGACTGCGGGTCGCCCGGCACGGCCTTGGCCAGCATGCGCACACCGATGTCCGCCAGCCGCTTGCCGGTGAGGTCATGCGTTGAAGCGACGGCGCCGTAGTCGACGGCGAAGATGCTCGACGTGATCCAGCTCAGCCGGCGCGGATAGCGCGCGAACAGGTAGCCGGCGTCGCGCTCCCACTGGCCGAAGATGATGTCCTTGTGCGAGGCGTCGTCGGTGTTCACCAGCATCACGCCGGTGCCGAAGCGCCTGTTCATCAGCGCGATGACATGGCGGCCGTCGGGCGAGATCGCCGCCTGCACCACCAGCGGCGCCCGCGTCGCATCCTGGACGGACAACGGCGCTGGCGTCTCGGCCTGCGCCCAGACGCTTGAAGCCAGCCAAGCCAGCGCGCCGAGCAGGGCGCGCACCCTCATGCGTGTACGAGGCCGAACTGCATGGCAGCCAGCTTGGCGTAGAGCCCGCCGCGAGCGACCAGCTCGTCATGCCGCCCGATGTCCACGATGCGCCCTGCGTCCAGCACGACGATCCGGTCGGCCTTCTGGATGGTGGCCAACCGGTGCGCGATGACCAGCGTCGTGCGATGCTGCATCGCGGCTTCCAGCGCGGCCTGCACGACGCGCTCGCTCTCGGCATCCAGCGCGCTGGTGGCTTCGTCCAGCAGCAGCAGCGGCGGGTTCTTCAGCATGGCGCGGGCGATGCTGATGCGCTGGCGCTGGCCGCCAGACAGACGCACGCCGCGCTCGCCCAGGAAGCTGGCATAGCCCTCGGGCAGAGCGCGGATGAAGTCGTCGGCAAAGGCGGCCTTGGCCGCGGCGATGACCTCCTCGTCCGTTGCGCTGGGCCGGCCGTAGCGGATGTTTTCCATCGCCGTCGTCGAGAAGATGACGCTGTCCTGCGGCACTAGGCCGACGTTGGCGCGCAGGTCGGCCAGGCTCAGCTGCTGCGTCGGCACGCCGTTCAGGCGGATCTGGCCGTGCTGCGGGTCATAAAAGCGCAGCAGCAGCTGGAACACCGTCGTCTTGCCGGCGCCGCTCGGGCCAACAAGGGCCACCGTTTCGCCCGGCTGCACGGTCAGCGACAGTGCATCCAGCGCCGCCGTCTGCGGCCGGGACGGGTAGTTGAAAGTGATGGCGTCGAAGTCGACGCGGCTGCCGCCCTGAGCCATCGTCAGCGGTTTGGGCACGGCCGGGTCGGCCACCGGGGAGCGCGCTTCCATCAGCTCGATGAGTCGCTCCGTGGCGCCGGCCGCGCGCAGCACATCGCCCCAGACCTCGGCCAGCACGGCCACACTGCTGACCAGCAACGTCACGTACACCACCGTCTGCCCTAGGTGGCCGGCCGAGATCTTGCCGGCGATGACGGCCTGGGTGCCCTGGTACAGGCCCCACAGCATCGCGCCGAAGACGGCCGTGATGATGAAGGCGACCATGAAGCTGCGGATGCGCGTGCGCTTGCGTGCGGTGTCGAAGGCGGCCTCGCTGGCGGTCGCGAAGCGCTTGGCCTCCGCCCCCTCCTGGGTGTAGCTCTGCACGACGGTGACGGCGTTCAGCACCTCGGCGGCGATGGCCGAGGTGTCGGCCACGCGGTCCTGGCTGGCGCGCGACAGCTTGCGCACGCGGCGGCCGAAGTACAGGGCCGGCGCCACGATCAGCAAGAGGATGCCCAGCACCTGGCCCATCACATAGGGGTTGGTGACGATGAGCATGACCAGCGCGCCGGCGCCCATGACCATGTTGCGCAGGCCCATGGAGAGGCTGGAGCCGACGACGGTCTGCACGACGGTGGTGTCGGTCGTGATGCGGCTCAGCACCTCGCCGGTCTGCGTCGTCTCGAAGAATTCGGGGCTCTGGCGCAGCACGTGGGTGTAGACGGCGTTGCGCAGGTCGGCCGTCACGCGTTCGCCCAGCCAGGTGACCATGTAGAAGCGCGACGCCGAGAACACGCCCAGGGCGGCGCCCACGGCGAACATGGCCAGGAAATGCTCGCGCAGCGCCATCAGCCGCTCGCCGGGGTTGCCGGCCTCGAAGCCGGCGTCGATGAGGCCGCGCAGCGCCAGCGGGAAGGCCAGCGTGGCCAGCGCCGAGAGCAGCAGGGCCGCGAAGGCCAGCGCGATGCGGCCGCGGTAGGGGCGCAGGAAGGGCGCCAGGCCGCTCAGCGAGCGGGCCTGTTTGGAGGCGGGGCGGTCGGTGGTGGAACTCATCGGGTCAGTGTGTCCGTCAATACGGCGCAGGTGCGGGCCAGCATCGCGTCGTCAAGGTCCTGGTGGCAGAGCAGCTGCAACACATGGGTGCGCCAGCGCGCGCCGTGGTCGTCGTGGAAGACCGGCACGCCGGGCCAGACGCGGTCCCAGCGGAACACCGCGCAGCCAGCGGCGCGCAGTGCGGCATAGACGGGCTCGGGTTCGTCCACCCACAGCGGCATGACATAGGGCGCGGCCTGGGCGGGCAGCGGGCCAAGCAGCGGGCGGGCGCCGGGCAGGTTCTGCGTCAACCGGTACAGGGTGTCGAAATGGGCGCGGCGGCGCGCAACGATGCGGGCGCGCGGCAAGTCGAACAGCCGGTGCGTCAGCGCCGGTGGCGCCTGCTCGCTGCGAGCCAGGTCGCAGTCGGCCAGCATCTCGGCCTCGTTCATCTCACGGGGCGTGCCGCCCGTGGACGGCGTGCGTGGCGGGCCGTTCTTCAGGCGGAAGAGCGCGCGCAGCGGCAGGTTCAGCCCGGTCAGGCGGCGCTGCTCGCTGGCGCGCTCCAGCAGGTCGATCCAGGCCTTGAGCTGTTGTTTGGCGCCGGCCGGTTGCAGGGCCTGCGCGGGCAGCGGCCGCGCGGAGGCGAGCAGGCCACCCTCGGACACCGGGAAGAACTTGGACACGCTGGCCGTTGCCAGGTCGCCCCATTGCCCGATGGGCCGCTCGCCGGCCTGGCCGAAGAAGCTGTGAGCGCAGTCTTCCACCAGCGCGATGCTGCGGGCGTCGCACCAGGCGCGCACGGCCGCGAGCGAGCGTGGCAGGCCGAAGAGCTGGGCCACGACGAGGGCGCGTGTGCCCGAAGCCGGCGTGATTGCATCCAGCGCCGGCAGGCCGTCAGGCCCGAGCGGATAGAACTGCACCGCCGCACCGGCCGCGCGCAGCGGCGCAACCAGCGTCGGGCAGTGGTAGCTCGGGGCCAGCACGCTGTCGCCGGCTTTCACGCCCAGGGCCTTCATCGCGGCGAACAGCGCCGCACGGCCGCTGGTCAGCAGCCGGGTGTGGGGCAGGTCGTCGACGGCGGGCAGGCCGGCGGCGCGCTCTCCCGAGAGGTTGTCCCAGCCGAAGGTCGGGCGGGTGGGTTGGCGTGGCTGGCTTGGCATTCGGCGCGCATTGTGGGCTACAGGAGTGGCGGCCTGCCCGCGTAGCCGGTCAATTCCAGGTAGCCGGCGCCCAGTGGCCGCTTTTGGCTGTCGAACAGCTGGGCGGCACCTTCCCAATAGACGAGGCCGCTGCTGTGCCGCGCGTCGATCTCCTGGGCGTCGAAGGCGGCGCTCAGCAGCATCTCGCCGGCGGGGCTCTTCAGCCGCCATTCAACTGGCCAGCGTGCGCCCGTGGCCGGGCTGGCCCAGTGGCGGGTCGGGGTCATCTGGACTTCCTCAGGGCTGAAGCTGCGGTCGGGCTGGCCGGGCGTGCGCAAGCTGCCGCCGGCCCAGTCCCGCTTGCCGTCCTTGCGGCGCAGTTGGAAGAGCGTCAGCGCGCGGCCGTCGTGCAGGTTGATGCCCAGCCAGTCCCAACCCACCGAGTCGCCCAGCACGCTGTTGCTCCATTCATGGTCCAGCCAGGCGCGGCCGGCGAGGCTGTGGCGCTGGCCGTCCAGCATCAGCGCGGCCTGGGTGGCGAGTTGGGGGCGCGAGTAGTAGTGGCTGAACTGCGCGGGATTGGGGCCTTTGCGGGAAAGGCCGCCGTCGCCCTGCAGCAGCGGCGCGTCGGGCGATGACAGCTCCAGCTCCAGCGCAAAACCAGGCCCGCCGAAGATGGCGCGGTGGCCGTCGCCCTCGCGCTTGAGCGTCCAGTCGCGCAGCTTGACGTCGCAGTCGTCCACCATGGCGTGCACGGCGCCGGGCAGGGCGCGCAGCAGGCGCTGGCCGTGGCGCTGCTTCTTGGCGCCCAGGTCGGACAAGGCCACGTGGCCAAGCAGCAACTGCTTGGCCGCCAAGCCGCTGGGGTGGTCGGCCGCGGCGGGGCCAGGCAGGCGGAAGAAGGTCAGCTGGTAGCCGTATCGGGGTGGCGCGCCGTCGCGGTCGCCGAGCAGGCCGGTGAGGTACCACCACTCGATGGCCTGGTCGGGGTGGGCGCCGAAGTCGCTGGGAAAGTTCAGCGCGGCACGGGCCTGCAGGGGCAGGGCGGCAAGCAACAAAGCGCGGCGCTTCATGCGTCTTCCCTCACGGCGCGCACGGCGTCGGCGCCCAGTGCTCGACGCCCGGCGATGACGGACGCGCCGACGGCCGCCGCAAAGGCCAGGCCCACCAGCGCCGCGAGGCGTGCGAGCGGCAGATGCATCTCCATGCTCCAGTGAAAACTCTGCGGGTTGACGACATAGACCAGCACAACGCTCAGCCCCAGGCCCAGCGCCAGCCCGGCCAGCGCGCCGGCACCGCCCGTGAGGCTGGCCTCGATGAGCAGCAGCCGCATCAGCTGGCGCCGCGACAGGCCCAGATGCCGCAGCAGCCCGAACTCGCGCCGGCGCGCCAGCGCCTGGGCCGACTGGCTGGCGATGACGCCGAACAGGCCCACGGCCAGCGCCACGGCCTGCAGCCAGACGGTGATGGCAAAGCTGCGGTCGAAGAGCTTGAGCGACAACGTGCGCAGCTCGCCGGCGGCGGCCATCTCGACGTCCTCGCCGGCCAGCTTGCGAATGGCGGCGCGCGTGGCGTCCAGTGTCTGGCCGGGCGGCAGCCACAGCGCCACTTCGGTGGATGTAGCGTCGCCACTGGCGCGGCGGTAGTCGGGCAGGGCCATCCACAGCGCCGTGCTCTGGCGCGAGTAGTCGCGCCAGATGCCGTGCACCTGCAGCTTGACGGCGCGTCCGCCGTCCACGAACTCGGCCGAGAAGACGTGGCCCGGCACCAGCCCGTCGCGGTCGCGTGCGGCCTCATTGGCCCAAACGGGCAGGGCATCGGCCGCCACGTGGCCGCTCCAGCGCTCGACGAGGGGCAGGCTGCCGGTGTCCACATCTCGCGCCGTCAGCGCCACTGCGTCGGTGCCTGGCGCCAGGCGCAGCCGGGCCGAGCGCTGCGGCGCGGTGCGGGCAATCTCGGGCTGGCGGGGCAGGGCATCCAGCAGGGCCTGCGGCAGCGGTACGGGCATGCCGTTGCCGCCACGCAGCGCGCTGCGAACGTAGAGGTCGGCTGGCAGCGCATGGTCCAGCCAGCGCATCAGCGACTCGCGGAAGCTGCCGATCATCACCGTCATCGCCACGGCCAGTGCCAGGGCGACGAGCACGCCAGCCAGTGACCGGCGCGCCTCGGTGGCTTGATCGCGGCTGCGTTCGCGGGCCAGCAACAGCAGCGCGCTGGCCGGCAGAGTGGCGAGCGCTGCCGTCATGCCACGCACCAGGGCCGGCACCAGGGCCAGGCCACCCATCAGCAGGCAGAGCATGGACAGGTAGGCCGCCACGGGCGTGTCGCCCCACACCGGCGGCAGCCAGGCCAGTGCGCCGCCCAGCGCCAGCAGCCCGCCGCCGACCCAGGCCGGCAGCGTGCGGCTCGCCGGCAGGCCGAGGCCCTTCAGCACGAGGGCGGGCGCGATGCGCCGCACCGTCAGCGCCGGCGCGAGCGCTGCGACCAGGGCCGCAGCCAGGCCCAGGGCCGCGTAGACCAGCGCTGGCAGCAGCAGCGGCTGGCGCCACAGCAGCTCGGCCGACGAGTCGCTGGCGCCATGCAGGCCGAGGTCGCTGCCAAGCAGTTTCAGCGCCCCGGCGGCCAGGCCGGCGCCCAGGGCCAGGCCCAGCAGCGTGCCAGCGGCGCCGACGACCAGCCCCTCCATCAGGATCAGCCGCCAGCGCATGCGCGCCGACACGCCGAGCACGCCCACCAGCGCCCATTGCGGCAGCCGCTGGGCGGTGGCGAGGGACAGCACCGCGTAGACGAGGAAGCTGCCGGTGAACAACGCCATCAGCGACAGCAGGCCGAGGTTCACGCGGTAGGCGCGCGTCAGGTCGGACAGCCGGGCGCCTTCGTCGTCGGGCGGCGTGGCCTTCCAGCGTGTGGGCAGGCGGGCGGACCAGGCGGCGGCGTCCACGCCGGGCGCGAGCTGTACGTCGATGCGGTCCAGCGCGCCCAGGCGGCCGAACAGCGCTTGCGCGTCGGCAATGTCCAGCACGCCCAGCGGGGTGGTGCCGGCGGCAACGCGGCCGCCGATGGCCAGCTCGATGTCGCGCGGCGCGCCGCCACCGGGCTGGGGCAGGCGCAGCGTCAGGCTCGTCGCCCCTTCGGCCAAGCGGGCGCGGGCGGCGGCGTTCAGGTGCACGGTGTTGGCGGCCAGCGCCTGGGCCGGGCCGCCTTCGATCTGGGGCGTCAGCTCCGGCGCCAGCGGGTGGCCGTTGGCGGCGGAGGCCAGCAGGGCGAGCGGGTCCAGCCCGATGAGGTGGACGGACAGGCCGCGGCCATCCGGGCCGGTGTGGCCCGGCCACAGCGCCTGCGCCTCGACGACGGGGCTGGCGGCGGCGACCTCGGGGCGGTTCAGCACCTCGGCGAGGTCGGCGTCGGCCAGCGGGCCGGAGCGGGCGCGCAGGATCAGGTCGGGTTGCCCGTTGACGCCGCGTGCGGCGCGGGCGAACTCGGTGAGCGCCGCGCCGTTGAGCAGGTGCACGCCGAAGGCCAGTGCCACGCCCAGCATGACGGCCACGATGGCCAGCAGGATGCGGCCGGGTTGGTCGCGCCAGGCGGGCCAGCAGAGGTGGCGCCACAGGCGCAGGTCGGTGGGACTGGCCGTGACCCCAGTGCTACTCAGCATGCAGCCCGTTCGCATCCAGGCGCAGCCGTCGGTCAGCCGCGCGCGCAGCGACCTCCGAGTGCGTCACCAGCAAGCACGCGGCTCCGGCCTCGTGCGTGCAGCGTTGCAGCAGCTCCAGCACTTCGCCCGCATGCCGGGGGTCGAGGTTGCCCGTGGGCTCGTCGGCGAGCACCAGCCTTGGCCGATGCACCAGCGCTCGTGCGATGGCGACACGTTGCAACTGGCCGCCGGAGAGCTGCCGCGGCATGCGGGCCGCAAGCGGTGCCAGGTCCACCGCGGCCAGCATCTGCTGCACTCGTGCGTCGTCCGGCTGGCCCAGCAGCCGCAACGGCAGCGCGACGTTGTCCGCCACGCTCAGGTGCGGCAGCAGGTGAAAAGCCTGGAAGACAAAGCCCAGCGCCTGGCGGCGCAAGGCCGAGCGGGCGTCGTCGTCCATGGCGCGCAGGTCCTGGCCGTCGAGCGTGATGCCGCCGGCGTCGGCCTCGTCCAGGCCGGCCAGGCAATTCAGCAGCGTGGATTTGCCGCTGCCGGATTCGCCCAGCAGCGCGACGATTTCACCCGGTGCGAGGTCGATGTCGACCCCCGCGAAGACGGCCACATCGCCGAAGGACTTGGACAGCTTGCGCGCGCTGAGCACGCTCATGGGGAAGGCTCCGGGTCGTTGCGGGGCGCCGTGGCGCGCCCCTTGGGTGGGGCGAGTTTGACGCCGCGCCGGCCCAGCGCCTCGCGCAGCAGCAACTCGGCCTGCGCGTTGGCACTGCGCAGCTCCATCGCCGCGAGCCGCTCGACCTCGGCCCACAGCGCGGGGTCGACGCGCAGCGGAAAGGACTTCTTGTCGGGGCTGGCCATGCTGGCAGGTCGGCGCCGCCGTCAGGTATAGAGCGTGCCGGTGTTGACCACCGGTTGCGTTTCACGGTCCGAGCACAGCACGACGAGCAGGTTGCTCACCATGGCCGCCTTGCGCTCGTCGTCCAGCACGACGATCTGGCGCTCGCTCAGGCCTTGCAGTGCCGTCTCCACCATCGTGACGGCGCCCTGCACGATCTTGCTGCGTGCGCCGATGATGGCCTCGGCCTGCTGGCGGCGCAGCATCACCTGGGCGATCTCGGGGGCATAGGCGAGGTGGCTGATCTTGGCGTCCAGCACATCGACGCCGGCATCGTCGAAGCGGGCCTGCAGCTCGGTGCGCAGGGCCTGCGCCACGGCGTCCTGGCCGCCGCGCAGCGTCACGCGGCCGGTGCCGACGTCGTCGGACTCGTCATAGGCGTAGCAGGCGGCCAGGTGGCGGATGGCGGCCTCGGCCTGCACGCGCACATAGGCCTCGTAGTCGTCCACCTGGAACAGGGCCTGCGCGGTGTCGCGCACCCGCCAGACGACGACGGCGGCGATCTCGATGGGGTTGCCGCGCTGGTCGTTGACCTTGAGCACCGGTGCGTTGAGGTTGCGGTCGCGCAGGGAGATGCGCTTCTTCAGCGACAGCGGGTTGGCCCAGCGCAGGCCGGCGCCGCGGTCGCTGCCGATGTAGGCGCCGAACAGCGTCAGCGCGGCGGCCTGGTTGGGATTGAGCATGTAGAGCCCGGCCATCGTGAACAGGCCCGCCAGGGCCATGGGAATGCCGTAAGCCGGCAGGCCTCGGGTCAGCGCGAACACGCCCAGGCCACCCAGCGCCAGGCCCACGGCGGCCATCAGATAGCCATTGCTTGCGCGGGCCGGTCGCTCGGTCACGATGGTGCGCGACGGGGAGTGGTTGAGCATGGTGAGACCTGTTTCAAAAGTGAATCAAAGTGATATCACTTTAGCGAGGCAACCGAGGCAATGCAAGCGGAGATTGCAGGCTCAGGCCAAAAGGCGCTGCAGGCCGGCCAGCAGCTCGGCAATGGGTTGCGGCCCATCGCAGGTGATGACGCGGCGCTGGGGCATGGCGCGCAGCCAGGTGATCTGGCGCTTGGCCAGCTGGCGGGTGGCGGCGATGCCGCGCTCTCGCAGGTCGGAGAAGTTGTCGGCGTCCAGCGCCTCCCAGGCCTGGCGGTACCCAACGCAGCGCATCGAGGGCAGCGCGAGGCTCAGGTCGCCGCGGGCGCGCAGTGTCTTGACCTCGTCGACGAGGCCGTGGGCCAGCATCGCGTCGAAGCGCTGCGCCAGCCGCTCGTGCAGCCAGGCGCGGTCGGTGGGTTCCAGCGAGAACAGGGGCCAGTCCACGCCTTCGTCGCGCGACGCGGCGTGCAGTGCGCTCAAGCGTTGGCCTGTCAGCCGGATGACCTCCAGCGCGCGCTGGATGCGCTGGCTGTCGTTGGGCGCAAGGCGGGCACCGGTCTCGGGGTCCAGCCGCGTGAGTTCGGCATGCATGGCCGGCCAGCCGCGCTCGGCGGCCTCGGCGTCTATGGCCGCGCGCAGCTCGGCATCGGCCTGCGGCAGCGTCGAGAGGCCGTCGAACAGGGCCCTGAAGTACAGCATCGTGCCGCCCACCAGCAGCGGCAGCCGGCCGCGCGCGGTGATCTCCGCGGCCAGCCGCTTGGCGTCGCGCACGAACTCGGCGGCCGAGTAGCTGTCCAGCGGGTCGAGGATGTCGATCAGGTGGTGCGGCGCCGCTGCCAGCTCGGCCGCCGTGGGTTTGGCGGTGCCGATGTCCATGCCGCGGTAGACCAGCGCCGAGTCGACGCTGATGATCTCGACCGGCAGCACCTCGGCGATGGCGAGAGCCGCTGCCGTCTTGCCGCAACCAGTCGGGCCGGCCAAGCAGACCGGAGTGTTCAGAATTTTTCCCACGGCGCCAGGTAGCGCCATTGCCCCACCGGCAGATGGCCGAGAGGAATGCGGCCGATGCGCACGCGCTTCAGGCCAACGACCTTGAGGCCGACCAGCTCGCACATGCGGCGGATTTGGCGCTTCTTGCCCTCGCGCAGCACAAAGCGCAGCTGATGCTCGTTCTGCCAGCTGACCTTGGCGGGCTTCAGCTCCTCGCCATCCAGCTCCAGGCCGTGGTTGAGCAGCGCCAGCTTGTTGTTGGACAGCGCCTCGTTGGGCAGCGTGCCTTCGGGCACCGGGTCGGCGCCGGGCAGCCCGATGAACTCGACGCGCACCAGGTATTCCTTCTCCACGTCGGAGTCATCGCCGATCAACACGCGGGCGATGCGGCCGTCCTGCGTCAGCACGAGCAGGCCCGTCGAGTCGATGTCCAGCCGGCCAGCGGGTGCCAGGTTGCGGTGGTGGCCGGCGTTGGGCTTGATGCCGGAGGCGTCGTCCGTCCAGCGGTTCTCAGGCTGGAAGAGCACGACCGCCGGCTCGTAGCCGTCCTCGGCCTGGCCCGACACGTAGCCGATGGGCTTGTGCAGCAGCACGGTGACGAGCTGGGCCTGCTGGTTGCGGGCGGCGGGGTCGATGTCGATCTGCACGTCGGGGCCGACGCGCTGGCCCAGCACGGCGACCTTGCCATTGACGCGCACCCAGCCGGCGGCGATCCATTCATCGGCTTCGCGGCGCGACGCGAGCTTGAGCTCGCCCATGCGCTTGGACAGGCGCTCGCCGTCCTCCGGTGCCACCTCGCGGGCCGGGTTGTGGCGCTGCTGCGGCCGGCTCGGCGGCTCGAAATTGGGGCCGCGGTTGGCAACGCGGCGTTGGTCGACGCGGGGCGGTCGGTCCGTGGGGGGGCGTTCGTCCGGCCTGGCGCGCGGACCGCGCTCCGGGCGTTGCGGTGCATCGCCGCGCTGCTGTGGCCCACGCTCATCGGGTCGGGCACGCGGGCCACGTTCCGGGCGCTGTGGCGCGTCGCCACGGTACTGCGGTGGGCGCTCGTCCGGCCGTGCGCGTGGGCCACGCTCAGGGCGTTGCGGCGCATCACCGCGCGGCGGCTGCGGGCGGTCGGGCTTGAAGCCGGTCGGCTTCGGGCGGGCCGGGCGCTCATCACGCTGGCCGTCGCGTTGGGGCGCGGGCCGCTCGTTGCGTTGTTGCTGGGCCTGCTGGAAAGCGGCCTCGCGCTCGGCCCGTTCGGCTTGCGCCTTGGCCAGCGAGGGGCGGGGTTTGGAGACGCCTTTGCCTCGCACCGGCGCGCGCTTCTCGCCCTCGGCGTTGCGGGTCTTGGCGGCGGGCTTGGGTTTGCCCTTGAGGGTGATGGTGGCCATCGGGTTCTTTCAGCGTCCGCGCAGGAAAAGGGCGTCCAGCTCGCGCATGTCGAGCTGGCGCCAGGTGGGGCGGCCGTGGTTGCACTGGTCGGCCCGCTCGGTGGCTTCCATGTCGCGCAGCAGGGCGTTCATCTCGTCGATATTGAGCTGGCGGTTGGCGCGCACGGCGCCGTGGCAGGCCATGGTGGCCAGGATTTCGTGTTGGGCACGCTCGAGCACCGAGCTGGCGTCGAACTGCGCCATCTCGGCCAGCAGCTCGCGGGTCAGCGCGACGAGGTCGCTGGCGGCGAGCAGGGCGGGGCGGGAGCGCACGGCCAGCGTGCGGGCGGACAGCGGCGCGACGTCCAGCCCGAGCTTGGCCAGCGTTTCCGCATGCTGCTCGGCGGCAGCGACTTCCTCGGCCGTGGCGGCAAAGCTGATCGGGATCAGCAGCGGCTGGCTCTCGATCTGCGTCGCACCGAGCCTGGCCTTCAGGCGCTCGTAGACGACGCGCTCGTGGGCCGCGTGCATGTCGACGATCACCAGGCCCTGGCGGTTCTCGGCCAGGATGTAGACGCCCTGGATCTGCGCGATGGCGCGGCCCAGCGGCCAGTCTTCGTCGGGCAGCTTGAGGATGGGCATCACCGGCGCGGCTGCCGAAGGCGCGGGTGCCTCGCTGGGCTCCCACAACGCCTCGTGCTGCACCAGGGACAGCCGGACCTGCTCGGCCGTCGGCGGCACCGGTGCCACAAAGGGCTGATAGGCCGGGCGCGGCTCGGCGACGTAGAGCGTGGCCGGCATCGTCGGCTCGAAGGCCAGCGGCGCCATGGCTGACTCGACGCCGGCGGCGTCCGCGCGGGACTGGGCCAGCGCGTCGATGAAGGTGCGGCGCACGCTTTGGTGGATGGCGCGGCCGTCGCGGAAGCGCACCTCGATCTTGGTCGGGTGCACGTTCACGTCGACGAGCTCGGGCGCGATCTCGATGAAGAGCACGTAGCTGGGCTGGCGCTGGCCGTGCAGCACGTCTTCGTACGCCGAGCGGATGGCGTGGCTGATGAGCTTGTCGCGCACATGGCGGCCGTTGACCCACACGTATTGCTGGTCGGCCCGCGAGCGTGCGGCTTCGGGCAGGCCGGCGCGGCCGGTGAGGGCCATCGGGCCGAAGCTGTGCTCGAAGGGGCGGCTCTCGGCGACGAAGTCCGCGCCCAGCGCGTCGCTGATGCGCTGCTCGGCGGAGGCCGCTCGCCATTGGTCGACGAGCTTGCCCTCGTGCCAGATCGCAAAGCCCACGTCGGGCCGCGCCAGCGCATGGCGGCGCACCGCTTCCACGCAGTGGGCCAGCTCGGTGGCGTCGGTCTTCAGGAACTTGCGGCGGGCGGGCGTGGCGAAGAACAGCTCGCGCACCTCGACGCTGGTGCCGCGCGAACGGGCGGCGGCCGACAGCTCGCCGCTGCGGGCGTCCAGCCGGTGGGCGTGGGCGGCATCGGCCGTGCGGCTGGCGATGGACATCTCCGAGACGGAAGCTATCGCCGCCAAGGCCTCGCCACGGAAGCCCATGGTCGCGACCGATTCCAGTTCGTTCAGCGAGGCGATCTTGCTGGTGGCGTGGCGCTTGAGCGCCAGCGGCAGCTGGGCGACGGGGATGCCGCAGCCATCGTCCTCGACGACGATGCCGCGCACGCCGCCGGCCATCAGCTTGACGAGCACGTTGCGGGCGCCGGCGTCCATCGCGTTGTCCACCAGCTCGCGCACCACCGAAGCCGGGCGCTCGACGACCTCGCCGGCAGCGATCTGGCTGATCAGCTCGTCGGGCAGTTCGCGGATGGCGCGGGGGGCGGGGACCTCGGGTGAGGAAGGGAGAGGCGAATCCATCAGCCGGATTATCGGCGTCCCCTGGATGTCATCGAGGCGTCGGGATAATGCACCGCCATGGACCTGCTTCACTTCCTCATCGACTTCATCCTGCACGTCGACCGGCATCTGGCCGACTTCGTCATGGCCTACGGTGCCTGGGTCTACGCGCTGCTCTTCGTGATCATCTTCGTGGAGACCGGCGTCGTCGTGATGCCCTTCCTGCCGGGCGACTCGCTGCTCTTCGTCGTCGGCGCGATGTGCGGCGTGGGGCTGATGGACCTGGGCCTGTCCATGGCGCTGCTGACGGCCGCGGCCATCCTGGGCAACCAGTGCAACTACACCATCGGCCGGCACTTCGGGCCACGCGTGTTCCAGTGGGAAAGCTCGCGGTTCTTCAACAAGGCGGCGTTCGACAAGGCGCATGCCTTCTACGAGAAATACGGCGGCCTCACGCTGATCGCGGCGCGCTTCATGCCCTTTTTGCGCACCTTTGCGCCGTTCGTGGCCGGCGTGGCGCAGATGACGCGGCGCAAGTTCACCTTCTACGACGTGACCGGCGGCGCGCTGTGGGTCTGCGGCATCACCGTCATCGGCTATCTGTTCGGCAACGTGCCCTGGGTGAAGGCCAATCTGGACAAGATCATCTGGGCCATGATCCTCATCCCCGGCCTGGTGGTCATCGGCGGCGGCATCAAGAGCCGCTTCAAGCGCCAGCCGGGCTGACTTTCGGGCGGGCACTCGGGAGCGCCTAGAGTCGCGGGTTTTGCGACTCTGTCGGAGATCCCGATGTTCCTGCCCCGTACTGCCCTTGCATTGGCCTGCGCCTGGATGACCTCCGGCCTGGCTTTGGCGGCCGAACCGACGCTCATGCTGCGTCAACCTGCTGCTTCCAAGGACCACCTGGCCTTCGTCTACGCCGGTGACCTGTGGCTGGCCGACCGCTCCGGTGCCAACGCCCGCCGCCTGACCAGCCACGCGGCCAGTGAGTTCGCGCCGCGCTTTTCGCCCGACGGCAAGAGCATCGCCTTCTCGGCCAGCTACGACGGCAATACCGACGTCTACGTCATCGGACTGGACGGCAGCGCCCCTAAGCGCCTGACCTGGCATCCGAGCGCAGACGTCGTCAGCGGCTGGAGCCCCGACGGAAAGCGCGTGTTGTTCGCCTCGCCGCGCGAGGTGCTGAACAACCGCAGCAACCAGCTCTACGAGGTCAGCGTGGATGGCGGCTACGAGCGCCAGGTCATGAAGGCTGTGGCCTGGGAGGGAGCCTGGTCGGCCGACGGCAAGCAGCTGGCCTACCGCCCCTACAACGCCGCCTATGCCGGCGTGAGCGGCTGGCGCCAGAGCCGCGGTGGCTCGACGCCGCCGGTCTGGGTCATGGACATGGCCTCCCAGCGCTGGCAGGAGATCCCTCACGTCAACGCGAGCGACTCGGCACCCGTCTGGGCCGGCAATGAGGTGGTGTTCATCTCCGACCGCGCGGACGGCGCGGCCAACCTGTTTGCCTTCAACCCGGCCACCAAGCAGCTGCGCCAGCTGACGCGCGAAACGCAGTGGGACGTGCGCGGCGTCGACGCCGTGGGCACGACGCTGGTCTACGAGGCGGGTGGGCGCATCAAGCAGATCGAGCTGGCCGGTGGCGAGCCACGCGTGCTCGACATCCAGCTCGCCAGCATCGCGCCCCAGGCCCGCCCGCAGTGGAAGGACGCCGGCAGGACGCTCACGCATGCGCAGCTCTCCAGCACCGGCAAGCGCGTGGTGGTGAGCGCGCGTGGCGAGGTGTTCACCGTGCCGGTCAAGGACGGCAGCGTGCGCAACCTGACCGAGACCCCCGGCGTGCGCGAGAAGGATGCGCTGTGGAGCCCCGACGGCCAGCGCGTGGCCTACCTGTCCGACGCACCGGGCATGCGCCATGAACTCGTGCTGCAGGCCCAGACCGGCCTGGGCGCCAAGGAACGCTTCCTGCTGCCCAAGGACGGCTATTTCGCGCTGATGGACTGGGCGCCGGACGGCAACCAGCTCGTGCTGCAGGACAACCACCTCAACTTGTACCGGCTGAGCCTGGCGGCGGGCGCTCAACGCGGCCAGCTCGTCAAGATCGCCACCGACGTGCGCCGCTTCGGCGCAGACGGCTATGCCGTGTCCTTCTCGCCGGACAGCCGCTGGCTGGCCTACACGACCTCGGGCGACAACTACTTCGGCCGCATCGTGCTGCACGAGCTGGCGACCGGCCGCAACCATGCCGTGACCGACGGCCTGGCCCACGCCGGCAACCCGACGTTCTCCGCCAAGGGCGACTACCTCTACTTCACGGCCTCCATCAACTCCGGGCCGAGCCAGGTTGGGCTGGATCTGTCCACCCAGGAGCGCCCGCGCCGCGCAGGCCTCTACGCCGTGGTGCTGGCCGCTGACGGCAAGTCGCCGCTCGCGCCGAAGGCGGGTGATGAGGAGGGCAAGAAGGACGACAAGAAGGACGAGCCCAAAAAGGACGAGAAGAAAGACGACAAGAAGGCCGACGACAAGAAGGACGACAAGAAAGCTGACGCGAAGAAGGATGAAAAGAAGCCCGAGCCCGTCAAGCCGATCAAGGTCGACCTGGACGGCCTGGCCGACCGCGTCGTCGCCCTGCCGGTGGCGGAGCGCAACTACGACAACCTCGTGGTGGGCAGCGATGGCGCACTGTTCTACCTGCAGCGCCCGCAACCGGGTGCCAGCAACGAGCTGCCTCAGGCCGAGCGCCGGGCGACGGCCGAGCTGTACCGTTTCGACTTCGAGGAGCGCAAGCCCAAGCTGCTGAAGTCCGGCGTGGCCGAGTTCTCGGCCAGCGAAGACCACAAGAAGCTGCTGCTGACCGTGGCCGGCGGCAAGCTGGAAATCGGCGACGCGACCGACAAGTACGAAGGCAAGCCCGTGGACCTGTCGGGCCTGCGCGCCCGCGTCGACCCCAAGGCCGAGTGGAAGCAGATCTTCGACGAGGCCTGGTGGATGGAGAAGGAGTTCTTCTACGACCCCGCCATGCACGGGCTGAACTGGCAGGCCGTCTACGACCGCTACCTGCCGCAGCTGGCCCATGTGCAGCGCCGCGAAGACCTGAACGACCTGCTGGTGCAGATGATTGGCGAGCTGCAGGTAGGCCACAACCGCACCGGCGGTGGCGACGTGCACCAGGAGGCGCCCGTTGCCGTGGGCCTGCTGGGCGCGGACTTCGCCGTGGAGCAGGGCCGCTACAAGATCGCCAAGCTCTACGCCGGCGACCGCCTCAGCCCCAGCCTGCGCTCGCCGCTGACCGTGGCCGGCCTGGGCGTGAAGGAAGGCGACTTCATCCTCGCCATCGGCGGCCATGAGCTGGACGACAAAGCCAACCTCTATGCGTTGCTGGAGAACACCGTCGGCAAGCAGGTGGTGCTGAGCGTCGCCCACGACGCAGCCGGCAAGGGCCGCCGCGACATCACGGTCGAGCCCATCGCCAACGAGAGCCTGCTGCGCCGCTGGGCCTGGATCGACGGCAACCGCAAGAAGGTGGAGCAGAAGAGTGGCGGCAAGATCGCCTACGTCTACATGCCTGACACCGCGGGCCAGGGCTTCGAGCACTTCAACCGCATGTTCTTCGCGCAGATCGACAAGCAGGCGTTGATCGTCGACGACCGCAAGAATGGCGGCGGCCAGGCGGCCAACTACGTGACGGAGCTGCTGTCGCGGCCCTACCTGGGCAGCTGGAAGGACCGTGACGGCCTGGTCTTCGACACGCCGGGCGGCGCCATCTACGGCCCGAAGGCCATGCTGATCGACCAGGACGCCGGCTCGGGTGGCGACTTCATGCCCTACGCCTTCAAGCGCGTGGGCCTGGGGCCGCTGATCGGCAAGCGCACTTGGGGTGGCCTGATCGGCATCTCGGCCAACCCGCCGCTGACCGATGGTGGCTTCCTGACCGTGCCGTTCTTCCGCTTCTACACGCCGGAAGGCGAATGGCGCATCGAGAACGAGGGCGTGTCGCCGGACATCGACGTCGAACTCGACCCGGCCGCCGTCAACCGCGGTGACGACACCCAGCTCGACGCGGCGATTGCCGATGTGCTGAAGCGCCTGGAAGGCTGGAAGCCCATCCAGCGCAAGGCGGCACCAGCAGCGGCAGCTCTGGGGCGCTGATCGTGAAGGCCTGGGCGTCCCTGTCTCTGCGGGGGCGCCTTTTTCTTTTGGCCCTGCTGCCACTGCTGGCATCGCTCGCGCTGATCGCGCTGGCCGTGCGCCAGCAGGAAAGCGAACTGGCGGCGCGCGAGCATGCCCTGGTGCGCGCCAGCTACATGGACGCGCGGCGCACCGAGCTCAGGCATTACGTTGACCTCGCCGTCAGCACCATCAAGCCCCTGCTGGGCCAGCCGGGCGGGCGGGAGAGGGCGCTGGCCATCCTGTCCTCGCTGGACTACGGCCCCGACGGCTATTTCTTCGTCTACTCGCTGGATGGCCGCGTGCTGATGCACTCGCGCCAAGCCGAGCTCGTCGGCCAGAACCTGTGGGGTCTGCGAGATCCGAAGGGCCGGCCAACCATCCAGCAGCTCATTGCCCAGGCCAAGGCCGGTGGCGGCTACGTCGAGTACCTCTGGCGCAAGCCGTCCAGCAGCCTGCTGGCGCCCAAGCTCGGCTACGTGGTTGCGGTGCCGGAGTGGGACTGGATGCTGGGCACGGGGCTGTACCTGGACGGCATCGAGGCAACGATGGCCGAGCTGGAGCGCGGCGCGCGCCAGAACATCACGGCCACCATGCTGTGGGTCGGTGCCGTCGCCGTCTTCGGTGTGGCCCTCATCAGCGCCGGCGCCCTGGCACTCAACCTCAGCGAGCACCGCAGCGCCGAGGCCAAGCTGCGCGCATTGGCGCGCGAGGTGGTGCAGAGCCAGGAGGACGAGCGCGCGCGGCTGGCCCGCGAACTGCACGACGGCGTCAGCCAGGCGTTGGTGGCCACCAAGCTGCTGATCGAGTCGGCGCAGTCCGAACCCGCCGCGGCCACGCGGCTGCAGGAGCTGGCGCTCAAGCGCCTGAACAGCACGCTGTCCGAGGTGCGCCACCTGTCCCACGCGCTGCGGCCCGCGCTGCTGGACACCCTGGGCCTGCCGGCAGCGCTGCAGCATCTGGCGGGCGAGTTCGACGTGGGCGGTGGCACGCATTTCCACGCGAGCGTGGAGGGCGAGGAGGTCGGCTTGCCAGAGGCTGTGAACACGGCGCTGTTCCGCATCGCGCAGGAGGCGTTGAACAACGCCGCCCGCCATGCCCACGCGACGACCGTGGCCGTCGTGCTGCGCTTCGAGCGCAACGGCGGCCTGGCACTGGAAATCAACGACGACGGCCAGGGCTTCGATGCCGAGGCGGCGCAGGCCGTGGCGGACCAGGGCCTGGGCCTGCGCAGCATGCGCGAGCGGGCGGTGGCACTGGGTGCGCGGCTGAGCCTGATCACCTCGCCAGGCCTGGGCAGCCGGCTCAAGGTCACACTAGCGGCTGCCGACCTTGCCCGTGCCGCCGCATGACCACAGCCCCCATCCGCATCCTGCTCGTCGACGACCACCCGATGGTGCGCGAGGGCCTCGTCGCACGCCTGGCGGCGGTGCCGCGCTTCGCAGTCGTCGGTGAAGCCGGCAGCCGGGCCGAGGCGCTGGAGCAGCTGGTGCGCACGGCACCGGACGTGGTGCTGATGGACGTCGGCTTGAAGGACGGCAACGGCATCACGCTGGGTGCGGAGATGCTGGCTGCGAGGCCGTCCATCAAGCTGCTGATGTTCAGCATGTACGACAACCCCGAGTACGTGCAGCGCGCGCTGACCGCCGGTGCGCGCGGTTATGTGCTGAAGGACGCGCCGGCGACCGAGATCGTGTCGGCCATCGACGCGGTGGCGGCGGGTGGCACCTTCCTGAGCGCGGATGTGTCGGGCCGGCTGTTCCGCGGCCAGGCGCCTAAGCCCGTGCTGACGCCGCGCGAGAGCGAGATCCTCGGCAAGCTGGGGCAGGGTGCGTCAAGCAAGCAGATCGCCCGCGAACTGGACTTGTCGGTGCGCACCGTCGAGGCTCACCGCCAGAGCATCAAGCGCAAGCTGGAGCTGGACGGGCAGGCGGAGTTGATCCGTTATGCGGTGGAGCACGCTCGCGAAACCTGATTGAAATGACTCGCGCAGTCGAACGCGAGCGGCCCGAAAAATGGGCTTGATCCCCCTAGGTTGGCATGCTAGAAGCGGGCACTTTTTCGCCCGCCGGATCAATGGTTTGAAATGACCCGTGCGCAGGGGGCGAAACTCACTCCTAGTTTCTGGATCGGGCGGGCTCATGAGTGTCGACATTGCGCAGCAACCTCGGAAAAAGCGCGTGAGCCCCAAGGCGGCGCAGGCCGATGCGACGGAGGCCGGGCCTGAGCTGAGTGCGCTGCGTTCGCGCCAGGTTCTGGCGGCACTGTCCGCGCTGCGCGATGGCGATTTCTCCGTGCGCCTGCCCAACAGCTGGGACGGTGTCGACGGCCAGATCGCGTCCGCCTTCAACCAGATCACCGCGCAAGAGGCACGCATCGCCACCGAGGTGGCGCGGCTCTCCGCAACCGTCGGCAAGGAAGGGCGGCTCAAGCACCGCATGTCGCTGCCGGGCTCGCTGGGCGGTTGGGCTACGAAGGTGGAGTCGATCAACGCGCTGATGGATGACCTCGTGCGGCCTACCGCCGAGATCGCGCGCACGATCGGCGCCGTGGCCAAGGGGGACCTCGGCCAGGCGATGGAGCTGGAGGTGGACGGCCGCGAGTTGAAGGGCGAGTTCCTGCGCTCGGCCCGCCTCGTCAACACCATGATCGAGCAGCTGTCGGTTTTCACGAGTGAAGTGACTCGCGTCGCGCGTGAAGTGGGCACCGAGGGCAAGCTGGGCGGCCAGGCGCAGGTGAAGGGTGTGTCGGGCGTCTGGAAGGATCTGACGGACTCGGTCAACCAGATGGCCGGCAACCTGACGGCCCAGGTTCGCAACATCGCGGACGTGACCATCGCCGTGGCCAACGGCGACCTGTCCAAGAAGATCACCGTGGACGTACGCGGTGAGATCCTCCAGCTGAAGGAAGCCACCAACACGATGGTGGATCAGCTGCGCTCGTTTGCCTCCGAAGTGACTCGCGTGGCCCGCGAGGTGGGCACCGACGGGCGACTGGGTGGCCAGGCCGTCGTGCCCGGTGTGGCGGGCACCTGGAAGGACCTGACCGACTCGGTCAACGCGATGGCCACCAACCTGACGGCCCAGGTGCGCAACATCGCCACCGTGACGACGGCCGTCGCGCGTGGCGACTTGAGCCGCAAGATCACGGTGGACGTGAAGGGCGAGATCCTGGAGCTGAAGGAAACCATCAACACGATGGTGGACCAGCTCAACGGCTTCTCGTCCGAAGTGACCCGCGTGGCGCGTGAGGTGGGCACCGAAGGCAAGCTCGGCGGCCAGGCCGCGGTGCCCGGCGTGGCCGGCACCTGGAAGGACCTGACCGACAACGTCAACTCGATGGCAAGCAATCTGACCAACCAGGTGCGCAACATCGCCGACGTGGCGACGGCCGTGGCCAGCGGCGACCTCTCCAAAAAGATCACCGTGGAGGTCAAGGGCGAGATCCTGGCGCTGAAGAACACGATGAACACGATGGTGGACCAGCTCAACGGCTTTGCCGGCGAGGTGAGCCGCGTGGCGCGCGAGGTGGGCACGGACGGCAAGCTGGGCGGCCAAGCCCAGGTGCCCGGTGTGGCCGGCACCTGGAAGGACCTGACCGACAACGTCAACTTCATGGCGTCCAACCTGACCGGCCAGGTGCGCAACATCGCCGAGGTGACCACCGCCGTGGCCAACGGCGACCTGTCCAAGAAGATCACCGTGGACGTGCGCGGCGAGATCTCGGAGTTGAAGAACACCATCAACACGATGGTGGACCAGCTGAGTGGCTTCGCGTCCGAAGTGACGCGCGTGGCCCGCGAGGTGGGCACGGACGGCAAGCTCGGCGGCCAGGCCCAGGGCCGCGGCGTGGCCGGCATCTGGAAGGACCTGACCGACTCCGTCAACGCGATGGCGACCAACCTGACGGCCCAGGTGCGCAACATCGCCGACGTGACGACGGCCGTGGCCAACGGCGACCTGTCCAAGAAGATCACCGTGGACGTGCGCGGCGAGATCCTGGAGCTGAAGAACACCATCAACACGATGGTGGACCAGCTCAACGGCTTTGCCGGCGAGGTGAGCCGTGTGGCGCGCGAGGTGGGCACGGAAGGCAAGCTCGGCGGCCAGGCCGCCGTGCCCGGCGTGGCCGGCACGTGGAAGGACCTGACCGACAACGTCAACTCGATGGCGTCCAACCTGACCGGCCAGGTGCGAAACATCGCGGACGTGGCGACGGCGGTGGCCGGCGGCGACCTGTCCAAGAAGATCACGGTGGACGTGAAGGGCGAGATCCTGGAGCTGAAGAACACCTTGAACACGATGGTGGACCAGCTCAACGGCTTCGCCTCCGAGGTGAGCCGCGTGGCGCGCGAGGTGGGCACGGACGGCAAGCTCGGCGGCCAGGCCGCGGTGCCCGGCGTGGCCGGCACCTGGAAGGACCTGACCGACAACGTCAACTTCATGGCCTCCAACCTGACGGGCCAGGTGCGCAACATCGCCGAGGTGACGACGGCCGTCGCGCGCGGCGACCTGTCGCGCAAGATCACGGTGGACGTGCGCGGCGAAATCCTCGAGTTGAAGAACACCATCAACACGATGGTGGACCAGCTCAACGGTTTCGCCTCCGAGGTGACGCGGGTGGCGCGCGAGGTGGGCACGGACGGCAAGCTCGGCGGCCAGGCCGTCGTGCCCGGCGTGGCCGGCACCTGGAAGGACCTGACGGACAACGTCAACTCCATGGCCTCCAACCTGACGGGCCAGGTGCGCAACATCGCCGACGTCGCGACCGCCATCGCGCGTGGCGACCTCAGCCGCAAGATCACCGTGGACGTGCGCGGCGAGATCCTGCAGCTGAAAGAAACCATGAACACCATGGTCGAGCAGCTCGGTGCCTTCGCGTCCGAAGTGAGCCGCGTGGCCCGCGAGGTGGGTACCGAAGGCAAGCTCGGTGGCCAGGCCCAGGTGCCGGGCGTGGCCGGTACCTGGAAGGACCTGACCGACAACGTCAACTCGATGGCGAGCAACCTGACCAACCAGGTGCGCAACATCGCCGAGGTGACCATCGCGGTGGCCAACGGCGACCTGTCCAAGAAGATCACCGTGGACGTGCGCGGCGAGATCCTGCAGCTCAAGGAAACCATCAACACGATGGTGGAGCAGTTGCGCTCCTTCGCTTCGGAAGTGACGCGCGTGGCCCGCGAGGTGGGCACCGAAGGGCGGCTGGGTGTGCAGGCCGTCGTGCCGGGCGTGGCCGGCACCTGGAAGGACCTGACCGACTCGGTCAACACCATGGGCGCCAACCTGACCGCCCAGGTGCGCAACATCGCCGAGGTGACGACGGCCGTGGCGCGCGGCGACCTGAACCGCAAGATCACGGTGGACGTCAGCGGCGAAATCCTGGAGCTGAAGAACACCATCAACACGATGGTGGACCAGCTCAACGCCTTCGCCGGGGAAGTGACCCGCGTGGCCCGCGAGGTGGGTACCGAGGGCAAGCTCGGCGGCCAGGCCACCGTGGCCGGCGTGGGCGGCACGTGGAAGGACCTGACCGACAACGTCAACTTCATGGCCTCCAACCTGACCGAGCAGGTGCGCGGCATCGTGAAGGTCGTGACGGCGGTGGCCAACGGCAACCTGACGCAGCGCCTGACCGTGCAG
Source organism: Roseateles sp. GW821-FHT02E12 (assembly GCF_059421665.1). Classification (NCBI taxonomy): domain Bacteria; kingdom Pseudomonadati; phylum Pseudomonadota; class Betaproteobacteria; order Burkholderiales; family Sphaerotilaceae; genus Roseateles; species Roseateles sp. GW821-FHT02E12. The sequence goes on from NZ_JBWKVK010000004.1 coordinate 77,795, forward strand.
GCCAAGGGCGAGGTGGCGGCGCTGGCCGACACCATCAACAACATGACCGACACGCTGGCCACCTTCGCCGAGCAGGTGACCAATGTGGCCCGCGAAGTGGGCGTGGACGGGCGCCTGGGCGGCCAGGCCCACGTGCCGGGCGCCTCCGGTACCTGGAAGGACCTGACCGGTAACGTGAACCTGCTGGCCGCCAACCTGACGACGCAGGTGCGCGCCATCGCCGAGGTGGCCACGGCCGTGACCAAGGGCGACCTGACACGCGCCATCCAGGTGGAGGCCAAGGGCGAGGTATCCGAGCTCAAGGACAACATCAACACGATGATTTCCAACCTGCGCGAGACGACCGAGCGCAATCGCGAGCAGGACTGGTTGAAGACCAACCTCGCCAAGTTCACCGGCATGCTGCAGGGCCAACGCGAGCTGCAGACCGTCAGCCAGATGCTGCTGACCGAGCTGGCGCCGCTGGTGCAGGCCCACCAGGGCACGATCTATCACGTGGCTGGTGCGCAGGGTGGCAACCGCCAGCAGCTGCACCTGCTGGCGAGCTACGCCCAGTCTGGCGCCGTGCGGCTGGCGCAAAGCATCGAACTGGGCGAAGGCCTGGTGGGCCAGTGCGCACTGGAGAAGCGCAGCACCCTGCTGGCCGACATCGCGTCCGACTTCGTGGCCATCTCCTCCAGCCTCGGCTACGCGCCGCGCGTCAGCGTCATCGTGCTGCCGGTGCTGTTCGAGGGCCAGACCAAGGCGGTCATCGAGCTGGCCACGCTGCAGCCCTTCAGCAGCGCTTCGCTGGCCTTCCTGGAGCTGTTGACGCAGAGCATCGGTGCGGTGTTCAACACCATCGAGGCGACGATGCGCACCGAGTCGCTGCTGTCGCAGTCGCAGCAGCTGACGGTGGAGCTGCAGTCGCGCCAGAGCGAATTGCAGGAAACCAACGAGCAGCTCGGCACCAAGGCCCGCCTGCTGGCCGAGCAGAACGAGGAAGTGGAGCGCAAGAACGCCGAGGTCGAGCAGGCCCGCCATGCGCTGGAAGACAAGGCGGCCGAGCTGGCGCTGACGTCCAAGTACAAGTCCGAGTTCCTGGCCAACATGTCGCACGAGCTGCGCACGCCGCTGAACTCCATCCTGATCCTGAGCCAGCAGCTGGCCGGCAACAACGACGGCAACCTGTCGACCAAGCAGGTCGAGTTCTCGCGCAACATCAACTCGTCGGGCTCCGACCTGCTGCACCTGATCAACGACATCCTGGACTTGTCGAAGATCGAGTCGGGCACGGTCACGGTGGAGATCGAGGACATCTCGTTTGCCTCGCTGCGCGACAACATCGAGCGCAACTTCCGCCAGGTGGCCGAGGCCAAGAACCTGCCGCTGCGGCTGATGTTTGCCGACGACCTACCGCGCAGCATGGAGAGCGACGCCAAGCGCCTGCAGCAGATCCTGAAGAACCTGCTGTCCAACGCCGTCAAGTTCACGGCGCATGGCCATGTGGAGCTGCGCGTCAGCCTCGCCAACGAGGGCTGGAGCACGGAGCACCCGGTGCTGACCAAGGCCCAGCAGGTGCTGGCCTTTGCGGTGGAGGACACCGGCATCGGCGTGGCACCCGAGAAGCAGCGCCTGATCTTCGAGGCCTTCCAGCAGGCAGACGCCGGCACCTCGCGCAAGTACGGCGGCACGGGCCTGGGCCTGGCCATCAGCCGCGAGCTGGCGGCGCTGCTGGGCGGCGAGATCCGGCTGTCCAGCGTGCACGGCCATGGCAGCACCTTCACGCTCTTCCTGCCGCTGCAGTTCGCCGGTGCGGACAGCGCCCGCATGGCGCCGCAGCTGCCCGAACACGCCCGCCTGCCTGCCGCCCCGCCGCGCGGCACGCTGCCGCTGGTGCGCGAGACCCAGGTGCCCGATGACCGCGAGAACATCGTCGACGGCGAGTCGGTGTTGCTCATCATCGAGGACGACCCCCACTTCGCCCGCATCGTGCTGGGCCTGGCGCGCGACCGCGGCTTCAAGGGCCTGGTGGCGCTCAAGGGCGCCCAGGGGCTGGAGCTGGCAAGGCGCTTCAGGCCCACGGCCGTGTCGCTGGACATCTTCCTGCCCGACATGCTGGGCTGGACGGTGCTGAACCAGCTCAAGCTCGACCCGCTGACCCGCCACATCCCCGTGCAGATCTTCAGCGTCGCCGAGGAGGACCGCAACCACGGCCTGGCGCACGGCGCGTTCAGCTACGTCGTGAAGTCGTCCACCAGCGAGGAGATGGAGGCGGCGCTGGACCGCATCCGCGACTTCACCGTGCCGCGCACCAAGCGGCTGCTCGTCATCGAGGACAACGAGATCGAGCGCCAGGCCATCGTCGAGCTGCTGGGCCACGACGACATCGAGATGCAGGCCGTGGGCACCGGCGGCGAGGCGCTGCAGGTGCTGCGCGAGCAGGCCGTCGACTGCATCGTGCTGGACTTGCGCCTGCCCGACGTCAGTGGCTTCGGGCTGCTGGAGAAGCTGCACGCCGACCCGGCGCTGGCTGCCGTACCGGTCGTCGTCTTCACCGGCAAGGACCTTTCCGGTGCCGAGCAGAAGCAGCTGCGCGCACTGGCCAAGAGCGTGGTGCTGAAGGATGTGCAAAGCCCCGAGCGGCTGCTGGACGAGACGGCGCTCTTCCTGCACCGCGTGGTGACCGAGCTGCCGCAGGACAAGCAGGAGATCCTGCAGCGCCTGCACGGCGCCGCCGAGATGCTGCACGGGCGCCGCGTGCTGGTGGTGGACGACGACGCCCGCAACATCTTTGCGCTGACCACGCTGCTGGAGAACCAGGAGATGCAGGTGCTGACGGCCACCAGCGGCCGCACCGCCATCGAGATCATCCGGCACACGCCCGATCTCGACCTCGTGCTGATGGACATCATGATGCCGGACATGGACGGCTACGAGACCATGCGCGAGATCCGCTCCCACGCCGAGTTCCGCAACCTGCCCATCCTGGCGCTGACGGCCAAGGCCATGAAGGGTGACCGCGAGAAATGCCTGGAGGCCGGCGCCAGCGACTACATCTCCAAGCCTGTCAACACAGCGCAGCTGCTGTCGCTGATGCGCGTGTGGCTCTACCGGTGATGGCGATGCCCACGACCGAGGTTCTGCAGCAGGCAACGGGCGCGGATGAGCTCACCAACATCCTGATCGTCGACGACGAGCCTGCCAACCTGCTGGTGCTGGAGAGCGTGCTCGCCGACCCGGGCTATCGCATCGTGCGTGCGCTGTCCGCCGACCAGGCGCTGCTGGCGCTGATGAACCATGAGTTCGCCGTCATGGTGCTGGACATCCAGCTGCCCGACATGAACGGCATCGAGCTGGCGCAGATGATCAAGGAGCGCAAGCGCAACGCCCACCTGCCCATCATCTTCCTGACCGCGTATTTCGATCAGGACCAGCACCGCCTGCAGGGCTATGGCTCGGGCGCCGTCGACTATCTGCACAAGCCGGTGAATCCGTCCGTGCTGCGATCCAAAGTGGCCGTGTTCGCCGAGCTGGACCGCAAGACCCGCGAGATCAAGCGCGCCAACCTGGCGCTGCGCGCCGAGGTGGAGGAGCGCCGCCGCGCCGAGGAGCTGCTGCGCGAGCTCAACGAGACGCTGGAGCGCCGCGTTACCGAGCGGACCGAGGCCTTCCAGAACGCCGACCGCCGCCTGCGGGCCGTGATGAGCAGCATCACCGACGGGCTGCTCCTCGTCGAGCGCGACGGGCGCATCGGCTATGTCAACGAGCAGGGCGCGCGCTTGCTGGGCCGCCGCGCCGACGAGCTGACCGGCCGGCAACGCGCCGAGGTGTTCGGCGCCGAATTCGAGACCGGCTTCGAGAGTGCCGTCGCCAAAGGCCAGGCCGTGTCCTTCGAGGCCATGGCGCCCGGCATGCCCGAGCGCTGGCTGCAGTGGCATTGCTATCCCTCCCACGACGGCCTGTCCGTGTACTTCCACGACATCACCGACCGCCGTGAGCTGCAGCTGCGCCGCGAGCAACTGCTGGCCGCCGAGCAGGCCGCGCGCGGTGCCGCCGACCATGCGGCCCGCGCCAAGGAGGAATTCGTCGCCGCCATCAGCCACGAGCTGCGCACGCCGCTGGCCGCCATCCTCGGCTGGGTCAATGTGCTGACGCATCCGGGTGTGCAGCCGGGCATGCAGCAACGCGGCATCCAGGCCATCGCGCGCAATGCCCAGGCCCAGGCCGTTCTCGTCGACGACCTGCTGGAGATGAGCCGCATCATTGCCGGCAAGCAGCTGATGAACGTCGAGCGCGTGGACCTGAACGGCATCGTCACCGGTGCCGCGGACAACGCCCGCCCGACGGCTCAATCCCGGCAGCTGGAGATCGTGCTGCACCTCACGCCCGAAGCGGCCGAGGTGTTCGGCGATGCGCGCCGGCTCACGCAGGTGGTCATGAACCTCGTCACCAACGCGATGAAGTTCACGTCCGCGGGCGGCAGCGTCACGCTGGCAACCGCGGTGCGTGGCGAGGTTGTGGAGCTGGATGTGAGCGACACCGGCCAGGGTATCGAGCCCCAGTTCCTGCCGCGCCTCTTCGACCGCTTCACGCAGGCCGACGATGGCGCCTCCAGCATGCATGGAGGCCTGGGGCTGGGCTTGTCCATCGTGAAGAACCTGGTCGAGATGCATGGTGGAGAGGTGTCGGCCCACAGCGCCGGGCCGGGGCGCGGCTCGGTGTTCAGCGTGCGCCTGCCGCTTGCCGGCCACGCGGAGCACGGCCTGGCCCCTGGCGACGCCGAAGGCGCCGAGCCGGCCATCGAGGGCCTGCGGGTGCTGCTCGTGGACGATCACGCCGATGTGCTGGAAGCGCACGCGCGCCTGCTCTCGGAACGCGGCGCCGAAGTCGTCACGGCCGAATCGGCCGAAGCCGCCATCGGCCTGCTGCGTGAGCAGCGCTTCGATGTGCTGTTGAGCGATCTCGGTATGCCGGGCATGGACGGCTATGACCTGATCCGCCACCTGCGCCAGGAGCTTCAGCTCGGTCCGGACGTGCTGCCCGCCGCCGCCGTCACGGCCTACGTGCGCGCCGCTGACCGCGACGCGGCGCTCGACGCCGGCTTTCAGCGTTGCCTGCCCAAGGCGGTGTCGCCGCGCCTGCTGGCCCGCACCGTCGCCGAGCTCGCACTGGCCCGCCAGCCTGCCGCTGCGCCACCGGTCGAGGCGGCGCCGTTGCTGCGCACGCTATTTGTCGAGGACAACGCGGAACTGCGCGAGCAGATCGGCTACTTGCTCGAAGAGGAGCGGCTGGAACTCGTCGCTTGCGCCACCGCCGAAGAGGCGCTGCAGGTTTACGCGCCGGGTAAGTTCGACCTCGTCGTGACCGACGTCAGCCTGCCGCGCATGTCGGGCGTGGACCTGGCCCGCGCCATCCTGCGCAGCACGCCCGAGGCTTGGGTGTTCTTTTCCTCGGGCTATCCGATGGGCTCGGATCTGTCGGACTTTGGGCCGAACGTGCGCGCGCTGCTCAAGCCCTTCCAGCTGCAGGACCTGCAGATCCTGGTGGGCGAGGTGAGGGCGCAGCTGAAAAAGTAACTGGCGCCCGAAGGCGCCAGAAGGTTCTCAACGACCGCGGTGGGGGCCGTAGTCGCCGCGATCACCGCGATCGCCATCCCAGCGGTCGTGGCGCTCATGGCGTTCATGCCCGCGGCGCGAATCCCAGCGGTCGTCGCGGCCGTCCCAGCGGCGGTCGCGGTAGGACGCTTCGTACACCACCCGCGGCGGCGGGGCGTAGTAGACGTCGCGCTGCACGTAACGGGGTGCCGGCGCGTAAACCACGGGCGGCGGGGCGTAGTAAACCGGTGCCGGCTCCTGCACGTAATAGCGGGGTGCGTCAACGACGACTGGCAGCGGCAGGTTGATGCCGATGGACCAGTGCGTGCCGGCCTGGGCGGCGCTGGCGCCGAGCAGCGTGGCGGTGGTGACGACGGCGGCAAGGATGGGACGAAGCATTTGGACCTCCTACGAGACCGGAATAGCCGGCCTGCGATGACTGAACAACGCCCGGCAGACGCCGCCGTTGACGATCAGAGCCGGCTATTCGTAAGCGGGTGTTGATGCGCGGCGCCTCAGCGGCGGCCTACATCGCCTCGTCCAGCAAGCCTTCCTGCCCGGCCCGGTGGACTGCTTCGGCGCGGTTGGCACAGTTCAGCGCGCGGAGTGCCAGCGCCACGTGCATTTCGACGGTGCGTGGGCTCAGGCCGAGTTCGCGGGCGACCTGCTTGTCCGTCATGCCGTGGGCCACGAGACCCAGGATCTGGGTCTGGCGCCGGCTCAGGCGCGGCTTGTCGGGGCGGCCGCCGCCCAGGAACTCCACGGTCTCGGCAATGAAGGTGCGGCCGGCGTTCTGGCCGGCCGGGAGGATGTGGCTGTCGCTGTCCAGCACCACAAAGCGCGCACCCGGTATCCAGGCCACCAGCTTGCGGCCCTGCTCCAGTGTGACCATCTGGTCGTCGCGCGCATGGAACACCAGTGTGGGGCATTGCACCAGCGCGCACTCCGCCTTCACGTCGATGCCGTAGTTGGAGCGCAGGTGGCGCTCGGCGAGGTCGGGCGTCATGGAAAGGCGCATGCGCTCGCTGACGAGATGCCGCGCGGCCGCGTCGGCCGCGGCCCCGCCCATCAGTTGCGTCAGGAAGATCTGCCGGAAAGGCGATCGCTCCTGCGCCCAGCCCTGGCGCGCGGTGGCCAGCAGCAGCTTGGCCTCTTCCATCAGGTGCGGCGGCGTGCTGGGCGCGCTGAAATAGGCCCGCGCAAAGCCGTTGACGAGCACCAGCGCCGTCACGCGCTCCGGGTGCCTGGCGGCGTAGGCAATGGCCAGCGGCGCACCGCAGGAGATGCCCAGCAGCGCCACGGGTTCAGGCGCCATGGCGTCCATGACCGTCTCGAAGTCGGCAAGCAGGGTGTTGAAGTCGAACGGCGGCACCTCGCGTGTGGAGAGCCCGCAGCCGCGCGGGTCGTAACGAACGAGGGTGTGGTGGCGCCCCAGGGCTTCCAGCGTGGACCAGGTGTCCGGCTCCCGCAGCTCGCACTCGAGGTGGCTGACCCAGGTGCCGGCCCGCACGAGCTTGGGGCCGCTGCCCGTGAGGGCGCAGGCGAGGGTCACACGGTCTGGGGTCACGCAGAAGCGCAGATCCTGGCTAGGTTCCACTGGCTGACCCTGAGACGGCGACGATTCATGCATCTTGCGCGCTCGCCACCGGGTCGGCAATCAGAAGTTCGCTTTCTTCCAGCGCCTGCACCAGCACGGGGGCGCCGGGGCTTTGCTCGAAGACGTCGCCCGGGTTCAACACCAGGTCGGCCGTGCAGCCATCGCGGGTGATCCAGACGCAGCCGCGCAGCACGTGAAGCCACAGCCGCCGGTTCTCCAGCGTCAGCATGGCGTTGTGCGGCAGGGTGCGCTGGTCCGGCTGCATCACGAGGCCGGCAGGTTGCGGGCGCGTGGACCGCGGGAGGCCGAACTGGAGGATGAAGCGGGGAAGGGCGGCGGCGAGGGTCATGGACGGCTCCTTGGGGATGGAGCCAGTCTGGTTGCCCAGCCGGAAATGCCGCAGTCGGCGTACTACGGTACGGGCGGGCGGCGACTACGGTATGGCTACCGTAGTGCGCGTGCTCATTCCGGGTTGACCCTTAGGTGTTGCCGCGCGGCCGGGCCGCGTGGCTTGACCGATGCCATGTGGTGCATGTTTTCCGAGACTTGCACCACGGTCGCGCCGCGCGTCGAGGTGTGCACCGCAACGGAGACAAACCATGTCGAATCTGCGTCGTCACCTCGCCTGGGCGGGTGTCGCGATCCTGGGTGCTGTATCGCTTGCCACTGTGGCCTTGAGCCGTGGCGAGACGATCAGCGCGCTATGGGTCGTGGCTGCCGCGCTGTGCACCTACCTCATCGCCTACCGCTACTACAGCCTGTTCATCGCCGACAAGGTGCTGGGGCTGGACGCCAAGCGGCAAACGCCGGCGTGGAAGTACAACGACGGGCTGGACTACGTGCCCACCAACAAGCACGTGCTCTACGGCCACCACTTCGCCGCGATTGCCGGCGCCGGCCCGCTGGTGGGCCCCGTGCTGGCGGCGCAGATGGGCTATCTGCCAGGCCTGCTGTGGATCCTGGCCGGCGTCGTCTTCGCCGGTGCGGTGCAGGACTTCATCGTGCTGTTCATCTCCACGCGCCGCGATGGCCGGTCGCTGGGCGACCTCGTCAAGCAGGAGATGGGCACGGTGCCGGGGCTGATCGCGCTGTTCGGCGCGTTCATGATCATGATCATCATCCTCGCGGTGCTGGCGCTGATCGTCGTGAAGGCGCTGGCCGATTCGCCCTGGGGCCTGTTCACGGTCGCGGCGACGATTCCCGTCGCGCTGTTCATGGGCGTCTACCTGCGCTTCATCCGCCCGGGTCGCATCGGCGAGGTGTCGGTCATCGGCTTCGTGCTGCTGATGGCGGCCATCTTCGGCGGCCAGGCGGTCAGCGAGAGCGCCACGCTGGCGCCCCTGTTCACGCTCGCGCCCACCACGCTGGTCTGGCTGCTGATCGGCTACGGCTTCGTCGCCGCCTGCATCCCGGTCTGGCTGCTGCTGGCGCCGCGCGACTACCTCAGCACCTTCCTGAAGATCGGCACCATCATCGCGTTGGCCATCGGCATCGTCGTCGTGGCGCCGCCGCTGAAGATGCCGGCGCTGACGCAGTTCGCCGCCGGTGGCGGGCCGGTCTGGGCGGGCAACCTGTTCCCCTTCCTGTTCATCACCATCGCCTGCGGCGCGGTGTCGGGCTTCCATGCGCTGATCTCGTCGGGCACCACGCCCAAGCTGCTGGAGAACGAGACCCACGCCCGCTACATCGGCTACGGCGGCATGCTGGCCGAGAGCTTCGTCGCGGTGATGGCGCTGGTGGCGGCCTCGTGCATCGAGCCGGGCGTCTACTTCGCGATGAACAGCCCGGCTGCCGTCGTCGGGAAGGACGCCGCCACGGTGGCGCAGACGCTGTCGACCTGGGGCTTCGTCGTCACCCCCGAGATGCTGACGCAGGCCGCGGCCGACGTCGGCGAGAAAACCATCCTGGCCCGTGCCGGCGGCGCACCGACGCTGGCCGTGGGCATGGCCGAGATCCTGCACCAGGTGGTGGGCGGCAAGGCGCTGATGGCCTTCTGGTACCACTTCGCCATCCTGTTCGAGGCGCTCTTCATCCTCACCGCCGTGGACGCCGGCACGCGCGCCGGCCGCTTCATGCTGCAGGACTTGCTGGGCAGCTTCGTGCCGTCCATGAAGCGCACCGAGAGCTGGGTTGCCAACTTCATCGCCACGGGCCTGTGCGTGGCCACCTGGGGCTACTTCCTCTACCAGGGCGTCGTCGACCCGCTGGGCGGCATCAACACGCTGTGGCCGCTGTTCGGCATCGGCAACCAGATGCTGGCCGCCGTCGCGCTGATGCTCGGCACCGTCGTCATCTTCAAGATGAAGAAGGATCGCTACGCCTGGGTCACCATCGTGCCGGCCGCCTGGCTGCTGGTGTGCACGATGACGGCCGGCTGGCTGAAGATCTTCTCGGCCGATCCCAAGCTCGGCTTCCTGGCCCACGCCGACAAGTACGCCACGGCGATTGCCGAGGGCAAGGTGCTGGCACCGGCCAAGACGCTGGCGGCGATGGAGCGCGTCGTCTTCAATGACCGGCTGGACGCGGCGCTTTGCGTGCTCTTCATGGGCGTCGTCATCAGCGTGCTGATCTACAGCGTCAAGACCATCCTGGCCGCGCGCAACACGGCCAAGGTCACGACGACCGAAACCGCCTTCGTGCTGCTGCCGGCGAGCCAACGTGCTTGAGCGTGGCGACCTCGCTCGCGCGGGGCGCTACCTCACCCAGGGCCTGCGCCTGATGGTGGGTGTGCCGGATTACGGCACCTACCTGGCCCACCACCAGGCAACGCATCCGGAGCGGCCAGCCATGAGCTACGAGGAGTTCTTCAGGGAGAGGCAGGCGGCGCGCTACAGCGCGCGTGTCGGGAAGTGCTGCTGACTGAGCGGTATAAGGCCGGCCATGCCGGTTCTGAACGACAACGCCTTGCCTGAAGGCTTTCGCCTTCTCCCTGGCCTGCTGGCGCCCGAGCGGCGGCAGGCTGTCATTGCCCAACTCGCCACGCTGCGAACCGGCGCGGCGGGGCAGCGCGAGCTGCTGGAGCAGGGCTGGTGCCAGGCGCTGGCGCGGTGGCTGCTGGACTTGCCGCAGTTGCGCGCCGTGCTGCCGGGCGATGCCGTCGCGGTGCAGTGCACGCTGTTCGAGAAGTCGCCCGAGCGCAACTGGCTGGTCACGCCGCATCAGGACCTTGCGATTCCCGTTGCGGAACGTGTCGAGCACCCGGCACTGAGCGGCTGGTCGGTCAAGGGTGGCCGCCATTTCGTGCTTGCGCCTGTTGAGGTGCTGGCGCAGATGGTGGCGCTAAGGGTGCATCTGGACGACGCGACTGAAGCCGATGGCGGGCTGCGTTTTGTGCCGGGCTCGCACAGAGGCGGAGTGCTCGATGATGCCGGTGTGCTGCAATGGCGCGAGCGCGTCGGCGAGGTCTCGGTGGATGCCCTGGCAGGGGATGGGTTGCTGATGCGACCACTGGTGTTGCACGCGTCGTCAAAGGCGTCGGCTCATGGTCACAGGCGGGTGCTGCACTTCCTGTTCGGCCCGCCGGCGTTGCTGCACGGCCTGCGCTGGCATTGGGCCATCTAGCATGCCACCCATGCATGCGCTTCAGGGGTGGCGGTCCCGCTACGGCGATCTGATTGCAGGCCTGGCCTGTAGCTGGGTCGTCATAGGCGCCTGTTACTTCGGCCTCTCGTCTTGCGGCAACTACGTCTGGAAGACAGATGCTTTTCACTACGGGGCAGGGACGCTCACCTTGGTTGCCGTGGTGTTGCCGGGCCGCTGGTTGAAGGCTCTGCCGCGGCGAATGCTGTTTCCGGTACTGCTGTGGGCGGTTTACGCGGTCATCGAATCGGCCGTTGCGCCGTTTTACCCTGCGGCGCCGGCGACCTGGCATGAATACGCACAGGACTTCATGAGCGTGTTGAGGTTCGGTCCCTGCCGCTGAAGCGCGAGACTCATAGCGTCGTGCTGCGCTTCCTCGCCATCGGCGGGTTCTTCGCAAAATACCTGGCGATGCCCGAGGCCAGCGCGTCCACCAGTTGATCCTGGTAGTCCGGGTCGCGCAGCTTCTTTTCTTCTTCCGGGTTGGAGATGAAGGCCGTCTCGACCAGGATGCTCGGGATGTCCGGCGCCTTCAGCACGGCAAAGCCGGCCTGTTCGACCTTGGCCTTGTGCAGCTTGCCGATCTTGCCGATCTGGCCCAGCACCTCGCCGCCGAGCCTGAGGCTGTCCTTGATCTGGGCCGTGGTGCTCATGTCGAGCAGCGCTCGCAGCACGTTGGCGTCCTTGGTGGCCGCGCCGACGTTCACGCCGCCCACCATGTCGGCCGCGTTCTCGCGGTTGGCCATCCAGCGGGCGGCGGCGCTGGTGGCGGCGCCGTCTGAGAGGACGAAGACCGAGGCGCCGCGGGCCTGGGGTGTGAAGAAGGCGTCGGCGTGGATGGAGACGAAGAGGTCAGCCTGCACGCGCCGCGCCTTGTGCACGCGGTCCTGCAGCGGCACGAAGAAGTCGGCGTCGCGCGTCATCAGCACGCGGATGTTCGGGTTGGTTTGCAGGCGGTCGCGCAGCTTCTTGCCCACGGCCAGCACAACGTCCTTCTCGCGCAGGCCCGAGGGGCCGACGGCGCCGGGGTCTTCTCCGCCATGGCCAGGGTCCAGCGCAATGACGATGAGGCTGTCCACCGCAGCCGCGGCGGGCGACTTGGCTTCCGGCGCCGGAGCCGGCGCGGGCTTGGGCGTAGCGGCCACGACAGGTGGCGGCGCCGCCTTTGGCGGCGGCACGACCGGGCGCTCGATTTTCTGGATCAGCTCTTCCAGTGCGTCGTTGACGGCACTGGCCGCGGCTTCGGCGCGGTGGGCAGCGGCGGACGGCTTGTCGTGCTCCTGCACCAGGGCTACCAGCGGGTCGGCTTCCACCTTGGGGCGCAGGTCGAGCACCAGGCGGTGCTTGTACGCCGCCACGGGCGCGAGCGTGAAGACCTGCGGCGCGGCGGGCTGCTTCAGGTCCAGCACGATGCGCACGACGGTGGGCGTGTTCTGGCCCACGCGCACGCCGGCGATGTAGGGGTCGTCGGCCTTGACCTTGCCGATCAGCTCGCGCAGGCCCGGGCTCAGCGTCAGGCCATCGACGTCGATGACGAGGCGGTGCGGCGAGTCGACGAGGAAGTGCTTGGCCACCAGCGCCTGGTCCGACTCGATGGTCACCCGCGTGTAATCGGCCGCGGGCCAGACGCGCACGGCGACGATGCTGGCCTGGCTGCCGGCAGCGAGTGTGTCGGGCGCCTTCAGCAGCAGGGCGAGAAAACCGAGGGTCTCCCGGCGCTTCATGCCAAGGCCTCGACGAGTCTGGCCGTGCCCACGGCGCGTACGCGGCGGCCGTCGTCGGGCATCAGCTCGATGAAGAGCTGCAGGTCGGCCGGCGGCAGATGGCCGGCGGCCTTCTCCGGCCATTCGCAGAGCTTCAGTCCCGGTGCGGCGAAGACATCGCGAAAGCCGGCGTCTTCCCACTCTCGCGGGTCGCCGAAGCGGTAGAAGTCGAAATGGCTGGCGGTTGCCCCTCCGGCGGATTCAGGCAGCTCATAGCTCTCCATGACGGCATAGCTCGGGCTCTTGATGCGACCTTCAACACCAAGGGCGCGCAGCAGCAGGCGCACGAAGGTCGTCTTGCCGGCACCCAGCGGGCCATGCAGTTCGATGAGGGCATTGGGGGCCGGTAGCAAGGCTGCCGCGAGATGCTCGGCGGTGGCTTGGGCCGCAGACTCGTCGGTCCACAGCAACTCGGTTTCTAGAATCGCAGCCAAATGCAAGAGGTCCCGTCCACTGTCGATACCGCCGCGCTGTTGATCCGTTTGCGCGGCTGGGCGCATGAGTTGGGATTCTCACAGATCGCCGTGGCCGACGTGGACCTCAGCAGCGCCGAGCCGGGCCTGCAGGCCTGGCTGGATGCTGGCCACCACGGCCGCATGCACTACATGGCCAGCCACGGCATGAAGCGCGCGCGGCCGGCCGAGCTGGTGCCGGGCACTCTGCGCGTCATCACGGCGCGCATGGACTACTTGCCTAGCAGCGCCGAGCCGGGCTGGCAGGCCGTCGAGTGGGCCGGTCTGGCCAAGCCCGAGCAGGCGCAGATCTCGATCTATGCCCGCGGCCGGGACTATCACAAGGTGCTGCGCCAGCGGCTGCAGAAGCTGGCTGAGAGGCTGGAGGCCGACGTCGGCCCGCTGGGCTACCGCGTGTTTACAGACTCGGCGCCGGTGCTGGAGGTGGAGCTGGCTGCGCGCTCGGGCCTGGGCTGGCGCGGCAAGCACACGTTGACGCTGCACCGCGACGCCGGCTCGATGTTCTTTCTCGGCGAGCTCTTCATCGACCTCGCGCTGCCCGTCAGCGAAGCCGTCAGCGCGCACTGCGGCGAATGCCGTGCCTGCATCGACGTTTGCCCCACGGCCGCCATCACCGCGCCCTACCGTGTCGACGCCAGGCGATGCATCTCCTACCTGACCATCGAGCACGACGGCGCCATTCCCCTGGAGCTGCGCCCCTTGATGGGCAACCGCATCTACGGTTGCGATGACTGCCAACTGGCCTGCCCGTGGAACAAGTTCGCCCAACCCGCGGTGCTGGCCGACTTCGACGTGCGCCCCGGCATGGCGGGCGCGCCGATTGCCGGGCTGCTGGCATGGGACGAGACCGAATTCCTGCGCCGCACCGAGGGCTCGGCCATCCGCCGCATTGGTTTTGCGCGCTGGCGGCGCAACCTGGCGGTGGCTGCCGGCAATGCACTGCGCAACCGGGACGACCCCGGCCTGCGCGCCGCGCTGCTGCAGGCAGGGCAGGGGGCCGACGCGCTGGTGGCGGAGCACATTGCCTGGGCCTTGTCCGCGCCGCAGGCCTCTGGCGCGTTATCGTCCGGCCCGCCCTCGTTGGAGCCCCTTGAATGACCCCGTCCATCCGCCGCCCATTCGCTTCTTTGGCCGTGCTCGCACTGGCCGCTGCGGCGTCCATGCCCGTCCAGGCCGTGCGTTACGAGGGCCAGGAGTTCCCCGACACGCTGCAGCTCGGCGGCAGCGCGCTGGCGCTGAACGGCACCGGCAAGCGCCAGGTGGCCATCTACCCGCTCTACCTGGCCGCGCTGTACGTGCCGCACAAGGCGACTGCGCCCGATGCCATCTATGCACAGGCGGGCCCCAAGCGCCTGGAGATGCGCATCGTCATCCCGCTCGTGAAGGATGTGTCGACCCAGGAGTTCGTCAAGGCCATCAGCAAGGGCGTCAATCGCAACTCCACGGAGGCCGAGAAGGCGGCGGTGGCCGAGCGAGTGAAGGAATTCAACGCGGCAATAGCCGAGGTGGGCCGTGTGAAGAAAGGCGACCTGCTGTACGTCGACTACCTGCCCGCCCAGGGCGGCACGATCCTTTCCGTGAACGGCAAGGTCTGGGGCAAGCCGATCGAGGGGCAGGACTTCTACACCGCCTTCCTGAAGGTCTTCCTGGGCGACAACAACAGCGACTCCCGACTGCGCACCGGCCTGCTGGGCCAGCCGGGCTAGCATCGGCCCACCAAACAAGGAGACCGACCCCATGCAACGCCGTTCCGTCCTCCAAGCCGCCGCCCTGACCGGCCTGAGCCCCCTGGGTCAGCTCGCCTGGGCCGACACCTACCCGAGCAAGCCGGTGCGCCTGATCGTGCCGTTCGCGCCCGGCGGCACCACCGACATCATTGCGCGCATCGTGTCCGAGCGCATGAACAGCATCCTGGGCCAGACCATGGTGGTCGACAACAAGGCCGGCGGCGGCGGCGTCGTCGGCGCAACCGAGATCGCTCGCATGGTGCCGGACGGCTACACGCTGGGCGTAGCCACCGTGTCGACCACGGCGGCCAACCCGGCGATCAATCCCAAGATCGCCTACAACCCGCTGACCGACTTCACGCCCATCATCAACATCGCGGCGACGCCCAACATCATTGCCGTGCACCCGAGCTTCCCGGCGCGCGACTACAAGGGTTTCGTCGCCGAGCTCAAGAAAAACCCCGCCAAGCACAGCTACGCCACCTCGGGCACCGGCGGCATCGGCCATCTGCAGATGGAGCTGTACAAGACACTCGCCGGCGTCTTCGTGCTGCACATCCCCTACCGCGGCGCCGGCCCGGCGCTGAACGACACGGTGGCCGGCCAGGTGCCGATGATTTTCGACAACCTGCCTTCCGCCTTGCCCTTCATCAAGGACGGCCGGCTGATTCCCATCGTCGTTGCCGCGCCGCAGCGGGTGGCGGCCCTGCCGAACGTGCCGACCTTCAAGGAGGTTGGCCTGGAGCCGGTCAACCGCATGGCTTACTACGGCATCCATGGCCCCAAGGGCCTGCCGCGCGACATCGTCGACAAGATCAACGCGGCCGTGCGCAAGGCGGTGGAGATCCCCGATGTGAAGAAGCGCATCGAGGACACCGGCTCGCTGATCGTGGCCAACACGCCCGAGCAGTTCGCCGCCCAGATCGCGGCCGAGTTCGAGGTCTACAAGAAAGTCGTCGCCCAGCAGAAACTCAAGCTTGATTGACCCAGGCATCGAATCGTTCATCGAGGCGCTCTGGCTGGAAGACGGCCTGAGCACCAACACCCAGGCGGCCTACCGGCGCGATCTGTCCGCGCTGGCGGCGCTGATTGCTCCGCGGCCGCTCGACAGTTGCACCGAACAGGATCTGCTGGAGCTGGCCGTTGCCAAGGCGAAGGGCAAGACGAGCAGTGCCAACCGGCGGTTGTCGGCCATCAAACGCTACTTCCGCTGGGCGCTGCGCGAAGGCCGGCTGGCGGCCGATCCGACGCTCAAGCTGTCCGCCGGCAAGGCCGATCACCGCAACATCAAGCTGCTCAGCGAGGCGCAGGTTTCGGCGCTGCTCGCTGCGCCGGACGTGGACACGCCGCTCGGCCTGCGCGACCGCGCGATGCTGGAGCTGATGTATGCCAGCGGCCTGCGCGTGTCCGAGCTGGTCACGCTCAAGGGCGCGCATGTCGCCTTCAAGGACGCCGTGCTGCACGTCACCGGCAAGGGATCCAAGGCCCGCCTCGTGCCCTTCGGTGAGCACGCAGCCGACTGGATGGCGCGCTATCTGCGCGAAGCCCGCGCCGCGATCCTGGCCGGCCAACGCAGCGACGACCTCTTCGTCACCGCCCGCGGCGCGGGCATGACGCGGCAGATGTTCTGGACCCTGATCAAGCGACACGCGCTGGCGGCTGGCATCACGGTGCCGCTGTCGCCGCACACCCTGCGGCATGCTTTCGCCACGCATCTGCTCAATCATGGTGCGGACTTGCGCGCGGTGCAGCTGCTTCTGGGGCACGCCGACCTGTCGACGACGCAGATCTACACCCATGTGGCGCGTGAGCGCCTCAAGGCCTTGCACGCGCAGCACCATCCGCGGGGCTGAGCGCGGCGGACTCTCGTTTTCCCGGCCTCGGGTTGCACCGAAGCTTCGTTCGTTTCGTTGGTTTCAAACCTGTCGGCAGGCCACAACACCGGCCCTCGCGAGGGGTTCAGCCAGGGGCAAACTCCGCCGCCATCACATATCAATCACGGAGTTCCCATGCACGCCACCCGCCTGCTGCCGACCGCTCTTGCCGCCCTGAGCCTGTTTTCCACCGCTGCGGCCCTCGCTCAGGAGGCCAGCAGCCTTGAACGCGTGACCGTCGTCGGTTCGCGCAAGAGCCTGCCCGCTGCGTCCAGCACCGACACGCTGGTGCCCGTGGACATCTACTCGATGAGCAAGGCCACAGAGGGCGGTGGTCAATTCGACCTGGCGCAGACGCTGCAGTACCTGTCGCCGTCCTTCAACTCCACCCGCCAGACCGGCGCGGACGGCGCCGACCTGATCGACTCCGCCGCGCTGCGCGGCCTGGGTTCGGACCAGACCCTGGTGCTGGTCAACGGCAAGCGCCGCCATACCGTGGCGCTGGTGAACCTGTTCGGCGCGCGCAACCGCGGCGCGACGGGCACCGACATGAACTCCATCCCGCTGCTGGCCATCGACAACGTGCAGGTGCTGCGCGATGGCGCGGCCGCCCAGTACGGCTCGGACGCCATCGCCGGCGTCATCAACATCCAGATGAAGAAGAAGGCCGGCTGCGAGGCCGTGGCCGGTTTCGGCCAGTACTCGGCCGGTGACGGCAAGAACTACCTCGCCAGCGCCTACTGCGGCGTGAAGCTGGCCGGCGGCACGCTGGGCATCACCGGCGAATGGCAGGACCGCGGCCGCTCCAACCGCGCCGAGGCCGACAACCCCCGCATCATTGGCGACACCAAGGTCACCAACAAGACGGTCTACCTGAACGGCGAGTTCCCGCTGACGTCCGACGACAAGCTCTATGTGACGGCCGGCGCCCAGGACCGTGACGCGTCCTCCGCCGCCTTCGCCCGCGGCGGCATCGGCTCGGACGACATCCCCTCGCGCAACTCGGCCGCGATGTACCCGAACGGCTTCGTGCCCTTCATCAACGGCGACATCACCGACCGCTATGTCATCGTTGGCTGGAAGTCCACGTTTGCCGGTTGGGACACCGACCTGTCGCAGACCTACGGCTCCAACAAGCTGCGCTACAACATCAGCAACACCATCAACGCGTCCATCGCCAACAAGGACTTGCTGGCGGGCGGCAAGGGCGTCAGCGCAACGCGCTTCGATGCCGGCGGCTTCGGCTTCAGCCAGGCGACGACCAACTTCGACGTCAGCCGCTTCTTCCCCGACCTGCTCGGCGGCAGCAACATCGCCTTCGGCGCCGAATACCGCCGCGAGAAGTACGACATCGTTGCCGGCGAGCTGGGCTCCTACAACGACGCCGACGGCGTGGGCTTCGGCGGCAACGCCGGCAGCCAGGGCTTCCCGGGCTTCCAGCCGGCCGATGCCACCAACAAGAGCCGCAACAGCCAGGCCATCTACGCCGACTGGGAGGCCAACCTCACGCCCAACCTGACCGCCGATGCGGCCATCCGCTCCGAGCACTACAGCGACTTCGGCTCCAGCACGACCGCCAAGCTGGCCGGCAGCTACAAGCTCGGCAGCGCGGTGCTGCTGCGCGGCGCGGCCAGCACGGGCTTCCGCGCCCCCAGCCTGCAGCAGCTCTATTTCTCGTCCACCTTCACCGACTTCATCAGCGGCAAGCCGCTGGACGTGGTGCTGGCACCCAACGGCAGCAAGATCACCACCGCCGCCGGCGTGCCGAACCTGCGGCAGGAAAAGTCCAAGAACTTCACGCTGGGCGTCACGGTCAAGCCCAGCACCGACACGGCTTTCACGGTCGACCTCTACCAGATCAAGATCAAGGACCGCATCGTGCTGTCCGGCCGCTTCGACGAGGACAACTACCCGGCGCTGGGCGCCATCCTGCAAGGCCTGGGTGTCGGTCAGGCGCAGTTCTTCGTCAACTCGGTCAACACCAAGACTGACGGCCTGGACCTGACCGCGTCGACCCGCGCCAAGCTCGGCGGCGGCACGCTCAACACCTTCCTGGCCCTCAACGTCAGCCGCACCACCGTCACCGGCGTCAACGCACCGGCGTCGCTCAAGGGCTTCGAGGACGTGCTGCTGTCCGAGCGCGAGCGCCTGTTCATCGAGCAGGGCGGCCCGCGCGCCAAGGCCACGCTGGGCTTCGAGTACGCGCAGGGCGCCTGGACCGGTGAGGCCAAGATCATCCACTTCGGCAGCCAGACGCTGGGTACCTTCACCGGCACGGCCGGTGGCGAGCCCAATGCGTACTACAAGCCCAAGACCTCGATGGACCTGGGCCTGACCTGGCAGGCCACGCCGGCGCTCAAGCTCAGCATTGGCGGCAACAACGTCTTCAACGTGAAGCCGACCAAGCAGAACGACTTCGAGACCGACAACGGCTTCATCTACGACAGCGTGCAGTTCGGCCTGAACGGCGCGTCCTACTTCGCGCGGGCCTACTACCGGTTCTAAGCGTGCATCGTGCCCGGCTCGGTGAGCGCGGGCACGTCTGATCGACGGGGCGGCCGGGGACAATCGGGCGCATGGACCACAGCTTTCTCTCCGCCCTGATCCTGCTGCTGCTGGTGCTCGACCCGCTCGGCAGCCTGCCCATCTTCATTCCCATCATGCGCGCGGTGCCGAAAGAGCGCCGCACGCGCGTGGCCATGCGCGAGGTGGGCATCGCGTTCTGCGTGCTGTTCGCCTTCATGTTCCTGGGCGAAGGGTTCCTGCGAGTCATGCACCTGTCGGAGCGCTCGCTCGAGGTGGCGGGCGGCGTCATCCTGGTGATCATCGCCATCCGCATGATCTTCGGCAGCTCGGGCGAATCGACCTATGGCCTGGAGCCCGGCAAGGAACCGCTGATCTTTCCGCTGGCCGTGCCGCTGCTGGCCGGCCCGTCGGCCATGGCCACGGTGCTGCTGCTGGCATCCCGCCAGCCAGACCGCATCTATGAATGGATAGGCGCGCTCAGCGCCGCCATGCTGGTGTCCGGCCTCGTGCTCGTGCTGGCCGACCGCATCCGCAAGCTGCTGGGCGATTCGGTGGTGTCGGCCATCGAGAAGCTGATGGGCCTGGTGCTCACCGCGATCGCGGTGGAGATGGTGCTGGCGGGGCTGAAGCGCTACTTCGTCGGCGGCCTCTGAGCTTTGCCGCCAGCACAGGCGGTTTACTTGCCCTTCAGCTTGGCTTCCTTGCCCTTGGGCAAGACGGCCGTCATCGGCGGAACCGGGCGGTCCGAGCCTGCAGCCTTGCCGGGGCCTGTGTCCTTCTTCGGCTTCTTTGCCATCTTGTTGCCGCGCTGTTCTGTGTTCGCCATCGGATCCTCCGTGCGTTGGTGAAAAATTGAACTATGCCTCAGCCTCGACCTTCGCACGCGCGGCACTGACCGCCCATTCGCTGGCCGTGACGTCGTAGCGCTTGCAGTCCATGTCGTACCAGCGGCCCAGGCCGACGAAGCGCATGCCGATTTTCTCCATGACGGCGGACGAGGCCACG
Source organism: Roseateles sp. GW821-FHT02E12 (assembly GCF_059421665.1). NCBI lineage: Bacteria > Pseudomonadati > Pseudomonadota > Betaproteobacteria > Burkholderiales > Sphaerotilaceae > Roseateles > Roseateles sp. GW821-FHT02E12. Next base: position 97,915 of record NZ_JBWKVK010000004.1, read on the forward strand.
TTCTCCGGCTGGCAAACAGCGCACACCAGTTCAGGCTGCAGCGTGCGGAACGCCCAGCCCACCATGTGGCGGGCCGCCTCGCTGGCATAGCCCTGGCCCCAGACGTCCTGGCGCAACCGCCAGCCGGTTTCCAGCGGCCCGGTGGGGTCGCGGTTCAGGTGCTGGATGCAGCCGGTGCCGATCAGCTCGCCGTCGTCCTGACGGATGAAGGCCCACCACGAGTAGCCAAATTCGGCCCAGCGTGCCTTCACGCGATCGATCATCGACTGGGTGTCCTCGGCCGTGTCGGGCCGGCCGGTGATGTATTGCATGACGACGGGGTCGCTGTTCAGGCGGTACAGGCCGTCGAAGTGGTGGTCGGCCAGCGGTTCGAGACGCAGGCGGGGTGTGATGAGCACTGTCATGGCGAGGCATTCTGAAGCCGGGCGTTCTCACGATTCGAAAGTCACTTTTCAAATCATGAAAAGCATCCATGCTGCACCGCCGCAAGATTTCTCATTATGATGAATTGCGTTTCTTGATTTGAAATTGACAATGCAAATCATTGTTTTTATTGGACAAAGTTTTTTGTCTTATATAAGACATGGGTGACCACAGGGCTCGGCTCAAGGCCTAGTCTTGCGTCATCGGTTTTCGATGTTCAGCAAGGAGCTTTTCATGACCCGCCTCACCCGTGACCAACAGATCGCCGCCCTGGAAAAAGACTGGGCCGAGAACCCCCGTTGGAAGGGCATCACCCGCGGTTACACCGCCGCCGACGTCGTGCGCCTGCGCGGCTCCATCGAGATCGAACACACGCTGGCCAAGCGCGGCGCAGAGAAGCTCTGGGGCCTGGTGAACACCGAGCCTTTCGTCAACGCGCTGGGCGCGCTGACGGGCAACCAGGCCATGCAGCAGGTCAAGGCCGGCCTGAAGGCCATCTATCTGTCGGGCTGGCAAGTCGCCGGTGACGCCAACAGCAATGGCGAGATGTACCCCGACCAGTCGCTGTACTCGGTGGACTCGGTGCCCAAGGTCGTCAAGAAGATCAACGCCACCTTCCAGCGCGCCGACCAGATCCAGTGGAGCGAAGGCAAGGACGACATCGACTTCTTCGCCCCCATCGTGGCCGACGCCGAAGCCGGCTTCGGCGGTGTGCTGAACGCCTTCGAGCTGATGAAGGCCATGATCGAAGCCGGCGCCGCAGGCGTGCACTTCGAAGACCAACTGGCCAGCGCCAAGAAGTGCGGCCACATGGGCGGCAAGGTGCTCGTGCCCACCCGTGAAGCCGTTGCCAAGCTCGTCGCCGCCCGTCTGGCTGCCGACGTGATGGGCACGCCCACGCTGCTGGTCGCCCGCACCGACGCCGAAGCCGGTGACCTCGTCACCGCCGACATCGACGAGAACGACAAGCCCTTCTGCACCGGCGAGCGCACGGTCGAAGGCTTCTACCGCACGAAGAACGGCCTTGACCAAGCCATCAGCCGCGGCCTGGCCTACGCGCCTTATGCCGACCTGATCTGGTGCGAAACCGGCAAGCCCGACCTGGCCTTCGCCAAGGCCTTCGCCGATGCCATCCACGCCAAGTTCCCCGGCAAGCTGCTGGCCTACAACTGCTCGCCGTCGTTCAACTGGAAGAAGAACCTCGACGACGCCACCATCGCCAAGTTCCAGCGCGAGCTGGGTGCGCTGGGCTACAAGTTCCAGTTCATCACGCTGGCCGGCTTCCACAGCCTGAACTACTCGATGTTCGAACTGGCCCACGGCTACGCCCGCCACCAGATGAGCGCCTTCGTCGAGCTGCAGGAGAAGGAATTCGCCGCTGCCGAGAAGGGCTTCACCGCGGTCAAGCACCAGCGCGAGGTCGGCACCGGCTACTTCGACGCCGTCACCACGACCATCGAGGCCAATGCCTCCACGGCCGCGCTGAAGGGCTCGACGGAAGACGAGCAGTTCTTCGACGCCAAGCACGGCTGAAATCTGCAAGAACGGTTAATCACAGTCAGCGTCAACTCCTGACTTTCAAGGCCCGCTTCGGCGGGCCTTTTTTTGTCATGCGCGCGTCATACTGAGGTCACAGACTGACGCCATGAACAACACAACAACAACAAAGTTCAGCCTCTCCTCCCGCCTGGGTGCCTGGTGGGGGCGAAAGCGAGAAAACACCCAACGCGTGGCGCTGCGCAAGCGCTGCCCGCCGGCCACGGTGGCGGCTGAGCAGATCCCACCCGCGGTGCGCGCCGCCTGGGCGCATCACGCGCCCGATGAATTCCCCGGCCTGGCCGTTGACGACGGTGCCTGGCTGCGCTGCTCGCTGGGCCTCGCGCAGTTCTTCGAAGCCTGCCGGCTGCAGCGCGACCAGGGGCCTTGCGCACTGCCGAGCAAGGCGGCGGACTCGGTCTGGCATGTGTGGCTCAAGGCCGACCCGGCCGGCCTTTCAAGCTGGCAGCAGCGCTATTTCGGCCGCGAGGTCGAGCACCGCGAGTCCGACGCACTCGGCGCACCGCTGGACGACTGTCTGGCCCGCACCTGGGCCGGCGCCTGCCGCAGCGAAGGCCAGAGCCTGCTCGGGCCGCGCCTGCCGCTGCTGTTCGCGCTCGACGGCCTGCTGCGCCTGCCCACGGGCTGGGCTTACCGGCATCAGCAAGGAGCGCTCGCGCACCGTCGGATCGACGGTTTCGGCACGCCCAGCGGGGATGTGGTCACGCATGCGGCCATTGCAGGCGGCGGCCTGCTGGCGCTGGGCCTCATCAGCGAGGCGGAGCTGGCGGAAATGCGCCGGCGCCAAAGCAGTGACAGCGGCAGCAGCTGCGGCGGCAGCTGGTCGGATGCCGGCAGCTGTGACGGTGGCTCGGATGGTGGCGGCAGCAGCTGCGGATCGAGCTGCGGCGGCGGAGGGGGCGACTAGCGGCGTGCGACCTGGAAGGTCCCGACCGCGCCGGTCAGCGTCGTGGCCTGCTCGCGCAAGCTCTCGGCCGCGGCGGTGGACTCTTCCACCAGCGCAGCGTTTTGCTGGGTGACCTGGTCCAGCTGGGCGATGGCGATGTTGACTTGCGCGATGCCGTCGGACTGCTCGGCCGTCGCCGTCGTGATCTCGCCCATGATGTCCTTGACGCGCTGCACGGCGCCGACGAGCTCGTCCATCGTCTTGCCGGCTTCAGCCACCAGCCGCGAACCGGCTTCCACGCGTTCCACGCTGCTGCCGATCAGGGTCTTGATCTCCTTGGCTGCGTCAGCCGAGCGGCCGGCCAGCGAGCGCACCTCGCTGGCAACAACCGCAAAGCCGCGACCCTGCTCACCGGCCCGCGCGGCTTCCACGGCGGCGTTCAGTGCCAGGATGTTGGTCTGGAAGGCGATGCCGTCGATGACGCTGATGATGTCGGCGATCTTGCGTGAGCTGGCATTGATCTCGTCCATGGTGTGCACCACCTGGCCCACGACCTCGCCGCCGCGCAGAGCCACGCTGGCGGCGGACACCGCGAGCGTGTTGGCCTGGCTGGCCGAAGCGGCCGATTGCTGCACCGTCCCGGTCAGCTCTTCCATCGCGCTGGCGGTCTCTTCGAGGCTGGACGCGGCCTTCTCGGTACGCGCGCTCAAGTCCTGATTGCCGCTGGCGATTTCGGCAGATGCCGTGCTGATGGACTCGGCCGAATCACGGATGCTGCCGATCGTCTGCGACAGCGTCTCGCGCATGCGGCGCAGCGTCATCTGCAGCCGGCCGATCTCGTCGGAGCGCGCGGCCATGCCCTGGCCGGACGGCACCAGGTTGCCATCGGCCACGCGCTCGGCCAGGTCCACGGCCGCGAGCAGCGGCGCGGTGATGCTCTTCGTGATGTGCCAGGCCGCGGCGATACCCAGCGCCAGCATGGCCACGCCGAGCGCCAGCAGCAGCAGCCGGCCGTTGCCGTTGGCGGCGTCGATGTCGGCGGCGGTCTTGTCGATCGCGTTGCGCTGGTGCTCCAGGAAGTCCTGCATCTTGGCCAGGTACACCTTGGAGCCAGGCACGAAGACTTCGGTCAGCAGCTTGTCGGCGGCTTCGGCCTGGCCGTCCTTCTTCAGCTTGACGATCTCATCACGCGAGGCGATGTAGACCTGGCGCGCCTTGCCGACGGCATCGAACAGCGCCTGCTCCTCGGGCGAGCGGACCAGGGCCTTGAGCTTTTCCTGCATCTCGCCGGAGGACTTGGTCGACTGCGCCTGGTCTTCCGCGAACAGCGGTACGAGCGAGGCGTCCGAGCTCTTCGCGATCGCGATCGTGCGGCGCACGCCGGCGTTGATGTTGCGGTTCCAGTCCGCGATCAGGCGTTCCTTGGTCAGCGGCTCGGCCATCATCTGTCGCGTCGAGGCAGCGGTCGAGGACAGCCGCCAGGAGGCCAGCGCGATGACGAAGGCCGCCAGCACGAGGACCAACGCAAATCCCAGCGCCAGCCGGTTCCCAATTGAAAGCTTCATCGTTGTCTCCTCGCTATGGCCCAAGTGCCTCATGGGCCTCGAGCGGCCAAGAATCCTAGTGCCGCGGCACCGGCCCCATCACGGCAAAACAGGGACTTCGATCACGCTCTGAGCCTAAACGCGCGCCCAACTTCCGGCCGCGGCGCTTGCAAACGTCGTCATCTCGAGGCCGCGAGGATCGCACGGTAATCCTCGGGACTGGCGATGCGCGGATTGGTCTTGTGGCAGTGATCCACCAGCGCGCGCTCGATGATGCGCTCGTCCAGCTCCGGCTCGACGCCCATGGCGGCAAGACCTGACGGCAGGCCCAGCCGCGCGTTCATCGCGCTGATCGCGTCGGCCACCGCATCGGCGTCGCTGCCGGCCAGGTTCATCGCCTGGGCCAGGCGCTCGACGCGCCGGTCACGCCTGACGCTGTCCGCCTCGGCATTGAAGCGGATGACGGCCGGCAGGAAGACCGCGTTCAGCGTGCCGTGGTGCAGCCGCGGGTTCAGGCCACCCAGCGCATGGCTCAGCGAATGCACCGCGCCCAGGCCCTTCTGGAAGGCCATCGCGCCATGCACGCTGGCGCACATCATGTCCATGCGCGCATCGCGGTCCTGGCCGTCGCGGGTGGCGCGTTCGATGGCACCCCAGCCGCGGCGCAGGCCTTCCAGCGCGATGCCGTCGGCCGGTGGGTTGAAGGCCGGCGCGAGAAAGGTCTCGATGCAGTGAGCGATGGCGTCCATGCCCGTCGCGGCCGTCAGTGCGGGGGGCAGCTTCAGCGTCAGCGCCGGGTCGCAGATGGCGGCCTTGGGCAGCAGCTCCCAGTTGTGAAAGCCCAGCTTGCGCCCGTCGTCCACGATGATGATGGCGCCGCGCGCCACCTCGCTGCCGGTGCCGGCCGTCGTCGGCACGGCGATGAGGGGCAGCACGCGCGAACTGATGTTGACGGCGCCGCCCTCGATGGTGGCCCAGCGCTTCAGCGGCCCCTCATGCGTGGCGGCGATGGCCACGCCCTTGGCCAGGTCCATGCTGGAGCCGCCGCCGATGGCGATGAGACCGTCGCAGCCGGCTTCCTGGCACATCTGCACGGCCAGCCGCACGGCGGCCTCGGTCGGGTTGGCGGGGGTCTGGTCGAAGACGGGCGGCTTCACGTCAAAGGCGGCCAGCGCCTCGTCCAGCACACCAGCCGCGCGCACGCCGGCATCGGTCACCACCAGCGGCTTGCGGATGCCGATGCGCTCGCACTCGGCCGGCAGCAGGCGGCTGGCGCCGAACTCGAGCTCGATGCGGGTCAGGTAGAGGATCTGGGCCACGGCACTTTCTCCACAATGTCTTTCCTCATGGTAGTGCGGCATGTCTAGACTTGCCGTCATGCGCGCGACTAGCCTGACCCTGGTTCTTTCCCTTGTCCTCGCAGCCTGTGGCGGTGGTGGCGGGGGAGGGGGCTCATCACCCACCCCCACGCCGCCCGTCGACACGCAGCCCGGGCTGACCGATGCGACCGTCTACTCCTCGGCGGCTGACGCCTCGTTGCCTGGCGCCGTCGAGGCCGCCGCCGTCAGCACGCAGACGCTCACGGCCAACGGCCAGACACTGAGCTACACGGCCACCGCCGGCCACCTGATCGCGCGCGACGCCGTGGGCACCGCCGAGGCCTCGGTCTTCTACGTTGCCTACACGCTGCCCGGTGCCAACGCGGCGACCCGCCCCGTCACCTTCTTCTACAACGGCGGCCCGGGCTCGGCCTCGGTCTGGCTGCAGCTCGGCAGCTTCGGCCCCAAACGCCTCGTCAGCAACGCACCCGATACGACGGCAGCGCGGCCCTTCCCGATGGTGGACAACGCCGAGCACCTGCTGGGCCAGACCGACCTCGTCTTCATCAACGCGGTGGGTAGCGGCTACTCCCAGGCCATCGCGCCGTTCACCAACCGCAGCTTCTGGGGTGTGGATGCCGACGCGGCGCTGTTCCGCGACTTCATCCAGCGCTACCTGGCCGTCAACAACCGCGCCGCCTCGCCCAAATACCTCTACGGCGAAAGCTATGGCGGCCCACGCACGGCCGTGCTCGCGCGCCGGCTGCAGGAGGCCGGCGTCATGCTCGACGGCCTGGTGCTGCAGTCGCCCGCCATGGACTACAACAGCAACTGCGGCATCACGAACGGCCAGGGCTGCGGCGGCTATCTGCCCACCTTCGCCGCCGTCGGCGCCTTCCATCGCCTGACCCAGCCCGTGCCCACCGACCTCGGCGCCTGGACGACCCAGGCACGCAACTACGCCGACCAGGTCTATGCACCGGCCCTGCAGGCCTGGCTCGCCACCCGCCAGCCTACGCCCGCCATCTGGCAGCCGCTGGCCGACCTGACCGGCCTGCCGGCGGCGCAGTGGCAGACCAGCCTCAATGTGTCGGCCGACAACTTCCGCATCTGGTTGATCGCCGGTCAGCAGCTCGGCCGCTACGACGGCCGCATGAAGGCGGAAATCGGCAGCCAGCTCGCTTCCGAGGGCGATGTGTCCAGCACCTGGATCGGCAGCAGCTTCGCCACCGGCATCGCCACCCACCTGCGCGACCAGCTCACCTACCGCAACAACTCCACCTACGTCGTGCTGAGCAATGCCATCAACTTCTGGGACTTCAGTCACGCTGGCCGCCAGTTGCCCGACACGCTGCCCGACCTGTCGGCCGCGTTGGCGCAGAACGCCCGCCTGCGCGTGCTGGCCGTCAGCGGTTATCACGACTTGGCCACGCCCTTCCACCTGACCGAGAGCGACCTGGCCCGTGTCGATGCCAGCCGCGTGAAGATCCGCAACTACGCCGGTGGCCACATGAGCTATCTCGACGACGCCACCCGCATCGCCCAGCTCGCCGACCTCAAGGCTTTCTACGCCAGCACGCTGGCCCTGCGCGCCACGGCCGACCTCGGCCCCGAGCGCCGCGCGCAGCAGGCCAGGCCCGTTATCGCCATCGACCGCGCCGGCACGCCGCAGGCGCCTGGCAGCGTCGCGCCGACGAACGAGCCCGCCATCCAGGCGCCGCTGCGTGATCCCTGGGTGCCGCCGACGTCCCAGACAATGCGCGCCCGATGACGCCACCAACCCAGCTCCTGACCCCGCGCATGGCGGGCCTCCTCGAACGCATCCACCGCGCCAACCGCCCACCCTTCCACAGCCTCACGCCACGCGAGGCGCGCATTGCCTACCGCATGGGCGCCGAGATCCTCGACCTGCCTCGCGCGCCGCTTGCCCGCGTTGAAGACCTGGCAGCCGCCGGCCGCCCCGCGCGGCTGTACGCGCCCAGCGCCGAGCGTCTGCCCGTGATGCTCTATCTGCACGGCGGCGGCTTCACCATCGGCGACCTGGAAACCCACGACAGCCTGTGCCGCCAGCTCAGCCTGCGCAGCGGCATGGCCGTGCTGGCGCTGGACTACCGCCTCGCGCCCGAGCATCGCTTCCCCGCAGCCGTGGACGATGCCTGGGCCGCGCTGGAGTGGCTGCATCGCCAGGCCGACACCCTCGGGCTGGACGGCAGCCGCCTCGCCGTGGGTGGCGACAGCGCGGGCGGCACGTTGGCGGCTGGCGCCGCTTTCTTCGCGCGCGATCGCGGCCTGCCGCTCGCGCTGCAACTGCTCATCACGCCGGGCACCGCCAGCCAGCCCGGCACGGCCTCGCACCGCTTCTTCGCCAACGGCTTCCTGCTCGACGCCACCAGCATCGCCTGGTTCTTCGATCAGTACATCGACCGCGAGCAGCGGCACGACTGGCGCTTCGCGCCGCTGGAGGCGGATGACCACTCGGGCCTTGCGCCGGCCTGCATCGTGCTGGCCGAATGCGACCCCCTCGTCGACGAGGGCATTGCCTATGCCGACACTCTGAGGGCTGCTGGCATCGACGTGCAGCTGGAGCTCTACCGTGGCGTGACGCACGACTTCATCAAGATGGGCCGCCAGATTCCCGAGGCATTGACCGCGCTCAATGCCTGCGCCGAGGCCCTCAAGAAACATCTGACACCATGAAACGCACCGACTTCCGCCACCTCGAACCCCTGCGCGTGCGCTGGGCCGAGATCGACGCCCAGGGCATCGTCTTCAACGGGCATTACCTGACCTACCTGGACACCGCCATCAGCGGCTACTGGCGGGCCTTGGCCATTCCCTACGCCGACACGATGAAGAGCCTGGGCGGCGACCTCTACGTGCGCCGCGCCGCGCTGGACTACCGAAGCTCGGCCCGCTACGACGACCGCCTGGACATCGGCATCCGCTGCCGCGAGTTCGGCAACAGCTCGATGATGGTGGACGGCGCCATCTTCCACGGCGACCAGATGCTGGTGCAGGCCGAGATGATCTACGTCTTCGCCGACCCCGGCACCCAGACGCCGGCACGGCTGCCCGATGCGTTGCGGCGCGTCATCCTCGATTTCGAGGCCGGCCAGTCCGTCGTGGACGTCGCGCTCGGCAAATGGAGTGAACTCGGCGAAGCGGCCACGGCGATCCGCCGCCAGGTCTTCATCGAGGAGCAGCACATCCCGGCCGACATGGAGTGGGACAGCGCCGACACGAGCTGCCTGCACGCGCTGGCGCGCAACCGCTTCGGCATTCCGCTGGCCACCGGCCGCCTGCTGGAGCATGTGCCCGGCGTTGCCAAGATCGGCCGCATGGCCGTGCTGCGCCAGATGCGCGGCACGCAGATCGGCCGCCAGGTGCTGGACGCGCTGATGGCCGAGGCGAAGAAGCAGGGATACCGCGAGGTGTTGCTGCATGCGCAGCTGTCGGCGGAGAACTTCTATCTGCGCGCCGGGTTTCAGCGGCGCGGCCAGCCTTTTGAGGAGGCCGGCATTGGCCACGTCGAGATGGTGAGGGCGCTTTAGCCCAGCATCTCGAACCGCTCGACCTTGCGCTCTCCCGCGAGCCATTGCGCCATCGCGGCCGCGATCTGCGGCTCGCGGTGTGTCCAGCCCTCGGGATAGATCTCCATCCACGTCCACCGCCCCTCGGCATCGGGCTCGGGCCGCTGCAGCAGCTCGATGGGCGCTTCGAAGCGCGCCTTGCGGAAGGCGGTGAGTGCGGCCTCGGCGTTCTCCGACGTGACGCGGTAATAGACGTAGAGCTGCACGCTCATTCCTGCGCCGGAATCTCGTAGGGCAGGGCGCGGGGCTGCAATGTGGCGCCACCGGCGCTGCCCAGATGCAGGCTGCCAGCTTCCAGCGCCGCGAGCTTGATCTCGGCGGCGATCACGGAGCGGCCATCACGCGTGCCGCTGCCGGCAACGACGCCGGCCGGCTGCTGTGGGTCGGCACTGTGGAAGATCTCCTGGCCCACCGCGGCCGCCGCATCCGTCTCGAACACCTGCAGCCGCCGCTTGAGCGTGCCGCGGTACTGGCTGCGCGCGACGATCTCCTGGCCGGGGTAGCAGCCCTTCTTGAAGTTCACGCCACCGAGTACCTCGAAATTGATCATCTGCGGCACGAAGGCCTCGACGGTGGCCCCGCGCACCCAGGCCATGCCGGCCTCGGCCTCGGCCCAGGCCCAGTCGTCAGCGGTCATCGCGGTGCCGGCCGGGGCTGGCGCTTCAGCAGGCTGAATGCGCAGCGCGCGGCCGGGCCCGGATGCAGCGGGCAGGGCGATCTGCACCGCGTCGCCCTCGCGCAGCAGCGTCCATGCATCAGCTGCCGGTGTACCCAGCAGGCCGTAGATCGCGAACTCGGCGCTCGCATCGCTGAGCTTGCACTTGGCGCGCATCACGAACATGGACAGGCGTTTCAGCGTGGCCGCCAGCGTCTCGGCCGGCAGGGCCAGCAGGATCTCTTCGTCGCCACCACGCCAGCCCGCCATCGTCGCCAGCAGCCGGCCCTTGGCCGTGCAGAAACCGGCAAGGCGGGCGTGCTCGCGGTCGAGCAGCGCGAAATCCTGGGTCAGCTGGCCATGCAAGAAGTTGGCGGCGTCGGCGCCCTGGGCGCGGATCACGCCCCAGTCGGTGAGGCGAAGTTGGGCTGGGAGTTCGGTGGGTTGCGACATGACGGGAATTATCATCGGCGCCCTTTTCACCGGGCTTTTCACAGGGCATGAAGTGGTTGTTGCGAGCGCTGCTCGCGTTGTTGTTGATCGCGGGTCTTGCCGTGGATGCTGCCTGGCAGTGGCTGCGCAGCCCATTGAGCCTGGCCGCGCCGTCGGTGGAGCTGTCCATCGAGCCGGGCACCAACCCGGCCGAGGTGGCGCGCGCCTGGGTGGCGGCGGGTGTGCAGTCGGATGCGCGCTTCCTCTACCAGTGGTTCAAGTGGTCGGGCCAGGCCAAGCAGATCCGCGCCGGCAGCTACGAGATCCACGCCGGCATCACGCCGCGCGAGTTGCTGGACAAGATGGTGCGGGGCGACCAGGTCATGGAGCAGCTGCGCCTCATCGAGGGCTGGAGCTGGCGCCAGGTGAGGGCGGCCCTGGCTGCCGCACCGGCGCTGAAGGCCAAGACGGCGCAGATGAGCGACGCCGACATCATGGCCGCGCTCGGTGAGCCCGGCGTCGCGCCCGAGGGCCGCTTCTTCCCTGACACCTACGCCTACAGCCGCGGCGTCAGCGACCTGACCGTGCTCAAGCGTGCCCGGGCGGCCATGCAGGGCCGGCTGGCCGCAGCCTGGAGCAAGCGGGCGTCCAACCTGCCGCTGAAGAGCGCTGACGAAGCGCTGATCCTCGCGTCCATCGTCGAAAAGGAAACGGGCACCGCGGCCGATCGCAGCAAGGTCGCGGCCGTTTTCGTGAACCGGTTGCGCGTAGGCATGCCGCTGCAGACCGACCCCACCGTCATCTACGGCCTGGGCGAGGCCTTTGACGGCAACCTGCGCAAGCGCGACCTGCTGGCCGACACGCCGTTCAACACCTACACCCGTGGCGGCCTGCCGCCGACGCCCATCGCCATGCCCGGCGCGGCCTCGCTGCAGGCTGCGCTGAACCCGGCGGCCATCAAGGCGGTGTACTTCGTCGCTCGGGGCGACGGCAGCAGCGAATTCAGCGACGACCTCGCCGCGCACAATCGCGCGGTCAACAAATACCAACGCGGCGGCAAGTGACCGGTCGATTCATCTCTTTCGAAGGCATCGACGGTGCCGGCAAGTCCACCCACATCCAGGCGGTGGCCGATTGGTTTCGTGCCCGCGGCGCCGATGTGCAGCTGAGCCGCGAGCCCGGCGGCACGCCGCTGGCCGAGACGCTGCGCGACATCGTTTTGAGCCAGCCCATGGGCTCGCTGACCGAGCTGCTGCTGATGTTTGCCGGCCGGCGTGACCATGTCGAGACGGTCATCAAGCCCGCGCTGGCCGCTGGCAAGACCCTGCTTTGCGACCGCTTCACGGACGCGAGCTTTGCCTACCAGGGTGGCGGCCGGGGCCTGCCGCTGAGCGTGCTGGACCCGCTGGCCGAGTGGGTGCAGGAAGGCACCGAGCCGGAGCTGACGCTGTGGTTCGACCTGCCCTCGGCGCAGGCTGCGGCTCGCCGCGCCAGCGCCCGGGAGGCCGACCGCATCGAGCAGCAGGACCTGGACTTCTTCGAGCGTGTGCGCGCCGGCTACGCGGCCCGTGCGGCGAAGGCACCGGAGCGCATCGTGCGCGTCGACGCCAGCGGCACGGTCGAGCAGGTCGGCGCCCAGGTGCTGGCGGTTCTTGCTGCCCGATACCCGACATGCTGATCGCCGATCTCCCCTGGCTGCAGGCGCCGCTCACCGACGCGCTGGCGCGGGCGCGCTCGCATGCGCTGCTGGTGCAGGGGCCGGCCGGCGTCGGTCAGCTCGAACTCGCCGTCAAGCTGGCGCAGAGCTGGTTGTGCGAGGCCCGCGCCGAAGGCGAACCGGCCTGCGGCCATTGCGCCAGCTGCAAGCTCTTCGCCAGCGGCACGCATCCCGACTTCCAACTGCTGCTGCCCGAAGCGCTGGACGCCGCGGCGCGTGAATCTCTCGGTTTGCCCTTCGAAGAGCCCGACGCACCCAAGGCCGGCAAGGCCAAGCCCAGCCGCGAGATCAAGGTGGAGGCGGTGCGCAACCTGCTTGCCTTTGCGCAGGCCACGTCTGCGCGCGGCCGGGCCAAGGTGGTTGTCATCTTCCCGGCGGAGGCGCTGAACGGCATTGCGGCCAATGCACTGCTGAAGACGCTGGAGGAGCCGGCCGGCCTGCTGCGTTTCGTGCTGGCCAGCCATGACAGCGCAGGCCTGCTGCCCACCATCCGCAGCCGCTGCCAGCCGTTGCCCTTGCCGCTACCCGAGCGCCAGGCCGCGCTGGGCTGGCTGGCGAGCAAGGGCGTCAATGACGCCGGTGGCCTGCTGGATGCGACGGGTGGCCGGCCGCAGCAGGCGCTGGAATGGTTCAACGCCGGCTTGAGCGACGCTGCCTGGCAGGCCATCCCGAAGCGAGTTGCCCGTGGCGAGGTCGCGGCGCTGTCGGATTTGGCGCCGCCCCGCGTCATCGACGCGCTGCAGCGCCTGTGCCACGACCTCGTGCGCCGCTCCCACGGCCAGCCCGGCCAGTTCTTTGCGCCCACGGCCCTGCCTTCTCCCAAGCGTGCCGCGCCGTTGCTGGCCTGGGACGCCGAACTGCGCCGTGCAGCCCGCCATGCGGATCACCCGCTGAACGCCGGGCTGTGGATCGAAGCCCTGGTCGCGCAAGCCCAGGCCGCGATGTCGGCGGCGGCGCGCTGAATACACTCGGGCCTTATGAGCGACGCCAACTCCAAGCCCGGCCAGACCCCGCAATTCCAGCCCAGCCAGATGGGCGGTGCCCTGCCGCTGCCCACGGTGGGCGGCCAGGGGGCGTCGTCCGGTGCGCGGCCGAGCGTCATCCAGCTCGTGTTCCGCGAAAAGTCGGCGCTTTACGCCGCCTACATCCCCGCCTTCTCCGAGGGCGGCCTTTTCGTGCCGACCACGCGCGACTACAAGCTCGGCGAGGACGTCTATCTGCTGCTGGCCTTGCCTGAGGACAACCAGCGCTACCCGGTGGCCGGCAAGGTCGCCTGGCTGACGCCACCGAATGCCTCGGGCGGCCGCACCCAGGGCGTGGGCGTGCGCTTCCCCGGTGATGAAAAGACAAGGCTGATCCGCGTGCGCATCGAGGAAATCCTGGGCACGGCGGTGTCGTCGAGCAAGCCCACGCAAACGCTCTAGGGCCTGTTGGCGCTGCGGGAGTCGGATGCGTTGCCACTCAAAAGCCCGCGAGCAAGGCGTGAGGCGAAGCTGGGGTAGGCCCCCAGCGAGGCCGAGCGCGGGCTTTTGAGTGACAACCCTTTGGGAGAGGGTCTGCGCGGGCACATGGCGTCGTTGCGCGTCTTGCCTGGGCATGAGCCCAGGCTGCGCCGCACGCCTAGCCCTGCACCCGCGCAGACCCTCTCGCACCGATTCCCGCAGCGCCAACAGGCCCTATGTTCATTGATTCCCACTGCCACCTCAGCTTCCCGGAGCTGAAGCAGAACCTGCCCGCCATCCTGTCCGACATGGCCGCCGCCCGGGTGGATCAGGCCATCTGCATCTGCACGCAGATGGAAGAGTTCGAGGCCGTACATGCGCTGGCTCTCGAAAACGGCCAGCTCTGGGCAACCGTCGGTGTGCATCCCGACACCGAGGACATGCGTGAGCCTGGCGTGGCCGAGCTGGTGCGGCTGGCCGCGCTGCCGCGTGTCGTCGCCATTGGCGAGACGGGGCTGGACTACTACCGCCTGAACGGCCGCAGCATCGACGACATGGAGTGGCAGCGCGAGCGCTTCCGCACCCACATCCGTGCCGCCAGGCAGGCGGGCAAGCCCCTCGTCATCCACACCCGCTCCAGCGCGGCGGACACGCTGCGCGTGCTGGACGAAGAGGGCGGCGAGGCGGCTGGCGGCGTCTTCCACTGCTTCACCGAGACGGCGGAGGTTGCGCTGGCGGCGGTGGAGCGCGGCTACTACATCTCCTTCTCCGGCATCGTCAGCTTCAAGAACGCACAAGACCTGCGTGACCTGCTCAAGCTGCTACCGCTGGACCGCGTGCTGATCGAGACCGACAGCCCCTACCTCGCGCCCGTGCCGTTCCGGGGCAAGACCAATTCGCCGGCCTATGTTGCCCATGTGGCCAAGGCCGTGGCCGACGCGGTGGGCCTGCCCGTGCCCGAACTGGCGGCCATCGCGACGGCGAACACGAAGCGCCTGTTCAAGCTCCCGGAGGTGGTGGCGTGAAGGCCTGGCTTGCTGCCCTTGCGTTGTGTGGCGCTGCTCTCGCGCAGGCCGCGCCCGTCGACGAACTCGTCATTGCCGCTGAACTGAACGATGGCCGTGCCGTGCTCGGCCTGCTGCTCAAGGGTGTGGATCCCAACCAGGCGGATGGGCGCGGCCGCAAGGCCCTCTTCGTGGCCGCGAAGGAGGATTCCCTGCGCGCGCTGGACAGCCTGCTCGCGTCGCCGTTGACGAAGATCGACGACGCCAACGCCCAAGGCGAGACGCCGCTGATGATTGCCGCCATCCGAGGCTCGCTGCCGGCCGCGCAGGCCCTGGTGAAGCGTGGCGCCGCCATCAACCGTGCGGGCTGGACGCCGCTGCACTACGCCTGCAGCGGGCCGGACAACGGCGTTGCAGCCTTCCTGATCGCGCAGGGCGCCGAGATCAACGCGCGCTCCGAGAACGGCACCACGCCGCTGATGATGGCCGCGCGCTACGGCAACAGCGACCTGGTGCCCCTGCTGCTCAAGGCCGGCGCCGAGCCGCGGGCCGCCAACGAGCAGGAGCTGACGGCGGCCGACTTCGCCGAGCGTGGCGGCCGCGACGTGATGGCCAAGGAGCTGAAGCGCGTCATCCAGGAGCGCCAGCGTGCGGCCGATGCTGCGAAAGCTGCCGGCACTGCCAAATAGTTCTCGCCCGGATGGGCGTGTAGGGAAAAGTCTTACAAGGTCTAGGGCGCTGTGCCGACTGTTGCGGCCTGCAACGCTTGCCTACAGTGAAGCCATCGACTCACCCCGAGGCTCACCATGCTGACCACCACCCCGAATCTGGCCGACCCGTTTGCGATGCTGATCTCGCCCGAGCTGGTGATGAACGCCATCGAGCACTCTGACAGGCTGTCCCGCCTGCAGCGCCGCGTCTATCGCCCGCTGGACCGGCCCTGGATCCCGGTGAAGGGCACGGCCGATTTCGACAGCGAGATCGACGCCGAGCCTGAAATTCCTGACCTGTCGGACGCCGAATAAAGCAAAACGCCCGCTTGAAGCGGGCGTTTTGTTGCGAGAGCCGCTGCGAGGCTTAGACGCGCTTGCGGTACTCGTGAGTGCGGGTGTCGATTTCGATCTTGTCGCCGTTCTCGACGAACGCCGGCACGGAGATTTCGAAACCGGTGCCCTTCAGGCGAGCGGGCTTCATGACCTTGCCCGAGGTGTCGCCCTTGGCGGCCGGCTCGGTCTCGATCTCGCGCACGACGCTGGTGGGCAGTTCGATGGAGATGGCCTTGCCGTCGTAGAAGGTCACTTCCGCGGCCATGCTGTCTTCGAGGTAGGACAGGGCATCGCCCATGTTCTCGGACTCGACTTCGTACTGGTTGTACTCGGTGTCCATGAAGACATACATCGGGTCGGCGAAGTAGGTGTAGGTGCACTCCTTCTTGTCGAGGATGATCTGCTCCATCTTGTCGTCGGCCTTGAAGACCAGCTCGGCGCCAGCGCCGTTCAGCAGGTTCTTCATCTTGATGCGCACGGTGGCGGCACCACGGCCACCACGGCTGTATTCGGTCTTCAGGACGACCATCGGGTCCTTGCCCTGCATGATCACGTTGCCGGCGCGGATTTCTTGAGCGAGTTTCATGGTGAGTATCTCGAATTGATGGCCTGAGCCTTTAGGCGTCAAGGCTCGGGCAGATAGCGCACCAGACTCCAGAACTCCGGCTTGGCGCGGCAAAGCCCAATATTCTAGCTGGAAACCCCTAAGAATCCCCGCAGCTGCGTCAGCAGATCGGGCTGGGTTGCCAATTGCGCACGCCAAGCTGGTGCGTGGGCGGCGGCATCTTTCAGGCCACTCAGCGACGCAGGCAAGGCACCCATGCCGTTCCAGCCGCGCCAGACCGAACGCCAGCCCTGGGGCAGCGCGGCGCGGGTCATGAAGGCCTCCAGCTTGGCGTGGTGGGCGTCGTCGTGCTGCGGGTAGATCTGCCAGACGAAAGGCTTGCCGGCCCATTGCGCGCGGGCGAAGGAATCCTCGCCGCGCACGAAATTCAGGTCGCAGGCCCACAGCAACTGGTCATAGTCGTCTTGCGGCAGATAGGGCAGGGCGATGGTGCGAAGGCCTGGCCTGCTGGCGACCTGGGCCTGCAGCGGCCCCGGGCAGGCGAGCAGCAGCGTGGGCTGTGCAGCCAATGCGTCCAACAGCGCGGGCAGGGCCGGGTTGGCGTAAGCGAACAGGCTGACGACCCGCTCCCCCGGCTTCGGCGCCCAGCCGTGATCGGCCAGCCAAGCCGCGCTGTCGAAGGCGGCGACGCGCTCCAGCAACCCTGGCTCGCGCAGCAGGCCGCCGGTGCGCGGCGTGAAGCCGGGGTAGAAGAAATGCTTGGTCAGGCCGGCACCCGGGCCATGGAACTGCGGCGACGCGAGGCCGTGGCTGCGTTCGACGTAGTCTTCAGCGCTGAGATATTCGAGGTTGATCCAATGCGGCGCTGGCGTTCGCGCGGCCATGCGGGCGACGAAGGCCGGCGGCAGTTCGCAGCCGAAGGCCTCGATGACGACATCGCCGGGCTGCGCGCCCACATCGCCCACATCGCCCACATCGCCCACATCGCCCACATCGCCCACATCGCCCACATCGCCCACATCGCCCACATCACCCACATCACCCACATCACCCACATCACCCACATCACCCTCAGGCCAGGCGAGCACGTCGACGCCAACAGGGCGCTGTGGCGCCATCCAGCCCAGCGCGGATGCATCGTCGACCCAGAGCCGCACTACCTGCCCGCGCGCAGCAAGATCACGCGCCAGCCGCCAGCACACGCCCAGGTCGCCATGGTTGTCGATGACGCGGCAAAAGATGTCCCAAAGCATCGGCTTGCTCATGCCTCGATTGTCCCAGGCCAAAATCCGGCGCCATGTCGACCCCGACCCCCTCCAACACCGAACCCGAAGAGCCGCAGCAGGCCGACGGGTCCGCCGAGCGCGCAGCCGTCGAGGCGGCCGAGAAGAAACACGCCGCCGAGATGGCGGCCGCCGCGCGCGAGGTGCGCGAGAAGCTGGTGGCCGAAGTCAATGCGTTGCCGGCGCTGCCGGGCGTCTACCGTTATTTCGATGCCAAGGGCGACGTGCTCTACGTCGGCAAGGCCAAGGACCTGAAGAAGCGCGTCAGCAGCTATTTCCAGAAGAACCACGGTGGCACGCGCATCGGCATGATGGTTTCGCGCATCGCGCGGATGGAGACGACGGTCGTGCGCACCGAGGCCGAGGCCTTGCTGCTGGAAAACAACCTGATCAAGACGTTGAACCCGCGCTTCAACATCCTGTTCCGGGACGACAAGAGCTACCCGTACCTGAAGATCACCTCGCACGCCTACCCGCGCATGGCGTACTACCGAGGCGCGGTGGACAAGCGGCACCAGTACTTCGGCCCCTTCCCCAGCGCCTGGGCGGTGAAGGAGTCCATCCAGCTGATGCAGAAGGTGTTCAAGCTACGCACCTGCGAGGACAGCGTCTTCAACAACCGCAGCCGGCCCTGCCTGCTGCACCAGATCAAGCGCTGCTCCGGCCCCTGCGTGCCGGCCGGGCAGGGCGGCGACTACGCGCGCAACGTGGCCAGTGCCGAGCGCTTTCTGCGCGGCGAAACCGATGAGGTCATGGCCGCGCTGCAGGAACAGATGATGGATTTCGCGCAAGGCCAGCACTACGAACTGGCGGCCGAGGTGCGCAACCAGATCCAGGCGCTGTCCAAAGTGCTGCAGCAGCAGGTCATCGAGGAGAGCAGCGCAACCGGCGGTGAGCGCGACGTGGACATCATTGCCGTCAAGGTGCAGGGCGGCCGCGCCTGCGTGAACCTGGCGATGGTGCGTGGCGGCCGGCATCTGGGTGACCGCGCCTTCTTCCCCAAGCATGTTGACGACGCGACCGCGATCGTGCTGGACGATGAGGAGGCGCTGTCGCCCGAACGCCAGGTGCTGGAGGCCTTCATGGCCCAGCACTACCTGGCGTCGCCGGCGCCCGGCCTTGTCGTCGTCAGCGAGGGCGTCGACCCCGGCCTGGCCGACGCCCTGGGCGTCCAGACCGGCAGCCGTGTCACCGTGCAGGCTCAGCCGCGCGGCCAGCGGCGCATCTGGCAGGAGATGTGCGTCAAGGGCGCCGAGCTGGCACTGGCCCGGCTGCTGGCCGAGGAAGGCTCGCAGCAGGCGCGCACCCGCGCCCTCGTCGACGCGCTGGACCTGTCGCCGCCGGAGATCGACAAGTTCCGTGTCGAATGTTTCGACATCAGCCACACCGCAGGTGAGGCAACGATGGCAAGCTGCGTCGTGTTCGAGGGGCATCAGATGCAAAGCAGCCAATACAGGCGCTACACGATCGAGGGCATCACCGGCGGCGACGACTACGCGGCCATGCGCCAGGTGCTGACACGGCGCTACAGCAAGATGGCCGAGGCCGCGCAGCTCGGCACCGGCCGCCTGCCCGACCTCGTGCTGGTGGACGGCGGCCGCGGCCAGGTCAGCATGGCGCGCGAGGTCTTCGAGGAGCTGGGGCTGGACCTGGGGCTGATCGCTGGCGTGGAAAAGGGCGAGGGCCGCAAGGTCGGGTTGGAGGAGCTCGTGTTTGCCGATGGCCGCGAGAAGGTCTACCTGGGCCGCGACTCCGCCGCGCTGATGTTGATCGCGCAGATCCGCGACGAGGCCCACCGCTTCGCCATCACCGGCATGCGGGCCAAGCGCGCAGCCACGCGCACCGGCGGCTCGCGGCTGGAAGATGTGCCCGGCGTCGGGCCGAAGAAACGTGCGCAACTGCTGCAGCGCTTTGGTGGCGTGCGCGGCGTGGCGGGCGCCAGCGTCGACGAGCTGGCCAGTGTGAAGGGCGTCTCGCGCGAACTCGCCGAGGAAATCTACCGCGCGCTGCACTGACGTGCAGAACGCGCGAGCTGACCGAAAAGATCTACCGCGCGCTGCATCGAGCGCGAAACCAAGGAAGCCTACCGTGCCCACAGTCGACTACTTCAAGCGCGCCGTTCGCTGGCTGATCGGCCCGGTGCTGGCCGGTTGCACGGCTGCACCCCGCGCGCCGGCCCCGGCGCCACCGCCGCCACCCGTTGCGGTGCCTGCGCCGCTGCCGTCGCCCGCCGTCGTGGCCGCACCCAAGCCACTCGGCCTGCCCGCGCCGCGCGCGGTACGCACGCACGAGGAATTGCGCCGTCAGGCGGCAGAGCGCCTCGTCATGGCCAACCCGCAGGGCACTTTCATGACGCAGGCGCCGACGCATCTGCTGACCGTCATCGTGCTCGAAGTCGAGGTGAAGGCCGACGGCAGCGTGCGCCACGTCAACGTGATCCGCAAGCCCAGGTTCGCGCCCGAGACACTGCAGTTGGCCATCGACGCCATCCACCGCGCCGCGCCCTTCGGCGATGTGCGCCGCATGCCCGAGCCTTGGAAGTTCACCGAGACCTTCCTCTTTGAGGAGGACCGGCGCTTCAAGCCGCTCAGCCTCAACTGATACCTTCTTGCCACAGTCCCTCAGCCCCGTTCTGGGGCAGCACTCCGGCTTGGGCACAATGCAACGCATGTTGGCCCCCACGCTCACTTTGTTCGCTGCCCCCCGAGGGGGCGTCAGTGCCTTTCGGGCGGCCGTGCGGACCCTGCAATGTTCCTGACACTGCCAACTTTGCTGACGTGGGCCCGCATCGTGGCCATCCCGCTGATCGTCGGCGTGTATTACCTGGACATCAAGTCGGCCCACCAGAACCTGTTCGCGACGGTGCTCTTCATCGTCGTCGCGCTGACCGACTGGCTGGACGGCTACCTGGCCCGCAAGCTCAACCAGACCTCGTCCTTCGGTGCGTTCCTGGACCCGGTTGCCGACAAGTTCCTCGTCTGCTCGGCGCTGCTCATCCTGCTGGAACTCGGCCGGGTGAATGCCTTTGTGGCGCTCGTCATCGTCGGCCGCGAGATCGCGATCTCCGCGCTGCGTGAATGGATGGCGCAGATCGGTGCCTCGCGCAGCGTGGCCGTCCACATGGTCGGCAAGCTGAAGACGACGGTGCAGATGGTCGCCATCCCCTTCCTTCTGTATGACGGCCAGCTCTTCGGCCTGATCCCGACGCGGCTCTGGGGTACCGTGCTGATCTACGCAGCGGTCGTGCTGACGATCTGGTCCATGGTCTATTACCTGCAGAAGGCCCTGCCGGAGATCCGCGCCAAGGCGCGCTGAACCCCACCGCGCGCCGCCGCGACCCGACCCGGACACCGAGTTGTATCGGGACTTTTCCCGCCCCGCCGACCGCCGGACGCGCGTCTAGAATCCGCTTCCCCGCGCGCGCCACGGCCGCCTCAGCGGCCTCTCATGGCTGCGTAGTGCGCGGGATCGACATCTGCATCGCAGTCCTGCAGCCTTTGATGGATGCAGGGCTCAACAACCCGCTGAATTGTCATGAGGGGGCACGAGTGAACAAGTCCGAATTGATCGAGCACATCGCCAAGCAGGCCGACATCTCCAAGGCTGCTGCTGGCCGTGCGCTCGAAGCGGTGATCGGTGGCGTCAAGACGACGCTGAAGAAGAGCGGCACGGTCTCGCTGGTAGGCTTCGGCACGTTCAGTGTCACCAAACGCGCCGCGCGCGCCGGCCGCAACCCGCGCACGAATGAGGCGATCAAGATCAAATCGGCCAAGGTGCCCAAGTTCAAACCAGGCAAGGCGCTTAAAGACGCCGTGAACTGAAACCCAGGTCAGTCCCGGAATTCCCGGGCGCTTAGCTCAGTTGGTAGAGCACCTCCCTTACACGGAGATTGTCGGCGGTTCGAGCCCGTCAGCGCCCACCACTTAAACCCATTGAAAATCAACTACTTACTGTGATTTTCCTGGGTATATCGCCAGGTATAAACCAGCCTGGCAGGCAGCCACAGGCCGCCTCGACCAGCCAAAATCAGGCGCCAACCAGCCGGCAAACCGCCGTAAAGTGCGTCGCTCCACGAGATAGGGCGCGCACGACATGGCCGGCAAACGCAAAACCAGAACAGGCAAGTTCGAGTATGTTTTCAAGCGCGCGGGCGTGCTTGAAAAACCCCTCTATCTGACCTTTGCGAGCGAGGTGGAAGGCGATGCCTACGCCGCTCGGCTGGATGCGTTGCTGGATCGCGGCATCGTGCCGACTGAGCACCGTGCAGACGCCAAGGTGTCGAACATCGAGCAGCTGGCCAGACTGTTCCAGGCAGAGGCCCACCCAAGCAACAAGGATCGCGCGGAACTGGATGTCATCTCCAAGCGTAGCGGCACGACACCCCTGGCCGCCATCACCACCAAATGGGTGGACGACTGGATCGCGGACCTGAAGCGCATCGACAAACTCGCGCCGACATCGATTAGGGCCAAGGTCGGGGCGCTGGCCCGCTGCACGGACTGGGGCATGCGCAAGGGCCTGCTGACGATGCCTGACCACCCCCTGCGCACGCTGGCCGAGGGCTATGCGCAGTACAGCAAGAGCGACGAGGCGCTGGCCGGCGTGAAGCGCGTTGACGTGGAGCGCGAAAGGCGGCTGGAAGAAGGCGAGTTCGAGAAGGCCCTGGCCCGCATCGAGCTGGGCGTCCTGCCGCGCAAGCAACGCCCGAGGCCGCTGGAGTTCCAGGCGGCACTGCGCTGCTACTACATCGTCGCTGTCGAGTCGGCCATGCGTATGCGCGAGCAGTACACGCTGGAGCTGTCGCAGGTTGACCTTGCCCGCTCGACGATCTTTCTCGACAAGACCAAGAACGGCACCAAGCGCCAGGTGCCATTGAGCAGCGTGGCCAAGGCCGAGTTGCAGGCCTACCTCAAGGTGCGGACGCTGCCCGCTGGGGCGCCCGCCAACTTGCTCTACCCGTGGTGGGGCGGGGACTCTTCAGAGCGGGCGCTGAAGCGAACCACGCACTTCCTGAGCAAGCTGTACGGCAGCATCTTCGAGACGGAAGGGTTCGGCGACCTGACGTTCCACGACTTGCGGCACGAGGCCACCAGCAGGCTTTTTGAGCGCACGACGCTGAGCGAGACGCAGATCATGAAGATCACTGGCCACAAGTCCCAGCGGATGCTGATGCGCTACGCCAACCTGCGCGGGTCAGATTTGGCCACGCGGCTGTGGTGACCATCAGGCCGGGCTTGTCAGGCGGCGCTGTTTGGGGGCCTTGGGCTTGAGCGGGGTCCGCATGCGCGCGGCCGTCTCGCGCACGATGGCTTCCTCGATGTGGCGCAGCACGTCGGCGGTCATCAGGACGTAGCTGCGGCCCAGCTTGCCGGCGCGCAGCTCGCCGCTGGCGATCTTGTCCAGCACGGTCTGCGGGTGGACTTTCATCAGGTCGGCGGCGCCGTCCACGTCGACAGTGGGAGGAAAGCCGGTCATGGAGCGCGACCCTCCTGCCAGACGATCACCCCAGGATTGCGCGCCTGCACCAGCACGTCATAAGCGCAGATCAGCCAACCCAGCTTGGTGTGCCACTCTTCGTGGCTGCCGCAGCGGGTGGTTTCGTGGTCGCGCACGGCGCGGATCATCTCGGGCGTCAGCCCCAGCGGCATCGTGATGGTGACTTCAGCCATTGGCGCCCTCCTTGCTGGCGGCCTGGTGCGCGCTCCACGACATGCCGAGCGCGCGCTCGATGGCGCTGAAGGTAAAGCTTTGAGCGACCCCGCCATGCTGGCGCGCGTCAAGCGCGGTGTAGTAGGCGGTCACGGCTGCCCGGATCGGCGCTTCAGCTTCCAGCCGCCCAGCAGCGCGCTCAGCCTCACCGAAGGCCTTGTGCGTGGCGTCGTTGGTCAGCCATTGGCCAGAGGCGGCGAGAAGGTAGCCGGCGGCGGAAGCCGCGTGGCTGCGGAACTGCTCGAAGTTGTAGAGGGTCTCGGTCTCGAACTGGGGGCGGATCGTCGGCGGCCACGGGAACCCGTCCCTGTAGGCCCACGGGTAGTGCCCGATCATGCCGGGCTCGCTTCGATACCGCGTGCGATGGGCAACCGGGGCCGACGACGCCAGCGCAGCCCAGTCGATGCCCAGCTTGACGAACACGCCGCCAGCAGCCGCTGCCGCGTGCTGCGCATGGCACTCGGGGCTGTGCTCTTCTGTAGGCGCCTTGCAGTTCATGCCTGCGCAGCCGGATTCGGGCGTGATGCTGTTCGGGTCGGTCACGGCTTCGGTTCCTGTGCGGCGTCAAACATCGGATCATTGGCAGCATCACGCTGCCAACCGTCAACGATGACCGGGGCGCCTTGAAGTAGGGTGTTTTGCATGGTGGTCGGCAGGGGCTTAGATTCAGTCGGCAAGCTGGGCGGCAGCTTCCACGCCATTCACGACGCCAGCAGCGCTGGCAATCATTGACGGCGCCCAGCCGCCGCGCGCCACGCGCAGCCATGCGTCGTAGCTGGCGGTGTCGCTGCCAAATGCGCTGGCGTTGTTGTCCACCAGCCAGCGGGCCAGTTCCTCGGGCGTGGCAAAGGCCGGGCTGATCGGCGTGCCTTCACTGGTGTCCTCGTACATCATGAAGTGGGTGCGCTGCTCGGCGGGCCAGTTGGGCATGTAGTCCTCGCTGTAGGGCCGGCGTCCGTTCCATTGGTCGTAGGGCAGATTGCGGCCTTCCTCGCTCGCGTAATCGGGGAACTCGCCGCGCTCCCACTTCTCGCGCTCGGTGTCCCACTCGCGAGCAGCCTGCGACCAGTCCCCGCCGAGCAGCGGCTTGTATCGCTCGACCATTAGGCCGGTGCGGTAGTCTGGCACCGCGTGCTTGGGGTGCTGCCAGTCGGCGGGAACGCGGCGAACTTCTCGACCCATGATGGGCTCCTCGTGTGTGTGGCAATGGGGGATGGGATTTAGGCCGGCGCCACAGGCTCAAGCAGCGCCTTCAGGTCGATGGCCTTCAGCAGCAGGTCGCGGTGGCCGCGCAGCTTGTCGGCTTCGTCGGTAAGGCGCTCGACGGTGGCCCGCGTGCACATCGGGCAGGACATCAGGGCCGGCTCTTGCCCCAGTTCACGCACGCGGTCGGAGTCAAAGGCGAAGTCCAGGTTGTGCCTGGTGCACTTCATCTGTTGCAGGCGGCTCACTTCGACCACTCCTTGCCGTCGTGCGGGCACACCTCACGGGCCGGGCATCGGTCGCAGTAGCCGGGGTTCTTCTCGCGCGGTCCCAGGATGCAGCCCCACGGGCGCGGCGTCTTGTCGGTGGCCCACTCCACCACGATGGGGATGTTCTGCGCTGCCAGGGTGCACAGCTTCTGCAGCTCGGCGGTCTGGTCGTCGGTGCGCAGCTTCTTCTCGCGGTGCAGCGCCTCGTACTCTTGCTGGGTCAGCAGGTATTGCATGCTCATTCCTTTGTGCGACCGGCGGTTATGGAATCAGGCGTAGCCCAGCTCGCGCCGGGCCTGTTCGTAGGCGGCGTTGACCTCGGCCATGGCCTTGTCGCTGCCGCCCTTGTCGGGGTGGGCCGCGCTGGCCGCGCGGCGATAGGCGTCCTTCAGCGTCTGCTCGGTCTGGACGGTGTTGGGCACTCCAAGCACGTCGCGCCAGTGCTTCGCAGCCTCAGGCGCTGGCAGGGCCGTGAAGCCCGTGAAGGCCCGCTCCAGCACCATGGCGCCGCCGTGGCGCTCGATGGCCCGCATAGCTTCGAGGGTCGCAGCCACTGCGGCCAGGTTGTCGGCGACGCGGGTGTAGTGGTCGATCGCCATCACCTTCCGGCCGCCCTTGCGGTCCTGCCAGTAGACGGCGACCCCAGGGTCTTTGGGCTCGCTGCGGTCGGAGCGCGGCAGGCCGTCGAGGCGGGTCTCCACGTTCGTGGAGATGACGGCGTCATTGCGGCTGCGGCCCATCATCTCCAGTTCACGCAGCACGCGCTCCACGCCGTCGAATACCGACAGGCGCTTCTTGTACTTCGTGAAGTTGGCGTCACGCCGGGCAGCGGAGCGCTTCCAGCCGATGGGCCAGGCCAGGGGGTAGGCGTTGATCGTCATGGTTGGGTGCCCTGTGAGGGGATGGGACGCTGCGCGTTGAGCTGGGCGCGAAGCCCAGGGCTCTCCAGCAGGGTGGTGTTGGTGCACCGCGTGCAGCGGTACCAGGTGCCGCAGAAGGACTGCTCGGGCGTGCCGGGCGGCTGAAGAGCCATCTGGCCGTGCTGCTCGCAGGAAGGCAAAGTCATCGGCGCGTTCACGGTTGCTCTCCCGTGGGCTGTGAGGGGACGGGATCGGCGGCCGGCTTGAACAGAGCGCGGACGGCTTTGCCGCAGTCAGAGCAACGTGGGTCGGTCTCTGATGCCACCTCGTAGCTGTCGGTGTCCACGTCCTGCCCGTCCCAGGCGTAGAGCCGCTTGGCGGTGAACACGATGCGGGTCAGAAACCCACTGCGGCCGCCGCAGTGGGGGCAGTTCAAAGTCGGCTTGGTGGGCGTCATCGCGCGCCTTCCTTGTCCTGTACCGGGGGACGGGAAGCGGGCTTCTTGGCTGCCAGGGCGGCGGCCATCTCGTCGCACACCTTGTCCAGGCCATCCGGCGTGTAGGTGAGCCACTCGTTGCTCGGATCGGTGATGCGCGGTGCGTACGTGAAACTGTTGACGCCGAGCGTTCCGCGAAGCGCTTGGTATCGCGTCGCGTCCTTCGCATCGGCCTCGGCCTGCGCCGGAGCGGCAGGGGAGGCGCTGTTTCTGGCCCTGAGGACATCCTCCAAAGACTCGGCCAACGAGAACAGAGGCGCCACGAAGCCCGTCCCGTGATCGCAGATTTCGTTGACGAAGGCGGCTCGCTCTTCGCCTGTCAGGCCGCGCCATTCACCGCTTGCCGGCGTCCGTCGCTCCAGCATTTCGGCCACGGTGCGCGCAGCTCGCTCAAACTCGGCCGCCGTTTTCGGCGTGCCGTTGTGCATGATCGCCGCGTAGATCAGTGGCTCCAGCATGTCGTCTTCAGCCTCTACTGCGGGTGATGGGCCGGGGCGTGCATAGACATCCATCCGCCAGCCGGCGTGCTGACGGTCGTATCGCAGCCGGAATTCGTCACGCTTCCAGGTGAAACAGCCGTCGTCATGCAGGGTCGCCACTGGGGCGTCCAGCCGCTTCTCGATGAAAATCTCACCCCGCGTCGTCCGCCCCCAGCAAACCCCAAACTGAGAGTGAGCTTCTGTGGCGTCTCGCGGTACGCCGTCAACCAATAAGACGCGGGTAGGCTCAGGTGCAGGCGCGGGGGCTTTGGCATAGAGCTTGGTCCCGACGGGCAGGCGCTCGCGCTTCAGCCAAAAGACCTCGTTCTCAGGTTCGTTGCTGTGGGAGTTCGGCGCACACCAATCGCTGACCTCAGCCACGGGCTCAGGCGAGGGGGGTGCGGTCACACCGATAGCGGCTCGCAGAGCCAGGCCCGCGTCGATGATGTAGCTGTTGCCGTACAGCTTCCAGGAGTCCTCCTCGTCGGTGCCGCACTCGTCGCAGCACTGCTTGTTCAGCGCTCGGGCCGCCGCGAGGATTTGCGCATCGCTTGGCGTCCCCTTGGGCTGCACATTGGCGGCGGCTATGGCTCGTTTCACAAGCTCCACGTAGTCGCGCAGCATCTTCTGAGCCGGCCAGCCGTGGGGCTTCAGCAGCGCATCGATCTTCAGGAACAGCGCGGCTGCCTCCGCGAAGACCGAGCCGTTCTCCACATCCCCCTCTGCTGTGGATTGATCGGCCAAATGGCAAGGCCCGTCCGTCCGATGCACGACGCCAGCGGCCCCAGGCTCACCGCACGCGCAGGCCCGGGGCTGGGCATGGATGGCGGTGAGCACAGCCTTGAGCCGCAGCGAAAGCTGGTTCAGCGTGTTGTTGCCCGGCTTAGCTCCGTCGAAGTCCAGCACGATGCGCTTCTCTTCGATGACGTGGGGGCAGGCGATGGCGGCCATCAGCAGCAACTCGGCGGGAGATCGGGTGGGTTTGTCGTCGCTCATGCTGACGGCTCCAGCAGTTCGACCGTCGCGGCCATGACCATCAGAACCTCCATCGGCGACACGCCTTCGTGCTTGCAGATGGCGGTGGCAGCCGCCAACAGGTCGATGCCTTCCTTATTGGCAACCGCGGTGACGACCTTGCCGAACTCGGCAATGCGCTCGGCGTACTTGTCGCGCATCAGGCGCTTGGCGGTGTCGCGCATCTCGTAGAGCTTGGCGGCCAGGCGGACGGGTTTCTCGATGGTGGCTTGGCTCATGGCCGTGCTCCTTGGTAGTTGCGGGACTTCAGCCACTCGCCGAAGCGCAGGCCGCTGTCGGCGTTCAGGAAGGCCTCGTAACGGGCCTGGCTGCGCGTCAGCGGCCGGACGGTGCCCATGCCCAGGTACTCGACCTTCCACGTCGGGTGGGCCGGGCGCACGTCGCCAGGCTTGCAGTCGTCGAAGTTGATGCCGATGTGGTGGCCGCGGTCCTCGGCGATGACGCCGGGCCGACCGTCAAGCGTGATGCGACGGCCGATGCAGGCGGGCACCCCGTAGGTGTCGCGAACGTAGGCGCAGTTGCTCATGCGGCACCGCCTTCGCCATCCAACGGCCGACCGAGGATGTCCTTGCCGGCCTTCGCCATGACTTTGCGCAGGTTCCTCCGCTGGCTGGCGTTCAGCGCGACGGGCTCGGCAGCGATGGCTTCGAGAATCTCTGCGCGCCTGGCATCGCAGGCCTCCTGACGCAGCTGGTCGCCAGTCTTCTGCCCGTTGGCGGCGGCGATCAGATCGAGGGTCGCGGTCGGCGTGGTGACACGCCGCTTCTTGTGGTCACGCATGGGTGGCCTCCACGCGCTTGAACTCGACGACCCAAACCCAGGAGTTAGCCTCGACGCTGCCCGGGCCGTTGATCGCTTCCCACAGGCTGAAGTAGCTCTGCCGCGGGTCGCTGAAGTGGTAGTGCTCACCGGCCGGCAGGCCGAAGCCGCCGTCGTGCAACTGCGCGATGCCCTCGGCCAGCGCGTCGGCCTCGCTGATCGTCTGCAGCTTCTCCACGCGCACGCTGACGATCTCCAGCAGGATGCGGCTGGCCCAGCGGGGCATGTGGATGGCCGGCGCCCAGCGGGGCGTCATGTCCACATTGGTGCTGCGGCTGGGGAACCACGGGAAGTTGTCGCGCTCGGCCTGCGCGTAGGGCTGCATCTTTCCGCCGCCGGCCGCATAGGTGACGCCGATGGCGCAGGTTGCAGGCCTATCGGGGGGCGTGTGCTCGCCGCGGTAGTCGCAGCGAGCCGTCTCGCGCACCCACAGCCGGTCGCCAGGCTGGCCATAGGGGCACTTGAAGTAGGTGGCAGACCCGGAGTCAGGCGAGGTCATGAACCCCGCATAGGCCGTGTCGCCAGGCTGCTTGCAGGTGAGCGCGGACAGAGCTGCGTTCGACAGCACATGCAGGAAGCGCCAAGCCTGCAGCTTCAGCAGATCCCAGCCGCGAGGGTGGAACACCCGCCGCGTCTGCGTCTTCGTGCCGGTCAGCACCGCGCGCACCATCGGCGCGCTGAAGAGGATGGGGCGCTCTTTCATGCGGCCTCCCGGGGGACACACGGCTCGATCTCGGACAGCAACCGCTCGCCCAGCAGCACCAGGCCCTTGACCTGTTCAGGCCGGCGGTTGATGGCGGCGGCAATCTGGCGCGTGGTCATGCCGTCCTGCTTGAGCTTGAACGCGCGCCGTGCGATGGCGCGGTACTGTTGGTCGGTGCGGTTGCTCATGGCCGACTCAGAACGGGATGTCGTCGTCCATGTCGTCGAATCCGGTCTTGGCGGCAGGGGCCGGCGCAGGACGCGGTGCGGGGCGCTGGGCCGGCGGCGGAGCGGCCTGGGGTGCGGCAGCCTGCGGAGACCCGGCCAGGGTGATCGCGATGATGTTGCCGGCGAGCTTCGACCCGGTTTCGCCGTCCTTCGTGTACGTCTCGATGTGCAGCTCTTCGAGCGTGACGACGACTTTTGTGCCGCGCGTGAGGTACTGGGCCAGCGCCTCGGCACGCTTGCCCCACAGGGCAGCATCGACCCATTGCGTGGGCTTCTTGCCGGTGGCTTGGTCCTTCTGGCCGTAGGTGTAGGCAAGGGAGAGATTGACCACGGCTGTGTTGTTCTGGCCTGCGTAGCGGACCACGGCGTCACGGCCAATGGTGAAGAGTTCGGTCATGGGCATAGAAAGGCTTTCGGAGTGGGGAAGGTGGGAGGGGCGGTTAGATGCCGCCCAGGGCGCGCAGCTCGGCGACGCGGATCAAGATTCCGCGGGTAGCGTCGGCCAGGGGCGAGGACTGGGGCACGTTGTTCACGAGGTCTTGCACCAGCAGCAGGGCCTCGCGCAGTGCGGCCTGGCAGTCGGCCAGCGCGACACCGGCATCGACAGCCGCCATCACAGCCACGGGGGCTTCGCCGAACAGGTCGACGGCCGGGGTGGTGTCGGACACCACTTCGGCGGGCTCGTCAGCCACGATGCGGGCGCCGTCGTCAGCGTCGTCCAGCGCGACAGCCGGCGGATCAGCGGGAGCAGCGACAGGAACCGGGGCGGCGGCGGGTCGACGCGAGTAGCCGCCGGTCACGCGCGCCGGCTCGGCAGCTTTGGGGGCAGCGGCTTCGCGCTTCACCGCCGCATCCTTGGCCTGCAGCAGCGCGGCCAGGACGATGCGCTTGGCGTCGGCGGCCATCGGTGCGAACTCCTGGAATGCAGCCTCGCTGACGTCCATCTTCTCCATCGTGACGATGGCCTCGAAGATGGCCCAGGAACTCGTCTCGCTGGTAGCGGGCGGCAACGCATGGATGGCGGCGACCCGGGCCTGCAAGTTGGCCAGGCGATCCTTCTCGACGTTGGCGACACGCTCACGTTCGGCCAGCTCGGCGGCCTGCGCTGCCAGCTCACGCTCGCGGGTGGCCAGTTCTTCCGCTTTGCGGGCGTTCTCGGCGGCCAGGCGCTGCTGCTCGGCCTCACGTTCGACGCGCTCGGCTTCAGCCTGGGCGGCGGCGGCTTCGCTCTCCACGGTCTTGGCGTGCAGCGCGCGCATGGCGGCCAGCGTCTCGGTCTGCGCGATGACGGCCTGCTTGTCGAACTCTTGCCACTCAGGGCCGAAGGTCACAGCGGCCAGCAGGGTGATGCCGTTGTTGATGCGCTCGGCCGTCATGCCGGGGGCTTGGCAGCGGGTGAGGTAGGCACGAATCTTGGCGATGCCGGCCTCGTGGGCAGCCACGCGAGCGGCTTCCGCAGCCCTCGCGGCGGCCTTGCGTTCTTCCTCGGCCTTGATCTGCGCGTCGATGGATTCCTCCACCGGCATGACGAGGGCGGTGATGCGCTCGACCTCATCGGCCATGACGCGCTTCAAGTCGTTGACGTCGGCCTTGACGGACTTCTCGGCGCGGGCCAGGGCGAAGCGGCCCTTTTCGCGCAACTCCAGTCGTGCAGCCTTGGCCTCGGCCATGCCCTTGGTGGTGGACACGTTGAACGCGACTTCGCGGTACTTCTCGACCAGCGCGAGGACGGTGGTTTCCGCCTCCTTGAACTGCGCCAGCACGGCGGCCTTGATGCTGACGGGCACCAGCGCGGTCTTGGTATCGACCACAGCGACGACGGCGGGCGGCTTCGGCGCCTCGACCAGCGGGGGCGCTTCGATGGGGGGGAAGTCAAGAACTTCGGACATGGTTGGACTTTCAGAAAGAGGCTTCGGACAGCTCGACGCGCTCGGCGGCGGGCTGGCTGACGGGGGCGGCGGTGGTGGCGACTTCGACCCAGGGCGGGCTGTCGGGCGTGGGCACGTCAGGGGTGGTGCCGGCGAGGTAGTCACGCAGCGACTGGGCGCAGGACTCGACCAGCTTGTCGAAGCGGACCAGCTTCAGCAGCATGTCGTCGATGAAGTCCTGATCGCGGGCGACGCGGATGACCTTCAGGCGTGCGTCCTTGACGGGCAGATCGGGCGCCCACAGGCACAGGTCGATCCAGTCAAGGTTCCATGCCCAAATGTTCAGCTGGCACTGGTGCAGGTACTCGACGATGACGCCGAGGATCAGCACTTCAAAGATGACGTTGCTGCCGAGCAGCGTCTTCACCTCGATGCCGCCACGTTGCTCGGGCTCGTCATAGACCAGCCCGTCGATGCTCACGCCGAACTTGCGGTCAGGCGTGCAGACGAAGCCGGCGGCCTCGACCATGTAGCCGGTTCGCATCTCGTAGGCTCGGCGCGCGAAAGCCTCCTGCTCAGAGCCTTGGCGCATGACGGACGTGATGAACACGTCACGATCCCAGTCCGGGCACTCGCGGCCCAGCGCGGTGTCGCGGGCGTAGGTCAGCGCGACCGAGGAAGGCGTTGACGGGGTCTCTTCTTTGGCGAGCACTTTGGCAACAGCCTGGGCGACCAGCTCAGCGCGCGGAGGCGCCTTGTAGCCGGCCAACTCCTGTGCCCGTTCTTCGGTGTGGCCCGCCCCGCGTGCGTTGACGAACGTGCGCTGCTGGTCGGTCAGCCCATCGGTGAAGTCGCACGCATCCTTGGCGCGGCTGCCGGTGATGACGCCACGGCGGGCGTTGAGCCATTCCTCGGTGCCCTGCGGCGCCATGCTGACGATCCAGTCAGCGGGCAGGCCCAGCATTTGGGCGATGGTGGGGTCGTTCATGCCGGCACCTTCTTCCACTGCTTGCGGTGCTCGGCCACGGCTGCCTTGAACTTCTCGAAGGCGTAGGGCCAGGCTTGCAGCTCGGCCATGTGCTTCTTCCAGAAGGCGAGGGCGTCGGCGTCGGTCGTAGTGGTCTGTGCCTCGGCGATCAGGCGATGCATCAGCGCCGTCTCAGGGCCGGCAACGCTCGCACCGCCCGCGCCGTCGTCATCCGCGTCGCGCTCAGCGATGCCCAGGGCCAGCAGCATGGTGATGCGCTCAAGGTACGTGACGGAGGACTTGCGCGCTTGAATCGCATTCCGCCCTGGGCCCATGTCGATGGGGCCGCCGAACTCGGTTTCTTCGCTGTAGCCAGCGGAGTGCCGCACCTTGCAAGCCAGCTTGATCCAGTCGCGCTCGTCCAGCACCGGGCGAAACGACACGCTCAGGCCGTGCCTGGCAAGGGCCTCAGTCGCGGCGTCGCAAACGTCCGCCAACTCGGCGTGCTTCTTGCCCTTGAGCGGGCCGTCCGTGATGAGCTTGTTGCGGAACACCTGCACGTTCTCTGCCTTGAACGCAGCGAACGCGGTGTCGAAGGCTTTGCGCGCCACGGTGGCGTCGTGGCGGTCCTTCAAGTCCATGAGCTTCGTCAGCACCTCAATGCTGTCGCCGCGTTCGACAGCGATCTGCAACAGCGCGTCGGGGTTGATGAGGGCGAGGGCGGAACCCGCGGGAGGCGCTTGCGGCTCAATCCGCTTGAACTGCACCTCCACAGGGTTGTCGATGACTTCGGACATGGTGGATACCTCAGAGAAGGACGAAGGGGACGGCCAGCGAGCCGACCAAGAAGAAGCAGGCCAGCAGCGCGCCGCCAGCGGTGATGAGGCTCAGGGCCTCGTTAGCGGTGTCGTCGAGCGGCACGGCCTCCAGAGCCTTTCGCCCCGCATCGGACAGCCGCCCGCGCCCAGGGAAGGGCCACAGGCGAAGCAGCCCGTTGCGCATGCAGTTGGACTCGACCTCGGCGGCCTTGCCCGGCGCGAAGCCGTGTTCTGCAGGTCGACCGTCGCGGAGGTTGGAGAGCAGGCGGACCTGAGCAGGGGTGGGCTTGAAGGCGCTCACGACACCCCCAACAGCGCAACCAGCACCGGCTTGATCTGCGCGCCGAACACGCAGTACGCCCATGCAGCAAAGGCGCAGGAGACGATGAAGAGGACCAGAAACACGGCGACGCTCCAGCCGTCCATGGGCTGGCGATGGCGGTCGTCGTCTTCCGGGTCGTAGCAAGCCATCCCAGGCTGCCAGCCGGGATACCCGTCATGGAAGCGCTCAGGCGACCAGCGGCGGACGGGCCAGCCTTGCTCGGGGCGGCCTTGTGGGGCCGTGTGCTGGAGCTGGGCGAGGGGCAGGGCGCGGTGAGCGCAGCCGGGGCGGCGGGCGCTCATGACGCACTCCCGCGCACCGGAAGCCAGCGCAGCACCAGCCCGCAGGAAGCCACCGAGCCGACGAGGCACAGGACGGCCTGACGGCGGAAGCCCGCGCCCACCAGCAGCGGGCCAAGCCACGCGAAGTAGGCGACGACAGGGGAGGCGGCCAGCAGCAGCACCAGCAGGCCCAGGGTGATGCGGGCGGGGCTCAAGCGAGCGCCCCGATGGTTTCGTCAACGGCAGCGCACTGCTCGGCCGACAGCACGACGGGCGCAACTTGGGCAGAGGAGCCATTGAGCAGGCCTTCCAGCCTGGCCACGTTGGCGCGAAGGTCGGCGATCTCGGCGCCCATGCCCGCAGCCCGCAGCCGGTTCCGGATCGCCTCGGCGGTGCGGCGCAAGCTGCTGCCCTCGGCGGCCAGCGCGCTGAAGACGTCAGCCTGGTGCGTGTAGCCGTTCTTCTCGTCGAGCGCGATTTGCAGGGCGCGCTTGGCTTCCTGCAGATCGAGTTCCAGCACAGCGCGGCCACCGGGTGTCAGTGCGTCCATCCCTTGCTCCTTGCCCCCGCCGGAGTCGGCGTTGTCTTAGGGCTTGGGAAGTAGTCTAGAAAACCTAGACTGTGATGTCAAGCAAAACTAGACGAAAAAGTCTTGAATTCCTAGATGGATGGCGAAGACGCAAAAAAGCCCGCGCATAGCGGGCTCAGTCTTGGCGGGGTGTCGAAAACTATTTGGGTGGCGTCTTCTGGTTCACGTTGATGTCGATGCTGGGCTTGGGCAATTGCCCCCAGTCGACCTCTCGGCCACCCGGCCCGCAGCCTGGACCGGGGCTGAACCCGGTGCGGCTTGTCACCGCCACCACAACACCCTTGGTCATCCAGACGGTCGAGTACCTGCATTGCCCTGGGCTGACGAGGCCGTGGTACTGCCACGCCTCGTTGTCGCCATTGAAGGATCGCGTCTCGGGTGGGCCGAGGGTCTTAGTGACCTCGGCTTTGGACATGCCAGGCTCAAGACTGTTTGTATTCAAGGTGGAGCAGCCAGCCATCGCTGCGCAAACCAGCAGAATTTTCAGGTTCATCGGCCCTCCCTGGGCGGTCAAAGTTTCAGCCTGCGAACTTCATGAGGTCAAACAGAGCAATCAGCGCGATTGCGCAGCCGGCCGCCTGCCAGCCGTACTTGGAGTCACGAGCCCGCCAGAATTCGATGGCGGCGAGTAGGCCGTAGAGCAGCACAAAGAGTGCGCAGCTACCAACGGCTAGCGAGCCCAGTGAAACCGACGAAACGGCAGCATCGTCGGCGGCCGTCTTCCAGTATTGATCGGACCCGGCGCGAGCGGTGCCGGTCGCCAAAGCTGCAAATGGGGCGATTGCTTTGGTCATAGCGCCTGCCCGCTGATCGCTCAGATGCTGTTGGCGGGCCGCATGTGCATGACGGCCACGATCTTGAATTCACGGAAGCTCGGGTAGGCGTCGTCCAGCGCTTGGGCGAATGGGCCTTGACCGTCCTCGGCATAGCGGCGGATGTATCGCCGGCCGTTGGCCTCGATCAGCACGACGTTGCGCGGCTCGGCAGAGCTGGCCGCCTTAAACCAGATGTGCTCTCCCTTCGCAATGCCCCGAGCTGCGAGGGCGTCGTCCGGCACCTCCACCATCAAATCGGCCGGTATCACCGGCATCTTTTCCAAGCTCACTACAACCTCCCAGGGCGTTATGGGAGGAGTGTCAATCTTGGGGTAGCTCACATCGTGAGCTACACCCCCAGCGGAGGGTGCACGGGACAAATCAGACGGCAAAGCGTGACCAGTGACCCGGCTAATGGTGAGCACTTGCTGGTAGCTCGGCTCGTGCTTGCCGGCCATCCAATGCCCAACATTGGCCTTGGAGCGGCCCACGGCGAGGCCCAGCTCTTCCAGGGTCATTCCAGACTTAGCTTTGGCAGCTTGAAGCCATTGCTTTAGATCCATGCCGAGACTGTATAGATTCTCTTTACTATACGGGTCTCGAAAGTCTTGACTTGCATGTCTAGGAAAACTAGACTGCATACCCATGGACACCTCCCTGGAAACGAACAGCCATCCCGTTGACCGGGCCGCCGCAGTCCTCGGTTCCCAAGTGGCGCTCGCTGCGTTGCTTGGCGTCACGAAGGCGGCAGTTGGTCAATGGAAGTTGGATGGACGGCAGGTGCCCTTGGAGCACTGCCTAGCAATCGAGAAGGCCACTAAGGTGACGCGGGCGGAACTGCGCCCCGATGACTACTGGCTGATCTGGCCGGATTTGCCGGCACCGTCCGAGTCGGTTGCGCTGGAGGGCTGAACGATGGTCACGACCAACGCGTCGGCCATTGCGTGCAGTTCAGACGCAACTGCGGCAGAGCAGCGAATCCAGAGCGAAGCCACGGCTGCGTCGCCCCAGGTCATCACGTTCTCGCGTTCGACCGGATTGCCGGCGCGCATGGGGAAGGCCACGGCCGAGCTCAAAACCAAGATCCCCGAGTGCGTCAAGGACGAGTTCACGGCGCTCGCACACGGCTTGGGGCTCAACGAGTCTGAGTTGCTGCGTTCGATCGTCATGGTGCGGCTCTACGGGGTGGAGGGAGCCGAAAGGATGCACTCAACCCAGCTTCGAGCGGCGGCAGGTATTGGCCCTGAATGGACCCCGACTGCATGACGTCGAAGAAGTACCACGACCGAGCCGCGCTGGCCGCAGCCGTGGCGCCCATCGCCCCGCCGTGCTTCTCGTCGCGGGATCAGTGGGTGGAGTACGTGGTGGCCTGCGCTGTCGACCAGCGCGAGGGGCACACCCCCGGGCCGCTGTTGATTGAGGCCGGCAAGACGGTTCGGTTCAACCCGGCCTTCGATATCTGCAACGACTGCGACGACCGGCACGCCGCGCAGATGGGCCGTCAGGGCAAGTGCCGGCCGAAGTACCTCATTACGTTTTTCGCAGCCCAGGCCGACGCCGACGCAGCGAGCGCCAAAGCAAGCGAAGCAATCAAGGAACCCGCATGACGACCAAGCACCTGCCCATCGCTGAGATCAGCATCGACGGCGGCACACAGGCCCGCGCTGCGATCAATGCGGCGGCGGTTACCGAGTACGCCGAGACGATGACCGAGGGCGAGACGCTGCCGCCGGCCGTGGTGTTCTTCGATGGCGCGGCCTACCACCTGGCCGATGGCTTCCACCGCCTGCACGCGAACCGCGCCATTGGCGCCGTCACGATGGAGTGCGACATCCGCACCGGCACGCTGTTGGACGCCCGGCTGTATGCCTATGGCGCGAACAAGAGCCACGGCCTGCGCCGCACCAACGAGGACAAGCGCAAGGCGGTGCAGGGCATGCTGGCCGACTTCTCCGACTGGAGCGACCGGGCGATTGCCAAGCATGTGGGCGTGGCTCACACGATGGTCGCGGCTATTCGCAGCCCTGACGCCGCCGCCAAGCATGACGCCAGCCGTGTAGCGAGCGCCGCCAAGAAAGTGGTGTCGGACACCACCCCCAAGACGGACGAGGGCGCCCAGGCTGAAGGCGGCGACGTGGTGTCCGACACCACGCAGGCCGGTTCGCCCGCCCCGGCTGGGGCCTCGAAAGTGGTGTCCGACACCACCCCCAACGTTCACCCGAGCGTCTACCGCATCGCCGAGCTTGAGCAGATGGCGACGGAGCTGCTGGCCGACAACAGGTCGATGACGGCCGTGTTTGAAGCCGACGACAAGCTGACGGCGGCCCTGGCCGAGAGCAAGCAGCTTCGCGCCGAGGTGGGCGTCTTGCGCGAGAGGGTCAACGGCCTGATGAACGAGAAGAACGAGGCGATCCGGCTTGCGAAATCGTGGCGCCTGAAGGCAGAGAAGGCCGAGAAGGCAGCCAAGGCGAGGGCCGAGTAATGAACGGCCAACTGTTCGAGCGGGATGCTCCGAACTACTCGGCGACCACGTTCCCGCCGCCTCGGCCCTTTCAGGACGTGGCGCACCAGGCGCTGCGTGACGGCGCGAAGGCCGGGCACCGCCGCCAGATGCTGATGAGCCCCACGGGCTCGGGCAAAACGTATCTCGGACTGCGCATTGCGCACGAGGCCTTGGTGCGCGGCAAGCGTGCGCTGTTCATCGCAGACCGACGCACGCTGATCGACCAGACGAGCCAGACGGCCGACAGCTATGGCCTGAGCGCGCACGCGGTGCTGATGGCGAACCACTGGCGCTTTGATCCCAGCATGCCGTTCCAGATCGCCTCGGCGCAGACGCTGGCCCGGCGCGAGTGGCCCAAGGCCGAGGTCATCATCATCGACGAGGCGCACACCCAGCTCGCGGTTTGGGTGGACTACATCCAGAGCGAGCAGTGCGAGGCCTATGTCTTTGGCCTGAGCGCTACGCCCTTCAGCACCGGCCTGGGCAAGCTGTTCACGAACCTCGTCAACGCGGCCACGATGGACGAGTTGACGCGCTCCGGCGTGCTGGTGCCGATGCGGGTCATGTCCTGCACGGCGGCCAACATGGAGGGCGCGGCAACCTCCGGCGGCGAGTGGACGGACGCCGCAGCCGGTGAGCGCGGCATGGAGATCGTGGGCGACGTCGTGGCCGAGTGGAAGCGGCACGGCGAGAACCGCAAGACCATCGTCTTCGGCTCCACCATCGCGCACTGCGCCGAGCTGTGCAAGTCGTTCAACGAGGCCGGCGTGATGGCTCAGCTGTTCACCTCGGAGACGACCGAGGACGAACGCAAGGGCATCCTGGCCGAGTACAAGAAGCCTGACACGCTGCTGCGCGTGCTCATCAGCGTGGAGGCGCTGGCCAAGGGCTTCGACGTGCCCGATGTGTCCTGCGTGGTGGACTGCCGGCCGCTGCGCAAGAGCCTGAGCACGGCCATCCAGATGTGGGGCCGTGGCCTGCGCTCCAGCCCCGGCACCGGCAAGACGGATTGCCTGCTGCTTGACCACAGCGGCAACATCATTCGGTTCGCCGACGACTACGCCGAAATCTTCTTCAACGGCCTGGCGTCGTTGGACTCCGGCGAGAAGCTGGACAAGGCCGTTCGCAAGGACGACAAGGACCACGAGCCGAAGGCTTGCCCGGTGTGCAGCTTCAAGCCGATGGGCAAGCGCTGCGTGTCGTGCGGGTTCGAGGTGGTGCAGGCGGCGGCCGTCGAGGCGATCCCCGGCCACATGCGCGAGGTCATGATCGGCAAGACCCGGCTGGCCGACAACCACCAGCACCTGTATGCCCAGGTGGTGAGCTACACGCGCGGCTGCGGGAATCCCGAGACAGCCAAGGGCCGGGCGGCGCACCTGTTCAAGCACATGGTCGGCCACTTCCCGGACGGCCTGAGCTACGAGCGCACGCACAACGTGCCCATCTCGAAGCCCGTGCTCAACAAGATCCGAGAGAAGCAGATCGCCTGGCGCGCCACGGCGCAAGCAGCATGAGCGAGCGCGACGACACCCGCGGGGGCCGGACTGAGGCCCGCCTGTCCACCGCCAGCCAACGCGGCGATGGCGTGGCGCTCACCGGCCGCTGCGACGAGTGCCAGCTCACGGTAGCCGTGCGCCATCCCACCAAGGTGAAGCGCGGCCCCCTGCGCGGCATCAAGGGAATGGTCTGCAAGACATGCATGACCCTCAGAGAGCCGGTGCCCGCATGAGCCGCGACCAACTGATCGGCTTCCGCGTGGTGACGAGCTACGCCACCGACAACTTCGAGCTGAAGCAGGCGGCGCTGGAGTGCGCCCGACGCCTGAAAGAAGCGGGCATTCACGCCTCGGCCTTCAGGGTGATCTGCCGCGACGGCAAGGAAGTTCTGTCCCGGCTGCGCTTGCGCAAGCCGCCCATCCACCACTGACCGAGAGAGCCACAGATGGCAAAGAATTCGATTGAGGCCTATGGCGCCGAGGGCAAGAGCAATGTGCTGTTCTTCGACCCGGACAAGCTGACGCTGGTTACTGACCCCACGCACCCGCTCTATGACGAGCGCGCGCTTCGGCCCTTCAGCGAACCCATGGTGCTGAACATCATGGCGCTGGGCGTCATTCAGCCCATCGTCATCACCAAGGACGCCGAGACTGGCAAGGTGCTGGTGGCCGCCGGCCGTGGCCGGATCATCAACAGCCGCGAGGCCAACCGCCGGTTGCGCGAGCGCGGCGAAGAGCCGGTGCAGGTGCCGGCCGTCGTGAGGCGCGCGGACACTGACGGCCTGGCTGGCGTCATGGTCTCCGAGAACGCGCTGCGCGAGGACGACACGCCGCTGGGCCGGGCTCGCAAGATGCAGCGCTTCGTCGACCGAGGCCGCAGCCATGAGGCCATCGGCATCTTGTTCGGGTGCGGCGCGGCGACGGTGAAGAACTCGCTGGCGCTGCTGGACTCGCCGGCCGTCGTGCGCGAGGCCGTCGAGGCGGGCGAGATCAACGTGACGCACGCGAAGGCGCTGGCCAAGCTGCCGCCCGAGGTGCAGCGCAAGAAGGTCGCCGAGCTGAAGGCCGCAGGCGCGGACACCACCGGCCACGCAAGGGCGAAGGCACAGCGCGAGGTGATCGCACCGAACGCGCCGCCCAAGATGCGCAGCCGCGTGGAGGTGCAGGCCAAGCACGACGAGGCGGAACTCGAAAGCATCGAGCGGCGCACTCTGGCCTGGGTGCTCGGGACGATCTGATGAGCCAGGCTTTCATCGCCTTCGCCCGCGCGCATGGTGTCGAGATCGACGCCAGCAAGCTGGACGACTCCGGGAAGATTCGCCGTTGCGGCACCACGGAGCACCCGCGTTCGAAGAACGGCGCCTACCTGTGGGACGGCCGTGGCGGGTGGGTGTGGGCCTGGGACGGCGAGGGCAGGGCGGTCGCGTTCAACGACCCCAATGCCAGGCCGCTGACCGAGGCCGAGCAGGCACAGCGCGACGGCAAGCGGCAGGCGGTGCGCGATGAGCAGGCCATCCTGCACCGCAAGGCCGCCGAGTGGGCTGCGCGGCTGCTGACACTCGCCAAGCCGGGCGAGCACGGCTACCTGTTCCGCAAGGGCTTCAAGACGGCCCAGGGCCTCGTGCTGCCCGATGGCGAGCTGTTCATCCCGATGCGGGACGTTCGCACCAACGAGCTGATCGGCGCGCAGATCGTGAAGTGGCTGCCTGAAGAACTGCGCTGGGAGAAGAAGTACCTCTACGGCATGCGATCAGGTGGGGCCTGCCTGCGGCTTGGGCCCGCGCGGGCGCAGGAGTCCATCTTGTGCGAGGGCTACGCGACCGGCCTGTCCATCGAGGCAGCCGTCCACCAGATGAAGCTGAAGGCCAACGTGCTGGTGTGCTTCAGCGACCACAACCTGCGCGCGGTGGCAGCCAAAACGACGGGCCGGCGCTACGTGATCGCCGACCACGACCCGAGCCAAACCGACCCGATCAAGGCCTTGCAGAACCCCGGCGAGCAGGGCAAGCGCGCGGCCATCGCTACCGGCCTGGGCTGGGCCATGCCCGACACCGTGGGGCAGGACGCCAACGACTTGCATGTCGCCGAGGGCTTGATGGCTGTGTGCGCGCTGGTCATGCGCGCCAGGGCCGCCGAGGCGGTGGTGACGACCGAAGCAGTGCCGCCGTAGCGCGGCCTCGATGCCCTGCGGTGGAGGCTACTTGCCCCGGCGCCCAGGACACGACACCCGACCGGGGGAGCAGACGCGGAGGAACGGGCAAGTGGGTGGCGAAGGCAGCGCCCCAGCGTCGAAAGGCTACCGGGTCATGCACACCGTGAGGGGTCATGTGAAGGCCCCGCAGGAATGGCTGGGTCTACCCCGCTCAGGGTCAAAGCAAGAAGGTTTCGGAGTGCTGTTCTTCAGTGAAGGAATACAGAGATGGATATCAAGACGAACAACGAGCTGGACGCCGAAGCGCTGTCGGCAACGCTGCGGCTTTCGAAGGTGGTGCGGGAGCTGATGGATGAGGGCATCGAGCCCGCTTCGCTGACAGAGGCGCTGGCTGCGGCCCTGGGCGTGATGCTGGCAGCAGCACCGCGCCACATGGCCGAGTCGCTGGACGCCTCGATCATGGCCAAGATCAAGCAGCAGCGCACCGAGACCTGGGCCGAAGTCGACGCAGCCGCAGCGGTGCACTGATGGAAGTCCTGTGCCGCCGAGTGCCGGGGGGATTCGCCCCGGAGAGCGACGAGGAAGCCGCCAAGCTGACCAAGCTGAAGGCCGGCGCCTCGGTTCGCGTGACCGTCACCCAGGAGACGAACGCCAAGTTCCGCCGCAAGTGGTGGGCATTGGCCAAGTACGCCTTTGACCTGTGGTCCGAAACCATGCCT
Organism: Roseateles sp. GW821-FHT02E12; assembly: GCF_059421665.1. Lineage (NCBI taxonomy): Bacteria > Pseudomonadati > Pseudomonadota > Betaproteobacteria > Burkholderiales > Sphaerotilaceae > Roseateles > Roseateles sp. GW821-FHT02E12. The sequence continues at coordinate 139,707 of NZ_JBWKVK010000004.1, forward strand.
GACGTGGAGTACCACGGCCAGGTGGTGCAAACCAACTTCGAGCGCTTCCGCAAGGACTTGACCATCCTGGCCGGCCGGCTTCACCCGGTCTGGACCCTCAAGGGTGAGCTGCGCGTCGAGGCCGACAGCATCAGCTGGGCACGCATGAACGACGAGCAGTTCGAGGCGTTCTACAGCGCCACGATCAACGCCGTCCTGTCCAAGATCCTCAACCACACCAAGCTCAACGAGGCCGACTTGCGCGCCCACGTCGAGCGCGTTCTGAGCTTCGACCGATGAGCGACTACAGCCACATCCACGAGGACGCCTTCAACCTGTTCTGCGACGAGCGGATCGGCTACGGCATGAGCCGCGACGTGTTCAGCAGCCGCCTGCTGCCGGATTGCGTCATCAAGATCGAGAAGGACGCCCACCGCTTCCAGAACATCATGGAGTGGGAAACCTGGCAGCGGGTTCAGCACACCAACGCCTCGCGCTGGTTCGCGGCATGCCACTGGATCAGCCCGAACGGTCGCGTGCTGGTGATGGAACGCACGCAGCGCCCGGACCCAGACGGCTACCCAGCCCTCATGCCGGCGTTCCTGGACGACTTCAAGCGCACGAACTTCGGGCTGTCGATGCTGCCCGACCCCAACAGCGGCCTGCCAGCCAAGAGGCTTGTTTGCCACGACTACGGCGTCACCAAGTTGATCGAGCGCGGGCTGACGGGTCGGATGAAGAACGCGAACTGGTGGGACGAATGAGAAACGTCGGCTTGTTCTTTGTGGCCATGGGGCTGCTCGCCAACGGCTGGCTGGTCGCCGGCCTGTTCGTCTTCTGGTGCTGCCTTTCTATGTCGGGTGACGCATGAAGCGCAGCGGATTCAAGTCGAAGCTGCCGCCCCGGCGCCCGGCGAAGCAGATCGAGGGCTACACGCCAAGGCCTCGCGAGATCGCTGCGGCCGTTGCTGGCCCGGCTCAGGCCGCGGTGGGAATGCCCAAGCTGAACCTGATCCAGCACAAGGGCTACATGGCCGCGGTTCGCAAGCTGCCGTGCTACCGCTGCGGCGTGTCGGGCATCACCCAGTTCTGCCACGCCGACGAAGGGAAGGGCGAGAAGCTCAAGACCGATTGCCGGCTGGGCTGGCCTGGCTGCGGCCCCGACATGATGGGCAACACCGGCTGCCACTACTTCGTCGGCAGCACGGGCAAGCTCGGCAAGGAAGGCCGTCGCGCCTTCGAGAAGGAGGCCGGCGACGCCACCCGCGCGCTGATCCGCAGCATGGGCCTGTGGCCTGCCAGCCTGCCGGCGTGGGCTGCTGACGAGGTGGCAGCGTGAGCGAGTACCGCGCCGTCCGGGTGATCTTCCGCTGGCATGTGGCCCGGTGCCTGCCAGGCTGCGCGCCGCTCGGGGTCTTGGACTGCCCGACCGAGGCTATCGCGCGCCGTGAGGCAGACATCCTCAACGGCCATCGGTACCCAGCCCGGAGAGTGGAGCGACTGCCTCGCTTCGAGATGTACCCCGACGAGACAGACATGGCCATCCAGCGCGAGCTGCACGAGAACTACGGCATGCCGCGCTGCTCGCCGTTCGCGCAGCCGGGGATTCCGTTTTGAGCGCAGCGATGACGCACGCCAGAACCGCACGGAAGGCAGCCGACCAGCTGCCCGAGCTGATCGCGTTCGAGCAAAAGATGATGAAAGAGCTGCCCCTGCATATGTGCCGCGAGCGCATCGACCGCGTGAAGACTTTCTACATAGAGCGCCACGGCCTTGATGCCGCGAAGCGAATCCATGCTGCCATGAAGACTGACCTGATCGCGAGGCGCGCCAAGTGATTGCCGTCCCACTCCGCACCAGCAGGGGACAGAACGCTCGCGAGCACCATCACGCCCGAGCCCGCCGCGTCAAGGCCGAGCGCGAGGCCGTCGCATGGATGCTGGCCGGCAAGCCCAAGCCGCCGGTTCCGCTCACCGTGCGACTGACACGCGTGGCACCCAGCGACGGCCTGGACGATGACAACTTAGCCGGCGCAATGAAGGCCGTGCGCGACCAGATCGCTGACTGGCTCGGCGTCGACGACAAGCATGGCCACATCGTCCGGTACGTCAACGCGCAGCGGCGCGGCCCTTGGGGCGTCGAGATCGAATGGGGCGAGCCCATGGCCGGCGCCGAGTTCCGCCTGATCGGTTGACTTCAGCCAAACCGGTGGGACGCTGGGGCTTCCCCGTCAAGGCAAGGGGCGTCGCCGCAGCCACGGCACCAGTCAAGGAACCACCCATGTTTTCCAGCATCAAGCGTTTCAGCTCCATCCTCGCCGCCGCTGTGGTTGTCTGCCTGTCGGTCGCTGCGGGCTGCATCACCCAAGCCGTCAGCATCGTCACCGCCAGCGTCAGCTCGGCCTTCGATGTGTTCACGCGCATCGTCGTGAGGGTCGCCAGCCACCTGCCCAGCCTGGCGACCAAGCGACCGACCGGCACCGCCGCGGAGCGACAACACATGATCCCGTCGACCACCTACGCCCGCACGCAGGACGCCCGCCGCCGCCCGACCGTCGAGCCTGGCTGGCGAATGTGCGCCAGCGTGTGAGTTGAGCGCCCAGGCCCACAGGGGCCAGTGACCAGAAGCCCGCCAGTGAGCGGGCTTTTTCTTTGGTGCTGTGGTCAAGCACAAACCACCAGTTTGCGATTTGGAGCAATTTCGCAAGTTCGGCGCATCGGTTGATTTCCGCGAAAGCAGTGGGAGCCTGAACGCCCCTTCACCCACCGAGAGCCCCATGAGCTATTCCTTCGCCCTCCGCGCCGCATCCGCTGCCCTGGCCCTGGCCGCCGTAGAAGCCAAGTTCGACGAGATCGTCAGCCAGCAGCCGGCGCACGCCGCCGACAAGCCCCTGGTGATGGCCAACGCCAAGAACGCCATCGAGTTCCTTGCCGTGGACGAGACCCGCGACATCTCGGTGTCCGGCAACGGCTACATCAGTTGGTTTGGCAACACCGAGCAGGACGGCCTGCAGTACAGCGCCGTCAGCGTCAGCATCTCGGCAGCACTGGCGCCACGCGACCCCGCCTGAGCACCCCGCGCCCCACTGAGCCCGCCTTGAGCGGGCTTTTTCATGCCCGCTCCGCCCATCGGTTGATTTCCAGAGAACGCATGGGAAGGTGACGACCACAACAGCACAACACCTCAAACCACAACAGCCACAACAACATGAGCGACGGCAACAACACCCCCGACAACAACGCCGCGAGCAGCGGCGATGGGGGCGTCCTGTCCGTCAAGAAGCAGGCGTTCGCCCTCGCGTACCACGCTGAGCCCAACGCCACGAAGGCCGCCATCCGCGCCGGCTACAGCGCCAAGACCGCGCAGCAAGCGGGCAGCCGCCTCCTGAAAGACCCAGGCGTGAAGGCCGAGCTAGTCCGCCTGGCGGAACAGGCCGCCGAAGCCCCTGCACCCAAGGGAAGCGCCAAGCCCAAGCCCATCACGACGGCACCCGCAGCGAAGGCAGCTCCGCCCGCCAAGGTCAGCGACCAACTGCTTGCCCGAGCTGGTGCAGCAGACCCTGAGCAGCCTCAGCTCGCGACCACGCCGATGGAGGAGGCGTTCATCACCGAGTACCTGCGCAACGGCATGAACGGGACAGCAGCGTGGATCTTCACGCACCCTGGAGCGTCAGTCAGCCACGCAGCGTCCTACGCCAACAAGCTGGTGAAGAAAGGCAGGGTTGCCGACCGAATCGCCTCAGAGCGCAAACGACTGGCACAACAACACGAGATGACGAGGGACCAGCTGCTCGGCGAATTCCTGGCCATCGTGCGTGCAGACCCTAACGAGTTGACGCAGATTCGCTGCGTGGCCTGCTCAAGTTGCTGGGCCTCAGACCCTGATGAGCGCAAGGGCCGCTGGGTTGATCCTGAGCCCGACTGCGCCGACTGCATGGGCGAGGGCCAGGCCGTTCCGTGGTTCGCTGACACCCGCAAGCTGTCGCCCGAGGCCCTGGCCCTGTACGCGGGCGTGAAGCTGACCAAGGACGGCGCGACGATCCTGCAGCACGACAAGATGGCCGCGCTGGTCAACATCGGCAAGATCCTCGGCGCCTACGAGAAGGACAACGAGCAGAAGCGGCCCGAGGTCACTGAGCAACTGGCGCAGTTGGTGTCTGAGCTGCACGGGCAGGGCACCGGCCGGCTGAAGTTCGCGCCTCGTGCTGCTGCCACGCAGCCGAAGGTGCAGCATTGAGCGCCGTGCTTGCCGTCCAGGTGCCGACGCTGGAGCAAGTGCTCGGCCCACACTGGCAGAGCCTTGAATGGCGCCTGTGCAACCTGTACTGGATCGTCAACGAGCACGGCAAGCGGGTTCGCTTCGAGCCCAACGACGAACAGCTCGATTTCATCCGCAACCTGTGGACGCGCAACCTGATCCTGAAGGCGCGGCAGCTTGGCTTCTCGACGCTGATGCAGATCCTGCAGCTCGACCAGGCCCTGTTCAACAGCGATCACAACGGCGTGACCATCTCGGACACGCTGCCCAACGCCGGCAAGTTGTTCGCCAAGGTGGAGTTCGCCCTCTCCAAGCTGCCCGAGGCGCTGCGCGAGGCCCTGCCCATCAAGAGCAGCGCCGCCAAGACCAGCCTGGAATGGGCGCACGGCAGCGCCATCTACATCAGCACCAGTCCTCGGGGCGGCACTGTGCAGCTGCTGCACGTCTCCGAGCTGGGCAAGATCGCCCGCAAGTACCCGGAGCGCGCGGCTGAAATCGTGTCCGGCGGCTTCGAGGCCGTGGCGGCTGACAACTGCATCGTGGTGGAGTCCACCGCCGAGGGCGCGGCCGGCCCGTTCTTCGACCTGTGCGACCTGGCCCTGAAGCGCCAGGCTGAGGGTGCGCCCGAGACACCGCTCGACTGGCGCCTGCACTTCTACCCGTGGTTCAAGAAGGCGGCCTATCGCCTGGACCCCGATCTGGTGATCGTCAGCCAGGCCGAGCACGCCTACTTCGACAAGCTGGTGGCGACCTTGAAGCCGGTGTACGGCGACGACTTCACCATCGACGCAGCCCAGCGCGCGTGGTACGTGAAGAAGAAAGAGACGCTGAGGCGCCTGATGAAGCGTGAGCACCCCAGCACGCCGCAGGAAGCGTTTGAGCAGGCCATCGAAGGCGCGGTGTTCGGCGAAGAGATGACGACCATCCGCGAGGCTGGCCGCATCACGACCGTCCCGCTGGACCTGAACTACCCGGTCAACACGTTTTGGGACTTCGGCCTCGGCCGTCGCAACCCGATCTGGCTGCACCAGCGCATCGGCCTGCAGAACCGCTGGTTCAAGTATTTCGACGACTTCGGCAAGGGCTTGGGCTGGTGGTGGCGGACCCTTGAGGAATACCGCCACACCCACGGCGAGTTCCAGTGGGGCGTGCATCACCTCCCGCACGACGCCGACACCGAGATCCTGGGCGAGAGCGTCACGACGAAGCGCCGCATCTTGGTCGCGGCCGGCATGCGCAATGAATACGTGGTGCCACGCGTCGCGCTCAAGAGCACGGGCATCGACCTGATGCGCTCGGCCCTGCCAACCGACAACTGGTTCGACCGCGTGGAGTGCGCCGAGGGCATCAAGTGCCTGGACGGCTACCAGTACGAGTGGAACGAAAAGATGGGCCTGTGGAGCCGCACGCCGCTGCCTAACTGGGCCAGCCACGGTGCCGACGCCTGGATGCAGTACGCGCAGGACTACCAAGGCTCAAGCGACGTGGTCGCCTCGGTCAAGGGTTTCAAGAAACGAAAGAAGTCATGGCGATGAGCCAGGAGATCACACCATGCAACTAAGCCCCATCCAGAGCCCCGAGGGCCTGCCCATGTGGTCAGCCGGCGGCGAGCACGCCTGGAAGACCTTCGAGTACCGCGGCTACATCGTCAGCCTCGAATGGGTGGGCAACCACCGCCAGGCGCGCAAGTGCATGGTGATCTGGCCTGCGTCCAACGTGTTCACGGCCGGCACCACCAGCGATGGCATGTGGGTCATCAGCGAGCGGGCCATCACTGAGTTCATCGGCTTCAACCGCGATGACAAGTGCACCGGCTCGGTCAGCGAGCACTGCCACCGCGAGTGCCGCCAAGCCCTGCCGCTGCTGGGCAAGGACCGCAACGACAAGCACGCGCTGAACGCGCTGATCGACACGGTTTGCCGCTTCGCACCCGATCTGGTCAGCATGCCGCCGGCTCCCCAGGCGGTGCGCAAGGCCATGCGAGGGCAAGCCATGTGGGATGTGGTGGCCACGAACAAGAACAGCGGCAAGACGCTCAGCGAGGCCAGCGTATGAGCGCCGTCGATACCGCCGTGCAAGCGCTTGAACCTGGAGTTCTGCGCAAGGCCATCCAGATGCAGAGGCGCGAGCCAGGGCGTGAAGTCGTCAAGGCAACGATCAGCTACGACGACTACTTCAACCTGCGAGAGCGCTCGACCTTCAGCGACAAGTGGCGCGGCTTCATGCAGTGCCAGGAGGACGGGAGTTGGAAGGCATTTGGTGTGCCGCTGGACTACGAGCACGACGCATCGGTTGAGCGGACGCTGACCGTGCGCGAGCGCTACGCCTATGCCCGCCTCGTTGGCGGCCCGCTTCCGACGCAGGCCGTCGCATCAAGCCACGCGCCACGCGGCGAGTTCAAGGAGAAATTCTGATGAGTGCCGTTGCAGAGCGCGTGCGCAAACCCAAGGCCACGCCGACCAAGACGGCAGCCGCCGCCCGCCAAGCTGCCCAGCCTCGCGAGGTGGTCATGTCGGCCCAGGAGCGTCACGAGCAGCGCAAGGCCTGGTTCGTCGCCGAGGCCGCCAAGCAGGGGCCGAACCGCGCCCGCATGGCGCTTTGCGAGGCCTTCTACGACAGCGAGCAGTGGACCCGCGAGGAAGCCCAGGAGTCGGAGGACCGCGGCCAGAACCCCGTGGTCTACAACGAGGTCAAGCCGGCCATCGACTGGATGATCGGCACCGAGCGCCGCAGCCGCGTCGATTTCTATGTCACGGCCGAGGACGACGGCCAGGAGGCTGAAGACGACGCCACCAACAAGACCAAGCTGCTGAAGTACCTCGACGATGTGAACCGCGCCGGGTTCGAGCGCAGCTACGCCGCCGAAGATATGTTCAAGGCCGGCGTGGGCTGGCTTGAGGTGGGCTTGCGCGGCGACCGCTCTGGCGTGCCGCTGTTCGTCGGCGCCGAGAGCTGGCGCAACATCCTGTGGGACAGCAACGACCGCCGGCGCGACCTGAGCAACGCGCGGTACCTGTTCCGCATCAAGATCGTCGACTACGACGTGGCCCTGGCCATCTTCCCGGACAAGAAGGAGCAGCTGGACCGCTGCGTTCAAGAGGGCGACGAACTCAGCGTCTTCTCGTCGTGGATGTCAGGCTCTGGCCTCATCAGCGGCCTGGATGCCTTCGGCGCCAACTCCGACGAAATCGACTTCATCACTCCGAAGCCGGTCGGCCTGTTCAACCCGCGCAAGCGCGTCATGCTGCTGGAGTGCTGGTCGCGCGAGCCGCAGCGGCGCCCGGCCGGCGAGGACGGCCTCGGCGACCCTGTGACGTTCAAGATGCGCGTCTCGATCATGACCGAGCACGACACGCTGATCGAGTCGTGGAGCCCGTTCAACCACGACCAGTTCCCGTTCATCCCGCTGTGGGCCTACATCAACCGGCGCACCGGCCTGCCGTACAGCCCCATCCTGCCCATGCTCGGCCCGCAGGTGGCGCTGAACCACCGCATGAGCAAGGCAATCATGGAGGCGGCCAGCAATCAGATGCTGGTTGAGGAAGATGCCATTGGCGAGGCCATGGACATCGACGAGATCCGCGCCGAGCTGAACGCGCCGGATGGCATCGCGATCTTCAAGACCGGCGCGCTGTCAGGCAATCGCGTCCGTGATCGTCCAAGTGGCGGCGCGGCCACGCAGCAACTGATGCTTGCTGACCGCGACAAGAACACCATGGCCTCCGCGTCCGGCGTGACTGGGGAGAACCGCGGAGAGAAGACAAACGTCACCGCTGGCGTCGCAGTGAAAGCCAAGCAGGAGCAGGGCGGCCTGCTGACTGCGGAACTGTTCGACAACCTGCTGCTGGGCCGCCAGATGGAAGGCGAGCGGACGCTGAGCATGGCCGAGCAGTTTGTCCGCGCTCCCATGACGATCCGCAACAAGGGTGAGGGCCAGAAGGTCGAGCGCACGCGCATCAACCAACCACAGGCCGATGGTTCCTACCTGAACGACATTACCGCCCGACGCGCGTACTTCAGTGTGGGCGAGGAAGCCTGGAAGCAGAGCTATGCCGAGAGCGCATTCCAATCGCTCATGGAGGTGCTGACCCAGCTCGCCGCCGCCGCCCCGCAGGTCGTCATCAACCTGCTGGATCTGGTGTTCGACATGCACCCGAACCTGCCGCGCAAGAAGGCGCTGATCGATCGCATCCGCGCCGTGAACGGCCAGACTGACCCGGACGGCAAGATCACGCCCGAGCAGCAGCAGGCGATGGCGGACAACGCCGCGAAGGCCAAGGCGCAGTACGACGCGACCATGGCGCAGCTGCAGGCCGATGTTCAGGAAGCCATCGCCCGCGGCGAGAAGCTGGTTTCCGACGCCATGAAGTCGCGGCTCGAAGCGCTCTACATCAGCGCCCAGGCAGCTCAGACGCTGGTGCAGATCCCGGACGCGATCCCCGTGGCCGATGAACTGCTGAAGAGCGCCGGCTTCAAGGACTCGGCCGAGCAGGGCGCCGACGTCATCCCGCCTGACGTGGCGCCGCAGCAGCAGCCCGTTGACCAAGCACCCCCCGTGGACCCCAGCCTGGGGCCACAACCACCCGCCGATGGACTCGCGCCCGCTCCCGAGATGGGGCAGGGCGAAGCCGCAGGCATTGAAACCCTCGCGCCGGATGGCGTGATTCAACCCGGAGCATGAACGTGTCCACAAAAGCCACTGCCACCAAGGCCGCAACCGCAGCAGCCAAGACCACCAACACAGGCGAGGGCGCTGGCGCTCTGGCCGCCACCAGCGAGGCGGCGCCGACCATCATCAAGCCGACCGTGGGCCGTCGCGTCCACTACTTCCCCAACGAGGCGGATCAGGCCTCGCTGAGCGTGTTCGACGCTCAGCAGCCGTGCGGCGCGGGCATCACCTACGTGTGGGGCGACCGCACCGTCAACCTCGAGGTCACCGGCCCGAGTGGCGCCAAGCTCTACCCGCAGAACGTGAGGCTGCTGCAGGAGGGCGACGACCACGTCGAGGGCGAGAGCTACGCCGCCTGGATGCCCTACCAGACCAAGAAGGCCGCGACCGAAGCCGTCAGCGACTGACCCACCCGCAACTTCAGGAGCGCCACATGGCCAGCAAGAAAGCATCCAACCCCGCTATCGGCGGGTACGACGAGGACAAGTGGCGCGCAGAGGAAGACATGCGGACCTTGGCGCGCGCCCAGGAAATCATGGGCGACGCCAAGCGCCTGGCTGCGGCCAAGAGGTGCGCCAAGGAGAAGACGGCCGAGATGAAGGCCGTCGCCGACCTGGCCGTGACCAAGTAGCCCAGCAACCCGGAGAGTGGTGTCCGACACCACCCTCGCAGCCCAAATCAGTAGGAACCCCACCATGAAGACCAACCTCCCCGGCACGACGGACGCTGAAGCAGCGACCCTGGCTGCCACGCAAGCACTGATCGCCGCCGGCAAAGACCCATTCGGCGACGATGGCGACGACGAGGCCGAGGACGCTACCGTCGTTGCCGAAGAGGAAGGCGACGAGACCGGCTCCGCCGAAGCCGTCGAAACCGCCGCTGCCGAGGAAGCTGCAGCCCTGGCTGCCAAGGCCGAAGAAGAGGCCGCCGATGAACTCAGCGCCGAAGCTCTCGAGGCTGTGGCGGCCATCGACGAGCCTGCCGAAGCGCCCGCCGCCCCGCGCTACAAGACCGCCGACCTGACGGAGCTGCAGACCAAGCGAAACGAGCAGATCGCCATCAAGGCCAAGGCCCTGAAAGACCTGATGGACGGCGTGATCGAGCCCGAGGCCTACAGCGCCATCGAGGCCGAGGTCGCGGACAAGCTCGAAGAGCTGGCCGTCCAGCGCACGTTGCACGCGGCCAACGTGCAGACCGAGGCACAGGCCCACGAGACGGCCCTCGACACGATCATCAGGGCCGCCAAGAAGGCCGGCGAGGTGGACTACCTCAAAGACGCCAAGGCCGCCAAGCAGTTCGACACAGCGATGGCATTGCTGGCCGACGATGGTGAGACGCGGACGTACGCCGAGCTGGCCGCCGACGCCCACAAGGCTGTGCTGGCTATCCGCGGCATCACCAAGAAGGCCGCGCCGACCGCCGAGGAAACCGCCGCTGCCGCCGCTGCCCTGGCCGCCAAGGCGCGCGAGAACGGCAAGGGACCGCTCACGCTGCGCAACGTGCCGGCGGCCGAGACGCCCAACAGTGGCGGCGGCTGGAAGGAACAGATCGCCACCCTGAGCGGCCAGGACTACGAGGCGGCCTACGCCAAGCTGAGCCAGGCCCAAAAGGCCGAGCTGCTGAACGACTGAGATAGCCCATGAGCACACAACCGATTCAAGAGGCGACGGGCTTCAAAGTCATTGACGTGAAGGTCGGGGAAACAATCCGCCTCGAATCGGTTGACTTCGGGGAAATCTCAGTGACCATCAACGCGAAAGACGGGCAGCGTGTCCGTCTTGGCGTGAAGGCCGGCAAGAACGTCATCGTTCACCGGCCCGCACGCAAGGCGGGGTAGGCCCGTCGAAACCCAGTGCTGGGCCTCAGGGCCTGGCGTTCATCGGCTCGCAGGATGTGAGTCATGGTGCCCTCAAGGAGCAAACCATGGCACGTACCACCATCCTCCCGACCGACCCGAACAAGCGCAAGGCTTGGTCCGCTACCGTGGCCCAGGACAGCGCCAAAGAGCAATACTTCAGCCGCCTTGTCGGCGAAGAAGGCTCTTACTCGGCCATCATCAAGAAGACCGACACCGAGAAGGGCGCCACTGACGAAATCGTCACGGCCCTGGTCGCCAAGCTGCGCGGTGCGCCCGTCACCGAAGGCCAGAAGCTGGAAGGCCGCGAGTTCAAGCTGCAGCACGCTGCGCACACCATGCGCATCAACGAGTTCCGCCACGGCGTGAACGTCGGTGCCCGCATCGAGCAGACCCGCGTCGGCTACAACCTGCGCAAGCAAGGCCGCGAGAAGCTGACCGACTACATCAAGGAGCTGTACGAGGAAACCATCGCCTGCGCCATGAGTGGCGCGCGTGGCGTGGGCTCCGAGATCCAGCATCTGGACGCGAACTACGCCGGCTACCCGAACGCCCTGCGCGCGCCGGACGCCTCGCACATCTTCGTCGGCAAGGCCGGTGACAAGGTGAAGAACACGCTGGTGGTCGGCGACGTGCTCGCCCTGAGCACCATCAACAAGCTGCGCACCAAGTCCAAGAAGATGCTCGGCGGCCAGCCCGACAAGGCCGTCAAGATGGCGCCCATCGCCATGGGCGGCAAGAAGGTGTTCGTGCTGGCCGTGTGCCCCGAAGGCATCCAGGACATTCGCGACGACGCGGGCGCCCAGGGCTGGTTCGAGGCTCAGAAGGCGCTCACCACGGCCATCGGCAAGGAGAGCGAAATCTTCAAGGGCGGCGCCGGCATGTTCAACGGCGTGCTGGTCGACGAGATGGAGACGTGCGTCAAGTTCAGCGACTACGGCGCTGGCGCCAACGTGGCGGCGGCCCGCTCGCTGTTCCTGGGCTCGAACGCCGGCTTCATCGCCCACGGCACCAAGGGCATGGCTGACGGCATGACCGTCGCGCTGGACGAAGACACGGCCGACCGCAAGCACGACGCCATCCTGTTCTTCGAAATGATCTTCGGCGCCGACAAGACGAACTTCAACGGCATGGACTACGGGATGATTTCCGTGGATCACGCCTTCACCGCAGCCGTCTAAGACCAGGGCGGCCCGGCTTCGGTCGGGCCTCCTTGCTCGCTGCACGCAAGCACCGACACCGAAATTCATAGGAGCACACCATGGCCCTGTATCAATCCAAGCAAGTCGCCGCCCGCAACCCGATCATCGCCATCGGCGGTGCGGACGTGCTGGTCCCCATCCAGGCCGAGTTCGTCGTCCCCACGGGCGGCATTTCGGTCAACGACGTGATCGAGATGGGCGGCATCAACCCGACCATGCGCGTGGTGGACGGCATCATCCACAACACCGCGGCTGGCGCCAGCGCCACCTGCGACTTCGGCTACCTGTCCGGCAGCTACGGCGTGACCACCGGCACCGCCCGCACCTGCGGCAACGACTTCATCGCGGCTGGCGACATGAACGCCACCACCGTGAAGCGCCTCACCAAGTCGGTGACGGCCGAGCCTGTCGCCGCTGTGGGCAACCAGACCGACGACGCCGTGGGCTGGGGCCTGAAGGTCACGGGCGCCGGCTACGCGGCTGGCACGATTATCCGTGCCACGCTGATGGTCGCTTCGACCTAAGCCATGGCCGGCGCACGCGCTCAGAGCGGCAAGACCAATGCCGCCGCCTCGGCTGATGTCGTGGCGGCGGCGAAGGCTGCGCTCACCGCCGCCGCTGCGCGCAAGGCCGCGAAGGCTGCGCCAGTCGTCTTGTCGGCAGCCGAACGGGAGAACCCCGACAAGCTGACCGGCGAGGCTCTGCGCGAGCTGGCCTATCGCCGCGGCGTGTCCCGCAGCGAGGGCGAAACCATGAGCGACGAGAAGTTGCGCATGCAGCTCCGGTACATCACCAACCGTCAGTACGCTGAAGAGGAATGACCAGTGGACTGGTCAGGCTTCGGCCCGCTGATCCTGCCCTACGCGACGACGTGCTCGCTTCCGCTGATGAAGCTGCATGCGCGCATGGCCGCCATCGACTTCTTCGAGCACACGAAGGCATGGCAGGCTGACCTGGCGGCCCTGGCCGGCGACGGCGTGCTGACGTCGTTCCCCATGGTGCTGCCCACCGACTCACAGGTCGAGAAGTTGCTCACGGTCGTCATCACGGACGCCTTCGGCAACAAGAGCAACCCCAAAATCCTCACCGCGGCGGACGGAGCCGACGAGGCGCTCAACGGCGCAGCGCGAGCCCTGGCCTACACGCTCGACCGTATCGCGCTGACGGTGCAACCCGTTCAGCCTGTGGGCGCGTCCATCGTTGCCACCGTGGTGCTCAAGCCCACGCTGATGGCCGCCACCCTGCCCGACGCGCTGTTCAATCAGTTCGGCCAGGCCATCGCCCAGGGCGCGCTGGCCACGCTCACGTCGATGGCCGACAAGCCCTGGACGGACGCAACGACGGCGCGCATCAACGGCGCCCAGTTCATCAACGCCAAAGCTGTGATTGCCCGCCAGGTCGAGCGCGGCTTTGCAAAGAGCGGGCGCCGGCCGACGACTCGCTGGTTCTAAGACGCCATGACCAAAGTTGACGACGACAACCGCTGGCACCTCGACAAGAAGGTGCCTATCTCCATCATCTTCCTGATCCTGATGCAAGGCGTCGCCGGCCTATGGGTGGTGGCGGACATCAAGAAGGACGTTGAAGTCCTGAAGGCCCAGGCCCTGCAGCAGCAGGTTCAGCAGCGCGACCGTGACGAGCGCCAGGACCGCCAAGCTACCGACGCGCTCGGCCAGGTGCGCTCGCAGCTTGAGCGGCTGGAAATGAAGCTAGACCGCTTGATTGAGCGCAAGGCCCCATGACTCCCGGTCAGCTTGCTGTCGCAGTTGGCTGCAAGCCGGAGGTGGCCGCGCGCTACGCCGACCACCTCACTGACGCCTGCGCGACCTACGCGATCAACACGCCCGCGCGCCTGGCTGCGTTCCTGGCTCAGATCGGCCATGAGTCGGGGTCGCTGCGCTACGTGCGCGAGTTGTGGGGGCCGACGCCCGCCCAGTCTCGCTACGAGGGCCGCAAGGATCTCGGCAACGTGCAGATCGGCGACGGCCAGCGCTACTGTGGTCGCGGCCTGGTGCAGACCACGGGCCGCGCCAACTACGTCGCCCTGCGCAATCGCCTGAGGGCGCGCATGGGGCCTGACGTGCCGGACTTCGAGGCTGAGCCCGAGGCCCTGGAGCAACCCCGTTGGGCGGCCTTGAGCGCTGCCGACTATTGGGGCTGGCGCCGGCTGAACGACCTGGCAGATGTCGGCGACTTCGAGACGATCACCCGGCGGGTCAACGGCGGGCTCAATGGCCAAGAGGACCGCCTCGCAAGGTGGGAGCGCGCAAAGGCTGCGCTGGCTGCCGCCGCCCCATCGCCCACGGCATCGCCGAGCCCGGCGCTCGCCCCATCAACACCCGCCACCCAGGAGGCCACCATGCCACTGCCCCTCATCCTTGCCACCCTTCTCCCGTCGCTGGTCGAGTCCATCCCCAAGCTGGGCAAGTTGTTCGGCTCAGGGTCGGAAGTGGCCGAGCGCAACGTCAAGGCCGCCGAGCTGGCGATGACCATCGCACAGGAGGCCATCGGCGCACGCAACGCACAGGAGACGGTCGAGCTGCTGAAGTCAGACCCCGCGCTGGTGACGGTGGCAGCCAAGGCCATCGAGGCGCGCTGGCTGGATCTAAGCGAGGCCGGCGGCGATGGCATCGCGGGCGCCCGCAAGGCCGATGAAACTCGCAGCGGTGGTTCGTGGTGGCAGAGCCCGAGCCTCATCATGGCCGGGCTGCTGCTGCCGCTGGTGTACCTGCTGGTGCTGTCGCTGATCGGCATGATCGGTTCCGCGACATGGAGCGATGACGTGCGCGCTGGCCTGGCTGGCAGCCTCATGAGCGCCATCGTCGGCGGGCTGGTGGGCTACTACTACGGCCAGACGACCTCGCGGAACCGAACGCCTGGGCCGTGAACAAGGGGTAGGGCCATGTGCCCCTTCTGCCACGACCCAGGCCACAGGCTCAGCCAGTGCCCGAGGTGGATCGTTGGCAGTGGGCGGGCGCATCGGTTGATTTCCGCGCTTTCGGTGCGAAGGTGTCTTGCCACTCAGCGGCAGGCCCAGCACCAGAGCGATGACCACCACAGCCCAATCCATCATCAAGCGCGCGGCCACAGTCCTGAAGGACAAGACGGGCGTTCGCTGGCCGGCCGATGAACTGGTCGAGTGGCTGACCGACTTCGAGCGAGAGCTGGCGGTGTTCCGCCCCGACGCCTACGCCACGACTGAGGCGGTATCGCTGGCCGCTGGGCACAAGCAGCAACTGCCCGCCACCTGCGCGCGGCTCATCGACATCCCCTCGAACGCAGCGGGCACGAAGCTCCCCATCAGCAAGGCCGAGCGCGCCGAGATGGACGCTTCTGAGCCTGGCTGGCGCGCGCTTGCCCAGGCGGGCGAGATCAAGCACTTCATGCACGACACGAAGACGCCGCTGCTTTTCGAGGTGTACCCGCCGGCCATCGCCAACACGTCGGTTGACGTCGAATTCTCCAAGTACCCGCCAGCGCTGCCCACGCCTGGGGGCGTTGGGTATGGAACGGTGAATGGCAACCTCACGGCGCCCGACAAGTTCGCCAATGCCGCGGTGGACTACGTGTTGCATCGGGCCTTCTCGAAGGACAGCGAGCTGACCGTCAACGCAGCGCGCTCCGAGATGCACTACCGGGCGTTCGCGCTGTCGGTGGGCATCAAGATGCCGCGCGAGCGCAACGACGCGACGAAGGCCGAGTAGCCGTGGCGTCCATCAAGATCACCAACTTCGGCGGACTCGCACCCTCGGTCGACCCGCGCAACCTGTTGCCAGAGGGCGCGCAGGTCGCGCTCAACCTTGACCTGCGGTTCGGCGACTTCCGCCCGACAAAGGGGCTTGGCGCCTCGGTGGCCACCGTGCCGGCCGGGACGAAAAGCATTTTCCGCACGCCGAGCGGTGTGTGGCTGAACAGCCCGACAAGCACGAACTGGGTCAACGGCCAGATCCCCGACGCGGCCAGCGAGCGCGTCTACTTGACCGGGCGCTCTGCCTACGCCGAGGCCTGGCAGGGCGGCGTGTACCGCCGGCTTGGCGTGCCCGCGCCGACGACCAAGCCCACGGTCGAGGCCGTCGCCAATGCGCAGTTCGACGAGACGGCCGCAGACGTTGCGCAGGAGGCCGCCGCAACCGCGACCGTGAACGCGATCCTCGCGATTGACTCGCAGGCCTACCTCGGCGCTGCGGTGCCGGCGGCAGGGTCATCGCCGGGCACCACGGACCCCGATTACGCCAAGGTGGCGCTGCATGTGTCGTTCGACGCGCTCAGCGGCGGGCAGTTCGTCGACCTGAGCCCACAGAAGAGGGCGCTGCTGAAGGGCGGCGGCGTCAGCCAGGTCACGGACGCGCTGGGGCCGCTCGGCGCGTCCGGTGGCGCCGGCTACGCGCTGTCGTCGAGCAGCGGGGCGGGCGGCATCGTGTTCGATGAAATCCGCCGCTGGCGCGACGACGTGGACGCAACGTGGACCGTGGAGTTCCACCTCACGGCCGCCGTGACCTACACCTACTTGTCCATCCAGAGCCGCGGCTACAACCTGCGCGAGCTGGGTGGTGACGGCCCGTCCGGCTGGGGCTCGCTGATCGCGTCGACCTACACCGGCCGCACGAACGAGGATTTCCGCTGCCAGCGCACGGGCGGCACCGCAGCGCTCACGGCCGGCGTGCCCGCTCATGTCGTCCTGCAATGCACGGGCTCATCGGTGGAGTGCTACATCGACGGGGCGCTGTGCGGCTCGATCCCCTACGCGCTGGGGCTGGAGGCGTCTTACCTGATGCACTCGCAATACGGCAGCGGCGACTTCCGGGGCAAGATGGACGAGGCACGCGTGACGCTGGGCCAGCGCTACACCGGGGCCTTCACCAAGCCCACAGTGCCGTTCCCGACTGCGCAGTTGCCGACCGGCCTGCTGCTGGCCCACGGCGTGACGGCTGGCACACCGACCGACTCGGCCCGAGACGCGGCCTATCTGGTGGAGCTGACGGCCACAGGCGGCAGCTACACGACGACGGCGCCAGCGGACGCCTACCTGCGCCTGCCCCCGTTCACCGGCTCGCAGCTGGAGTACCTGTCGCACACCTACTGGGGCGTCGCGCTCAAGGGCTGGCGCGCTGACGGCCTGACGGCCACGCAGGCGGCCATCTCGTCGGCCCTCGCCCTGGTGGATAACCCGGCTTCACCCGGCACGCCGCTGCTGTCGGCGCCTCAGGTCGCGCTGCTGGCCCCGCTGCTGTTCGCCGTCTATGACGTGAGCAAGGGCGACCTGGCCGCCATGGTGTCGGCCATCAACAGCGCCCAGGCCGAGCTGCGCGCGGAGCTTGCACGGGTCGCCCCCGTGTCCGCAACGGTCGCCGCCAAGGTCGCGGCCTTGACTGCCGCCTCGGATGCCCTGACGGCCTACTTCGCCGACATCAACGCCAAGCTGCGCACGGTGCTGGCGGCCAACGAGAGCACGTTGTTCGGCTCCATCCAGTCGGCCGTCGTCACGCGCGACGTGCAGACGCGGACCTACATCGTCACCTACCTGACCGACTGGGATGAAGAGTCGGCGCCATCGCCTGCGGCCGATCTGCTGTCGGTGGATCAGAACGACGCCATCACTGTCACCGCGCCGCCCGCGCCCACTGGCCGCAACATCGTCGGTTGGCGGCTGTACCGCTCGGCCACATCAAGCACGGGCGCATCCTGGGCGCTGGTGACTGACGCGACGGTACCCGGCGCGATCATCAAGAACGGCACGTTCTTCGGCTTCGCCATCGGCAACCGCGTCTACTCGGATGGTCAGGCCGACGAGAAGCTGCAGGAGACCTGCCAGACGATCACCTGGGCCGAGCCGCCAGCCGCCCTCAAGGGCTTGGTGGGCATGCCCAACGGGATCATGGTGGGCTTCTACGACAAGACGCTGTGCTTCAGCGAGTCGTTCGCGCCCTACGCCTGGCCGGTCGAGTTCCAGCTCACGGTTGAATACCGGATCGTCGGCATTGGCGTGTTCGGCCAGACCGCCGTGGTGCTGACCGAGGGCTTCCCGTACTTCGTGAGCGGCGCCGACAGCGCCAGCATGAGCGCGCAGAAGATCGAGGTGCCTCAGGCCTGCATCGCGGCCGGCACCATCGTGACGGTGGAGGGCGGTGTCGTCTATGCGAGCCCGGACGGGCTGTGCTTGGCCTCGGCGGGTGGCGTGGACGTGCTCACGCAGGGATCGTTCAGCAAGATCGACTGGCAGGCGACGGTGACAGCCGCAGCCGTGGCCGCCTACCACGATGGTTCCTACTATCTCTTCACGGCCTGATCGCCATGGCGAATGCCATTCGCTTCGATCTGGTGACGGCGCGGATCAGCACGCTCACGCTGCCGCAGGCGTCGTTTGTCATCAGCAGCCGGCCCTATCCAGTCGAGATCGGCGAGGCGGTGTCGCTAGGTGCCCAGCTGAACGGCGGTGCGCTCGCTACCGGCCTGTATGTGATGGCGCCGGAGAGCGCGACGCTCGGTGCATCTCTCAACGGCGGGGCCTTGCGACCGGCATTGCAGTCCTACGGTGTGGATCCGGAGAACGTCACGTTCGGTGCGGCCTTGGCCTTCGGCGAACTGCGTCAGCTTTTGCTGACCTATGCCAACTGGGCGGCCGAGAACATGACCTTCAGCGCTTCCCTTGGCACTGGCGAGCTGAAGGTTGCGCTCATCCAGTACATCAATTGGCCAGCCGAAAACGTGACGCTCGGCGCTGCGCTTAACTCAGGATCTTTGACATGAACACCAACATCACCATTGGCTTGGCCGGTCACTTCAAAATGACGGTCCACGGCGGCAAGCGCGGCCGCGTGGTGCTGGCCGAGTTCGATAACCTGATCCTCGACGCGGGGCTGAACTATCTCGCTGGCGGAGGAAATGCTGCAGCGGCGTACTGCCAAGTCGGTACTGGCACAACGGCGGCAGCGGCGGGACAGACGGCCCTGGTGAACAAGATCGGGCACAACACCAGCTATTCGCGTGACTGGTCATCCGGCGCCGGCACCTATGTGGCCGGGCCGCCCGCCTACAAGTGGGATTACAAGACTTTCCGCTTCAGTGCAGGCGCGGCCACAGGCAACCTCACCGAAGTGGGGATCGGCTGGGCGGCCACAGGCAGCCTGTTTTCTCGGGCGCTCATCGTTGACGGCGGCGGCAGCCCGACGACCATTACCGTGCTGTCGGACGAAACGCTCGATGTGACCTACACGCTGCGCGTGTATGCGCCAGCCGACGTGACGGGCTCGATCACGCTTGCGTCGACCTCATACGGCTACACCTTGCGCGGTGCCAATATGGCCGCCGGTGGCACGGGCAGCTGGAGCCCTTACAACTTGATGACCGGCGGCTTCGCAGACTACGGAACGTCAGCGACGTTCGTCTATGACGGCGCCATTTCTGCGACGCCTGGCGGCGTGCCGTCTGGTAGCTCGGCCCTCAGCATCTGTGCCTGCACGGTGGCCTCTTACGTCGGCAGCAGCATGCAGCGTGATGTCGAGTACAAGTGGGATCTGAACCAGGGCAACATCGGCGGCGGCATCAAGAGCATCCTTGCGTATGTCACCGGTGGGACCAGCGGAAATTCGTCGCACGCCTATCAATTGGAATTCGCTTCCAACATCCCGAAGGACAACACCAAGACGCTGAAGCTGAACTTCACCTTCTCGCTTGCCCGCGCGCCATGAGCTTGCCACAGGACGCAGCGTCGACAACGCCGGTCGTCTCGGCGCTGCTGGTGCCCGACAACATCACGCGCACGGATCGCCTCGTCGACTTCGAGATGGGCGGGGTGGCGTTGGGCGACGCGTCTCAGGGCCTGCTGGTGCAGCAGTGGCGGGTGTTCGTGGATGGCTCCGACGTGTGGGTCGCACCCTACCCGGCGGGGTCGCCCAGGACTGCGCTCTTCTCGGCGGCCGGCGTGACGGAGCTGTCGTTGGCATTTGACCAGCTGATGCACCCCACGGTGGCGTTCGTACAGAACGATGTCGTCAAGCTCTACTGGTTCGACTCCCTCGCGTCGGCGCAAGTGACAACGACCTTCGCCGGGGCCGCGTCACCGATGGTGTGCCTGGACGACAAGCGCCCGCTGCAGGTGCTGGCCGGCGTCACGGACGTGCTGTTCTTCTACCTTCAGGGCGGCGAGCTGCGCTACCGCCAGCAGCGCGACCGGTTCGGGGTTGAACGTGTGCTGGGAACACTGCCGCCAGGCGCCACCGGCATCATCGGCGCGGGCATGGGCACAAACGGGCGGGTGCAAGTCCTCGTGCCGCAGGCGCCCGCGATGCACTCGAATCTCGCAGCCGATGCGCTGTACGTGCTGGACATGGATGGCGGCGTTCGCCCGGTGGCAGGCGGCTCTACAGACGTAGGGCAGTGGTTGAGCCGGGTGTTCGTGCTGGACGAGCAGCCGTCGTTCGCATGGGCGCGCGTGGATGCCGCGGCCTATCCGGTGACGCTGACGGTGTTCGGCGGTGGCGATTCCTTCCCGCAGGCCATCGCGTCCGATGAGCCTGTGCGCCTCCCGGACTTCCGCGGCAGGGAGTGGCAGATCGAAGTTCGCGGCACGGAGCGCGTGCTGTCGGTGCGCCTGGCCAGCTCGCGCGAGGAATTGGAGGCCGACGATGCCCGCTATCTTTAAGTTCGACGTCGCCAGCAAGCGCATCAGCACGGACGGCAGCGCGGGAACAACGCCTGACGCGCTGTACGCGGACCTGTCTACCGACACGCTCTTTGTGGGCATCGGGACGACCGTGAAGCCGATGCACGGCGGCAGCTTGGCCGGCTCGGTCTGGCGCAGCCGGTTGGTCAAGGCGCCTTCGGGCGTGCCGACCGGGTTCGCGTGGGTGCGGCTGAACGGTTCGATGGGCTCCGGCAGCGTGGTGAAGCTGTATGCCGATGGCGTGCTGGCCTACACCACCCCGACGATCATGAGCAACGAGCCGGAGCGCCTGCCTGACCTGATGGCGCGGGCCTGGGAGGTCGAGTTGATCGGCACAGACCGGGTCACATCCATGGTGGTGTCCGACACCACCGAGGGGCTGCTGTGAGCGCGCCCCGCCTGTCCGCCCAGGGCGCAAACGCCAAGGCCCCAGCCAAGCTGCCGGCGCTGCAGGCCCTTCGCAGTGGCGATGACCCTCAGAAGGCCATCGAAGCAATCCGCGAGTGGATCGAGGTTCGGCTTGGCAGCCGCGGCGACCCCTTCGAGAAGGCCGTCACCCTGCGCGAGCTGGTGCAGCGCTTGGCGCCGTTGCAGGAGGCGCTGAGCACGCTGGAAGACAGCGGGCGGGTGCCCATCGTCTCCGCGCTGCCGGCTCTCAATCAAGGATCGTTCGTGCAGGTTGGCGACGACCTTTACTACTGCAACGGCAAGGCCTGGAAGAAGGCGACGCTGGTCTGAACGGAGCCCGGCGCAAATAGTTGGCGGATCGGTTGATTTCCAGAAGTCGACCGATACGGTGTCCGAGTGCCCCAAGCGGGCGAAAGGATGCCCGTGCAAGAAGTTCAAGACCAGCCTGGCTCGGCGCTCATCGTTGACGACCTGACGCCGCTGCTGCTCGCCCTCGGTGACGACCTGGCCCAGTGGCCGGTTGCGACCGCCGACCAGATGGGCATCTTGGAGGTGATCCAGGCCGACATGGCTCGCTACGAGCAAGCCGAGATCCAGCTTCGCCAGTTCTTGCTGCCTGGGCTGTACGTGCGCCAGATCGTCATCCCGGCCGACTGCCGACTGATCGGCAAGGTGCAGGTGAGCCCGCACCTCAACGTCGTGCTTGAGGGTGACATCACGTTCATGGTCGACGGCAAGGTGCAGCGGGTCGGCACCGGCTGGCAGGGCGCCATCCCCGGCGGCACCAAGAAGATCGGCTACGCCCATGAGCGCACGGTGTGGACGACGGTTCACCCGAACCTCGACAACGAAACCGATTTCGCTGTGCTTGAGCAGCGCATCGCGGTGGACAGCTACGCGCTCTACCTTGAGCGAGTGCAGCAGCAGCCGGCCCTAGGAGTAGCAGCATGAGCGTTGTAGCCGTCGCAGTGGTCGGGAGCGCAGCCCTCGGCGCGTACTCCAGCAACCAGCAGTCCCGCCGCAACGCGTCGACGGCCAACAGGCTTGCCGAGTCTGGCGATGCCGCCGCCCAGCTCGGCCGCGATCAGTTCGATTGGTACAAGGCCGAGTACGACCGGACCGCGCCGCAGCGAGATGCCGCTGCGGCCCTGGACGCCCGCGTTGGCGAGGCCCAGTACCGGGGCATGGAGTTCGCCACCAAGCAGGCGGAAGAACTCGACGCGCGCAACAAGAGCGTGTTCCGCCCGATGGAAGACAAGATCATCGCGGACGCGAAGAACTTCGACACCGAGGGCAAGCGCGAGCAGCTCGCAGGCCAGGCGATCACGGATGTGAACTCGGCCTTCGGGTCGGCGCGCGACCAGTCGACGCGTTCGCAAGCCCGCCTCGGCGTCACGCCTGGCTCTGGCCGCGCGCTGTCGATGGAAGGGCAGATCACCACCGCGCAGGCGCTGGCTTCGGCAGGCGGCGCCACCAAGGCCCGCCGCGACGCGAGCGCCGAGGCCTATGCCCGCAACATGGACGCGGTGGGGCTGGGCAAGGGCATCGTCGGCAACCAGGCCACCATGCAGCAGATCGCGCAGAACGGCGGCGGCCAGGCTGTAGCCGCTGTGGGAGCTGGCGCCAACGTCTCGCAGTCTGGTGCCGGTCTGATGGGGCAGGGCTTCAACGGCGCTCAGGCCGGCCTGATGAATCAGTCCAGCATCTACGGCATGGCGGACAGGTTCCGTTCTGCCGCCGACAAGCAGCAGACGTCAGCACTGTCGCAACTCGGCCAAGGCGGCGGGTGGGCAACTGGCGACGCGGGCATGCAGGCCTCGATCCTCAAGGGCGGCGGCTTCTTCAGTGACGAGAACATCAAGGCCAACACCGGCAAACCCGTCGACACCAAGAAGGCGCTGGCCGAGCTTGACGCCACCCAGGTGGATGACGGCTGGAGCTACGACGAGTCCAAGGGCGCCCCCGCTGGTTCGGGCGGCGCGAAGCACACCGGGCCGATGGCTCAGGAGGTGCGCAAGACCATGGGCGAGAAGGTCGCACCCGGCGGCAAGGCCATCGACATCGTGAGCATGAACGGCATGCTGATGGCGTCGATGCAGGAGCTGTCCAAGCGCGTCAAGAAGATGGAACGGAGGGCAGCATGAGCATGATCGAGGGGGTGCTCGCCGGCATGAGCATGCGGACCAAGCAGCAGACCGACGCCGAGGACCGCGAGGCCCTGAAGAAGAAGCGCCAGGAGGAAGACGAGGACCGCAAGTTCACGATGAGCGAGCGTGCCCGGTCGCTCAAGATGCGCGACGACATGGGCAACGCTGCGGCCACGGTGGCGCCGGTCGAGGTGAAGCAGGATCGCCCCGACACGATGGACAACCGCGACGTGGGCCAGGCCGGCGAGGCGCCGCTGCCGACTGCGGGCTATGACGTGGCTGGGAAGCGCTTCACCGACCGCGGCCAGGCTGACGCTGCTGCGACAGCGGCCAACACCCCGCAGGCCGTCACAGCGCGCATGTCCGACGTGGCGATGCGCAACGGTGAGCCGCTGAAAGCGCAGCAGTTGCGCACAGGCGCCATGGCTGAGCAGACGGCCCAGTACCAGCTCAACGACGCGATGCGCGCGGACATCGACGCCAAGTTCAATGCTGACTTGCAGACGAACGTGAAGGACTGGGACTCGCTGGACAAGTTCGTCAGCGAGAGCGCAGGCGACGGCCACGGCGGGGAGATCAAGGTCAAGACGGTGGTGTCGGCCGATGGCAAGACCCGCGTGGTCAACGTCATCGGCCCCGATGGCAAGCTGCACCCGACCGAGAAGGTAGTGCCGAACACGCCCGATGGCCTGGCCCTGGCGATTGCTGAACTCGCGCGCATGCCCGCCGACAAGAAGCTGGCCCACCTGCACCAGAAGGCCATGCTCGCGCAGCAGGCCACGCGCGACGCGTCGACCGACCAGTACCACCAGGGCATGCTGAAGGCGACCAACGACCGCACGGCGGCCAACATCGAGATCGCGTCGATTCGCGCCGATGCCGCTGCCGAGCGCCGTGCCGCTAAGGCAGCCCAGGCAGGCGGCATGACGCTGGCCGACCTGAAGGAAGGGCACAAGGGCATCGCCACGACGCTGAACGCGGACTGGAAGACTCAGATCGAGTCGGAAACCGACCCGGCCAAGCTGAAGGCGCTGAAGGTGGCCCGCGAGAGCGAGATTGCCACCGTGCAGCGGCTCTACACCGGGGCCATGACCGCCGGCTTCGGCATGACGCCCGAGCAGGCCATCGTCGCGTTCCGCAGCGGCGAGACGGCCACGCAGTCGTTCAAGAGCAAGGACGGCAGTGGCACGGTCAAGGTCGAGGGCATCCTCTACGGCGGCCGGTTCATCCCGCTGGCCGACAACCCCGGCGCGACCCCGGGCGCCAAGCCCACCACGAGCGCACCTGCCGCGCCGGCAGCGACTGCACCAGCCGCCACGATGACCCAGGCGGCGAGCAAGGCAGAGCCCACCGCCAACTCTTTCGCGGGGAACGACGCCGCCTTTGAAGCGATGCCGCTGGCCGAGCTGAAGCGCTACGTGGCTGTCGGCAATGCCTACGCCAAGCGCGAGCTGGCCGCACGCAGCGCCAAGACCGAGGGGCGGCGCAAGTCCGACAAGCAGGCTGACGACGAGCTTGTCCGCGCAGCAGCAGCACAAGGCCTGTCGGCCGAGTAACCGAACATGGCACCCAAGCGCAAGAGCAGCGTCCCCCTCGTCGCCCCGGAGATCGACTGGGCAAGTCCTGTCGGTGAACCGGAGGTAACCCGGGCGGCGCCTGAGCCCGAGCAGGAGCAGCCGAGCGGCATGCTGCGCCGGACCCTGGGCGATACCGGTGTGTCGCTGGTGAAGAGCGCCATCAGCGTGCCCGAGACGTTCGTCGGCATGGCCGACATGGTGACGGGCGGCCATGCCGGCAAGCTGGTCGAGTCGGCAGGCGTGCGGTTCAAGGACGCGAACAACGCGCTGGACGAGCTCTACTCGCCTGAGTACAAGGCCGCCAGCAAGAAGGTGCAGGACGCGGACGGCATCGTCGACACGCTGAAAGCGGCCTTCGCGAACCCAAGCACGATCTACCACGGGGCCGTCACGTCGATGGGCTCGATGTTGGCCGGCGCTCCGATTGGCCGTGCGGCGACCGCGCTGCGTGCGCCTGGCTGGCTGGCTGGCGGCCTGGCTGAAGGCGCCTCGTCGGCCGGGCAGAACCTGGAGCAAGTGCGCCAGGAGTCCAAGGACGGGCTGGTCACTGGCGAGCAGGCGGCCATCATCGGCGCCTCGGGCCTGCTGACGGCGGGCATTACCTCGGTCGCCGGCCGCATCGCCAACCGCCTGGGCATCGGCGACGTGAACCAGATGATCGCTGGCGCACAGCGCGCCGGCCCGGAGGTGCAGAAGGGCCTCGCGCGCAAGCTGCTGGAGGGCTTCGCTACCGAGGGCGTGCTGCAGGAGTTCCCGCAGTCTTTCCAAGAGCAGGTTGCGCAGAACATCGCGCAGGGCAAGCCATGGGATCAGGGTGCCGCCAACGCTGCCGTGATGGGCGGCCTATCTGGTGGCCTGCTGGGCGCTGGCGCTGCGCCGTTTGGCGGGCATGGCCCGGCTGTCGTGGACCCGGCCGCCAACCCGCCGCTGCTGCCTGACACCGGCCCCATGTCCCGCGCTGCCAATGCCGCGACCATCGCAGCCCGCGGCAAGCCGCTGGACTTCACGCCGACCGCGATCCCAGGCAAGGGCGACGGCCTGGCCGTCAAGGACGAGCCCGACACGACCGCACTGGACTTCGAGGCCGACCCGCGTTTCGCTGGCTCGATTGCCTTCCCCAATGGCAAGGCGCCGGAGCAGCCGCTGTTCGCCAACAAGCAGCTGGCCGACGTGCATATCGGCGAGCAAGGCGCGTTCGGCGAGCTGGAGCCTGTGGAGGCCGGCGGCGGCCAGTGGACCGTGCAGCAGACCCCCGAGGCCGCCAACCGCACCTCCCGCGCGAACATCGAGCGCTGGATGGAGCAGGCGCAGCCGATGGAGGAAGCGCAGGCCAAGGACATCGCCAAGCGCGCCGAGTCGGAGCTGAACAAGCCCATGACCGCGCTGCCCATGCCGGACGGCGAGGGTTGGACCGTCGTGCCGCGCCAGTGGGTATCGGCCCCGGTGCTGCTGGACTACACCGAGCGCGCAGCCGCTGCGGCCCAGGCGCGCGGTGAGCAGGAAGCTGAAACCAAGGCAGCCGGCGAAGCGAAGGCCGCGAGGGTTCAGGAAGCAGCAAACGCGCCCGTGGGCCGCACCCCGCGCACGCGGCGAGCCGATGCCGTCGAGATCGACCCGACCGCGCCCAACGCCGTGGCGCAGTTCATCGCCCAGCAGGCCGAGGTGAACACGCCGGCTGCCCGTGCGTTCGTGCAGGACTACCGCGCCGGCCGGGTGACCGATGCCGACGTGCTGGCGCGGATCAACCCGCAGCGGCAGACCGAGGCCACGCCCGATGAGCGGATTGCCGCCGCCGCCGAAGCCGGCAAAGTGGTGTCGGACACCACCCCGGGCCTGATCCTGAACCGGGAGGGCAAGCCGTTCAAGACCGAGATGGCCGCTGCGCGAGAGCAGATGAAGCACGCCGGCAGCCAGGTGGTTGCGGTGGAAGGCGGCCATGCCGTGCAGCCCGCCCCCGTGGAGGGCCCTGATGCCCAATCCGAGCAAGCTGCCGCAGTACCCGAGGCTGCTGCACCGGCCGCCATCCAAGAAGGAACTGATTCGGGAAGCGCTGCAGCGCCAGCGGCTGGAGAGCCAGGACGCGCCGGAGTCGAGGCGCGAACTGGTGGAGCCGTGGAAGCCCCTGGGGTAGCGGCGAAGCCAGCAGCCAAGAAAGCACCCAAGGCGGCCGGCGTGCCGAAGTCCTTCCGCAAGAAGGTGATGGTGACAACGCCCGTTTTCATGGAGGAAACGGGCACGTTCGCCGATCAAGAGATCGACGCGCACAGCGCGCTTGAGGCGCTGCAAGCGGACATCGCAGCGCTTGAGTCGTTCCGCGCCTGCGTGGCTGGAGGCTGATCCATGCCCGTCGTCATCCCCGACAAGAAGAAGACGCAGGCGGCAGCCGTCCCGGAGGCCGCGCCGCCGCCGCCGGCATCGGTCACGCCCGATGAGCTTCAAGCGGCGCTCGCCGCTCAGGCCGCCATGTTCGAGAGGGAAATCGACGCCGTGAAGCGCGCGTTCACCAGCGCCCTGACGGCCATGTCCAAGCACCCCAAGGACAAGCCGGCCGGCGGCTGGGAGTTCAAGGCCAATTACCTCAACGACGGGTCACTCGACACGATTGTTGCGACGCCCCTCAAGTTGCACTGAACTCAATGACCACCTACATCGTCACCAACAAAGCCACGGGCCAGGAGGTGTACCGCTACGACGCGGATGCGCCCATCGAGTTCGGCGGCTTCGAGTTCGCCACGCACGATCACACCGCGACCGCGAGCGCCCCGGCACCTGCGCCGGCGCAACACGTCGGGCCGCGCCGCCTGACCCAGCTGCAGTTCATGGCGCTCTTCGGTGACGAGCGCTATCTGGCACTGCGCACGCTGGCCAGCGACCCGGTAGCCAACCCGCTCGCAACGCTGTGGCTGGACAAGTTCAACCTGCTGACGCCAGAGGCAGACGGCACCTCGGTGGACCGCGCTGACCCGCGCATGCGCGCAGGCCTTGAGGCGCTGTCGGCGCTCGCCGAGTTGCAGCTCGACGCCGACGCCATCAACCAGATGCTCGGGGGCTACTGATGCCGTACTACCTTGACCACGGCGCCTATGCCACCTCGCTCGGGGCCACCCCGACCTGGGGCGTGCCGCAAGAAGGCGACGGCTCGGCCACCACCGCAGCCACTGCTGGCGCGACGGCCGGCGTCGTCTTCACCGCCAACGCCGCGGCGACCAACACGTTTACGGTCTGCGGCGTGGTTTTCACGGCCGTGGCCAGCGGCGCGACCGGCAACCAGTTCAACGTCGGCGCAGCGCTGACCAACACGCTGGACAACCTCGTCGCGGCGATCAACGCCAGCACGACGACGGTGGCCTCTGGCGTTGCCGTGGGCACCCCGCAGCTCCGCAATCTGGTCTTCGCCCGCAACACCAGCGGCACCACGCTTGAAGTCATGATGCGCGTCGGCTCGGCCACGCTGAACGGCGCCACGAACACGAACTGCCGCGCCACGGCCAGCGGCTGGACGTCGAGCTCAACCCTGCCGGTGGACTTCTCCGGCGGCTCTGGCGGCTGCTGGGGCTTGCTGTTCAACACGGCGGCCATCGGCGTGTCGTCGAGCCTGGCTGCGCTGGCCTACGGCCTGATGGTCATGGCCGTGCCGCTCGTGGCCGTGGCCAGCACCGCGCTGACGACCGCCGCCACGCCGACGACCAACGACGTCATCTATTGCCGCACGGGGGCAGGGCAGACGATCACCTGCGCGGCGAACGGCACTCCAAACCTGAGCACGCCGAACTACCCGCAGCACTTGGTGTTCGACAGCAACACGATCTGGACTGGCGACAGCGGCACGGGCGTCATCACCGTCAGCATGTCGATCAGCAGCGCCGACAACACGCTGCGCCTGGTCAGCAACACCAACGGTGTGCCCAAGTCCATCCGCGCCATCATGACCGGCGGCCTGCGGTTCCTGTGGGCGACGAGCAATGGTGGCGGCGCGATCTACATCGCGATCAACCCGGGCGGCGGCTCGCGCACGCCAGCGATGGTCGAGGGCATCACCTTCGAGACGCCGAGCACCTACAACACGGGCGGCGCCGGCCCGCGCATCTTCGCCGGCTCGCAGCTGCAGTACGCGTTCCGGTTCAAGCGCTGCAACTTCTTGTTCAAGGAGGCCCGCACGTCATGGTCTGGCCTGGTGCTGCTGAACGGGATCGACGGTGCGGTGATCTTCGAGGGCTGCGAAGTCACAGCGAACCACACTGCCGGGTCCGACCCTGGCTCGCTAGTGCAGAGCACGGCGATTGCTGCCGGCGGGTCGCTCAAGTTCATCGGGCTCCGTCTGTCCGGCTGGGCCTTCGGTCGCTACCGCATCTTCCCGGCCAGCATGACGATGGGCAGCGGCTCCGAGGCCGTTGCCGAGGGCTGCACGGGCGTGAACCTGGGCACCACTTACGTCGGCCTGTCCTCGCTGCGCACCGACAACCCGAACTACGCGACCGTCATCACGCAGAACTTGGACGCGGGCCTCGGCTATCGCTACGAGTACGGCGCGGGCGTGGTGGACTGGAACCCCGACGCGAGCCCGGCCTACCCGACGCGCTCGGCTCTGCTGGGCGACAACTCGACGCCGTGGTCCGTCAAGATGGACTGGTTCGCGTCGGCCGCGTCGGTCTTCAACAACCTGACCACGCCGCGGATGGCGACGATCTGCCGCCTGTCGTCGACGACGCGCACCGTCGCGCTGGACTTCCTCACGCCTGTGACCGTGACGGCGCTGGACGTGGCCATGCGGGTGTACTACATCAGCACCGACAACAAGGTCTATTGCGAGACGACCTACGGCAAGTCGTCGGCGCTGTCCTCGCCTGGAGCGACCTGGGCCGGCATCTCGAACTTCCCGAGCCACAGCAGCCGGCGCCTCAGCCTGACGACCAGCCTGGCCATCAAGCAGGGCACCGAGGTCGCCGTGTACTTCGAGGTGACTGGCAACCCGCCGGGTGGCTCTGGCGTGCAGCTCTACATCGACCCTGAGACGAGCATCACATGAGCACGCAGATGCGCGTCGGCCAGAAGAGCCTGCAGGGCTGGCGGAGCTACACCAGCGGCGCGTTCCTGGGCATCGAGCCTTGCACGGCCGGCGGGACCATCGGTGTCAAGCGCCTGCCCACGGACTCCATCGGCACGTTTGTGCTGACGCTGACCGGCCTTGTTGTCGGGTCTGCGGTGCAGATCGAAACGCAGGCCGGCGCTGCCATCGAGAACCGCACCGTAGCCAGCACCTCCGAGGTGTTCAACGTGCCGGCCTACACCGCGGGCAACGCGGCGAACGACCTGCGCGTCAAGGTCCGCAAGGGCAGCTCGGCGCCGTACTACCGCCCCTACGAGACGCTGAGCACCGCCTTCGTGGGCGCGCAAACAGTCTTTGTGTCCCAAATCCCCGACGAGTAACCGCCATGAGCATTACTGCAACAGACTTCAGCATCAATTCCGGCGGCGATGTGCGCAGCATCGCGGGTTCGGGCATCTACTCGGTGCTCGATCTGCACCAGTGGCTGCAGGACTTGGCCGACAACTCGGGGCCGACCGCGGACGACAACGTGTCGATCCTGGGCAGCAACCCGTCCGAGCTGGCGGGTAAGCGCAACGCTGCCCGGCCCTCGGCGCTGTCGTTGCTCAACGGCATCAACATCGACGACGCCACCAGCCAGCGGTTCTATTTCGGCTCGGTGGAGCAGTCGGCCGCGGCGGTGCTGTACACAGGTATCAACACCATCGGCGCAGGCTTGGCTGGCCGCTCGCACTACGTGGTGCAGAACGGCGCGAAGTACAACAGCGGCACCAAATGGTGGAGCGCCGGCCCGGTGCGCGCGCTGTTCAAGGTCAAGACCGGCGGCGCGCTGATCGCCAGCGGCATCGTCACCGTGCTGTCGCGGGAATGGGGCTACAGCTTCAGCCACTTCGACGTGGACGGCTCGGCTGGCTCGGAGCAGGTGGCGGCCCTCTCGGTGTCGGCGGACGCGAACATCACCCGCCTGGTGGGCAACTACTCGGGCGGCACCAACGCGGTGACGTCGACCACGCCCAGCACGACGGTATCGCTGACCATCGGCGACACCACGCAAGTCCTGGGCGGCGTGAGCAAGCTCTACAAGGGCACCATCAGCTGGACTGGCGCAGCGCGGCTGGCCGAGGTCTGGCAGGCGCTGCAGTTCCTGTGCTCCGAGACCAGCGGCGGCACCATCAACAGCATCCCGGGCTGGAACTACCGCAAGCTCAACGCCGCTTACACCGACGTCCTGGCGGCGCCCTTCGGCCCGCTGGCTGGCGGCAAGTGGCTTGTGGCGCAAGGCTGGTGGATCGACCCGGCATCGCTGAACTCGCTGGACCTGCAGGGCTATGCGCTCGTCAGCCACGACGGAACCAGTGTGACGCCGCCTGTCGCCATCGCTGTGTCGGTGGGCGCCATCGTCAGCGGCGATTACGTGCTGGTGGGCAAGGACGACGGCAGCGGCGGCTTCAACACCACCACCGGCATTACGTCGACTGGCACGGCCGCGGCCACGACGTTGACGCTGTCTGGCGCCCCAGCGAGCGATGTGCCCACGGGCGCGGGCTTCATTCGGGTGAGCGGCAATGCCCACAGCTACACCGGCATCTCTGGCGCCACGGTATCGGGGCTGTCACCAGCCGTGCCGGCGGGCGGCTACAGCGCTGGGGCCACATGGTTCCCGCTGGTCGACAAGGCCGTGACCACGACCAGCGTCAGCAGCGGCACCTTCAACTACGGCAGCGACTTCACGGCGCGCGTGCGGGTGCGCAACGGCGGCGGCACCCCCATCGTGCCGTTTGAAACCACGTTCGCCGTGACGTCGGCCGGCGGCTCCGTCAACGCGATCCGCAACCCTGACGCCTGATGGCCCTGACCTTCCTCCCCGGCAGCCTGGTGATCGAGTCGGACAGCTCGATCCTGGATCTGCCCGTCTTCCACGCCGCCCTGCGCGACTGGGAGGATTCGGCGCCGGCCATGATCTACCCGGCCACGCACACGTGGAAGGCCGTCGACCTTGGGAGCGGGGCGTTCTTCTACGCGCTGGATCTGGTCAACGGTTGGCGGCTGCGGTTCCCCACGCCGGGCAACTACACCATCGCGGGCAACCTGGGCGGGACCATCCTCCCGGTGGCCGGCGTCTACGTGGAGCGCAAGACCAGCGCGGCCTACGCCACCACCGCAGTCGGCGGCAGCGGCCCGACAGCAGCCGACATCGCAGTGGCGGTTCTTGCCGCGATGAACACCACCCCGCCGGGCGTCGATGTGAAGCGCATGAACGGCGCGGCCGTCATCGGCACTGGCGCTGAGGCTGACCCATGGCGAGGCGCTGGTGTTTCGCCGTGAAAGCTTTTCACCCAAGTCCTTCAGCCCGAAGTCGTGGCGCTTCCCGGCTGGCGGGGCGCCGGTCGTGCGGCAGATGCCCGCCCTCATCGGCGACTGGCGACACGAGCATGAAGAACAGCAGCGCCGCATCAAGCGGCAGAACGAACTAATCCTGGCGCTGGTCACAGCGGCAGTCACTGGAGAAATGTTGTGAGCAAGGCAACGACGTGCGTAGTGAAGCACCTGGGCAAAAGCTCGCCCATCCACGCGTTCCGCGCCGAGATGCTGGGCGACGCTGACGAGCTGATCGCAGGCGGCATGGACAAGGACGATGCCTGGCTGCAAGTCATCGACGCGAAGCTCACCGACTTGCGCGCGGAAGCTGCCCGCATCGAGGGCGTGGCGGCCGAGGCCTACGCCAAGACGCCGGCCGGTCAGCGGGCGACCAAAGCCAAGGCGACCGAGGAAGCGCCGGCCGACGAGCCCAGCCCGCCAACCCGGCCGAAAGCCACCACCAAGCAAGAGCGCGACGCTGCCACTACCAACGATGGGGCCACAACTGGCCCTGACGCCCCTACCGAAGCACCATCGGTCGATACTCAAGGCCCGGAGGCCACCAATGATTCCACCCCTTCAAGCGATGCGCCTGCGCTCGATCAGCCGCTGGATGCAGGACAGCGACCCGTCAGCGACGGTGCAATCCGAAGCGCTAGCCAGCCGCGCGGAGAGCCTGGACGAGCAGATGATCGAGGCGTTCGAGACGAGGGAGGACTCGCTGAAGGACTCGATGATGAAGGCGGGGACGTGGGGAACAGCCGAGGGGCTGGAGAAGTTCCCGATGGATCGCCTGCTGCTGTGGCAGGAGGTGGTGGCCGAGTTTCTGCCCCCGATTACCGACCCGGCATCGGAGACCTGAAGCGCGAGGGCTCTTGGCTCAAGTCGGCCGAGCGCAACCTTGACCTGATCGACCTGGCCCGCCAGATCGAGAGCGAGAAGCGCGACGCCACGCCGGCCGAGCAGGCGCTGCTGGCCAAGTACGTGGGCTTCGGCGCCAGCGAGATCCGCAACGCCATCTTCCCGGTGGCCCAGCCGTACCACAAGGCCAATGCGCCGGCCGGCGCGCTGATCTTCCCGGATGCCGTCCACGACGCGAAGTGGAAGGCGCTGGCCGTGCGCGCTGCAGCCCTGCCTACCGAGTGGCAGCGCACCATCCTGCAAAGCACGCAGTACGCGCACTACACCAGCGAGGGCATCATCCGCTCGGTCTGGTCAGCGGTGCAGCGCCTGGGCTTCACGGGCGGCAAGGTGTTTGAGCCAGGCGGCGGCATCGGCTCTTTCGCCATGCTCATGCCGGAGAGCGTCTACCAGACGTCGAAGTTCACCGGCATCGAGTTCGACGGCCCTACGGCGCTGATCGCGCGCCTGCTGTCGCCGGGTCAGAACATGATTCACGACGACTTCATCAAGCGTCGGCTGCCCGACAACTTCTTCGACGTGTCGGTGGGCAACCCGCCGTTTTCTCAGACCAAGATCACGGCCGACCCGCGCTACCAGAAGCACGGGTTCATGCTGCATGACTACTTCTTTGCCAAGGCCATCGACAAGGTGCGCCCGGGCGGCTTGCTGGCGTTCGTCACCAGCAAGGGGACGATGGACAA
Source organism: Roseateles sp. GW821-FHT02E12 (assembly GCF_059421665.1). Classification (NCBI taxonomy): domain Bacteria; kingdom Pseudomonadati; phylum Pseudomonadota; class Betaproteobacteria; order Burkholderiales; family Sphaerotilaceae; genus Roseateles; species Roseateles sp. GW821-FHT02E12. The sequence continues at coordinate 173,471 of NZ_JBWKVK010000004.1, forward strand.
GCAGACCGACAAGGCCCGCCGCTACCTGATGGCGCAGGCTGACCTTGTGGGCGCGATCCGCCTGCCGTCAACGGCCTTCGAGGACAACGCCGGCACCAGCGTGGTCACGGATGTGATCTTCCTGCGCAAGCGGGCGCCCGGTGAGGCGCCTGGCGGCCAGCCGTGGGCCAACGTGGCGACTGTCGAGACGAAGGACGGCCCGGTGGTCGTGAACGAATACTTCGCGGCCAACCCGCACATGGTCTTGGGCCAGAACCGCATCAGCGGCAACACCGACGACCAAGGCCGCCGCATCAATGCCAACGGCATCGGCGGCGCCAAGTACACGGTGGTGTCCTACGACACGACGACCGACGAGCTTGACGCCAAGTTCGCCGCGGCCGTGGAGCGCCTGCCCGTGAACGTTTATTCGGCCAGCGGCATGGAGCCGGTGGCCCAGCGCGCCGAAGTGGCGAAGATGGACTTCGACCCCAAGGTGAAGCGCGAGGGGGTGGTCTACCTGTCGAACGATGGTGATGTGTTCAGGGTAGAGGACGGCATCGGCAAGCCGCTTGCCGACGTCGTGAAGCTGTCGGCCAAGGACAAGGCGTGGCTCGCTGACTACGTGGGCGTGCGCGATCTGGTCAAGGAGGCGCAGCTCGCCCAGGTGACGGATGGGCCGTGGGAGGCTGCGCTCAAGAAGCTGAACAAGGCCTATGACGCCTTCGTCAAGAAGAACGGCCACATCAACGCCTTCCGCGTGCAGGTGCGCAAGGGCACCGACGAGGACGGCAACCCGGTGGAGACGCCGACGCGTGTGTTCATCAACCGCCGGCTGATCCGCGAGGACTACGACTCGGCGCTGATGACGCAGATGGAGGCCATCGACGAGGACGGCAACATCAAGAAGTCGGCATTCCTGCTGGGCCGCACCATCGGCAAGCCGGTCACGCGCGAGATCAAGTCGATTGGCGACGCGCTGGCCGTGTCCCTGGACGCGACTGGCCGGCTCGACCTGGCCGACGTGGCGGCCCGCCTGCACATCAGCCGCGACGAGGCCATCGAAGCCCTGGGCAGCCAGATTTACAAGGTGCCGGGCGGCGACTGGACGCTGGCTGATGAGTACCTGTCTGGCAATGTGGTCGACAAGCTCGAAGAGGCCACGATGGCGGCGCGACTGGACCGCAGCCTTGCGCGCAACGTCCAGGCCCTGAAGGCGGTTCAGCCGGAGAAGCTCGGCCCGTCGCAGATCAGCGTGAAGCTCGGCGCCCCGTGGGTGGGCGAGAAGCATGTGCAGGAGTTCGCCAAGGAGATCGACGCGGGCGACGTGACGTTCGACCCCAAGACCGAGACGTGGCAGGTTGAGGGCGGCAACATGCGCAGCCAGCGCAAGGCCGGCGCCGAGTACGGCACGGCAGCCCGCTCCCCGAGCGAGTTGCTGGAGGCCATCCTCAACAGCCGCAGCATCAAGGTCATGGCGACGACCGCGGACAAGAAGCAGGTTGTCGACCAAGAGGGCACCACGGCGGCCAACGAAGCCGCCAAGAAGATTCGCGACAAGTTCAAGACCTGGGTGTGGACGGACAGCGAGCGCGCCGCCGATTTGGTGGAGGGCTACAACCACCGCTACAACAACCTCGCGCCCCGGGTGTTCGACGGCTCGCACCTGACGCTGCCCGGCGTGAGCCTGCGCTACAAGCTGCACCCCCACCAGTTGCGCGCGATCTGGCGCCAGATTCAGACCGGCAGCACCTACCTCGCGCACGCTGTCGGCGCCGGCAAGACCATCGAGATGATCGCGGGCGGCATGGAGCAGAAGCGCCTGGGCCTGATCCGCAAGCCGATCTACGTGGTGCCGAACCACATGCTGGAGCAGTTCTCCAACGAGTTCATGGAGCTGTACCCGCTGGCCAACATCATGGTGGCCGACGATCAGAACTTCAGCAAGGAGCGCCGCAAGGCCTTCGTCGCTGCGGCCACGCTCAACGCACCCGACGCCATCGTCATCACGCACGACGCCTTCCAGCGCATCGGTGTGAAGCCGGAGACGATCAACCCGATCCGCGACGAGATCCTGGCCGACCTTGAGGAAGAACTGACGGCCGTCGCCAAGGACGCAGGCGCCCGCGTGCGGCGTGGCCAGCTCGAGCAGCAGATCGAGGCGGTGAACCAGCGCTTCGACAGCATCCTCGCCGCCGGCAAGAAAGACGGCATCGTCGACTTCGAGGACATGGGCGTGGACATGATCTTTGCGGACGAGGCGCACGTCTACCGCAAGCTCGATTTCCACACCGCGCAGAGCATCAAGGGCATTGACCCGAACGGCTCCCGCCGGGCGCTGGATATGTACGTCAAGACCCGCCACCTGGATCGCCAGCAGCCGGGCCGGGCGATGGTGTTCGCCTCGGGCACCGCCGTGACCAACACGATGGGCGAGCTGTACACCATCATGCGGTTCTTCGACCCGAAGACGCTGGACGAGGGCGGCATCAGTACCTTCGATTCGTGGGCGCGCATGTTCGGTGAGGTGGCGTCGGCGCTGGAGCCCAACGCGGCCGGCAAGTACGAGATCGTTGAGCGGTTCGCCAAGTTCGACAACGTGCCCGAGCTGATGGCCCGCGTTCGCATGTTCATGGACGTGCTGCAGTCGGACCAGCTCGGCGCCATCGTGAAGCGCCCCGAGACGCGGGGCGGCAAGCCGAACTTGAACCTCGTCGAGCCCAGCCAGGCCATGAAGGACTACCAGACGCAGGTGCTTCAGCCGCGCCTGGAGAAGTCGCGGGCCTGGAAGCCGAGCAAGGACGAGCCGAACAACCCTGATCCGGTCATCGCCATCATCAGCGACGGCCGACTGGCTGCCACCGACCCGCGGTTCATCCCCGGCGGGCGCGTGCTGCCAGGCGAGACGACCAAGATCGACGAGGCCGCCGGCAAGATCGCGGCAGAGTACAAGGCCACTGCGCGCAATGTCTACGTCGACCGCGACGGCAAGCCGATGACGGCCAAGGGCGGCACGCAGATCGTTTTCTACAACGTGGGCTTCGGCGCGGCCTCGTCGGCACGGCGCGGCTTCGACTCGCGCGGCACCTTCACCAAGGCAATCGTCGCGGGTGGCGTGAAGCGCGAGCACATCGCATGGTTCGACGACGCTGACACGGACGCCAAGAAGGAAGCGGTGTTCAAGGGCATGCGCAATGGCACCTTCCGGGTGCTGATCGGCAGCGCCAAGAAGATGGGCACTGGCGTCAACGTGCAAAACCGGCTGACGGCGCTGCACTACATGGACCCGCCGTGGTTCCCCGCCGACGTGGAGCAACCGCGCGGCCGGATCATCCGCCAGGGCAACCAGAACCCCATCGCAGGCGAAGACTGGTACGCCACCAAGGGCGGCTACGACTCGACCATGTGGCAGATGGTGGGCCGCAAGCAGCGGTTCATCGACCAGGCTTTCCGTGGGGACAAGAACCTGCGCAGCATGGACGACTTGGGCGAGGCATCGCTCTACGAGCAGGCGGCGGCCATGGCCTCGGGCGACCCCCGCGCGCTGCTGCTGGCCGGTCTGCGGCAAGACACCGAGCGCCTTGAGCGCCAGCAGGCTGCGCACGCCAGCGAGCAGATCAATGCACGCCAGGCCCTGCGCCAAGCCGAGTGGGCCATCGAGAGCGCGCAGAAGCGGGAGAAGACCTACGGCGCTGCATTCGAGGCCATCGGTGGGCGCTACTTCGCCTTCACGGCCGGCACCGTCAAAGGCGCGACCTTCACGAAGCCGGGTGAGTTCGGCCAGGCGCTGAAGGACGCATTCAACAAGGGCGCCAAGGCCGCCGCCCTGGACCCGGCGCGCGAAGAGCAAAGCCTGGGCACCATCGGCGACGGGCTGGCGCTGACCATGCACGCCGGCTTCCAGTACGTGAAGGACGGCGACGGCAAGGACGCCAGCATGGTCAAGGTGCCCAACGGCCGGCATCAGCTGACCGTCACGGCAGGCCCACACACCATCGACGTGAGCGATGAGGTGGAGTCGATGGGCGCCGATGTGGACGCGGTTGGCCTGGCACGCAAGGTGGTCAACGCGCTGAACAGCGTCGAGTCCGATCTGCGCAAGGCGCGAGCAGCCATCAAGGAAAACGAAACCGACGTCACGCGCCTGCGCAAGAAGATCGGCGCCCCGTTCGAGCATCAGCAGGAGATGCTGGAGAAGTGGGCCGCCCTCAAGACGCTTGAAGAAGAGCTGCGCCAAGAGGGCATTGCAGCGGCAGCCCAAGGGGCGAGCGTCGATGAAGCCGCCCCAGTCGTTGGCGATGAGCCGGGCGACATGCCCGCTTTCAGCCGCAGCAAGGCCCCCGCGCGTCCGTCGATCACCGTGGAACACGACGAGGGCGGCCTCCCGCTCTACATCGGCGACAAGGTGCGCCTGGAGTTCCCGCAGATCACCGAACGGCTCGAAGTCATCGAGGTGGCTGGCGAGCAAGTCGTCAACTACCCGATCATGTCGGCCACTGGCTTCGACGTGCTGGGGTACGTGGAGCTGCTGGTCAAGGACGGCCAGGCGAAGGCCCTGCTGGACATCGAGGTAGACAAGAAGGGGCGCCAGTCTGGCGTTGCCCGCAACGTCATCGAGGCGCTGCTGGCTGCCAACCCGGCCGGTGGCCTGGACATCAGCAACGTCGTCCCGGAGGCCCGCGGCTTTTGGGAAAAGATGGGTATTCCCCAACAAAACGTGGAAGGCGCCTACGATGGCAACCTCAACTGGAAAACCTATGCCGAAGCCCAGGACACCGGAGCAGCGTTCCGAGATGCTGGTTCAAGTCAAGCAGCGCGTGACGGCGCTGACGCCAGCACAGAAAGCGAAGTCGACCGCGCGAGTCAACCGGCACGCCGCGAAGACCGAGCCAGCGCCGAGCGACGCCAAGCCGTAGAGGCGCTGGCCGGGCGGATTGCCGCGCGCTGGAAGAACGCGCCGGCAGTCGTCGTGCTGAGCGGCATGAATGACCCGCTGGTACCGCGCGCCGTCCGCGTTGCAGATCAGACCCAGTTGTCTCAGGGCGCCCAGGGCGACCCGGAAGGCTTCTTCCACGACGGCAAGGTCTACCTGATCGCGCCGCAGCTTGGCGGCGACGCTGACGTGGTGCGCGTGCTGTTCCACGAGGCCCTGGGTCACTTCGGGCTGCGTGGCACGTTCGGCCCCGAGCTGGGCACCATCCTTGACCGCCTGGCCGTGCTGAACTCCGGCAAGGTGCGGGCAAAGGCCAAGCAGTACGGCCTGGACTACGACAAGCCCAGCGACCGGCGCATGGCCGCTGAGGAAGTGCTCGCCGAGATGGCGCAGCGCGCGCCCGACGTGGGCTGGTCGAAGAAGGCCGTGGCGGCGATTCGCACCTGGCTGCGCGCGCATGTGCCGGGCTTCCGCGACATGGCACTGAGCGATGATGAGATCGTGCGCAACTACATCCTGCCCGCCCGTGCCTTCGTGCAGCGTGGCGCCGCTGGCGAGGCCGCCGGGGATACCTCGTTCAGCCGTAAGGAGAGCCTGGCCAGCCAACTGAAGAAGCGTGGGCAGCCCATCTCGTCGTACAGCGACCTGCAGCGGCGCTGGAGCGATGGCGAGCGCATCTTCTACGGCCATGACATGGCAGAAGAGGCTCCGCTTGAAGCGAAGTCCATCGAAGACCTCCACGGCTACACGCTCGACCAGATGCTGGCCCTGCCGGCAGATCGGGCAGTGTTCAGCCGCTCGACCCTTGCCGACGCCGTAACCAACTTCAGCCAGGCCGGCGCCCGCAATGCGTTCCTCGACGCAGTGACGACGCACGGCAGCACGAACCTGTGGGGCCGCACGGTGGGCACCCAGTACCACAAGGCGCAGGCCAACCCGAAGACCTTCGGGCGCGTGTTCGATGCGGTGCAGGACTACATCAAGGACACCAGCGTGTTCGCCAACCGGGCGGCCGACCTCGCGCCGTCGCTGCTACCCAAGCTGGACACCGCATCCGACTTGATGAAGGGCGGCCTGCTGCGCCACGGAGCCGACCACAAGGACAAGGCCAAGGCCGGCGAAGCGATCTTCCAGGGCACGCTGGACAAGGTGCTGTACGACGACGCGACGCTGAGGAGCCAGTTCGGCCTGAGCGCCAAGCAAGTCGAGCTCTACCGCGAGTTCCGTGCCGCCGTCGACCAGTCGCTGGATGGGCTGGCCAAGACCGAGATCCTGCGCATTGCGGGCGAAGCTGGCCGGGCCGTGCGTGAGGCCGTGCTGGCAGCGCCCACGGCACGCGAGGCGGGCGACCTTCTGGCCGAGCACCTTGCCAGCGACGAAGCGCTGGCCGCCGAGATCAGCGCCAAGGTGGATCGCATCGAGCAGCTGCAGGCCGAGGGCTACGCGCCGCTGACGCGCTTCGGCAAGCACACCCTGCACGTCACCGGCCCAGGTGGCGGCACGGAGTTCTTCGGCATGTACGAGACGGTGCGCGACGCCAACCGGGCCGCGCGCCAGCTCCGCGCCGACCCCGCCATGGGGCGCTTGACCTTCACCCAAGGGGTGATGAGCCAGGAGGGTCACAAGCTGTTCAACGGCCTGTCCATGGACTCGCTGGAGCTGTTCGCCGACGCCACGGGCAACAGCGACAACCCGGTGTTCCAGGCCTACCTGAAGCTGGCCATCGCCAATCGTTCGGCCCTGAAGCGGATGATCGAGCGCAAGGGCATCTCGGGCTACAGCGACGACGTTGCCCGGGTTCTGGCCTCTTTCGTGACCTCCAACGCGCGCATGTCCGCAGGACACTTGCACCTTGCCGACGCCAAGAAGTCGGCCGAGGCCATCCCCAAGGAGCAAGGCGACTTGCGTGACGACGCGATCAAGCTGGTGGAGTACGTCACCACCCCGACCGAGGAAGCGGCGGCCGTGCGCGGCCTGCTGTTTACCTCGTTCATCGGGGGCTCGGTGGCGAGCGCGCTGGTCAACATGACTCAGCCGATCACGATGACGCTGCCCTACCTGACCCAGTACGGCGGCGCGATCAAGGCCGGCAAGCGGCTCACCGCGGCCATGGCGATGGTGGCCAGCGGCAAGGGAATGGGCGCCGACCTGGCCGACGCACTGAAGCGCGCCGAGTCGGATGGCATCGTCAGCCCGCAGGAAATCCACCACCTGCAAGCCGAGGCCATGAACACCCTCGGCAAGAACCCGCTGCTGAAGAAGGCGGCGTTCGTGTGGGGCTCGATGTTCAGCCTGGCCGAGCAGTTCAACCGCCGGGCGACCTTCGTGGCGGCCTGGCAGACGGCGCAGCAGGAGGGCATCGCCAACCCGTTCGCCTTCGCCGAGAAGGCCGTCGTCGAGACCCAGGGCCTCTACAACAAGGGCAACAAGGCCAACGTGGCGCGCGGGGCCGTGGGCGCCACGGTGATGACGTTCAAGCAGTTCAGCACCCACTATCTGGAGTTCTTGGTGCGCATGTGGAAGTCTGGCCCCGAGGGCAAGAAGGCGGTTGCCGTGGCGCTGGCACTGCTGATTCTGATGGGCGGCGCCGGCGGCCTGCCGTTCGCCGACGACCTGGACGACCTCATCGACACGCTGGGCCAGGCCATGGGCCACGACACCAACTCGAAGCGGTGGAAGCGCAAGTTCGTCGCGCAGACCCTGGGCCTGGGCGATGGCGCGGCAGACGTGGCCACGCGCGGCCTGACGGCTCTGCCAGGCTTCCCGCTGGATCTGTCCCTGCGCATGGGCATGGGCAACCTGCTGCCGGCGACGGGCCTGTTCCTGCGCTCGAACACCGACACGGCGAAGCAGCTGCTGGAAGTGGCTGGCGCTGCGGGCGGGCTGGCTTCCAACCTCAAGGACGGCGTCACCAAGGCGCTGGGCGGCGACCTGGCCGGCGGCGCGATGACTGCGATGCCCATGGCGGTGCAGAACATGGCCAAGGCCATCCAGATGGCTCAGACCGGCGAGTACCGCAACAGCAAGGGCGCCAAGGTCATGAACACGGACATGACGGACGCGGCGATGAAGTTCATCGGCTTCCAGCCCGCCGAGGTGGCGCGCGAGTCGGGCAGGGTGGGCGAGGCAATGCGCAGCATCCAGCTCGCCAAGAACGTCGAGGGCGAGATTGCCGGCCGCTGGGCTCAGGCGATGGCTGACGGCGACCGTGAAGGCGTGGCGAAGGCCCGCGCCAGCCTGGCCGAGTGGAACAAGGACAACCCCACCGCGCCCATCAAGATCACGCTGCAGCAGGTGCTGGCGCGAGTGAAGGCCCTGAAGTCGAGCCGGGCAGACCGGACGGTGAAGGCGGCGCCCAAGGAGATGCGCAGCACGGTCAAGGAGTCGCTGAATTGAGCGGCGCGCTGATCGTGGCCGGCTACGTGGCGCTGGTCTGTGTGGCGGGCTGGTGGGGCGCGCTGGCTGCGGCCGTGCATGTCGGGATCATGCTGGCAGCGGTGAAGAGATAAGGCGGGGCGCCCTGAGTGGCTCCAGGCGCATGACGAACCTAACGGCCGGGCTCTCTCACTGCGGCTAACGTCCTTGCTTTGGCCCCATGGCCAATCTTATCCGGCTGGCGGGCGGCGACCCGCTGCTCAACCGCCGCTGTCAGCAACTCGACGGGTAGGTGGGCCAGCGCCGCATTCACCCGCCGCCGCATCTCTTCAGACGCGGCGGCGTTCTTCGCATCTTGCTCAGGGTCGCGGCGACGCTGGATCGCCTGCGTGCGGTAGTGGTGTGCGCTGAATCGAGCCATGCATTGATCGTGCTGGCATAGTGGATCAGGGGGTGAGCCATCGACGCCAGCCATATCCCGGGTACTGTCTATTTAGACAGTAAGACGATTTATAAACTAAGTGAAAATACTGTGTCTGGCAGCCCGCCGCTTTTCTCTTCTGGTTGGTTGGACTTCTAAGTATTTGATGTACTTAGAGAATCACCTCCCTTACACGGAGATTGTCGGCGGTTCGAGCCCGTCAGCGCCCACCACCCACCCTCCGGGCGGCGTCAGCCGCCTCGCATTTAGAATGCGGCTCCCTCGAAGGCGAACCTCGGTTCGCCTTCGTCGCGTTTGATCCTCAAGGCCTTCTGAGATGTTTGAATTCGTTCGCCAGCACAACCGCCTGTTCCAGTTCATCCTGCTGTTGCTGATCCTGCCGTCCTTTGCCTTCGTCGGCATGCAGGGCTACACCAGCATGATGGATGGTGCCAACGCCGGCGTGGCCAGCGTCGATGGCCGCAAGATCAGCCAGGCTGAATGGGACGCTGCCCAGCGTGAGCAGGCCGAGCGCATCCGCCGCCAGAGCCCCGGCGTTGATGCCAAGCTGCTGGACACGCCCGAGGTCAAGCGCCAGGCCCTCGAAGGCCTAGTCAGCGAGCGCACGCTGAAGGCTGCGGCGGAGCATCAGCACTTCACGCCCAGCGCCGAGTCCGTCAACGCCCGCTTCTGGAACGACCCGCAGTTCGCCTTCCTGCGCAATCCCGATGGCACGGTCAACAAGGCCCTGCTCGCTGCCCAGGGCATGACGCCTTCCATCTTCATGGAGCGCCTGCGGCAGGACTACGCCATCCGCCAGGTCACCACGCCCATCGAAAGCTCGGTCGCCGTCGGCGCCGCCGCGCCCAAGCTGGCGTTTGACTCGCTGCTGCAGCAGCGCGAGGTGCAGTTGCAGCGTTTCGACCTCAAGGACTTTGCCGCCAAGCTCAACCCTGGCGATGCCGACATCGAGGCCTTCTACAAGGAACCTGCCAACGCTGCCAAGTTCCAGCTGCCCGAGTCCGCCCAGATCCAGTACGTCCTGCTCGACCTGGACGCCTTGAAGAAGGACGTCAAGTTCAGCGAAGACGACCTGCAGACCTACTACAAGGAAAACGCCGCCCGCTACGGCGTGCCCGAGGAGCGTCGCGCCAGCCACATCCTCATCAAGGTCGAGCGCAGCGCGCCCGCCGAAGAGCGTGCCAAGGCCAAGGCCAAGGCGGAAGAAATCCTGGCGCAGGTGCGCAAGAACCCGGCCGAGTTCGCGGCGCTGGCCAAGAAGAACTCCCAGGACGAAGGCTCCGGTGCCAATGGCGGTGACCTCGACTTCTTCAGCCGTGGTGCCATGGTCAAGGAGTTCGACGCCGCCGTCTACGCGATGAAGCAGGGCGAGATCAGCAACCTCGTCGAGACCGACTTCGGCTATCACATCATCCAGCTGACCGGCACCCGCGGCGGCGACAAGAAGCCGTTCGAGGCGGTGCGTGCCGAGGTCGAGAACGAAGTGCGCAAGCAGCTGGCCCAGCGCCGCTACTCGGAAGCCGCCGAGCAGTTCGGCAACCTCGTCTACGAGCAATCCGATAGCCTGCAACCCGCGGCCGACAAGCTCAAGCTGCAACTCCAGACCGCCACCGTGCAGCGCCAGCCCCAGGCCGGCGCCCAGGGCCCGCTGGCCTCGGTCAAGCTGCTGGATGCCATCTTCGGCGCCGACGCGCTGCGCAACAAGCGCAATACCGAAGCCGTCGAGACCGGCGCCAGCCAGCTCGTGTCGGCTCGCGTCACCCAGCACAACCCGGCCCGCGTGCCGCCGCTGGCCGACGTGAAGGACAAGGTCCGCGAGCAACTCGTCAAGAAGCTTGCTTCCGAGCAGGCCAAGAAGGCCGGCGAAGCCCGCCTGGCTGCGCTGAAGGCCAACCCCGCCGACACCGCCGGCCTGGAAGCGGCCGCGACCGTGTCGCGCGCCAAGCCGCAAGGCCTGACGCGCGCCCAGATCGAAGCCGTGCTCGGCGCCGACGCAGCCAAGCTGCCGGCAGCCGTGGGCGTTACGGCCGACGACGGCGGCTATGTCGTCGTGCGCATCAACCAGCTGCAGCCGCGCGACGCCACCGTCATCGACGACAAGCGCGCCGCCCAGCAATACGCCAGCGCCTGGGCGCGTGCCGAAAGCCAGGCCTACCTGGCGGCACTGAAATCCCAGTACAAGGCCGTCATCAAGGTGGCCGCACCGGCCTCGGCTGCCAGCGCACCCTGATTTTTCGGTTATACTTTTTGGCTCTGCGGTGGCTGTAGCTCAGTTGGTAGAGTCCAGGATTGTGATTCCTGTCGTCGTGGGTTCGAGTCCCATCAGCCACCCCATAAAAACATCTCATTGCCTCTAGCAATGACCAAAAAGCCCCAAGCAAATCAACAGCTTGGGGCTTTTTTCATTCAGGATCGTCTAGCGTTGGCTAGTTGCAGCGCAGGGGAACAAGGGGCACATTTCGGGGAACGCGGGGCGTTTCGGGCTCTGCAGCGAGGTTTGTTCCCCGATGCCGCTCACCGATCTCGAGTGCAAGAACGCCGCGTGCGCACCTGAGCTGAAGCGCGTTCGCCTGGCCGATGGCCAGGGCCTGTATTTGGAGGTCGCACCCAACGGCTCCAAGCGCTGGTTCTGGAAGTATTACTTCGGCGGCAAGGAGAAGCGCCTGGCGCTCGGTTCCTACCCGGAGACGGCGCCCAAGCAGGCCAGGCTCAAGCGCGATGAGGCCCGGCTACTCCAGCAGGCCGGCAACGACCCGGCCCAAGAGCGCGTCGTTGCCAAGCTGCAACGCAAGGCCGCCAGCATCAACACGTTCGAGGCTGTCGCCCGCGACTTCCACGAGTTGAAGTCGCCCGGCTGGAGTCCGCACTACGCCGAGCGCTGGCTCGCCCGCCTCGAAAAGGACGTGTTCCCCTGGATCGGGAAGCAGCCCATCGCCGACGTGAAGGCGCCGCTGCTGCTGAGCACGCTGCGCCGCGTGGAGGGCAGGGGGGTCAAGGAGCTGGCGCACTCGCTGCGCGAGAGCTGCGGCCAGGTCTTCAAGCACGGCAACACCCTTGGCGCCTGCGACCACAACCCGGCGGCCACGCTGAGCAGCGCGCTCAGGCCCATTGCCACCAAGCACATGGCGGCCGTGCTGGAGCCGAAGGCGGCCGGCGACCTCATGCGCGCCATCCTGGCCTATGAGGGCCAGCCCAGCACGCGCACCGCACTGGAGCTGTCTGCGCTGGTGTTCCAGCGGCCTGGCAACGTTCGGGCGATGGAATGGGCCTGGGTCGACCTGGATGCGGCCATGCTGACCATTCCGGCCGAGTCCATGAAGCGGGTCAAGGCCGGCAAGGTCAACGGTCGGCCGCACTTCGTGCCGCTGGCGCCGCGTGCCGTCGAGCTGCTGAAGGATCTGCAGCCGCTGACCGGTCATGGTCGGTTCGTCTTCCCGAGCCTGCTCACGGGCGAGCGCCCGATGAGCGAGAACACCCTGCGCACGGCGCTGCGCCGCATGGGTTTCGACAACGACACGATGACCCCGCACGGCTTCCGCGCAATGGCGCGCACGCTGATGGTCGAGCGCCTGAATGTGCACCCCGACGTCATCGAGGCTCAACTGGCGCACGGCAAGTCCGGGCCGTTGGGCATGGCCTACGACCGCGCGGAATTCATGGAACAGCGCCGACAGATGATGAATCTGTGGGCCGACTACTTGCAGCGCTTGGCACAGGGGGCGGAGATCGTGCCCTTCAAGGCTGCTTGACCGCGCCGCCCGGATGGCGGCAAAGCGGGCCAGCAAGGTGGTGACACACCGAGCAGGCCCTGACCACAACCCACCTGATAACGAGGTGAACTTTGGCTACTGCAAATTCTCTCAGCACTGGCGGGATGAACATCGCGTTCGCGCGGCCCGTTCTACCCCTTCCGCGCATCCCGACCCGCCCGCCCCGCGGGCCATCGCCCAATGGTGGCTTCCTGATGGGTGGCCACAAGCCGATCCCACCCGGCGCCCTGCCGGCGCAGTTCCGACTGCCCGTCAAGGATGCAGCCATGGAGCCGATGCTGTCGCTCGGCGACGAGGCCGTGTTCTGTACGGTGACCAAGCCCGAACCGGGCTCCTGCGTGCTCATGGGCACGATCTTTGGTCACGAGATCCGCCAGTACGAGCCCCTGCCGAACGGTCAATGGGCAGGCTGTCCCTTGAACCCCGACTACGAGCCGATCCTGTCGAGCGAAGAGCGCTGCTGGCTGGTGGCTGTGCTGATCGGTGTGATTCCGGCGGAGGGGGTGTCCTATGGCTAACCAAGCACTGCGCCTCGTCGGCGGCCGCGATTTCAATCCGGCCCCCGTCCAGCAGACAGGCGCCGCATCACCAGAGCCGTCAGCTCGGCGCCCAGTAGCCGGCTGGCCTCTTACCCCAGAGGTGCTCGCCGCGCTGCAGCGTGCCAGTCCCCTTCAGCTTTGGCAGGCGGAGAGCAGCCTCCGGATGTATCTCGACTTGCCCATAAACCAATTGAGCCCGCCATGAACGCGCCGATGCTCCGCCGCCCGATCATGGGCGGTGTGTTCGGCCAGGGCGAGTTCGAGCTGGCCACGCAGCCGACGATTTGCGCCGGCCTGCACTCGGTTCGGTTCCTCGTGATCCAGCCGCGCGCCGGCCGCGTACTGGCCATCGCCGAGACGAAGACTGAGGCCCTGGCCGGAGCCAGGCGGGTGCTGTGCGCCACAGACGCCGCGAACGACGAGCCGCGCTGGGTGCAGCCGCGGCTGTGGTCGGACGCCGAACTGTCCGTCGTGGCCGCTGAACCGCCGTCCCGGCCGGTGTCGCGGCGTCGGCGTGAGGTGTTTGTGCGCTCGGGCGGGTGCTGCTGCTACTGCGGCACGCCGCTGCAACTCGACGGCGCCTGGCACGTCGAGCACCAACTGCCGCGCGCGCTGGGCGGCACAGACGAAGCGCTGAACCTCGTCGCCGCCTGCGAGCGCTGCAACCTGCAGAAGAGCGACCGGACGGCGCTGGAGTTCGTATTGCGGAGCGGGGCGGCATGAGCGACCGCGCTCCGAAGCCGATCGGCGCTGCAGCAGCGCTGCTCGGCCAGCCGGCTGATCCTCAGATCCAACTGACCGTCGACGTCGATGCGCGGGAGCGCTTCAAGGCACGTGTGTTCGAGCAGGCCGTCGAGCTGGCGATCCATGACGACGAATTCAGGAAGTGCCTGCAGGCCAAGATGAGGGACCTTGGCGAGGGGAAGCCCAAGAGGGTCACATCGGCGTTCGATGTGCAGCAGACGGTTTCGGCGGCCGAACTGCTGAAACGCCAATACACGGGCACCCGCAAAGCTCACCTGGTGAAGATGCCCCGTTTGTTCGACGAGATTGCACGGCTACTGGGCATCACCCGCGGCCAGGCGAAGACTCGATACGACATAGCCAGGAAAAGGGGCCTGATGGATTTCAGGCTTTGATCCAGATTCGGAAAAACGTTCGCTCTTAGAGCGCCCACAGTCGGCCCGGTTCCTCCAAGTAGGTCTAACCGGAGTCGGCTGATGAACACACCCACCCAGTCCCAAGAAATCTCCTCCCAGGCACGCGATGCGAAGCGCCCCCGCGCCCCGCAACCTGCTGACTTGATCCGCATCGACGGTGCGCTGCTGAAGCTCGAAACCGTGGCCAGGATCGCGGGTCGCGGCGTCTCCACGCTGTATCTGGACGCGTCGAAGGAGCGTGGCCTGCTGGTCCTGACCAAGGTTGGCCCGCGCTGCACCAGGGTCAAGAGCGAGGACGCCCGTGCGTACCTGCAGCGCCTTGCCGGCGGCGCCCAGTGAGCGGGCCAGGCATCGTGCTGGTGCCTTGCACGGACCCTGTCGAGGCTGCACTGCAGGAGCGTGCCGCCCGGCGTGGCGCCTTGCTGCTGCCGCCCAGTGACTGGCGGCCTGACTGGGTGGCCAGGCTGAACGGCACCACGACGACCTTCATCTCTGAAGAGCAGGTCAGCGCGTGGTTGGAGATGCTGGAGGCCGGCGATGTGCGGCACTGACACGAAGCGTGCCGCCAATGCCAAAGCCCGGGCCGCGATGGCCGGCGTCGAGCTGCACTGCATTACGGACGATGCCGGCCGGCCCGTCTACATCTGCACCAAGTGGGCGCTGACGGCCAGCTTCCAGGATCTGGCAGACGTCGAGGCCTGGCTGGATCGCGTCGAGGGCAAGCGGTGAGCAGCCGCACCGCACAGGCACCGCAGCGGCCGGGCGGCATGTCGCGCGCCGAGCACCGGCTCGACATTGCCCGCGGCTTGATGGGCCTGCGGCCCGGGGCCGACGTCATGGCCAGCATCCACCGCCTGCCCGATGACCGCAGCCGCGAACTGCAAGGCCTCGTGGACTGGGTGGAGTCCTACGACCTTGGAGCGCCGGCATGAGCAGCCCGATTGACCTTGTGCTGAGCCGGCTCGAGCCCTTCAAGCTGCGCCAGCACGGCCGCGACCGCTGGCGCGCCTGCTGCCCGGCCTGCGGCGGCAACAACGGCAGCAAGCTCAGCGTGGGTGAGGGCGACAACGGCGCCTGCCTTCTTCGCTGCTGGGCAGGCTGCGAGGTCGAGCAGGTCGCGCACGCCCTCGGGCTGGAGCTGACCGACCTGTTTCCACCGAAGGCGCACCACCACACCGGCGGCAGGCCTTCGCGGCGTCGCCTGATCAGCGCTGGCCAGGCTCTGGACCTGCTCGACACCGAGATGACATTGGCCGTCGTCTGCGCCAGCGACATGGCCGCAGGCCGGCCGCTCAATGAATCCACCCGAGCCCGGCTGCTGCAGAGCGCCGCGCGCATCACGCTGTTGAGAGACGAGGCCCGCGCATGAGGCTGGACGACCACGGCTCCCTGGATGAGGCCATCGAAGCCCGCGGCGGCGCTGCAGCGGTTGCCCAGCGCGGCGTGCAGCGCATCGTCGGCGCCCGAGACCCGCTTGCCGCCATGTCGGCCTGGATCGTCACGGAGGACCATGTGAAAGAACTCGAAGCGACGCGCCTCATCTGGCGCGACATGATCGCCTCGGCCCACGTCGCGGCCTGGGTTGCACCGGCCAATGGCGGCAAGACGACCATCGCCAAGCAGGCCGCGGCGGACCTGGCCGACGACGGCTACCGCGTCATGTACTTCCAGGAGGACGCGAGCGCTGGCGACCTGCCGGATCTGTTCCAACACGCCCGCAATAACGGGTACTCGCTGCTGAACTCGACGCTCTCAGGCACGGATCCCGAGGAACAGGTGGACGTGCTGCAGGGCCTCGCGCAGGACGGGGCCGACCTGTCGAACTTCGTGCTGATCTTCGACACGTTGAAGAAGTACTCGGACCTGATGAGCAAGCGCGGCTCGCGTGCGTTCTTCAAGACCATGCGGACGCTCAGCCAGCGCGGCGCGACGGTGCTGCTGCTCGGGCACTGCAACAAGCACAAGGACGTGACCGGGAAGCTGGTGTTCGAGGGCGTCGGGGACGTGCGCAACGACGTCGATGAGCTGATCTACATCCAGTCGAGCGACAAGGACCCCGCCGGCCGCGTGACGCTGACGATGGCGCCGGACAAGGTGCGGGCCAAGATCAAGCCGCTGACCTTCCGGCTCGACACCGTGTCGATGGTGCTCGAACAGGTCGACGAAGTCATCGACGTGGCGGCCGTGAACGAGGCAACGCAGCGCCGCAAGGCAGACCAGGCAGTGATCGACCTCGTGCTGGTTGCGCTGCGCCCGAACGGCAAGACCCGCACCAAGCTGGTCGACGAGGTCCACGACGGCGCCCGAGGCCTGGGCAGATCGCGCCGCGAGGTCGAGCGCGTCATCGACGAGTACTGCGGCACCAGCGGCGCGTCGACAACTGCGCTGTGGATCGAGCACCGGATGCTGCAGAACAACACGCGGTACATCACCCGCAAGACCGGGGGCGAAGCGTGACCGCCGTGTGGTGTGTGGGAAACCGGGAAACCGGGAAACCTACTGAACCTCGAAAACCTACGAAACCTCGGAAAGCCGCGCCGGCATTGGGTTTCCCGGTTTCTGAGCTTTCCCAGGTTTCTCAGGTTTCCTACTTTCCCACTTTCCCAGAGGGCGGCCTGTGAGCGCTTCCGCTCCCGCCTTGACCAAGACGTGGGCCGTCGGCCGATACACGGCCACGCTGACCGTGCCACCGCTCGCCGCGGGGGTCATGCACGCCGTCATCGACTGGGCACCGCACGTCCCGAACGACCTGACGGCCGACGAGCTGCAGGCCTACCGCTGCGGGCGTGACTCGGCACTTCAAGAGCTGTTTTCGAATGGAAATGGCATCGCGGAGGGCGGATTTCCAGCGGAATCCGCAACCCAGAAACGGCGAGAACCCCGATGAGCACTGAGAAAAGTCCGGCAACCCCCTCCCGGGGTAGAGAGCCGCCACTGAAGACCATGCGTCACGTCAAGCAGGAGATCGCCAGGATCTACAAGGACGCGAAGGCGGGCCGGCGTGACATCGCCGACGCGTCCAAGCTCGGGAACCTGCTGGCGATCCTGGGGCGGCTCATCGAGGGCACCGACACCATCGCGCGCATCGAGGCGCTGGAAGCAAAGGAAAGGGGAAAGCAATGACGTTGAATGCTTCACTGAGAAACCGTGTCCGCAGGCTGGAGGAGGTGCGCTCCAAAGGCGATTGCCCATCGCTTGCAGAGCTGCTGCGACGCGCTCGGGAGCGCTGGCACGCGCTGACGCCCCAGCAGCAGGCCGCTGAGCGCTGCCAAAGCGTCGCCAGGGCTGTTGCGGCACTCGACCAGCCTGAGCCGGTGGGCGACGACCTCGAAGCACGCCTGCGCTCTGCCGTCCGGCATCGTGGTCTCCGGCATTTGGCCGCGCTGGCCTCTCTTGAGGAACCCGACCTCGTCGAGCCGTCGCCGTTCGATGTCGAAGCCCACGCCGCGTGGCGACACCAGCAGCTCAATCGCGTGGTGGGACGCAGGTACCTCGCCGACGTCGTCCTCGCCGGCGATCTTCTGAAGGAAACCCCATGACCCTGAACTCACTGCGTACCCGCGTGCGACGCCTTGAGGCCCGCGCTGGCCTCACCCCACCCGCTGTTGTTGGCATCCTGCTTCGGCCGGGTATCAGCGTCTCAGAAGCGCGTGAGCGCATCGACGAGGCCGGCGCCATCGCCCCAAGGGTCTACGTCGCCAACCTGGCGGGCCTCCGCCTCCGAAAGGACTGACCATGCAGCTCCCATCCCTCTTGAACCGCCTTCTGGACGGCTCGGCACGCCGCCAGCGCCAGATCAAGGAACTCCGCGGGCGCCGCCCGGACCTTGAGGGCGAGTACTTGGCCGCCATCGCTTCCGATGACGACGCCGCCGCCACCAAGGCGCGTAAAGCGCTGGACAAGCTCGACGAGGACATCGTGGCATTGGCCACCGCCATCGAAGCCGGCGAGCAGCTGGAGCGCGGCGAGCGGCAGCGCACTGAGGAGGCTGCTCTGGCTGCGCGGCGCGAGGCCCATGACCGCGACATGCAGGCCCTGATCGCGCGTGCCATCGAGTTCGACGAGCTGGTGAATGGTGAACTGGCCGAACGCTGGCAGGAGGTGGAGCGGCTGTTCCAGAAGGCTCGCCTCTCGGCCATCGACGCCAAGGCGCCCTTTCTGGACGCGAACGGCTCCAAGCCGGATCAGATCTGGCGGCGAATCTGGCGGCGCTTCTCTCAGCAGGTGGATCGCCAGATTGATGTCGGCGCCGTCAGCCGGTCTCGGCCTGTCGAATCGGTCGCGGAGTTCTTCCGCGTCAGGGACGTTGCGGCCCATCCGCAGCAAGCAGAGTAGGAGGCCGCAATGGCTCAGACCGTTTTGTACCTGGGCAACATCGCCCAGCGCATCGACGAGATGCAGGCATCCCAGCAGCTCGGGCCCGACAGCCGATTCATCGGTGAGGCCGGTGTCGCCGTCATCATCAACCCGGCTCAGATCACCAACACCGGCGACCTTCACCGCGTGATGCGGACCATCGAGCAGGCCATTTGGACGGATATGGACGTGCTGGACGCCGCGGGCCAGAAGCCCGGCGTGTTCCAGGCCGCTCTCGCAGAGAGCGCAACATGAGCGCCGGGCCGCAGTTGCAGCAGGCGCCCAACGCCGCGGCGCCGGCCGCGCCCGCAGTGGCTGACCCCGGCGAAACCGACGCCGAGCAGGCCGACATCGAGGCCGAAGCTGCGTTCTTCGCCGCGCCGCCGTCTCCCAGCGACTATCAGCTCCCGAGCCACCTTGCCCAGCAGCAGGGCCTGCAGGTCGACTTCGCCGGCGAGGTTGAGCTGCGCGTCGCGCTGCACGCATCCGGCGTCGACAACAACCTGGCGTCGTCGCTCTACACCGTCGCCGTCGGGGCCATGCGCCACGACCTTACGCCCCTGTCCGTCGCGTCCGATTACGCGTCCGCCGAGCCCGCGCTGCGCCGCGAGTGGGGAACAGCCTTCGATGTGAACTTGCGCCTGGCCAACGCCGAGGGCAGGCGGCTGTTCGATGCGCTGCCGGACAGCGCGCGCGACGGCATGACGTACGCCGAGTACGCGCTGGTGATGGGCTTCGCCAACTCGGCACCGGTGGCAAAGATGCTGCTGGCACGTGCTCAAAGTCGGGCTCGGACCTCGAACGCTGGGTCGTAGCCCGCACCGTCGCTGCGCCTGCTAACAGTGGGTGTGGTGCGGTTCCCCGATTTGTTCCCCGATCTGCCGTTCAAGGATTTCCATCATGCCTAGACTTCCCATTCCGCAGTTCCAAGCCACGCGCCTCATCCAGCCGACCGAGGTGAGGCCCGGGGCAGGCACAGGCGCTGGCTCCGTCGGAGGTGCCCTTGCTGGCATCGGTGACGCCCTTCAACAGCATGTCGACCGCGAGCGCGCCGCCGAAGACAACCTAGCGATCACGAACGCCATGAGCCGGCTGCGTGTAGCTGCGGCTGATGGGGCTGTCGACGATGGCGCCGCCGATGGCATGGCGGGCCGCATCACGGGCCGGTTCGAGAAGCAGCTCAGCGCTGAGTACGAGCGCATGTCGCCCAGGGCGCAGCGCGTCTTCCGCGAAAGCCACGGAGCGCGCCTCCTGACCGAGGTTGCGCTACACGCAACGACAGCTGAGCGCAACGCTAAGCAGCTGAAGCTGCGCGCTGACGTCGACGAGGGCGTGCAGGCCGACGGTCAGGCGGTCTTCACCAACCCCGGCGATGCCGTCGACGTCATGGCCGGCCGCCTGGCATCCATCGAACTGCTGCCTCTGCCGGCCGCGGAGCGCGAGGACGCGAAGCGCAAGGCGCGCGAGTCCATCGCCAGCGTCGCTCTCGCAACGCGCATCCAGCGCGATCCTGGCTCCGTGGTGCAGCAACTGGGCAACCTGGGTGACGACACCATCCAGAAGGACCCGGTGCTGTCGTCTCTGCCCGCCGACAAGCTGCAGCGCGCGCTGCACCAAGCGCAGACCGAGGTGCAGCGCCGCAGCACCGAGGACCGCTATCGCATCGAGAGCCAGACCAAAGACCTGCAGGCCATGGTGCTCAATGCCGTCTCGCCGCCGAAGGATGTCGTGCCCACGAAGGAGCAGTACGTGGCCCTCCACGGCAAGGACGGCCTCGCGATCTGGCAGCAGGAAGTGGGCAACTTCCTCGAGCTAGATGGCGGGCTGCAACAGATGCGAACCGCGAGCGCCGCCGAGCGTCAGGTACTGGTCGAGCAGGCCGCGCCGCAAGCCGGTGCCGGCTTCGCCGGGAACCTCCAGAAGCGCAACCTGTTGCAGCAGGCAAAGCAGATCACGGAGAAGCGCATCATTGATGACCCCGCGGCCTACGCACTAGAGAACTCGCCGCTGGTGCGCGAGGCGCAGCGGCAGCTCAGCGAGTTGACCACCGAGGTCTCAGCTCCGAGCACGAAGTTCGACACGCCGACCTCTCGTCAGGCAGCCATCGACATGGCGGTGCAGCGGTATGCACTGACCACGAGTGCAGAGCAGCTGCGCCTCGGCATTGACACGATTCGCGACGAACGTGCTGGCAACAAGCCCCGCGGCCCGAAGCTGCTGACGAACCAGCAGGCAAACGCCTACGTGGATCAGTTCAACGACATGCAGACGGGCGGCGCCAAATCAGCCGAGCTGGTGCAGGGGTTGGAGCAGTTCTACGGCAAGTACTGGCCGCAGGTCTTCAGCCAACTCGCAGCTGACGACCGCATGCCAGCCGCCGCCCTTGTCATCCCGAACATGCGCAACGACGCCAGCCGAGCGCTGCTAGCCCAGGTGTCGGCGATGAAGCCTGCAGAACTGGCGGCGCTCGTGAAACCTGGTGATATGCCGCTCATCAAGGAGGAGACGCTAAAGGCATTTGCAGCCGCTCAGCCCAGCTTCGTCGCCCAGGGGCCGGGCGGCAATCACACGCTGGCAATGCTCCTCGATGAGGCCGAAAAGCTTGCGGCCGTCTACGTGTCGCGCGGCAAGAAGCCCAAGGCAGCCGCCGAACAGGCTTTCACGACTATGGTGGGATGGAAATACCAATTCGACCAAACCTATCGCGTTCCGAACGGCATCGGCGCTGGCGAGGTTCGGCGGGGGACAGAGGCGGTGATCGAGGATCTGGTGAAAACCGGACGGGCCAAAGTCTTCGTTGAAGACGCGCCCAAGATACTCGCCGACGACGCGCTGCGCTACCGGTCGATGTGGATCACGAACAGAGAAGAGACCGGCCTGGAGCTGCGCCTGCGCGGCGCCGACGGCGACGTGCTTGCGGTGCATGGTCCCGATGGCAAGCCGGTCACGAAGATGTGGGCTGACCTCATGACGCGCGCCAAGACGGCTAAGGCAGAGGACAACACGCGCGAAGGCAATGAAGAGTGGATGCGTCGCCGGCAGCAAGAGCTGAACCCGCGTCGCGACGGCATGCTGGAGCCGGGCAACATCGATCTCAGCAAGCGCCCAGTCGTCAAGAACAGCGACGGATCGATCAGCACGGTCCGCAGCATCGGCGTGAACATCGACGGCCAGGAGGTGCTGATTCCGACCGTCAGCGAGGACGGACGTGTGCTGTCGAATCAGGACGCCATCGAACAATACCGCAGCTCCGGTCAGCACTTGGGCAAGTTCTCCAGTCGAGCGGCAGCGGACGTCTACGCCCAGCAACTGCACCAGCAGCAAGAGCGCATGTATTCATCGCGGAAGTAGCGTTGATCGGATCAGTCGTCCTGTGTTTGCCCGGCCGCGCGCCGGGTTTTTTCATGTCAGCCGCGCTGACTACAGTTGCTGTCTCGGGAGGCACGATGACAAGCAAAGCGATGCAGGAAGCGGCTGCAGAACTCGCCGACATTGAAACAAAGGTCGGGCTCACTCCCGGATTTGTTGCGGCGCTGATGGACGAGAAGGACGATTGGTCATTCGTGGTGAAGATCAATGTGGTCCTCGAAGCGGCGCTGAATGCCGTGACTGCTGAGGTGTCGCCTGGGCATGATCTCGCCGAGTTCGTCGGTCAGCTCGGTCTTCAGGGACGCTCAGGAAAGCTCGCTCTGGCCGTTGCGGCGGGCCTCATCGATGTGCAGTGTGTCGAGGCCTTCGGAGCGCTGGCGACGATCCGCAATCGGTTCGTGCACTCGCTAACCGGGTTGGCCGGAACTCTCGAAAGCTACGCTGGCCAGATGACACTCGAGCAGCGAGTCGACTTCGCACGGAAAACGTTTCACGCCGACGCTCAAGACGTGCCCCAGTTCAGAGCGGAGTCGCCGGAGGCCTTCGCCGCGCAGTTCCGAGAACGCATTTGGTGGTGTGCCGCGTGCCTGTTGATGACGCTGTGCATTGGCGACAAAGAGAACACGATCCGACAACTCAAGTTCAAGCTTGGGGAGCATCAACGGCCGGCCGACAATCCTTGGACGGCCTTGGGTGAGTGGTACACCAAGCTCGGAGGGGGATAGCACTCACAGGGGAACAGATCGGGGAACGATCGGCGACCGCACGCCGCGAAGTGAGCATTGGCGCGGCCTGCATTGAACTGTTCAATCTCCATCAGCCCATAAAAACACTTCATGGGACACCATGAAACACCAAAAGCCTCAAGCGCATCAAGCACTTGGGGCTTTTTTACGCCTGTACCCACCACAGCACACCATTGAAGTGCAGGGGAACAAGGCGCACGTTTAGGGGAACGCGGGTCGAACGGGGCATTGAACACTGCCAGCAAGGCCGCGCTAGCGTTGCAACTGCGCGCTCGGCAGCTCACCAGTGCCCCGATCTGTTCCCCGAGCGGCCCAAAAAGCCAGTGCTTGGCTGGGTCGACCCTCTGCCCGCCGTGCCACATCAGGTGCCGGGCGGGGCGCTGCGTCCGCGTAATCAAGCCGCTCACGCGGATTGGGGCATGGAGCATTTCCAGCCTGCCGACACCGGCTGCAGGGTAGCGTAGCGCCAAGCTCACCCTGCGAGCTACCGCGCCCGCAGGATGGCTGCATGAACGCCCCTGACCACATCACCCCTGCGCCGTCCATACCCATCGACAACGGCATCCTGGCCCGCGTGCCTAGCCAGTACGTCGGCAAGGCCCAAAGCTCGCTGCCTGACGCGGCCTTGGTGCCTGACGACGAGATCCGCGTCGAGGTAGAGGCCGGCTGGCTCGGCCCAGTGCGCCTGACCTTCAGGAAATACCGGTACACCCGCCCCAAGAGCAAGCTCTCGGCCGTAGCGTGGAGCTGCCGCCACGCCGAGGCCGTCAGCGAGCGCTGAACTCCGCCACGGTGTCCCCTCACTTGTCCCGGCCGCTATCTCTGATGTGGACGGCACAGATGAATTCCAGCTCGGCGCGCTTGGAGGCCGCGTTGCGGCGGCGGCGGGTCTCTTCCCACTCCTCCTGACGGCGGCGCGCCTGAGCGTCGACGGCTTGGTGCTGCTCGATGAACCAGTGCGGCAGGCGGCTGATCAGGGCAATGGTGCGGTCGGTGGCGGTCATGGGCTTGCTCCTTGCGATGACGGGCAGTCGTAGTACCAACAGCGATTCAGCCGAGCCAGACAGGCCGGAAGGCCTCATTGGCCTTGACCCAGTCATCCATGCTGATCTCGCGCGCATCGACGCCAGATAGAAACTGGACTCGCCGGTTGTGGGACTGCGTACCGCTCATCTGGCGGGTGCAGCGCAGGATGCTGTCGCGGACCTCGTTGGCGTAGGTGCGCTGCACGTTGCGCTGGATGGGCTGGATCTTGTCGGAGGAGCGGGCGAAGAGGCCGGGGAACTGGATGGCGCGGTGGGCGGCAACGGTGGCGACGGCTTGCATGACGGGCTCCGGGGGTTGCTTTCGATGACCGTCAGTGTCTCGACCGCGGGGAGTTCAGACCATCGCCCTTAGGTGGGAGCTGAAGGAGGGGTCTCCCCCCTTTGGGGGATGTGGCCCGTTGGCCTCCCCCTTGAGGGCGATACCCGTCGAGCGCCTGGATTCAGACACTGGCGGCGCTATGAAACAGACGCCCTCAAACCCAGCAAGCCAGGGAGACAGCACCATGCACGCTCTGCCCTGGCACGGGCTCCACGCGGTCATGGGGGTCGCCGTAATCTGCGGGGCCTTGCGAAGTGGTCCTGTGCCGGGTGGCGTGGAACGCTTCCAGGTCGCGGAGGCTGAAGCGGTCATTCGCGCGCGCCGGCGGCGCGTACGAGACCCAGGACAGTTTCGGCCGGGCCATGGCGTGCTTGTCGCTTCTAGGGATGCAGTGCCTCGCGGCGCACTCTGATTCGTGGGGCTGGTCAAGCCCACTCGGCGGTGCGAGATTGACACGTCGTCGTCCGCCCGAGAGCACCGCCATGAAACGCATTGCCCTGCTTGCCGCATCCGCCATCCTCTCCACTTGTGGCTCCGCGTTCGCTTCCAGCGCCGCCTCAGCCAGCATCGGTCCGATCAGCATCCAGCTCTTCGACCTGAACCCGCTGGACGGCATCGCACCCGCCATCACCTTTGTCAGCGACGGCAACTTCGACAGCATGGTGCGTGCCGGGGCCGGGCAAAGCGCTCCTTCCACCACCATCGACAACACTCTCTACGGCAACCAGGCCTGGGCTGGCGTCACGACCGCGGCCCTTGTCAGCCTTGCATCGGCCAGCGCGTCGGTCAGTGGCGCCGCCGCGCCTGAAGGTGGTGGCGCACTGGTCTCGATCAGTGGCTCGGCCGCCGACTTCGGCGCAGGCGCCTTCGACACCTCCAGTTTCTATGCCACGGCGTCTGCGCCCAGCGCCGCGTCGACTGGCGCCTTCGTGCTGTCAGCCAACACCGTGGTCGTTATCTCCGGCAATGCTTCCTTCAGCGTCGCCGCGTCATCGACCAATGCCAACAGCTTTGGCTCCTATGCCCAGGCCAACATCGACCTCAAAGTCACCGGCCCCGCGGGCGGTGGCGGCGGCAGCCAGAGTGCGAGCGACAGCATGTTCTCCATGGTCTATGCCTTCGACTTCGATCCCGTCGTCAGTGCCAGCGACAGCCGCACGCTGGCGGTCTCCTTTGTCAACCTGACCGGCGCCGACATGACCGGCCACCTGCAGCTCAGTGCCACGGTCCAGGGGCTGAACCATGCAGTCGCCGTGCCCGAGCCCGCGTCTTGCGCGCTGCTGCTGGCCGGCCTGGCCGCCATCGGCTGCGTTGCGAGGCGGCGTGCCAGCTGAAGAACCAGGCGCACTCAGGGACTGTGGCGTTCTGCGCCTTTTTGTTCGCCGGGCAAAGCGGCGAAGTCCGCCTGGGTGTCCTGCCACGCGTGCAAGTTGTTGTCTTTGACTTCAACGGTGCCAAGGAATTCAAGCTCAAAGCGCTTGGCCTGAGCCTCACGGCGGCGACGGGCCCTGTCCGCGGTCTTGCGAGCGTGCTCGACGAACCAGCGCGGCATCCGTTCCAGAAGCGCCTCGACACCCACCGGCGTGCCCTTCACAGCGCCGTCCGTCGGACGTCCATCTCGGTGTCTTCCCAGGCCTCCTCGTCGGCCTTCGGCACGATGACGAGATGCCGCGAGGCCTGTGCCTCCCACTCGTGCAACTGGCGGATGGTGATGCCAAGGACGGTTGCGCTGGCCCAGTGGGCGCCATCGAGGGCGGGCGAGGTGGCTTGCGATTGCATGTCGGCTCCTGTGTCGATGGAGCCAGTCTCGGAGTCCGGCGGCGCGGCTGGAATCGCCCTTTGGTGGGGACGATGGGGGATGCGTGGGGGTGTATCCCCCGCCGTCTCCCCCTAAAGGAGGATGGTGCTTTGGCTGAACAGGTATCTGGGTCGTCTTCAGTCGGGATAGCCGTTTCAGAGCGCCCTGACGGTTTGGACTTGTGCCACCGTCAGATCAGCTGGCTCGCCCCGGCGCTTTTCGATCACCACGCGCGGCAGCTTGGCCACCACCGCCACCTGCGCCCGCTGGCCGATCACCACCACCCGCTCCAGCTTCACGACTTGCGCTTCAGTCTCGGTGGTGCTGTTGGCCAGGCCGATGCCGATGGTGGCAGCCGCGGCCACGGAGGCGAAGGCGATGGCGAAGGTCTGTGCGACGGCGTTCATGGCGGGCTCCGGTCGGCGTGTGCTGCGTCAGTGACGTCAATGTCGTCGCGCGCCGCCGCCTTCGCGAGCCCTCGGCGACGGATCGACGCCGGAACCGCATGAGCTGCGGTTTCTGGTGACGAGCGGACGCTCCTCAGGTGACGTAGCTCAGCGGTAGCGCCGTCGTCAGCTTGAGTTCTTCCATCGCAAAGCTGGAGCTGACATCGTGCAGTTGGGTACCGGCGATGAGGCGCTTGTAGACCCGGTCGTAGGCGGCGATGTCGGGCACCACCACGCGCAACAGGTAGTCCACATCGCCGCTCATGCGATAGAACTCGACGACCTCGGGAATGGCCTGCACGGTCGCCTTGAATGCATCGAACCATTCCTGGCTGTGCGTGCTCGTGCGCACCGAGACAAACACCGTCACGCCAACGTTCACCTTCAGCGGATCCAGCAGCACCACCTGGCGCGTGATGACGCCGGACTCCTTGAGCCGCTGGATGCGCCGCCAGCAGGGCGTCGTCGACAGCCCGATGCGCTCCGCCACTTCGGCGACCTGGAGGGTGGCATCCTGCTGCAGGATTTCCAGAATACGAACATCGACGGAATCCAATTTCATCTGGATGATGATACGTGGCACAAGATGCTACGAAGGCTGCAATGCGGCCCTACTTGTGCAACCCAGTTCCGCGCGCCGCCGGCAACAATGGGGTCAGCGCCACCCACTCTCGCCCAGGCCCTTCCCATGGAAATCTATCTCGACGCCAATGCGACGACCCCCGTCCTGCCCCAGGCCCGCGAGGCCGCAATGGCGGCGATGGCCGATGACTTCGGCAACCCCAGCAGCATCCACAGCACCGGCCTGAAGGCGAGGGCGCTGATGGACGGCGTGCGTGCCCGGGCGCGCCGCGTGCTCGGCGCCGGTACGGGCAAGCTGCTGTTCCTGAGTGGTGCGACCGAAGGCATCCAGACGGCCGTGCTGTCGGCCCTCAGCGCGCTGCGCGATGCCCCGGTGCGCCCCGAACTGCTGCTCTACGGCGCGACCGAGCACAAGGCCGTGCCCGAGGCCATCAAGCACTGGAACGCCCTGCTGGGCCTGAACCTGGAGGTGCGCGCCATTCCCGTCGGCCGCGATGGCCGTCACGACCTGGCCTGGCTGCGTGAACACGCGCCGCGTGCGGGCCTCGTCTGCACCATGGCGGCGAACAACGAGACCGGCATCATCAGCGACCTCGACGGCATTGAAGCCGCGCTGGCCGGCAGCTCCGCGCGCTGGATGGTCGACGGCGTGCAGGCGCTGGGCAAGCTGCCGCTGCGCCTGGCCGAGCGACGCATCGACTACGCGCCGTTCTCCGGCCACAAGCTCTACGCGCCCAAGGGCATCGGCCTGCTTTATGTCCGCGAGGGCGCGCCGTTCACGCCGCTGCTGGCCGGTGGCGGCCAGGAGGGCGCGCTGCGCTCGGGCACCGAGAACATGTCGGGCATCGCGGCCCTGGGCGCCGTGCTGCAAGCGCTGGAGGAGGGCGTGGCCTTCCGCGATCACGCGACGCTGGTGGCCTACCGCGACCGCCTGGCCAGCGCGCTGCAGCAGGCCTTTCCCGGCCTCGTCTTCAACGCGCCGCCCGAACTCTGCCTGCCAACGACGCTGAACTTCGCCGTGCCCGGCATCAGTTCCAAGCTACTGCTCGACCTGTTCGATGCCGCAGAGCTGCGCGTCAGCGGCGGCTCGGCCTGCAGTGCGGCCAAGGCCCAGCCCAGCTACGTGCTCGAAGCCATGGGCCTGCCGGCCTGGCAGACGGCCTCCGCCGTGCGGCTGTCCTTTGGCCCGGTGGCCGACCGCGCCTTCATCGACGAGGCCTGCGCGCGCATCCGCATCTGCGGTGAATCGCTGCGCGACAGCTGCCTGGACCCAAGCGCCCCCGGCCAGGCCCTGCCGGCCGACGGGCTGACGCGCTTCGTCGTCGACGGCGCCTGTTGCTACCTGTTGGCCGATGCCGCCAGCCGCCGCGCCGTCGTCATCGACCCCCTGCCCGAGCTGACCGAGCGCCTGGCCCAGTGGCTGCGCTGCCAGAACTACGAGCTGGCTGCCGTGCTGGACACGCACAGCCACGGCGACCACGCCTCGTCCGCACCCGAACTGCTGGCCGCCGTGAAGCAGCCACGCGGCGATGTTGACGGCCTGGGCTGGCCGCGCGGCACCGAGGCCATCGAGCTCGGCGCCTCGCGGTTGACCCGCCTGGCCATCCCCGGCCACACCGAAGACTCCACCGCCTACCTGCTGCACGGTGCAGGCAGCCTGCGCCTGGCCTTCGTGGGCGACACCGTCATGCCCGGCGCCCTGGGGCGCAGCGACTTCGAGCAAAGCGCGCCGCTGGCCTACGGTGCCTCGCTCGCTCGCCTTGAGCAGGCTGTGGGCCCGCAAACGCTGCTGCTGCCCGGCCACGACTACGACGACCGCTTCGCCAGCACGCTGGCCGTGGAATGCACCGCGCAGCCACTGCTGGCCGAGGTGCTGGGCGGCCGCATCGACGCCGCTGCCTTCGCTGCCGCCAAGGCACAGCTGGAGAGCGGCCTGGCACTGACCGAATACCAGACCGTTGCCTGCGGCGCGCGTGTCGACAGTGGCTGCGCGCAGGTGTCCAGCGAACTCAGCCTGGCCGCGCTGCACGAGCTGCTGGGCCAGCACCCGGGCCTGCTTCTCGTCGACGTGCGCGAGCCCTACGAACAGCGCCTTGGCCAGGCACCCGAACTCGGCACCGCCGTGAAGCGCGAGGCCGTGGCGCTGTCTGGCCTGCCCGATGCGCTGACGCGGTGGCTGGCCTTGCCGGCCGACACGCACGTTGTCTTCTACTGTCGCAGCGGCAACCGCAGTGCCCAGGCCGCGCGGGCGCTGCGCCGGCTGGGCCACGAGCAGGCCTGGAGCCTGGGAGGCGGCCTGGCCTTGTGGCCGCGGACCATGGCCGGCGCGGATGCCGCATTGGCCATCTGATCGCTGGAAAAGCGCCGCAGACCGCGGCCAGTTCGAGGCATCGAAACCCGCTTTGTGTCCACCTCGATACACAGCGGCTAAAGACGGCTTACTCGCCCTCAGAAGAATGAGTTCACCCCGCGGCCAGCCGGTTCGCGGGGGCAAACACAACCTCTTTTGAAGGAATAACCATGAGCACGATCAGCGGCCTGGGCGGTGCCAACCGGTCCTGGCAAATTGCCGAGGGCGGCCAGAGCCGCAAGGCCGAGCATGACGCCCGCATGTTCGCCAAGGTGGACAGCGACGGCAGCGGCGGCGTCGACGCCACCGAGCTGGCCTCGATGCTTGAGCACACGGGCCAGTCCGCCGACAGCGCCGAGCTGTTGAAGAAGATGGACGGCGACGGCGACGGCAGCCTGTCCAGCGACGAGCTCAGCCAGGGCATGCGCGACCTGATGCCGCCGCCGGCATCGACGCTGGACTTCGCACAGTCGCGCGGCGCAGCCAATGACGACGGCGACAGCGACGCCTTCGCCAAGCTCGACGCCGATGGCGACGGCCAGCTGTCGCGCACCGAATTCGAGGCCGGCCGGCCGCAACGCCCCGCAGGCGGCATGCCGCCACCGGCTGCCTCGTCGGGCAGCAGCACCGAGACGAGTTCCACGTCGACCGACTACGACCCGCTGGACGTCAACCAGGACGGCACCGTGTCGCAGATCGAGCGGCTGGCCGGCGAGCTGAAGGAACTCGCCAAGTCCGGCTCCGAAGATGGCGCCCAGGGCCTCAACTCGGAGATCGCCGCGCTGGCGCAGAAGCTCTACGACCAGATCAGCAAGAACTGGCTGCAGCCTGCGTCGGATACGCAGATCAGCACCACCGCCTGAGCGCGCTCAGAGCAGGTCGGCGACCTGCTCGGCCAGCGCCAGCGAGGCCGTCAACCCGGGTGACTCGATGCCGAACAGGTTGACGAGACCGGGCGTGGCGCCGTCGATGCAGAAGTCAGCCGCCGCCTCGCCCGGCCCGCTCAGCTTGGGCCGGATGCCGCTGTAGGCCGGCTGCAGCGTGCCGGCCTGCAGGCCCGGCCAGTAGCCCCGCACCTCGGCCTCGAAGGCGGGCGCCAGGCCTGGGTCGACGGCGTAGTCCAGCGTGGCGGGGTCAGTGGTGGGCAGCCACTGCACGTCCGGCCCGAAGCGCGCCTGGCCGCCCAGGTCCAGCGTCAGGTGCACGCCCAGGCCGCCGTCCACCGGCAGCGGGTAGATCAACCGCGTGAACGGTGCGCGCCCGGCCAGGGAGAAATAGTGGCCGCGCGCAAAGCGCAGCTGCGGTGCCGGTGTGCCCAGGCGCTGCGCAACCTGCGTGGCGAACAGCCCGGCTGCGTTGACGACGCAGCGCGCACCCAGCTCGAAATCCTCACCGACGCGCAGCCGCCAGCCGTTCGCCTCGCGCTCGCCGTCCCTCACCGGGCTGGCCAGCGCCAGCGTCGCGCCGTGGCTTTCCGCGTCGGCCAGCAGGGCCGTCATCAGGCCGTGGCTGTCGAGGATGCCGCTGGACGGCGACAGCAGCGCGCCAGCCGCGTTTAGCGCCGGCTCCAGCGCCAGCGTGTCGGCCTGGCCCAGCAGGCGCAGATCGTCGACACCGTTGGCCGCGCCACTGGCCGCGAGCTGCTGCAGCCTCGGCACGTCCTCGGCACGCGTCGCGACGACGAGCTTGCCGCAGCGCCGGTGCGCAATGCCGCGCGCCGCGCAGTAGTCATAAAGCAGCGCCTTGCCGCGCACGCACAGCCGCGCCTTCAGGCTGCCGGCTGGGTAATAGAGGCCGGCATGGATGACCTCGCTGTTGCGCGACGAGATGCCGGTGCCGATGGCGCCGGCCGCCTCGATGACGACGACCTCGCGCCCGCGCAGCGCCAGTTCGCGCGCAATGGCCAGGCCCACGACGCCCGCGCCGATGACTGCAACTTCAACCTCATCCATGGCTGCGAGCCTAGCAAGGCCTGGCCGTGGCTAGCCAGTAGTTCGAATTCCAGAGATTGAACCTAGGGTTTGCCAAGGGCGTTCGGGCCGGGGCACCGGAACCGGACATCGGCCCGCCCCCTAGCTAAGGGGGTCAACTGTCGCCGCTAAGGGTGACGACCCCCAATCGTGCATTTATCACGGGCGGAGCAAGATCTGACGCTGGCATCCGCTCGGTTGCGGCTCGGTGGCGCGTGTGTGCACCCAGGCCCGGCGAATGCCCAGCGTGAGCGGAGACGGCTATGGCCAAGCGCAAGAACTGGTGGCAGAAGCTTCAGCAGGGTCTGCGCGGCAGCGCGGACGAGAAGGCGCCAGCGCCCTCCAAAGCTGCCAAGCCATCGGCGCCCCGCGAAAAGCTCGTCTTCGAGCACCTCGAGCCGCGCCTGCTGCTGTCGGACACGCCCATCCCGCTGGCCGCCTTTGCGCCCGCTGGCACGCTGACGATCAGCGTCCACTCTGGCGACCTCAAGGTCGAGACCGTCTACAGCGGCGGCACGCCGCAGATCCGCGTCTGGGACAACACGCTGGGCACCTCGCTCGGCCAGGTCGCGCTGACGCAGAACGTCAAGGTCAGCATCCAGGGTCTGCCCGGCGTCAGTGACAAGGTCCAGGTCGACCTGGGCTACGACGACGGCGCCGCCGGCACCAACGCCACCTCGCCCTTCGCCGTCATGGTGGAGATGGACGGCGGCACCGACATCCCGCTCGTCAGCGACGACACGCTGACCTTCCAGAGCAGCGGCCCGGACTTCTACAACCCGACCGCGCTGTTCCTGAAGAGCAGCGACGACATCGTCTTCGCCAGCGGCTTCAGCTCCACCGGCACCCTCAACGTCGATTCCCAGGAGGCCATCACCGCCGGCGGCGTGACGCTGCAGGCCAGCGACATGTACCTGGGCGTCACCAAGGCCGTCACCGACGGCGTGACGCTGCTCAGCGGCTTCAACCTGCTGGGTAACGCGAGCGGCGCCATCACGCTGACGGGCACCACGCTGACGTCCAGCGACATCGGCCTGATCGTCAACACCAGCGTCAACGTCAACACGCAGGACGCCAGCTACGCCAGCAACATCATCAAGGTCGCCTTCGTCCAGACCAACTCCAATGCCCAGATCACGCTGACCGGGGCCACCAACTTGACGGCCACGGCCGGCAAGATCACGCTGGCCTCCACGTCCACCGTCACCGCCCACGCGACGACCCAGCCCGACGCCAACAGCACGGCCAGTGACAAGGACGCGTCCGTCGCCTCCGTCATCGCCAGCAGCGCCGCCGGCGTCAGCGTGGGTGGCACGTCGTCCTTGAGCGCCAGCGGCGCGCTGATCCTGAAGTCCACCAACACGCTGGACGTCGCGGCAATAGCCGACGGCACTGCCGGCGCCAGTGCCAGCGGCGCCAAGGGCGGCACGGTCGCCGTCAGTCAGCTGGGCGGCAACACATCCGTTGATGTGACCGGCAGCGCCAGCCTGGCCGGCGCCAGCGTCAGCGCAACGGCCACGACGCAGCGCACCGTGCATACGTCTGCCAAGGCCACCGCCGGCGGCGCCACGCAACCCAGTGGCACGCCCACCCAGGGCCAGACCCAGCTCTCCAGCAACAACGCCCAGACCGGCGACGGCGCACTGAACTTCGGCGCCGCCGTGGCCGTCACCCACGTGGGCGGCGACACCACGGCTCGCCTGGCCGGCAGTGGCGTGACCAGCGCCGCCGCCGTCACCGTGGCTGCCTCAGCCGCCACGAGCACGGCAGCCGGCGCCGCCGCCACGACCGAAGCCGACGGCAGCGCCGCCACCGGCAGCCCCGGCGTGGGTGTGGCCGCTGCATTGAGCTTTGCCGACGGCACCACGCGTGCCTCCCTGGGCGACGGCGTCACCCTCACGGCGCCCAGCGCCAGCTTCACGGCCAGCACGACGACCGATGCCAAGTTCGGCGCCATCGCCACCTCCGGCGCAGGCAGCACCAGCGGCGTCGGCGTGGCCGGCTCACTGGCCCTGCACGTCGCCGTGCTGAAGACCGAAGCTGTTCAAGAAGCCGGCAGCACGGCCAGCTCCACCGGCGCCGTCAGCTTCAGCGCCACCAGCAACACCCATCACCAGGCGCGCGCCCTGCCCAAGGTCAATGGCGCTACCGGCGAGAGCTTGGGGCTAGGTGCGTCCGTCGCGATCAACGTCGTTGACGAGACAACGCGCGCCCAGGCGGACGCCAACGCCAAGTTCACCGGCAGCGGCCTCACGCAGAACGCCACCGCCACCGGCGATGTCGACACCGAAGCACAGGGCGGCGCCACGGGCGGCACTGCCGTCGCACCGGTCGTTGCCATCACTGTCGTCAACACCGGCGCCAAGGTAGGCGCCCTGGGCGGCAGCGACATCAGCCTCATCAACGGCATGACGAGCAATGCCCAGAGCACGCTGGACGTGCTCGCCAAGGGCCTTGGCGACGCTGAAGGCAGCAGCAACGCGGCCGTCGGCGCCTCCGTCGTCGTCACGCATGCGGCGCCCATCGTCGAGGCGGTGCTGGACGGCAAGCTGCAGGCCGGTGCGGCCGTGCTGCTGTCGAGCAAGAACACCGGCATGACACGCAGCGAGGCCAAGGCCGCCGCGCGTGGTGCCACCAACAACGGCAGCAACGCCAACCAGCAGGGCGCCAGCGCGCAAGGCGCCGGCAACACGGCGGCCAGCAACAACGGCGCGCGCGGCGCCTCCGGCAGCACGCCCTCGGCCGGCAGCAGTGACGGCCCGGTCACCGCGGCTGCGGCCATCGCTATCCATCACCTCGGCGCCCAGAGCACGGCCCGCGTGGGCGACGGCGCCAACATCACCGCCGGCGGTGCGCTGTCGCTGAAGAACGAGAGCGACCTCGACGCCCAGGCCGACGCCAGCGGCGTGGCAAGCAAGGGCAGCACCAACGTCGGCGCCGCCGTGGCCATCAACGTGGCCGAGATCGGCAGCAGCGCCCGCGTCGGCAACGCCAGTGTCGACAGCAGCGGCCTGGCCCTGGGTGCCACCACCGTCAGCGGCCAGCGCAACGACGCGACAACCGCAGCCACCTCCGGTGCCGCAGGCGGCAATACCGGCGTCGCCGGCTCGCTGGCCATCGGCGTGGGCATCAGCAAGTTCGAGGCGTCGCTCGCCCCTGCGGCCATCGTCAACGCCCACGCGGGCGCCGTGACGCTGGACGCCGACTCGACGACCGGCGACAGCGTCAAGGCACTGCCGGACGGCGGCGGCACGGTGGCCGAGAACACCGGCGTTGGCGCCTCCGTGGCCATCAACGTGGCCGACCATCTCAGCCGCGCCGAGATCGAGAACGGCGCCAAGCTGACGCCGGCCGGCTCGGTGACGCTGAACGCCAAGACCGACTCGGCCATCATCACAGCGGCCGAGGGCGGCGCCAAGGGCGGCACGGCCGTCGCGCCCGTCGTGGCCGTCACGGTGGCCAACCAGGATGCCAACGCGCGCATCGGCACCGGCACGCTGATCGACGCGAACGGCGCCATCGGCGTCAGCGCCACGCTGGCCAGCACCAACACCACCAGCGCCGAAGGCAAGGCCGAGGGCACGAAGGATGCCGCCGTCGGCGCAGCCGTGGCCGTCAACGTCGAGAACGACAAGAGCCTGGCGAGCAGCTCGCGCAGCCTGAAGAGCACGGGCGCCATCGGCATCTCGGCCACCAGCAGCGCGGCCAGCTCGGCCTCCGCCAAGGCGAGTGCCGTCGGCGGCAAGGAGGACGACAACTCCTCCTCCAGCGACGACCACGCCGTCGACGACCAGAACGCCGCGGCGCGCAACAGCGGCAACTCGGCCGCCAACTCGGCCGGCGCGCGCAACTCCTCCACATCACAGGCCACGCCGAGCGCCGAAGGCGGCAGCGGCGGCGGCACGGTCAGCGTGGCGGCAGCCGCGGCGGTCAACATCGCCCAGGCCACCAGCCGCGCGACGGCGGGCGGCGGCACGCTGACGGCCGGCGGCGCGGTCAGCGTCGACAGCAAGACCGACACCGATGCCAAGGCCACGGCCGACGGCAGCACACGGGCCAAGGATCCGAACAACGCGAACGACACCGGCGTCGGCGTGGGCGTCGCGATCAATGTCGGCGTGAACACCAACGAAGCCCGGGTGCTGGGCGACGCCGTCGTCGCCAGCCAGGGCATCAACGTGCGCGCCGGCATGACGAACAACGGCACGCACACCAACAGCGCCGAGGCCAAGAGCGGTGCCGGCGGCGCCAAGACCGGCATCGCCGGCGCGCTGGCCGTCAACGTGGCCGTGGACCGCACGACGGCCGAGGTCGTCACCGGCGCCGTCGTCAATGCCGGCACGGGCGCCAGCAGCGTCACGGCTGCTAGCAAGCATGCCGACACCGCCAGCGCAACGCCGACCGACTCGGGCGTGCAGGCCAATGCGCAGGACACCGGCGTCGGTGCGTCCGTCGCCGTCAACGTGGCCGACCACATCGCGCGGGCCGAAGTCGGCAACTCGGCGGGCCTGTCCAGCGCCGGCGCGCTGACGATCTCGTCCTCGCTGCAGAACACGATCACGACCCAGGCCGAGGGCGGCGCCAAGGGTGGCACCGCCGTCGCACCGGTCGTCGCCGTCACGGTGGCCAACCAGGACAGCATCGCGCGCCTGGGTACCGGTGGCCTGCTGACATCGACGGGCGATTTGTCCATCTCGGCCGACCTGCGCTCGACGAACAACACCACGGCCAAGGGCAAGGCCGTGGGCAACAAGGACGCCGCCGTCGGCGCGTCTGTGGCCGTCAACATCGAACTCGACCACGCCAACGCGGAGCTGGCCCGTTCCGTCACCAGCACCGGCGCCGTCAGCGTGGCCGGCACCAGCCAGGTCAGCACGACGGCCAACGCCGAGGCCAGCGCAGTGGGTGGCGAGCAGGACGACGACAGCAGCTCGTCCGATGACGATGGCGTCAACCAGAAGACCGCGGCCGGCCGCGGCCTGGGCAACTCCGCCGCCAACTCCGGCGGCGCGCGCGACTCCAGCAGCAGCTCTGCCACGCCTTCGGCCGGCGTGGCCAGCACCGACACCTCCGACAGCTCCGGCAGCAGCGAGACCGTCAGCGTGGCCGCCGCCGTGGGCGTCAATATCACCGACGTGACCAGCCGTGCCCGCATCACCGCCGGCACGATCTCCACGCCGGCCAAGAACGTCTCCGTCCAATCCAGCGCCAACACCGACGTGCAGGCCCTGGCGGACGGCAGCGCCACCACCAACGACGGTGGCGACTCGGTTGGCGCGGCCGTCGCGGTGAACTACGCCGCGACGACCAACGAGGCCCTGGTGGGCTCCACCGTTGCCATCACGGCCGACGGCCTGCTGCTCGGCGCGACGATGACCAATGTCGGCGGCGACACGACACACACCACACTGGCCAGCGCCAAGAGCGGCGCCGGTGGCGGCGACGTCGGCGTGGCCGGCTCGGTCGCGATCAACATCGTCAACGAAGACACCCGCGCGCAGATGAGCGGCGGCGCCAGCGCCACGCTGGCCGGTGCCGATTCCGGCGGCGCGTTGCAGGCGATCACCCAGTCCACCGCCAGCGACACGGCCAAGGCCCTGCCTGAGGACGAGGGCGCCCAGGCGGGCGGCAGCGACGTGGGCGTCGGTGCGTCCGTCGCCGTCAACGTCGTCGATCGCAACCTCGACGCGACGCTGGCCGACGGCGCGCAGATCAACGGCAATGTCTCGGCGATGACGGTCACGTCGACCGCCATGGACACCATCACGTCCGAGACCGAGAACGGCGCCAAGGGCGACACTGGCGTCGGCGTGGCCGCGGCCGTCACCATCGACACGAACAACACCCATGCCTACGTCGGCACGGCCACCGGCACGCTTGCCGTGGGCGGCGACGTGGCCGTCCGGGCCTTCCGCCTCGACCAGGTCAGCGGCAGCGCCAAGGCCGAAGCCGCCGGCTCCGACACGGCCGTCGGCGCCTCCGTCGTTGTCACGGTGGTGGACGGCGACGTCAGCGCGCGCCTGGCCCGCAACGTGACGGCTGTCGGCGCGGCCGACGTGTCCTCCGGCGCCACGGTGCTGGCCACAGGCACGGCCAAGGCCAGCGCCTCGGGCAACAGCTCCAGCGGCCGCAGCTCCGACAAGGAAGCCGACAACCAGGTCAACAACAACCCCAACAAGGACCAGTCGCGCACGCTGCCCAAGAGCAACGACCAGACCACCTCCGCCAACTCGCAAACCAGTGGCGAGACCGGCGGCAGCGGTTCGGAAGGCACCGGCGTGGCCGCGGCCGTCGTCGTGCAGGTCCTCGTGACCGACAACACGGCCAGCGTGGCCGATGGCGTGAAGCTGACGGCCGGCGGGGCGATGACCATCGACGCCCAGGCTGACTACAACGCCATCAACACGGCCCAGGGCGATGCCATCGACCTGAGCAAGAAGACCAACGTCGGCGCGGCTGTCGCGCTCGGCGTCGTCGACGCGAGCAACACGGCCAGCGTCGGCGCGAATGCCGACCTGCGCGGCGCTTCGGTGCTGATCCGCGCCGACCGCCCCGGCAACAGCGGCGACCATGAATTCCGCAGCCTGGGCGTCGCCGCCGCGGGCGGCAAGGACACCTCGGTGGCCGGCAGCGTCGCGATCAACATCGTCACGCTGGACACGGCCGCCTCCGTCGGCAGCGGCACGCAGATCCGCGCGAACGCCGGCAAGCTCGACGTCGTCGCCGACCAGAGCACCGCCATCCAGGCCGTCGCCGGCGCGGCGGCCCTCAGCACGGGCGGCACCGGCGTCGGTGCGTCCGTCGGCCTGAATATCGTCGTCGAGCACACCAACGCGACCGTCGGCGCTGGCGCCCAGCTGGCCGCGCGCGACGCGACCACCGTCACGGCCAGCGGCGCCGTCATCCCGGCCACGCTGGACCTGCCCAGCCCGCTGCCCGACCTGACCGTCAGCAACCTGGCGATCTCCGGCGGCATCTCCACCGATGGCGGCGCGGGCGCCGGCTCGGCGGCGGTCAACATCTACACGCTGGACACCATCGCCCGGCTGGACAACGGCGTGAAGGTCAACGACGCCGCGATGGGCGTCGCCGCGGGCGCGGCCCAGGACGTGACGGTGGGCGCCAAGAGCCGCACCGACCTCGAAGGCGGCGCCGGCGCGGGTGGCATCTCCATCGGCAATGCAGGCGTCGGCATCGGCCTGGACGTGACCATCCTCATCGAGAACACCAAGGCCACGCTGGGCTCGGGCGTGGCCGTCAACGCCGCGCGCGACATCAGCGTGCGCGCCAACTCCGACCAGGACGTCACCAGCGTCGCCGCCACGGCGGGCGTTGCAACCGACGGCACCGGCGTCGGTGGCAGCGTGTCGGTCTATGTCGTCACCAACACCACCGAAGCCACCACGGCCGGTGGCGCTGGCTCGGCACTGAACGCCGGCAGTGCGCTGGCCGTCGTCGCCGACGCGCCCTTCGACCTCACGCAGATTGCCGGCGCGCTGGCCTACGGCAACTCGGCCGGCGTCGGCATCTCCAGCACGGTGCTGGTCCACACCGACACCGTGCAGGCCCTGGTGGGCCCGAGCACGGCCATCGCGGCCGGCGTCATCGGTGGCGTCGACGTGGCCGCCACCTCGCACGAGAACCTCATCACCATCGCCGTCGGCGGTGGCGCGTCCAGCAGCGCGGCCGTGGCCGGCTCGGTCGTCGTCAACGTGCTGAACGAGACGACCAAGGCCCGCATCGACGACAGCTCGACCCTCACGGTTGGCACCGCTTCGGGTGCGACCCAGGCCGACGTGAAGGTGAGGGCGGACGACCAGAGCAGCATCGTCTCCGTCGCCGGCTCGGTGGCCGCGTCCAGCAGCGTTGGCGTCGGCCTGGGCGTCGTCGTCAACACGCTGAACAAGACGACCGAGGCCCGGCTGGGCTCGGGCGTGGTCGGCACCGCGGATGGCGACCTGAAGGTCACGTCCTCGTCCAACGAAGACATCTCCACGGTGGCGGCCGGCGTCGCAGCCAGCTCCAGCGTGGGCGTTGCGGCGGACGCCAACGTGCAGGTGCTCAACATCACGACGCGCGCCATCCTTGGCGACGACCCGACCGATGCCAAGGCCAGCGCCGGCACGGGCGACCTGCATGCCGAGGGCAGCATCGTCGTCGCGGCCGACGAGAACACCGAGATCGACCTCATCACCGGCTCGGTCGGCGCCTCCGGCTCGGCCGGCGTCGGCGCAGCCGTGGGCGTGGTCACGGCCACGAAGAACACCGTGGCCCTCGTGGGCGACGGCGCCAAGGTCACGGCCGACGGCCTGCGCGCGGGCTTGAGCGTCGCGGACGGCGGCATCGGTGTCGGCTACGCAGCGGCGCCCCCCATGAACGCCAGCGGCCTGCCCAACGCAGCCGCCGGCCAGAAGGGCAGTGCGGCCGCCTTCGAGGTCGGCACGCCCACCTTCAACGCACCCGACGGCAACGGCAACAGCAGCACCGACCCGAGCTTCAGCGGCAACCGTGTTGCCACACTGAGCTTGCGCAGCGGCTTCACGGGCCTGGCCGTCACGGCCACCAACCGCGATGACATCGAGACCTTCGCCGTCGCGCTCGGTGCCGGCACGGCCGGCATCGGCGTTGGCTCGGCCACCAACGTCGTCAGCACCAGCACGACGGCCGGCATCGGCGCCGGCGCCAACGTCAACGCCGACACCACCGCGGCCGGTTCGGGCCAGAGCGTCCTCGTCGGCGCGGGCGACGATTTCTCGCACGTGGCGCTGGCCGGCGCGCTCGGCTTCGGCACCGTTGGCGTGGCCCCGGGCGTGGATGTGACCGTGCTGACGCATGACACCAGCGCCAGCATCGGCGGCAATGCCAGCGTCAAGGCCCGGGACGATGTCGTCGTGCAGTCGTCCAACCAGGATCACCTGCTGCTGATCTCCGCCGGCATCGCGGCGGGCACGGTCGGCGTGGGCGGCGCGGTCAACGTGCTGGTCGTCAACAACCACACGGCGGCCACCATCGGCGCGGCGTCGGCCGTGCTGGCCGGCGGCGACGTCGGCGTGTTGGCCAAGGACGTGAGCGACATCAACCTCATAGCCGGTGCCTTCGGCGGCGGTACGGTGGGCGTGGGTGCGTCCGTCGGCGTCATGAGCGTGACCAAGCACACCGATGCCGGCGTGCTGACCGGCGCCAGCGTCGACGGCAAGGGCGTCGGCACGGGGCTGCTGGGCATGCTGGACGGCTCGGTCGGCGCGGGCGGCCTCGGCACGGCCGAGCGCCATGGCGTTGTCGTGCAGGCCAACAGCAGCGAGAACTTCTTCCACCTCGACGTGGCGGCCGGCGCGGGCTACGTGGGCGTGGGCGGCGGCGTGGGCGTCACGCTGCTGGACTCCGACACGACGGCCATCATCGGCGCCAACACCAGGATCAACCGCAACAACGGCAATGCCGGCGCCGACGGCGACCAGGGCGTCTACGTGACGGCGGCCAACAACGCGAGCGGCACCCACTTCACCGGTGCGGTGGCCGGCGGCTTCGTCGGCGTGGGCGGTGCGGTGCAGGTGGGCAGCCTGCGCAACGACACGGCGGCGCGCATCCTCGGCAATGCGGATGTGGCCGCGGCGGCGGACGTGGCCGTCAACGGCCTGTCGCGCATCGACCTCGACTCGCTGACCATCTCCGGCGCCGGCGGCTTTGTCGGCGCGGCGGGCGCGGTGACGGTCTGGTCCGTCGGCACGCCGCTGGAGCGCAGCTACAAGAACGACCAGGGCACCGCAGCCGATGGCCTGACCAAGACCCAGGGCGACGGCAGCTCCGGCTCGGGTGACAGCGATGCAGCCAGCCAGGCCTCGATGGCCAAGGGCCAGGTCGGCAGCGTGCTCGGTGGCTTCAGCGGCGGCTCGGCCGGCAGCGGCCAGCAGCGCGTGCACGACCGTGCCGGCGCGGCCAGCACGCTGGTCAACGGCTCCGGCCCCAGCCAGGCTGACTGGCTGGCGGCCATCAACGCGGCCAACCCGGCCCAGGGCACCGAAGCGACGGTCGCCGGTGGTACCAGCATCACGGCCGGCAACGCCATCACCGTCAATGCCCGCCAGTGGGCGGACGTGGACTTCCTCGTCGGCGCCATCGGTGCCGGCGCGGGCGGCATCGGCGCCGGCATCGGCGTGTTCTCCACCGCCTTCAACACCAATGCCAACGCCGCCGGCACCTACA
Organism: Roseateles sp. GW821-FHT02E12; assembly: GCF_059421665.1. NCBI lineage: Bacteria > Pseudomonadati > Pseudomonadota > Betaproteobacteria > Burkholderiales > Sphaerotilaceae > Roseateles > Roseateles sp. GW821-FHT02E12. The sequence continues at coordinate 214,854 of NZ_JBWKVK010000004.1, forward strand.
CGGCGGGCGGCCAGTTCAAGGTCAACTCGCGGCTGGACAGCACCGTCGACGCCATCGCCTTTGCGGGCGGCGCCGGCTTCGTCGGCCTGGGCGCGGCCGTGTCCGTGCTCAGCGACCACAGCTATGTGCAGAGCGCCCTGGCCGACAGCGCACGCGTGCGGGCCGCGTCCAGCGTCGACGTGACGGCGCTCTCCAACCGCACCATCCACCTGAACACCGACCAGGGCACCGCCGGCGCGGTTGCCGCGGGCGCGTCCTTCACGCGGCTGACGAGCGACGGCCAGGTCAGCGCCGACGTGGGCCTGGGCGCCCGCATCGGCCAGGACGCCGGCTTCAACGTCGGCGCGCTGCACGTCGACGCCGAGGCGAACTTCGACACCTACGCCCACACGCTGGGCTTCTCGATCGGCGCGGTCGCCATCAGCGCCAACTTCGCCATCGTCGAAGTGACACCGACCGTGCGCGCCTCGGTGGGCGACGCCTCGTTGATCAAGACCACGGGTGACGCCACCGTCGACGCCATCACCACCGGCAAGGCCGACGCGAACGTGCTGACCGTCACCGGCGGTGCCGGCGCGACCGGCGTGAGCCTGTCCTCGGCCACCTTCTCGCCCACCGTGCAGGCGCTGTTCGGCGCCACCTCGGTGCTGAACGCCGGCGGCCTCATCCGCGTGCAGGCGCGCAACAACCACAACGGCACGAGCGCCCTCGCCAACAAGGGCGCCTGGGCCACGTCCACGGCGCCAGGCTTCGGCGGCTTCTCCGGCAACGGCGCGGTGCCCACGGTCGAGGCCAACGGGGTCGTCAAGGCCAGCGTCGGTTCGGGCTCCCTCATCAGCGCGGGCGGCCGCGTGGATGTGCTGGCCTACGGCAACAACGAGGCCCAGGCCAAGGCGCTGGCGCTGTCGGTGGGTGGCGCCACGGTTGGCGTCAGCGTCGGCAATGCGCGTGCCAACGGCGGCACCACGGCTGAACTGCTCGGCGGCGTCGGCAGCTCCACCGACCTCACGGTGCGCTCGCAGGCCCGCAACCTCGCCAACTCGGCATCCGACGCCTCCGGCGGCGGCATCGTCGGCACCAACGGCGCCAGCAGCACGGCGCGTGCCAACGGCAACGTGCAGACCACCATCGGCGTCGCGGCACAGAACGCGACCCTCAACGCCAGCGGCAGCATCGTCATCGAGTCCCGCTCCAGCAACGACGCCACGGCCAACACCTTCGGCCTGTCACTGGGCCTGGGCGGCGCGGTTGGCATCATGGCGGCCAGCGCCGAGGCTTCGCCCGACGTGCGCTCCACCGTCACCGGCAACACCAACCTCGTGTCGGGCAGCGGCGTGCGCGTCGGGGCGTATCACAACCAGGGCGGCGAGGATGTGCGCGCGACGGCCGACGCAGCCAGCGGCAGCCTGGGCCTGGCGGCGTCCGGCGCGATCGTCAATGCCAGCAGCCTGGGCGGCGCCCAGGCCCTGGTGGGCGACAGCACGTCGATGGCCGGCGGCAGCGGCGCGGTGGTCGTCGAGGGCTTGTCCGACAACATCGCCAACGCCACGGGCGACGCCCTGTCGGTGGCCTGGGGTGTCGGCGCGGGCGCGGTGGTGGCCCATGCCTACACCGGTGGCACCACGGGCGCGGTCAGCGGCGCCGACGTGAGCGGCGCCAGCTACTCGGTGCTGGCCCACGCCGACCAGAACGCCGACGGCAACGCCAAGGCGGCGTCCGGCGGCGTGCTGACCGGGGCCAGCGGTGCCTTTGGCACCAGCGGCGTCACGCCGACGGTCAACGCAGGCATCGGCGACGGTGCCCAGGTCAGCGTTGGCGGCCCGATCTCCATCGTGGCTGAAACCAATGCCGATTCCGACGGCATCGCCACCGGCGTCGCCGTGTCGGGCGGCGTCTCCATGGGCAAGTCCGTTGCCGACGCGACGCTGAGCCCGACCATGACCAACCGTATCGGCGCCGGGGCCAGCCTCAGTGCCAACGGTGCCGGGTCGGACCTCTCCATCCGCACCCGCATCAACAACGGCAGCAGCCAGGCTGGCGGCGCCACGGCCACGGCCACGGCCGCCTCCGGCGGCGCCGTCTTGGGCACCAGTGGCTCCGGCGCCTCGGCGCAGACCAGCTACAACGTCCTGCAGAGTTCCGGCTCGGGCGTCACGCTGAACGCCGGCCGCGACCTCAACATCGGCTTGCTGGTGGGCAACCATGTCGAGTCCCTGGCAGACAGCGACACCTTCGGCCTCGTCGCCGCCGTGGGCGGCGCTGTTGCCGATGCGACGGTGGACGGCTCGGCCACCAGCAACTTCACGAGCGCCAGTGGCACGGTCGGGCGTGACCTGAACGCGCTGGGCATTTCCAACCAGCCCGTCACGAGCACGGCCAAGGCAGCCGGCGGCGGCCTGTTCAGCGGCCAGATCAACAGCGCGACGGCGAGCTTCACGCCGACGATGGGCATCAACCTGGGCAGCGGCACGACGCATGTGGGCGGCGACGCGACAGTGCAGATGCTCTCCAGCACCGACACGACGGCCAGCGCCATCGGCAAGGCCTTGAGCATCGCCGGCAGCATTGGTGCGTCCTCGGCCACGGCGACGATGAGCCCGACCGTGTTCGCTCGCACCGGCGCGCAGGTGCTGGACGCCGGCGGTGCTGTCCTCGTCGAGGCCCGCCACAACCACGACGGCACGGCTGCCACCGGCCAGGACACCACCGCCACGGCCAAGGCCTCGGCGGGCAGCGCCCTCGTCAGCGGCACGGGTGCGTCCGCCTCGGCCACGGCGGCCGCCAATGTCGACGCCACCGTCGGCGCCGGCGCCAAGCTGACGGCCGGCGGCTCGGTCAAGGTGCTGGCCGACGGCGCCAACATCGCCACCGGCGACACCTCGGGCCTGGGCGCCGCTGGCCTGATCGGCTTCGGCAAGTCGACCAGTTCGGCCGTCGTCGGCGGCGGCACGACGGCCGACCTGCGCGGCGGTGTCGGCGGCTCTACATCCATCAACGTCGTTGCCCAGGGCAAGAACGTGGCCGTGGCCGAGGCTGCGGCCTCCGGCGCGGCGGGCCTGGGTGGCGTCAGCGGCGGCAGCGCGACGGCACGCTCCAACAGCGGCGTGCTGGCCGGCATGGGCGACGGCAGCGTCGCCAGCAACGCGCTCAGCACGGGCGCCGTGCTCGTGGACGCGCTCTCCAGCGCCGATGCCGACGCCAAGGGCAAGGCCTTCTCCTTCGGCTTCGCCGGCGCGGTGGGCATCATGAGTGCCACCAGCCAGGTCAGCCCGGCCGTGACGGCCGAGGTGCGCGGCACCACCGGCGTGACCGGCAACGGCATCACCGTGCGCGCCCGCCACAACCAGGGCGGCGAAGACAGCACGGCGGTTGCCGACGCGGCCGGCGTGAGTGGCGGCGTGTCCATCGGCGGCGCCAGTGCCGACGCGACGGCCGCGGCCGACACCAAGGCACTGACCGGCAATGCGACCAGCTTCGACGCCGGCAACCAGGGTGTCTCCGTGCTCGCAACGGCGAACAACGTCGTCACTGGCACGGGCGAATCCTTCAACGGCGCGCTGGGCATCTCGGCCGGCGTCGTGTCGGCGGCGGCGCGTTCCGGTGGCATCACGGAGGCCACCAGCGGTGCCGACGTGCAGGCCGGCTCGCTGACCGTCCAGTCCACCGCGACCCAGACCGGCGACGCGACCGCCGAAGGCGCGGCCGGCGGCCTGCTGGCGGCCGGCACCGGCGCGGGCGTGACGACCACCGTCAACCCCGACGTGCGTGCGGGCCTGGGCGACGGTGCCGTCATCGACGTGGCCGGCGCCATCAATGTGAGTGGCAGCGCGACGACCGATGCCGATGGCACGGCCAAGGGCGTGGCCGTGTCGGCCGGGCCGTCGCTGGGCTTGTCCAAGTCCGACGTCACGCTGGCGCCGACGATGACGCTGCGCGTGGGCACCGGCGTCAACGCGACGACGCACTCGGCCAACACCGGCGACATCAACTTCTCGCTCAGCCACAACAACGGCAGCACCCAGGGCGGCGGCGCCACGGCGACGGCCTTCGCGGCCGGTGGCGGTATCGCGGCCGGCGGCGGCGCCGACGCGACGGCAGCGCTCAACTACAACATCAACACGACGACGGGCACCGGTGTGACGCTGAACGCAGCGCGCGGCGTGGCCTTCACCACGCTGGCCGGTGCGCATGTGGACGCCAATGGCGACGCGCGCGGCTTCGGCCTGGTGGGCGGCCTGGGTGGTGCGCTGTCCAATGCCACCGCCAACGGCACCGTGAGCCAGGTGCTCGGCGCCGTCAGCGGCACGCAGGGCATCGACTTCAAGGTCGAGACGTCGGCCAACCACGTCGTCGACGCCACGTCCAAGGCTTCCGCGCTGGGTTTGCTCGGCGCCGGCCAGCTCAACTCGGCGACGGCCAGCTTCACGCCGACGTTCACGGCCAACCTGGGCGGCGGCGGCAGCCTCAACGTGGGCCGCGATCTCATCGTCAATGCGATCTCGCTGGCCGACACGACGGCCACCGCCACCGGCGCGGCCGTGGGGGCTGGCATCAGCATGGGTGGCTCGATCGCGTCCGCGACGATGAGCCCCAGCGTCAACGCGCTGACGGGCAACGAGACGGCCAATGTGGGCCGCAACATCAACATCCACGCTGGCCACAACCATGACGGCGCGGGTGCCAGCAGCCAGAACACGACGGCGTTGGCGCGCAGCTCCTCGGGTGGCGGCCTGCTGGGCGCCACCGGCGCCGCGTCAACGGCCAATGCCAATGCCGCGACGACCGCGCGCAGCGGTGCCGGCAGCGTGCTGACGGCGGGTGGCTCGATCAGCATCCATGCCGACGCGGCGAACGTCGCCAACACCGAGACCTCGGGCGTGTCGATCAGCGCACTGGTGGCGGCCGGCAAGTCCGTCGCCATCTCCAACGCGAACGGCGCGACGACGGCCGAGATCGCCGGCGGCTCGGGCGGCAGCAGCTTTGTCGACGTGCGCGCCCTGGGCCATAACTATGCCGACGCCAAGGCCAACGCCTCGGGTGGCGGCCTGGGTGCGGGCGTCAACAGCGGCGACGCCACGGCCAAGGCCAACGGCACCGTGACGGCCGGCGCGGGCAACACCAGCTCGGCCAGCACCGTCAACAGCTCGGGCTCCATCACCATCCTGGCGTTGTCCGAGATGGACGCCAATGCGCAGGCGCGTGGCCTGTCGGTCGGGCTTGTCGGCGCGGTCGGCCTCATGTCGGCCAATGCCGATGTGTCGCCCACCGTCATCAACCTTGTGCAAGGCACGACGACGCTGAGTGGGCAGGGCGTCAATGTGCTGTCCCAACACAACCAGGGCGGCCAGAGCGCGCGCGCCAAGGCTGACAGCGCCGGCATCGGTGCCGGCGTCAGCGTGGCAAGCGCCACCTCGGTGGCCAAGTCGGGTGCCAACACCAGCGCGACGACCCAGGTCAACGCAACGCTGAACGGCAATGGCGGCGTTGCCACCGTGCAGGCCCTGGCCAACAACCTCGTCAATGCCGACGGCTCGGCCCTGGGCGGCGGCGGCGCGGCGCGCGGTGCGATGACGGCCACGTCCACATCCACCGGCACGACGGCCGCCACGAGCGCGGCCAAGGTCAACGGCGGCGGTCTTGTCGTCGACGCGACGGCCAACCAGAACTCCACGGCCACCAGCTCGGCCGCCACCGGCGGCCTGATCGTGGCCAGCTCGGGCGCCAAGTCGACCAGCTCGGTCACGCCCACCGTCACGGCCGGCATCGGCGCCGGCGCGGTCATCGACGTGAACGGCGCGGTCAGTGTGGGTGCGAATGCGAACACCACGTCCACCGGCACGGCTGATGGCGTGCAGTTCACCGGCGGTATCGGCGCGGGCGGCTCGGTCGCCGACGTCGACATCAATCCGACGATGACGGTCAACATCGGCAACAACGCCCGCATCACGACGCATGGCGGCAACGGCAATGTGCAGATGGCGTTGCGCCTGAACAATGGCGACGTCAATGCGGGCAAGGCCACGGCGCGCTCCAGCGCCAGCGGCGGCGCGGGCGCGATCTCGGTGTCGGGCAGCAGCTCGACGGCCGATGCGACAGCCAACCTGACCAACAACACCGGCTCGGGTGTCGTCTTCAACACCTCGGGCAATGTCCGCTTCGACACGCTGTCGGGCCTGACGGCCGATGCGCTCGGCGACAGCCTCAACCTGGGCCTGGTCGGCGCGGGCGGCATCGCCAAGTCCAGCGCCACCATCGGCGGCACGACGAACGCGCTGACCGGTGGCATCTCCGGCAACGTGGGCGGCGATCTCGTCATCAACGCCAGCAGCAACTACGCCGCGGTCTCCAACACCGACGGCTCGGCCTTCGGCCTGCTGGGCTCGGGTGGCTCGAACACGTCCAACGCCATCGTCACGCCGACGATCAACGTCGGCATCGGCTCGGCCGCCAACATCGACGCCGGCCGCGACGTCATCATCCAGAACGTCTCGACGGGTGACGCCGATGCGCGCACCGACGGCGTATCCGTCGCCGGCCTCGGCTCCTTCGCCGGCTCGGCCGCCACCGCCCGTGTGCGGCCCGACATGGACACCACCGTCGGCGGCGACGTCGGTGCCGGCCGCAACTTCAACGTGCTGGCCAGCCACAACCACAACGGCGGCGGCGCCAGCGGCCAGGATGCGCGTGCCTATGCCAACGCCTCCGGCGGCTCCTTCGGCTTCAGCGGCGTGGGCGCCGACAGCCTGGCCCAGGCCTCGGCCGACATGACGACGACGCTGGGCGGCGCCGGCTCCGACCTGACCGCCGGCACCGGCGACTTCACGGTGACGACCCGCTCCGGCAACGTCGCCGATGCCGAGGGCTACGGCCTGTCCATCGGCGGCCTGCTGGGCAAGGGCAACGCCCGCGCTGACAGCATCGCCGGCGGCACGCTGACCAGCGCCCAGAACAACACCTACACCAACGACAACCAGACGACGACCATCGCGGCCGGCACCGGCATCGCGGCCGGCGGCAATGTCGCCGTCGACAACATCAGCGACCAGGGCGCGGCGACCGACACGACGGCCCCGGCCGGCGGCCTGATCGGCGTTGCAGCCAACGATTCCAACGCCATCGTCGCGCGCAACCTGACGACATCCATGCTCGGCAGCGGCATCACGGCCGGCGGCAACATCCTGCTCGGCGGCGCCACCAGCGGCGGGGCCCGTGCCACGTCGGATGCCACGTCCTTCGGCCTGGTATCGGTGGGCAAGGCGGTGGCCAACGCGCGCGTCACGCCGACGGTCGCGACGACGGCCGGCGGCGTGCTCGACGCCGGCGGTCGCATCACCATCCGTGCCCAGCACGACGGCTCCCAGGGCGCCGTCGCCAAGGGCGAGGCGGCTGGCGGCAGCGGCTTTGCCAGCATCAATGGTGCCGACACGGCAGCGGCCACGGCCGCCGCGGTCAGCGCCGAGATCCGCAACGGCGCGTCGGTGAATGCCGACGGCGGCACCGAGGTGCTGTCCGCGGTGTCCGACAAGGCCAGTTCGCGCGCCGACGGTGAGGCGTATTCCTTCGGCGTCGCCATCGGCACGACCGATGCCCGCGCCGACGCCACGTCCAGCAGCCGCGCAACGGTGGGCAATGCGCAGGTCACCGGCGCCAGCCTGACCGTCGACGCCGCCGGCGGCGGCCGCGGCGCGGCCACCTCGGTGGCCACGACGGGCGGCCTGCTGGTGTCGGGCAACGGCGCGGCACCGGTCGTCAACGTCAACCCGAACATCAAGGCCGAGCTGACCGGCGGCGCCAATGTCGACGTCGGCGGCAATGTCGCCATCCGCGCCCACGGCAATGCCGAGGGCGATGGCGTGGCCGACGGCTCCTCCTTCGCCGGCCTGGGCACGGCCAGCATCTCCACGGCCGACATCAACATCAACCCGACCGTGCATGCCGACATCGCGGCCGGCGCGCATGTGAAGGCCGGTGGCAGCGTGCAGGTCAAGGCCGACCAGGGCCAGACCGTCGGCACCGGCGACACGACCTTCGGCGCCGGCAGCGTCAACACCGGCAGCAATGTCATCACGCTCAACGGCGACCACGGCCTGACCACCGGCGACACGGTCACCTACAGCATCGGCCTGAACGGCAATGGCGCCGTCGGTGGCTTGGTGGACGGGCGCAACTACCAGGTCATCGTGCAGTCGGACACCGCCGTCAAGCTGGGCTCGGTGTTCAAGTCGACGACGGTCGACGCGGCGCGCGACGAGATCAAGTTCGACGTCGAGCATGGCTTCGTCGATGGCCAGCGCGTCATCTACCACTCGGCCGGCAACCCGGCCATCAGCGGCCTGGCGGACGGCCAAACCTACTTCGTGCGTGTCATCGACCCGCAGACCATCAAGCTGGCCACCAGCCTGGGTGCGGCCACGTTGGCGCCCAAGAGCTTCCTCAGCGGCGCGGTGGACGCGACGAACGACCGCATCACCGTCAACAGCCACGGCTTCGCCGACGGCCAAGCCGTCACCTACCGCACGGCGGGCGCCGAGCAGTTCGAAGGCTCGGCCGTCGAGGCTGACGGCGCCGACCTGATCACGGTCAACAGCCACGGCTTCAACACCGGCGACCAGGTCAAGTACACGCTGCGCGACATCGTCATCGAGAGCCCCAACAAGCCGCCCGCCGCCATCACCGGCCTGGCGGGCGATGGCACCTACTACGTCATCCGCGTCGACGCCAACCACATCAAGCTGGCCACCACCTCGACGAACGCGACCAACGGCACGGCCATCGACATCAGCAACACGGCCGAGTCCGCGGCCAGCGGCCATGTGCTGACGCGCATCGGCGCGGCGCCCTTGTCCGGCCTCGTCAGCGGCAACACCTACTACGTCAAGTTCGTCGACGCCAACACCTTCCAGCTCGCCGCGACGGCGGGCGGCGCGGCCATCAACATCGGCGCGGGCGGCGGCAAGCACACCATCGGCGTCGAGGGCATCGAGCTTTCGGGCGCTTCCACCACGGGCATGCACCAGCTCGAGGTCGACATCACCAGCACCGGTACCGGCAACGGCCACCAGCTGCTGGGCGCGGGCGGCGCGCTGCAGCTCGTCAACAGCGTCATCGACAACGGCGTGTCCAGCGGCAAGACCACGGGCGCGGCGGGCTCGCTGTTCTTCGGCCTGAAGGGCTCGGACTCCCACGTCGACGTGGTCACCAGCGTGCACGCCAATGTGGGCGACAACGCGGTCGTGCAGGCCGGCGGTGACATCACGCTGGATGCCTTCTCCGCCGCCAACGGCGCGGGCACGGCCGGTTCGTCGGGCGGCGCCTTCATCGCCGTCGGCTACTCCGAGGCCTATGTCAATGCGACGCAGACCGTGCAGGCCAACGCCGGCACCGGCGCGCAGCTGACATCCGGCGGCTCGGTCAACCTGCTGTCCAAGAGCACGCAGAACGGCACCATCGACGCCAACTCCAAGGGCGGCGGCTTCATCAACAGCTCCGACGTGTCGGGTGGCGTCCAGCTCAACCACAGCACGACATCGGGCATCGGCGACGGCGGCAGCATCGTCGCCGCGCACAATGTCAGCATCGAGGCCGAGTCGCGGTTCGACGGCGACGTCTACGGCAAGGCCTCCAGCGGCGGCTTCGGCGCGGGGTCGGACACGGATGTCTACTGGCGCGTCGGCAGCAGCGGCAGCCAGCAGCAGACGGCGGTCAACGTCGGCAACAACGCTGTGGTCAAGGCGGGCGACGACATCACCCTCGACGCAGCCATGACGCACGCCAAGAGCCGCGTCAGCGCCGATGCCTACTCGGCCGCGGTGGGTGCCAACCCCGACTCGCATGCCTACACGCGGATGTTCTCCGACGCGACGGTCAACGTCCGCGCGGGCGCTCTCGTCAGCTCGCTGGAGAACATCAACCTCGGGGCCTCGCACGGTGGCCTGAACGCCTACTCCTACTCCGAAGGCGAGGCCGACGCGGCCGGTGGCGACACCGACGTCGACCTGCAGATCGAGCACCGCCTCAATTCCCTCATCAACGCCGAGGCGGGCGCCACCTTCGAGACTCATGCCCTGGACGTCAACGCCGACCTCGGCAGCTACTCCACCAGCTACCGCTACGTGAAGGACGGCGCCTGGGTGGACGACGGTGACGTCAACGTCGGTACGCCGCACACCTACAACCAGCACATCGACTTCAACGCCGATGCCCGCCTGGCTTCCGGGCCCAACCCGGTGCTGCTGGTCGACCCGGCCGGCAATGTCGTCACGGCGCAGAACGTGACGGTCAACAACACGGCCGGCGTCGTCATCGTCAACGACATCGCCAACACCAGCGTCGGCACGGCCAACTTCCGCGCCGACGGCGTGCTGGACACCGACCCCAACCACCCCGACGTGCAGCCCGGCACCATCGCCGGCACGCAGTCGACCTTCACCTTCGTCCACACCTTCAACCGCATCACGCTGACCAACCAGTCGGCCAAGGACCTGCGCATCAACAACATCGCGCCGGTCAACACGACGGCGGTGCCGCAGGTGCACATCGACGTCGACAACGTGAGCGGCCCTGCCGGCGACCCGACGCCGTTCGAGTTCAGCATCCGCCACAGCTATGGCGCGACCGAGCTGCTGATCCGCAACACCAGCACCAACCCGGGTGCCGACATCCAGCTCAACGGCGTCATCGACAACCCGCTCGGCTCCACGCTCATCGCCGCTGTTGGCGGCAGCGTCGTGCCCTTCAGCCCCGGCGCCCTGGTGCGCACCAACACTGCAGCACTGAGCGCGGGCGGCACCATCGGCCTGAGCAACCAGCGCCTGGAGCTGGAGCTGGTGCAAAGCGCCGGCAAGGACGCGACGCTGACCAGCACCTCTGGCGGCAGCACCTTCCTTGGCATCCGCGGCCTGCTGCGCGACCCGGCGGCCGGCAACTTCACGCTCAGCCTCGGCAATATGTCGGCGGGTGGCGAGCTGAACCTGCTGCTGCGCGAAGCCAAGAAGCAGGTCACCGTCAACGGCGTGCCGCCGACTTACCAGGTCCAGGTCAACATCGACCAGGTCAGCACCGGCACTGACCTGGGCACGACGAACTGGATCCGCCACTTCCGCCCCGACCAGGCCGGCAATGCCATCGTCGACTTCCCCGTCGGCTACTTCGGCACCGGCAACACGGCGATCTCGTCCACGACCTCCATCGGCAAGCTCGATGCGGGCACGGACCTGTCCGTCATCGCCCAGACGCCTTCGCAGCGCATGGACCTGTTCCAGCGCAACACCTGGATTGCAGGCGCCAACGCCACCATCCGCAGCAATGGCGACGTCACGCTGCCCAGCACCGTGCAGACCGGTACCGGCAATCTGTCGGTGCAGAGCCTGGACAACTCCGTCTACGCCGACCACCTGATCGCCGGTGGCAACGCCACGGTGACGGCCGCGCTGGACATCTCCCACGTGCTGGCTGCCTACGCCCACACCTGGATCGCCCTCTACACCGACAACCTGCTGACCGCGGGTGGCGCGGCGCAGCTGACGGCGGGCCGCGACATCACGCTGCCGCGCATCGTCCAGGCCTCCGGCAACGTCGGCATCCAGGCCGGCCAGCAGGTGCTGGCGCCGGCATCGATCTGGTCCCAGTACGCCGACGTGAGCATCACCAGCTCCAACGGGTCGGTGCAGGTCGACCACGTCATCGCGGGCAGCGACGTGAGCATCACGGCCACCCAGGGCACGATCTCCAACGTGACCGGCGGCATGGCCGGCACGCGCATCAACGCCTTCCCGAACAACCTCGTCACGGCGGGTGACAGCATCACCATGCTGGCCGGCGGCGACATCACGCTGCCCCGGCTCGTGCTGGCCCTGGCCGGCCCGATCAGCATCACCTCCACGGGCGGCAGCGTGCTGCTGGCGCAGGTGCAGGCGGACAACAACGACGTCACCATCTCCGCCGCCCAGGGTGGCATCCAGGAGATCGGCAGCGATGCGGCAGCCGACGTGCTGGGCATCAACCTGCGCCTGACGGCCGGCGGTGGCGGTATCGGCAGCGGCGCGAATGCGCTCGAGATCGACTCCTCGCGCCCCAGCCACGGCAATGTCTGGGCGCTGGCGGATGGCTCCATCTACATGACCGAGGTCACTGGCGACCTCAACCTCGACCGCGTGCGCTCCACCAGTGCCGACGTCGAGCTCAAGGTGCTGGCGGGCGACTTGCTGGACGACCTGTCCGACCTGGCCGCCGACATCGAGGGCAACAACCTCACGCTGACCGTCAGCGGCAGCATCGGCAGCTACTACAACGACGTCGAGATCGACAGCCGCTTCAGCGCGGCCGGCGGCTTCGTCACGGCCAGCGGCAACACCGGCGTGCAGCTGACCGAGGTCGTGCAGGCGCTGTATGTGGGCAGCATCATCAGCAGTGCCGGCCAGGTGCGCCTGGCCTCGCGCGACAGCCAGGCCAGTGGCGAGGACATCATCATCGGTGCCGGCCGCACGGTGCAGGCCGGCAGGAGCGTGACGCTCGCGGCGGGCGATGACCTGACGATCAACGGCACGGTGACGGCGGGTGACCGCCTGTTCCTGAACGTCGACTATCACAGCGCTGATGCGGCTGGCGGCGTGGCCACGATTGGCGGCACGGTGACGGGCGACCGGCCTGAACTCGCAGGTGACGACCAGGACGACGTCCTCGACGTCTCCGCCCAGTCCCAGGGCTGGACGGTCTACGGCCGCGGCGGCAACGACAACCTCAACGGGGGCTCCGGCGCCGACGACCTCTACGGTGGCGCTGGCGTCGACAACATCGCCGGCTCCGGCGGCGACGACTTCATCGACGCCGGCAGCGGCGCGGGCGGCACGCTGGACGGCGGCACCGGCAATGACCGCATCTACGGCAGCGACGACGGCGGCGCCCAGGGCGACACCATCCTGGGTGGCGACGGCAACGACCAGATCTGGGCGCTGGGCGGCGCCGACAGCGTCGACGCTGGTGCGGGCGACGACTTCGTCGACGGTGGCTCGGGCGACGACACGATCTACGGCAACAGCGGCAAGGACACCCTCTACGGCGGCCGCGGCAACGACCTCATCCTGGGCCATGGCCCCAACGGCCCGGCCGACGACAGCGCCAGCGACCGCATCTACGGAGAGCAGGGCGACGACGAGTTGCACGGCAACGGCGGCGAAGACATCGTCGACGGTGGCTTCGGTGCCGACCGCCTCTTCGGCGAGGCCGGCGACGACGAACTCAACCAGGGCTATGGCCAGGGCGGCAGCATCGACGGCGGCGCGGGCAACGACCTGCTCGTCGGCTCCAACGACGGCGACGACACGCTGCTGGGCGGCGACGGCGAGGACCGCCTGCAAGGCCTGGCCGGCAACGACTCGCTGAACGGCGGCACGGGTGCCGACATCATGGAAGGCGGGGAGGGCGACGACCTGCTCGAAGGCGGCGCGGGTGCCGACCTGATGACGGGCGGCGCCGGCAACGACGCGCTCTACGGCCACTCGGTCAGCGGCAGCGGCGACGACACGGCGGCCGACTACCTCTACGGCGACTTCGGCAGCAACGGCAACGAGCCCGGCTCGGGCCGCGACAAGCTCTATGGCCAGGGCGGCAACGACCTGCTCTTCGGCGAAGGCGGCGACGACCTCATCGAGGGCAACGCCGGCATGGCCGTGCCCGAAACAGGTGGCGGCACGACCAACCTGATCGACTTCGGCGGCGCGGGCGACGACTCGGCCTTCACCGGCACCGTCACCGCCACGCCGGCGCCTGCCGTCGTGCCGGTGGACGACACCAGCCCGCGCGCGGCCGGCACGCTGCCGGATGGCGTCGTGGGCAGCGGCCGCTGGGCCGACCTGAACGGCAGCTCGGCAGACTCCGCGGCCCTGCGTGGCCTGGCCGGCGATATCGGCCTGTCGCAAGACCCGGCCGTCGCGGTGGGCGCCAGCGGCGAACGCTACGTTGCCTGGAGCGACAGCCGCAACGGCAATCTCGAGATCTACGTGGCCAAGCATGACGGCACGCAGTGGGTCATGCTGGGTGGCAGTGCCGCGCAGGGCGGCGTGTCGGCCAGCACCTCGGCGGCATCCGCCAAGCCGACGCTGATGGTTGACGGCACAGGTGCGCCCATCGTCGCCTGGACGGAGACGCTGGCCAACGGCAGCCACGACATCGTCGTCAGGCGCTGGGACGGCAGCGCCTGGGTGAGCCTGGGCAACGCGACCGGCACCGGCACGGCCCTGCAGGCCAAGCTGGTGGCTACCAACAACGGCCCGGTCCTCGTCTTCACCGGCGGCACGGCAGCCAACCCCGAGTTGTTCGCCAAGATCTACACCGGCGGCAGCTGGGTCACGCTGGGCACGCAAGCGGCCAACGGCCTGGCCACGGGCACCGAGTTGCGCGACTTCAGCGTCACGGCCAGCGGCAACAAGGTTGCCATTGCCTACTCGGCCGTGCAGACCGGCGGCACGCTGCGCCAGGTCTACGTCACCGAGTTCACGCCCGGCGGCACGCCGAGCACGGGCACCTGGGCGGGCCTGGCCGGCTCCAACACCGGCACGGGCGTCAGCGGTGGCGCGGTGGTCAAGGCGGCCCTCGGCCTCGACACGACCTGGCACGCCCAACCCAGCGTCGCCTACTTTGGCGGCAGCCTCTTCGTTGCCTGGCAGGCCTGGGCCGACCAGGGCGCCACTGTCGTCACGGCCCAGCTCGGCGCCGGTGGCGTCACCGTGCGCGACGTCATCAAGGACCAGAGCCGACCCGGCCTGCCGCAGCTCGCGGCCGGCGGTACGTCGCTGCGCCTGGTGTGGGTCAACACCCCATTGGCCGACGCGGCCAGCAGCCTGTTCGAGCGCCAATGGAATGCCACGACGCAGCACTTCGAGGAAGTGTTGCCAGGCCAGGCCAGTGGCGTAGGCGCCGGCAGCGGTATCAGCCAGACCGGTGGCGAGCCCCAGCAGCTCGCGCTCGCGGTGGACGGCAGCGGCAAGGCCGTGCTGGCCTGGGCGGATGCCAGCGTCGGGTCTCCTGAAATCCTCGTGCGTGCCGATGCGGCACCGGTCAGCCGTGTGTTCACGGCCACCAGTGGCAACACGGTACAGAACATCCTCGACGCGCAGACCCTGGGGGCGGGCGACGTCATCGTCGTCAACGGCAGCCTGGGTGGCTTCACGGTGTCGGCGCTGGATGCCGGCGTGACGATCTGGGGCGCGGCCGGCAGTGCCATCACCGGCGCCGTGACGGTCAACGGCTCAGGCGTGACGCTGCAGAACCTCAAGCTGCAGTCCACGCTGACGATCAATGGCAACGACGCCGGCGTCAGCGACTCCAGCGTGACCGGCGCGGTCAGCGTGGCGGGGGGCCAAGGCGCCCGCTTGTTCGGCAACAAGTTCAGCGGCGGCGTCAGCATTGCCGCCGGCGTGCAGGACACCAGCCTGCGCTTCAACACCATCTCGGGCGCCGTCGGCCTGCTGCTGGACAGCGCCACCGGCGTGCAGATCCGCGACAACGCCATCAGCGGCAGTACGGCCGCGCTGCGCATCGTCAGCGGCTCCGCGGCCAGCGGCCGCATCGCGGGCAACACCTTGGTTGCCACCGGCACCGCAACCGGCCTCGATCTGCTGGCCACGTTCACGGGCCTCATCGAGACCAACCGCGTCCAGGGCGGCGCGCTGGGCATCAACTACGCGGCGGCCAACCAACTGGCCGGCAACACTGTCAGCGGCGCCACCGTCGGACTGAAGAGCAGCCTGACGGGCAATGCGGCCCTGGGCTGGGTCGGTGCGTCCGTCGACCGCCCCAACACCTTCGAGACCAATGCCACCGGCGTGCAGCTGCTGAGCGGCGCGCTGATGCAAGGCCAGGTCGTGCGCGGCAACACGGTGGGCGTCACCGGCGCCGGCCAGATCGGCGGCGAGACGCTGGAGCACGCCAACCTCATCGAGGCCAACACCACCGGCGTGAATGCCTTCACCGGCACCATCCAGTTCAACCGCTTCTCGGCCAACTGGACCGCGATCAACGCGGCCAACGAGCAGCGCATCCTGCACAACCTGTTCTATCGCAACACGCAGGTCGGCATCGAGATCAACGGCAAGAGCGACGTGCGGGTGTTCAACAACACCTTCTACGCCGTCACCGGCGACAACCTGCGCTCGGAAGGCGGCAGCACCGAAGTCGAGGTGCAGAACAACCTGATGTGGGCCATGGGCGGCTACGACCTGTTCGTGGCCAACGACAGCCGCTACGGCTTCTACTCGGACTACAACAACCTGTTCGCCTCCGGCACCGGCAAGGTCGGCTTCTGGACCAAGGACTTCACCGACATCGTCGACTGGCAGGCCGACATCGCCAAGTTCGACCTGCACTCCATCGGCGCCACGGTCGTCAACCCGACCTGGGCGCAGCCCGAGTTCGTCAGCCTGCTGGGCGACGACTTCCGCCTGCGTGAGCCGGTGGCGCTGCAGCGCTTCAGCTCGCCCGGCATCGACATGGGCAATGTGCTGGTGGACAACGGCCGCAACCCTGCCGACCAGAACCTCATCGCCAACGCCGGCTTCGAGGCCGGCCTGACCGGCTGGGACGTCAACGCCGGCTCGCAGGCCTACACGCCGGCCGCCAATGCAACCCAGTCCTACGAGGGCAGCAACTTCTATTTCGCCGGCAGTGTGGCCGGTGGCTTCGCGCGCCAGACCTTCACGCTGGCGCAGCTCGGCATCACGGCCGCGCAGGCCGACAGCCAGGACATCGAGCTGCTGTTCGGCGGCCGCATCCGCATGGGCATCGAAAGCCCGGTGGACAGCGGCGAGGTGCAGCTGACCTTCCGCAACGCCGTGGGCGACGTCATCGCAACGGCCTCGGCCAAGGCCAGCGGCACGACCAACCGTTGGGAGCTCGTCGGCCAACGCGCCGAGGTGCCGTTCGGCACGCGCTCGGTGGAATACGTCTACAAGACCAACCGCCTCACTGGCGGCAACGCCGACGGCTATTTCGACCAGGCCTTCCTCTACAAGATCACCGAGAACCAGGCCAGCGACATCGGCGGCTACGGCCATGCCGCCACCGACGTGCCGCTGACGGGTTCGCCGCGCATCAACCTGCGCAGCCCCGACCTCTACATCGACTGGGAAAAGTTCAAGCCGTTGAACATCACCTGGGAGACCTTCGGCAACGCCGACGACTCGCCGGTGCGCATCGACGTCTACCAGGACACGGCGGACGGCCCGAAGTGGGTTGCCAACGTCGTCAGCGCGACGCCGGACTCCGGCCAGTTCACCTGGATCCCGGGCAACAGCGGCATCGACTACAACACCCACGGCCTGCGCATCCAGATCAGCCTGGTGACGAACGCGGCCGTGCTGGACCGCAGTCAGGAAACCTTCACGGTGCCCGAGGACGGGCTGACCTACTGGGTCAACGACGGCTCCACCACCGGTGACGAGTACGCCACCGCCGCTGGCGACAACCGCAATACCGGCAAGTCGGCCGGCTCGGCCAAGCCCAACCTCACCAACCTGTTCCGCGCCTACGACCTGCAGGCCGGCGCGACGCTCTACGTCGACACCGGCAACTACGCCTTCCTGGAATCGCTGACGCTGTCGGGCACCGCCACGCGCGGCTTCGGCATCGACGAGGGCTTCGTCATGACCGGCCCGACCCAGGCCGGCCACACCGCGTCGCTGTTCCCCATCGTGCCCAACGAGCGCACCTGGGCGCTGCTGGACCTGTCCGACACCGACTTCGTCACCGTCAGCAACCTGCAGCTGCGTGATGCCAACCGAGGGTTGCTGATCACCGGCGGCGCGGAGGCCGTGGAGCTGGACAACATCGAGGCCTTCGGCCATGTGAACGAAGGCATCTACGGCAGCCAGATCAATGCACCGCTGGCGACCTGGACGGGCCTCAACGTGCACGACAACGGCCAGACCGGCCTGTATGTCTCCGGCACGCTGGGCGGCATCGATAAGCTCACCTCCACGCACAACCGTGGCTACGGCGGCCTCTTTGCCGACACCAGCCTCGGCTTCCTGACCAACTCGCAGCTGATCGACAACACCGGCTACGGCGCCTACCTCTACTACCCCGGCGCCACGCGTATCCAGGGCAACCTCTTCCAGGGCAACAGCAGCACCGGCCTGGTAGACAACATCGGTGGCAGCACGCAGGCCCTGGTGGGCGGCGCCATCGGCTCGGGCCTGGGCAACCGCTTCCTGAACAACGTCAACGGCGGCGCCACCTTCAGCGGCAATGCGCTGGTGCAGGGCAACGTGGCCAGCGGCAACCTGGGCGCCGGCAACTACGGCATCGGCATGAGCGGCGGCGAGGCGCGAGAGAACGTCATCTACGGCAATGCCAACGGCCTGTACATGTACAGCGGCACGGCCACGAACAACCGCATCTACAACAACGTCAACTTCGCCAACAACACGGGCTACGGCCTGTGGCTGTCCAGCGCCACGGCCGCGGGCAACACCGTCTACAGCAACGGCGTGGGCATCTACAGCCAGGGCAACAGCGTCCTGCGCAGCAACCTGACCTATGCCAACAACCTGGTCGGCGTGCAGCTCAACGGCAGCGCGCCCCAGGTCATCGGCAACACGGTCTACCAGACCACGGGCGACGCCATTCAGCTGTACGGCTCGGCCAGCAGCGCCAAGTTCGTCGACAACATCCTGTGGGCCGGTGCTGGGGGCGTGGCCCTCAACGTCGACTCGAATTCCCAGATCGGCTTCACGTCCAACTTCAACATCTTCCAGGGTGCCGTCGGCATCTGGCAGGGCACGCAGCGCCCGACGCTGACCGCCTGGCGCCAGGCCAACTTCCAGGACCTGGACAGCCAGGCCACCAACCCGTTGTTCGTCGACATCGACGGCGCCGATGCCAAGCTCGGCTACTTCAGCGTGGCCAGCGATGGCCGCGACGACGACTTCCACCTGCAGAGCACGCAGGGCAGCTTCCACGGTGCGTCGCTGGCGCCCGTCGTCGGCGCGGGCGGCCTGCCCACGCTGCTGACCGGCACGCTGACCAACGACGCCCAGGACAGCCCCGGCATCGACCGCGGCGCGCTGGACCAACCCTTTGCCCAGGAGCCCGCTCCGCGCGGTGGCTACGTCAACATCGGTTCGGATGGCGACACCATCTACGCCTCGCTCAGCCCGGCCGTCTACGTGCGCGTCATGACGCCCAACGGCGGCGAAACCGTGGCCGAAGGCGAGAAGTTCACCGTGCGCTGGCGCTCGGACGGCTTCACCGGCAACGTCAACCTCGACCTCAGCCTGGACGGCATCACCTGGCAGTCCCTGGCCGCGGGCGAGGCCAACGACGGCATCTACGACTGGACGCCGGCCACCGGCCAGTTCCCGGGCGGCGACTACTACCTGCGCGTCAGCTCCGCCACCCAGCCGGCCGTCAACGACCGGTCGGACGCGACCTTCCACCTCGCCTCCACCGTCACCGTCTTCTACGTCAACGACAGCTCGACCACCGGCGACGAGTACACGACGGCCATCGGCGACGACGCCAACGACGGCCGCAGCGCGTCCAAGCCCAAGGCCTCCCTGCAGGCCCTGCTGAACGCCTACGACTTCAAGCCGGGTGACCTCATCCTCATCGATACCGGCCTCTACAACTCGTCGACCAACCTGCTCGTCGACGCACAAGACAGCGGCGTCGTCATCCGCGGCGCGGTCGGCCACGCCTCCATTCTGAACCGCGGCAACACCAACAGCGGCCAGTACGCCTTCATCCTGGGTACCGGCGCGACGGACGTGACGCTGGACCGCGTGACGCTGACCGGCGGCCAGTACGGCTTCGTCGTCGGCGACAACTCGACGGCCCACCGCTTCGTGCTGAGCAACAGCGAAATCCTGGGCAACAGCTCGGGCGGCATCTGGGTCGGCCAGAACGTCGACGACGGCAAGGTCCTCAACAACATCGTCCACGACAACGGCAACAACACCGGCATCTACGGCCAGTACACGACCCGCCTGCTCATCAGCGGCAACGAGGTCTACAACCAGAGCACCGGCATCTACACCTACTCGGCGGGCGACGAGGCCAGCGACGGTGCGACCATCATCGGCAACCAGGTGCACGATGTCAGCACCGGCATCCAGCAGTACTACGAAGGCTGGATCAAGAACAACATCGTCTGGGCCGCCAGCACCGGCATCGGCGCCTACAGCAACTACGACGTCAGCGGCAACACGGCCTGGGGCAACACCACCGGTATCGACGCGTCCAGCGTCTCGGTCACGGGCAACACCCTCTACGCCAACACCACCGGCCTGACCATCTCCAGCCTGGTTGCCAGCAGCAACCGCGTCTACGACAACTCGCTGGGCGTCAACATCAACGGCAGCGCGCTGCTGACCAACAACCTGATCTGGGACAACACCACCGGCGTGCGCATGGCCGGCGGCTACACCGGCAACGAGCAGCAAGGCGTTACCAACAACACCATCGTGCAAAGCGGTGGCACGGCTGTTCTCGTCGAGAACGCCAGCAACGCCCGCATCATCAACAACATCCTCGACCTGCGCGCCGGCGCGACCGGCATCGCGGTCAACCCGAACAGCGAGTCCGGCTACGCCAGCGACTACAACCTGTTCAGGCAGCAGGGCGGCGCCATCCTGACCCGCTGGGAAGGCCGCGACTTCGCGAGCCGCCCCGACTGGGTCTACGAGACCGGCTACGACGTGCACAGCCGCGTCGCCGCCCCCAGCTATGTCGACGAGAACGGCGCTGACAACCGCTTCGGCTGGGATGCCACGGCCATCGGCAGCGCAATCGTGCTGGACGACGGCGATGCCGGCGTCAGCTTCTCCGGCAGCTGGGCGACCGTCACGACCGGCACGCCGGGCTATGGCGCTGACCGCCGCGAGGCCAACGGCAACCAGTACGGCACCGGCAGCAACGAAGCCACCTACACCTTCACCGGCCTGCAGCCCGGCACCTATGTCGTTGCAGCCACCTGGAACAGCACCTCCGGCAACACCGGCAATGCGCCGTACTACTTCTACGACGGCACGGCCACGGCCGCCAACCTGTTGCGCAACATGCGCACCAACCAGGCCACGCTGCCGGCCGATTACGCGGCGGGCGGCGCCAACTGGCGCGACCTGGCCACCATCGTCATCACCGGCAACACGCTGACCGTGCGTGTCAGCGACGCGGCGTCCTACGGCAAGATCGTTGCCGACGCCATCCGCGTGCAGCGCATCGCCGGTGACAGCGGCGCGGACGACGACTTCCACCTGCTGGCCGGCTCGCCCGGCGTGGACGGCGGCGACCCTACCTCACCGTACTTCATCGAGCCGCTGAACAACGGCGCCCGTATCGACCAGGGCGCCTACGGCAACACCGTGGGCGCAACGCAGAGCCCCGCGCCGATGATCCAGGTCAACGGCCCCACCGGCTACGCCAAGCTGACCGTCGGCGAGCCCGCCACCATCGAGTGGCACACGGCCGGCCTGCTGCCCACCGAACCCGTGCTGGCCATCAACGCCGGCAATGCCGGCCCCGTGGCCGGCGGCGAGCTGGGCAACTGGCAGCGCAACGCCTACCAGACCCAGAGCTACAGCTACACCAGCAACACCGACGCGGTGGACCTGACTGGCGTGACCAACCCGGCGCCCACGGCCGTCTACCAGAGCTCCGTCTACGCCAACGGCACCATTGGCCAGGGCCTGAGCTATGCGTTGCCGGTTGCGGACGGCAGCTACGTCATCCGCCTGCACTTCGCCGAGGACTACATCTACACCCAGCCGGGCTACCGCCAGTTCGACATCAAGCTGGGCGGCACGACCGTCGAGACCAACTTCGACATCCGCGCCGCCGCGGGCGCCAACCACAAGGCCGTCGTCAAGGAATACACCGTCACGGCCAGCGGTGGCACGGGCATCAACCTCGACCTCATCACCAAGACCAGCGGCTGGGGCGCCGAGATCAGTGGCATCGAGGTCCAGCGCGTCGTCGCTGGCGGCGATGCGGCGGCCAAGGTCAACCTGCAAGTCAGCCTGGACAACGGCCTGTCGTGGACCAACATCGCCAACGGGCTCTCGATGGACCGTTTCGGCAACGGCCGCACGACCTGGACGCCTGATTTCGCCACCAGCGGCAATACGGCGCTGATCCGCGCCATCGCCGTGCACGGCGACGGCAGCACGGCCGCCATCGACACGTCCGACGAGCCCTTCCTGATCGCCAACGGCGGCAAGGTCTACTACGTCAACGACGGCTCGGTCGCCAACGACGAGTACACGACCGCCGTCGGCGACAACGCCAACAGCGGCAAGGATGCGGCCCACCCGATGGCCAGCCTGTCGGCCCTGCTGCGCGCCTACGACCTCGGCGCGGGCGACACCGTCTTCGTCGACAGCGGCCGCTACAACCTCATCACCAACTTCACGTTGACGGCCAAGGACTCCGGCGTGCACATCGTTGGCGCGCTGCATGGCGTCAGCGAACTCAACCGCGGCAACACCAACGGCAGCCAATACGCCATCAACGTCGCCGGCGCCACCGACGTGACGATCGAGAACCTCAAGCTCAGCGGCGGGCAGTACGGCATCGTCATCGGCGACAACAGCGGCTCCCACCGCTTCGTGCTGAGGAACCTGGAAGTCACCGGCAACACCTCGGGCGGCATCTGGGTCGGGCAGAACGTCGACGACGGCCTCGTCACCGGCAACACCGTGCACGACAACGGCGGCACCGGCATCTACGGCCAGTACACGACGCGGCTGCAGATCCTCAACAACGAGGTCTACAGCCAGTCCACCGGCATCTACACCTACTCCGCCGGCGACGAGGCCAACGACGCGCCCGTCGTCAGCGGCAACCGCGTGCACGGTGCCAGCACGGGCATCCAGGTCTATTACGAGGGCGTGGCGCGCAACAACGAGGTCTGGGAATCCGGCACCGGCCTGTACCTCTACAGCGCCCGCGGCGAGCACAACGTGCTGCGCCAGAACACCACCGGCATCAATGCCGGCAGCGCCGAGATCCTCGACAACCAGGTGTTCGGCAACACCCTGGGTATCGAATCGTCCAGCAGCAACATCACCGGCAACCGCATCTACAGCAACACCACCGGCCTGCACGACGGCGGCTCCGACCTGATCCGCAACAACCTCTTCTGGGCCAACACCACCGCCGCACGCATCGGCGGCGGCCGCAGCGGCAACGACCTGCAAGGCTTCTACAACAACACCATCCGCCAGACCGGCGGCCGTGCGATCGAAGTCGAGGCCAATGCCACCAACGTCAGGCTGCGCAACAACATCTTCGACCTGACCGGCGGCACGGCCATCTACGTGCCGGCGAACGCCGAACGCGGCTTCGACAGCGACTACAACCTCTTCGGCGGCAGCAACCCGCTGGACTTCCTGGGCATGAACTGGGAAGGCGTCGACTTCACCAACCTGCTGACCTGGCGCTTCGAGACCGGCAACGACGTGCACAGCCAGGTCGCCCCGGTGCAGTTCACCGACGCCAACGGTGCCGACAACGCCTACGGCTGGTCGCAGGCGGCCATCGGCAACTCGATCATCCTGGACGACGGCGACATCGGCGTCAGCCTGACGGGCAGCTTCACCACCGTCACCACCAACTCGCCGGGCTATGCCGGCGACCGCCGCGAGGCTGGCGGCAACCTCTATGGCACCGGCGCCAACTACGCCACCTACACCTTCACCGGCCTGCAGCCGGGCACCTACCAGATCGCCGCGACCTGGAACCACAACGTCAACGGCGGCTATGCGAGCAACACGCCGTACGAGATCTACGACGGCCTCATCGACCCCGACAACCTGATCAGCTTCCAGCGGACCGGCCAGAACACGCTGCCCAACGACTTCACGGCCGACAGCGCCAAGTGGCGCGAGATCTCGACCGTCGTCGTCAGCGGCACGACGTTGACCGTGCGCGTCAGCGACGCCGGCGCCTACGGCAAGTTCAGCGCCGACGCCATCCGCCTGCAGCGCGTGCAGGGCAATGCCGGTACGGACGACGACTTCCACCTGCCCGTGGGCACGGCCGGCGTCGATGCCGGCGACCCGAGCTTCGACTACAGCCGCGAGCCGCTCAACAACGGCGCCCGCATCGACATGGGCGCCTACGGCAACACCGCCGGGGCCACGCACAACCCGGTGCCGATGATCCAGGTCACCGGCCCGGACGGCTACGCCAAGCTCGAGGTTGGCACGGCCACCGGCATCAACTGGCACACGGCCGGCATCAACGTCACCGAGCCGGCCCTGCTCATCAACACCGGCAACGCCGGCCCCGTGGGCGACGCGTTGAACGGCTACTGGCAGCGCAATGCCTACCAGACCCAGAGCTACAGCTACACCAGCAACACCGATGTGGTGGACCTCACCGGCGTGACCAACCCGGCGCCCACCGCCGTCTACCAAAGCTCCGTCTACGCCAACGGCACCATCGGCCAAGGCCTGAGCTACGAACTGCCGGTGGACGATGGCCAGTACATCGTGCGCCTGCACTTTGCCGAGGACTACATCTACACCCAGCCGGGCTACCGCCAGTTCGACATCAAGCTCAACGGCAATACCGTCCAGGCCAACTTCGACATCCGCGGCGCCGCGGGGGCCAACCACAAGGCCGTCATCCGCGAGTTCAACGTCGTCGCCAGCGGCGGCAATGGCATCGACCTCGACCTCATCACCAAGACCAGCGGCTGGGGTGCCGAGATCAGCGGCATCGAGGTGCTGCGCGTCGTGCCGGCGGCCGACCTGCAAGCCACTGTCGACCTGCAGACCAGCCTGGACAACGGCGCCAGCTGGCAGACGCTGGCCACCGGCTTGGGCATGGACCGCTTCGGCAACGGCCACTACAGCTGGATACCGGACCAGACCACCAACGGCAACACCGCACTGGTGCGTGCCGTGCTGCGGCACGGTGACGGCAGCGTTGCGGCGCAGGACGATTCCAACGAACCCTTCCTGGTCGCCAACGGCGGCACCGAGTTCTTCATCAACGACGGCAGCCTCGTCGGCGACGAGCGCAGCACGGCCATCGGCGACAACCTCAACAGCGGCAAGGACGCGGCCCACCCGATGGCCAGCCTCGCGGCCCTGCTGCGCGCCTACAACCTGGACGCCGGCGACGTCGTCCACGTCGACACCGGCAACTACCGGCTCTACACGAACGCGCCGCTGGACGCGAGCGACTCCGGCGTGCAGATCAGCGGCCCGACTGCAGTCGGCCACACCGCCACCATCACCCGCGGCAACACCAACACCGCGGCCTACACCGTCCACTTCACCGGTGCCGACAACGTCACCATCGACCACCTCAACATCACGGGCGGTGCCTATGGTGTCGTGCTGGACAACGGCGTCGACAGCGACAACAACACGCTGCGCGCCAACGACGTCAGTAGCAACGCGAACGACGGCATCTGGGTCGGCAATACCGACGACGGCAACCTCTTCATCGACAACGTGCTGCGCAACAACACGGCGCGCGGCATCTACATCGAAAGCGGCACAAACAACACCGTCCAGGGCAACGACATCCGCAACAACGCGACCGGCCTCTACTTCTACGCCGGCACCAACAACCTGGCCGTGGACAACAGGGTCCATGACAACAGCTCGATCGGCATGTATGTCTACTCGGGTACCAACACGGTCCTGCGTGGCAACGAGGTCTACAACCAGGCCAGCTACGGCATCCAGTTCTATTACGGCAGCCTGCTGATCGAGGGCAACCTCATCCACCACAACGGCTATGGCGTCGACGGCCAGTACGGCACCACGCTGCGCGGCAACTCCATCTATGCCAACACGACCGGCGTGCAGGTCTACGACGGCACGCTGGAAGGCAACCGCATCTACAGCAACTCCGTCGGCGTCATCGACACCGGCTACAGCCGCCTCTTCAACAACGTCATCTACGCCAACACCAACCAGGGCGTGAGAGTGCAGGGCGGCCATACCATCGACAGCGGTGACGGCCTCTACAACAACACCATCCTGCAGACCGTGGGCGAGGGCATCCGCCTGACCGGCAGCGCCTCCAACGTGCTGCTCGTCAACAACATCCTGCGCGTCGATGCCGGCTACGGCATCAGCGTGGATGCCAACAGCCAGGCCGGCTTCCAGAGCAACAACAACCTGCTCTACCGCGGCCCGGCCGCCAACGCCTACATCGGCCTGTGGAACGGTGCCACGCAAGCCACGCTGGCTGCCTGGCAGGCCGCCAGCGGCAAGGACGCCAACTCCCAGACCGGCAACCCGCTGCTGCTGGACGTCGACGGCGCCGACAACATCCTGGGCGAGCAAGGCGTCTCCACCGGCAACGGCTTCGACGACAACTTCGAGCTCGATGCCTACTCGCCGGCCATCGACGCGGGCAACGCCTACCTGTCGCCGCCCAAGGACATCGAGGGCCGCGACCGCCGCGACGACCCCGACGTGACCAACAAGGGCACGGGCTGGGATCTCTTCGTGCCGGCCGACCAGGGCGCCAGCCTCTTCACGGCCGGCGGCACGGCCAAGAACTTCCGCACCTCCGACGGTGCCTTCGAGCAGGCCCTCGGCTTCAGCTTCACGTTTTACGGCAAGACCTACACCAAGATGTGGGTCAACGTGAACGGCTTCGTGCAGTTCGACACCGCGGATTCGGCCTACTACTACGGCAACGCCAACACGACCAACGTGCTGCTGAGCAACGCCCGCATCGCGGCGTTGTGGGACGACCTCGACACCGGCCCCGCCGGCAAGGACATCTTCGTCACCCAGACGGCCAACAGCATCACCGTGCGCTGGGCCGCCAAGCTGCAGGGCACGACGACCGACGTCAACGTGGCGATGACGCTGTTCTCCGACGGCAAGATCCGCTTCGACTACGGCGCCGGCAACACCGGGCTCACGCCCACCGTCGGCGTGTCGGCGGGCAATGGCACCGCCTACGTGCTGGCCGGCTACGACGGCCAGTCCAGCCTCGCCAGCGCCAACTCGCTGCTGTGGACACCCACGCCCGGCCTCGTCTACTACGACATCGGCGCCTACGAGTTCCAGGGCTCGTCCGGCGACACCACCGGCCCGCAGGTCGTCAGCATCTCGCAGCTGCCGGCCAACGGCGGCAAGACGGCACTGGCCTTCTCGGCCGTGCAGGTCGAGTTCAGCGAGTCCCTCAACGGCGTGTCCGCCCGCAGCCCGGCCAACTACGAGCTGCGCGGCGCTGGCGCCGACGGCAGCTTCGATACCGGTGACGACGTCATCGTCAAGGTCACGCCGTTCTATTCCTTCCCCGAAACCAAGCTGACGCTGAACTTCGGCGGCGTGCTGGCCGAAGGCAAGTACCGCCTGACGCTGTCTGGCACCAAGGCCATCTTCGACACCGCCGGCAACCCGCTGGACGGCGATGCCAACGGCACCGCGGGTGGCGACTACGTGCGCACCTTCACCATCGACCGCACCACCAACCACGCACCCGTGGCCGCACCGGCCACCGTCAGCCTCGCCGAGAACGGCAGCCTCGTCATCACACTGACCGCCACCGATTCCGACGGCGACACGCTGGGCTATTCCATCCCGACCGACGTCCAGCACGGCACGCTGTCGGCCATCGACCCCGTCACCCACCAACTGACCTACACGCCCGACGCCAACTACAACGGCCCGGACAGCTTCATCTTCAAGGTCGACGACGGCAAGACCGGGGTCTCCTCGGCCCAGGTCAGCATCACTGTGACGCCGGTCAACACCGCACCCGCGGTGCTGAACCAGTCCGCCAACGTCAACGAGAACGGCAGCCTCAACCTGCTGCTGGACGCGACCGACGTCGAGACCGCGCGCGCCAACCTGAACTTCGAACTCGTCACCGGCCCGCTGCACGGCAGCATCACGCAGGGCGCCGGCGGCGCCTGGGTCTACACGCCAACCGCCGGCTACATCGGTGCCGACAGCTTCACCTGGCGCGTCAAGGACGGCGGCGACCCCGACGGCACCGCCGGCAACGTCGCGACCTCGGCCACGGCCACCTTCAGCCTCACGGTCGTCAACGTGAACGATCCGCCGGTCATCACGCCCGTGCCCGTGCAGCAGGTCAACGAAGGCAGCCAGATCCAGGTCCAGCTCACCGCCACCGACCCCGACGGCCCGGGCAAGACCTGGACGCTGCTCAGCGGCCCGGTGGGCGCGACGCTCGACGCCAACACCGGCCTCTTCAAGTGGACGCCTGCCGACGGCGACGCCAGCATCGACATCCTCGTGCGCGTCAGCGACGGCGGCAACCCCAACCGCACGGCCGACGCAAGCTTCAAGATCAACGTCAAGGACGTCGCTCCCACGCTGGTCTTCACGGCACCGGGTTCCGTCGGCGGCGTGGGCAACGGCACCGGTGGCCAGGCGTACACCTTCACCTACACGGTCACCGACCCCGGCACCGACACCATCAGCTCGCTCTTCGTCGACTGGGGTGACGGCAACACCCAGACAGTGGCCGGCAACCCGGGCAGCCTGACCCACACCTATGCCGGCGTGGCCGCCAACTACACCGTCAGCGTCACGCCCACCGACGAGGACGGCGCCCATCCGCCGAGCCTGCTTTCGCTGCACATGGCCTTCAATGGCGCACCGACGGCGCAGGACGACAGCTACACCGTCCACGCCGGAAAGGTGCTCAACATCGCGGCACCAGGCCTGCTGGCCAACGACAGCGACCCCGATGGCGGCACGCTGTCCGTCCAGTCCATCGACGTGACCGGCACGCAGGGCACGGTGCAGGTCTTCGCGGATGGCCGTATGACCTTCACGCCCATGACAGGCTTCGTCGGCAACACGCAGTTCAGCTACAAGCTGAGCGACGGACAGGGTGGCCAGGCCACCGGCATCGTGCGCATTGCCGTCACCAACGCCGCGCCCGTGGCCAACGACGACAGCTACAACGTCCACAGCGGCCAGGTGCTGGACATCCCTGCGCCGGGCCTGCTGACCAACGACACCGACGCCGACGCCGACGCGCTGACCATCCAGTCCATCGACGTGACCGGCACGCAAGGCACGGTGCAGGTCTTCGCCGATGGCCGCATGAGGTTCACGGCCACGGCGGGCTTCACCGGCAACACGCAGTTCAGCTACAAGGTCAGCGACGGCCTGGGCGGCACGTCGACCGGCATCGTCCGTATCACGGTGGACAACGCCGCGCCGGTGGCGGTGGACGACAGCTACACCACGCGTCCCGGCCAGGTCATTGACATCCCGGCGCCGGGCCTGCTGACCAACGACACCGACGCCGATGGCGACGCGCTGACCATCCAGTCCATCGACGTGACCGGCACGCAGGGCACGGTGCAGGTGTTTGCCGATGGCCGCATGCGCTTCACGCCCACGGCGGGCTTCACCGGCAACACGCAGTTCAGCTACCGGGTCAGCGATGGTCTCGGTGGCACGGCCACTGGCATCGTGCGCATCACGGTGGCCAACTCGGCACCGGTGGCGCTGGACGACAGCTACACCACGCGCCCTGGCCAGGTCATCGACATCCCGGCCCCGGGCCTGCTGGCCAATGACACCGACGCCGACAGCGACCCGCTGAGCATCCAGTCCATTGACGTCACCGGCACCCAGGGCACGGTGCAGGTCTTTGCTGACGGCCGTATGCGCTTCACGCCCACGGCCGGCTTCACGGGCAACACGCAGTTCAGCTACAAGGTCAGCGACGGCTTCGGCGGCCAGGCCACCGGCATCGTGCGTATCTCCGTCACCAACGCCGCGCCCGTGGCCAACGACGACAGCTACAACGTGCACGCCGGCCAGGTGCTGGACATCCCGGCTCCGGGCCTGCTGACCAACGACACCGATGCCGACAGCGACCCGCTGAGCATCAGCTCCATCGACGTCACCGGCACGCAGGGCACGGTGCAGGTGTTTGCCGACGGCCGCATGCGCTTCACGCCCACGGCCGGCTTCACCGGCAACACGCAGTTCAGCTACAAGGTCAGCGACGGCTTCGGTGGCCAGGCCACCGGCATCGTGCGCATCACCGTCGGCAATGCCGCCCCGGTGGCGGCCAACGACAGCTACACCGTCACGGTCGGCCAGGTGCTGGACATTCCCGCACCGGGCCTGCTGACCAACGACAGCGACCCCGACGGCGACCCGCTGAGCATCCAGTCCGTCAACGTGACCGGCACGCAAGGCACGGTGCAGGTGTTTGCCGATGGCCGCATGCGCTTCACACCCACGGCTGGCTTCACGGGCGCGACGAGCTTCACCTATATCGTCGGCGACGGCCTTGGGGCCACGGCCACTGGCCAGGTCGACATCACCGTGCAGGCTGCGCCGGCCCTGCATGTCGACGCCTTCCAGGCCACCGACACCGGCTTCCACCTGCACTTCGACCAGGTCGTCAACGCCAGCCTCATCCAGCAGTACGGTGCGGGCAATCTCGTCCCTGACGTCGACTTCACCGGCCCGAGCGGTCGCGTGGCCGGCAGCATCGTCTTCGATGCCGATGGCCGGGGCCTGAGCTTCGTGCAGACCGGCGGCCTGCTCGCCGCAGGCAACTACACGCTGACGCTCAACCCAGGCGCAGACGGCTTCGTCAGCCTCGCCGGCCTGCGGCTGGACGGCAACGGCGACGGCACGACCGGCGACGCCTACAGCCGCAGCTTCACGGTGGCCGCCTACAGCGGTGCCGTGCTGGCGGTGCAGGAGTTCGCCCGCGGCCCGGGCCAGGTCGCCAGCTACGACCCGGCGCTGGGCGCCTTCGCGGTCAGCCTGAGGGGTGGCACGGGCTTCCAGATCCTGAGCTTCGACCTCAGCTACGACCCGGCCCTGCTGACGGTGACCGGTGCCACGCTGGCCGCCGGGCTGCCGGCCGGCAGCAGCATCACCAGCAACGTCGTGCAACCGGGCCTGCTGCATGTGCAGGTCACGTTGGGCAGTGCGATTCCAGATGCAGCACTGCGCAACATCGTGCTCGTGCAGGCAACGGTGCCCGTGGCCGCCGGCTACGGCGCGGCCGAGGTGCTGCACCTGGCCAACATGAGCGGCAATGCCGGCACGCTGCGCGGTGACGATGGCCTGCATGTGGTGGCCAACCTGGGCGACGCCGATGCCAGCCGCGGGCTGGCGCAAGCCGACGTCACGCTGGTCCAGCGCGTTGCTGCCAAGACCGACACCGGCTTTGCGGCCTACCGCCTCATCGACCCGGTGCGCATTGCCGACATGAACCGCGACACCCGCGTCACCGCGACCGACGCGCTCATCGTGCTGCAGCAGTCGCAGGCACCGGCGCCCGCACCCGTGGCGGCCAGCGCCAACACGGCAGCGGAGTCGGCTGCCCAGCCCACCGCCAAGGCGGCTGCCCTGCAGCCGGCACCCGTGCCGGTGGTGGTGAACGGCGCCGCGAATGGCACTGCGGCACCGGCGCCGGTCGTCAAGATCGGTGGCGCGCTGGACTTCGGCCTGAACGCGCCGCTGGCCAGTGGCACATGGGTGAATGACTGGGTTGCAGGATCGCGCCAGACGGCGCCCAATAACTGGAAATTGACGCTGTGAACAAATACGAAACCTCTGAGGGGCACACCATGAAGACATCCACTCGACACCTGCTCGCGCCACTGGCGTTTGCAGCGGCCCTGTGCCTGGCCTTGCCGGCCCAGGCCGTCACCGTCACGGGCAGCGCGACGTCCGCCAGCGTCGTCCAGGGCGGCAGCACCACGCTGACGCTGACGCTCGATGTCTCCGATCCCATCGCCCTGCTCGGGCTGACGTTGACGGCCGACTGGGGCACCGGTGCGCTCTCCGTCGACACCAGCTCGGCCCAGGCGTTTGGTGGCAGCCTGGCCAGCTTTGCAGCGCTCTACACCGACATCAGCGAAGTCAGCAGCGACGACCACCACCTCGGCGTTGCCGTGGGCGCGCTGGTGGCGCCGTTCAGCCTGCCCGCCGGCCCGTCGACGATCCAGCTCAGCTTCACGGGCCTGCTGGTGGGCGCGCAGACGGTGCAGTTCTTCGTCGAACTGACCGACCCCAGCGTGCTGGCCGAGCCCTTCCCGCTGCCGGCCAACACCTCGTTCGACGCGACCATCACCGTGACCGCCGTGCCCGAGCCCAGCCCTGCAGCGATGCTGGCTGCCGGCATCGCCGTGTTGGGTCTGCTGGCGCGACGCAAGTTCCGTTGAGCCCGTGCATCCGCCGCTCCCAACGGGCAGGGCGGCGGGCAACCTGAGCTGATGCCGATGAACGCCCGCCACGACATCCCCTCGACGACCCCTTCGCTGGGCGCAGACGCCGCCTGGGCCTCGCTCGCCGAGGCCAGCTCCGCCGAGGCGCTGTGCCGGGCCTGGCTGGCCGTGCTGTGCAGCCTGGTGCCCGGCGTGCAGGTGGGCCTGCTGCTGCTGCAGGACGCTGGTGGCTCCTACGTGCCCGCCGCCGCCTGGCCCGAGGGCACCGAGCTGCAACGCCTGGCCGACATCGCCCGCGAATGCCTGGGCACCCGCCAGGGCGTGCGCCGCGAGCATGCCGGCCACCCGGTGCAGCTCGCCTACCCGCTGGCTGCCGGCGAGGCCCTGCACGGCGCCGTCGTGCTGGAGTTGCTGGACGCCACGCCCGAGGCCACGCGGCTCACGGCCCGCCTCACGCACTGGGGCGCCGGCTGGATGGCCGACCTGTTCGCCCAGCGCGAGCTGGGGCAGGCCCGCCAACGGTTGGATGAATCGGCCTTCCTGTTCGAGGTGTCGCTAGCGGCCCTGGCCGAACCCGACTTCCGCCAGGCCGGCCTCACCCTCGTCAACAAGCTGGCCGCGCGCTTCGGCTGCCATCAGGTCCAGCTTGCGCTGGCCGATGGCCCCAAGCTGGAGACGGCGGCTGTGTCGCACTCTGCCTGGTTCGACGAACGCGCCAACCTCACCGCCCTGGCCCGCGCCGCGATGACCGAGGCCTTCGACCAGCGCAGCCCCGTCGTCTGGCCCGAAGCCAGCGAGGCCCCGGACCTGAACACGCTGCGCATGGCCCACGGCCGCTACGCCGCCGACTCCGGCAGCCTGGCCCTCGCGTCCCAACCGCTGGCCATCGGCGCCGCGCCGCCGTTCGCGGTGCTGCTGTTCGAGCGCAACACGGTCTTTCAACCAGCCGAACTCAAGGGCATGGAGCTGCTGGCTGGCGTGCTGGCGCCCGTGCTGGAGCACAAGCACGCGCGCGACGAAGGCCTGGCCCACCACGCCCGCCGCAGCCTGCGCCATGCCTCCGCGCGGCTGACGGATGCCTCCCACCCCGGCATCAAGCTCGGTGCCGGCGTGCTGGCGCTGCTGGTGTTGATTGCCGCCCTCGTGCCGGTCGATCACCGCGTGTCGGCGCCGGCCATCGTCGAGGGTGCCGTGCAGCGTGCGGCGGTCGTGCCTTTCGATGGCTTCCTGCGCGACGCGCCGGCCCGTGCCGGCGATACCGTCAAGGCCGGCCAAGTGCTCGCCCGCATGGACGACCGCGACCTGCAGCTCGAAAAAGTGCGCTGGGAAACGGAGCTGGAGATGGCGCAGCGCAAGGAGCGCGAGGCCATGTCGCTGTCCGACCGCGTCAACCAGCGCCTGTCCGCCGCCCAGGCCAACCAGGCCCGCGCGCAGCTGGACCTGACGCTGTCCAAGCTGTCGCGCGTGGAGCTGGCCGCGCCGTTCGACGCCATCGTCGTCAAGGGCGATTTGTCGCAACAGCTCGGTGCGCCGCTGGAGATGGGCAAGACGCTGTTCGAGCTGGCGCCGCTGGCGAGCTGGCGAGTGATGCTCAAGATCGACGAACGCGATATCGCGCGCATGCAGCCAGGGCAGGGCGGCGAGCTGGTGTTGACCGGCGCGCCCGGCCAGCGCTGGCACTTCAAGCTGAAGTCCGTCACGCCGGTCTCGGTCGTCGAGGAGGGCCGCAACTACTTCCGGGCCGAGGCCGAGCTGGTGGGCCAGGAAGGCGTCAAGCTCAAGCCGAACATGGAGGGCGTGGCCAAGGTGGTGGTGGGCGAACGCAGCCTGCTGTGGGTGTGGACGCACCGCTTCACGGACTGGCTCCGTCTGGCGCTGTGGCAATGGACGCCGTAACCCCACCCCCGCGGCCGGACCGGCCACTTGGCGACGCGCTGTTCTCCGCCAACTGGTACCGCGTCGCCACGCTGAAGCCACGGCTGCGCGGCCATGTGCGCATCCACCGCCATGTCTACCGCGGCGAGATCTGGTACGTCGTCGAGGACCGCGTTGCCGGCAAATACCACCGCTTCAACCCCAGCAGCTACCGCGTCATCGGCCTGCTGGACGGAGAGCGCACGCTGCAGCAGGTCTGGGACCGGCTGAGTGCCGCGATGGACGAGCACACGCCCAGCCAGGACGAACTGGTGCAGCTCTTCGGCCAGCTGTATGCAGCTGACCTGATCCAGTGCGACGTGACGCCCGACGTGGCCGAACTCTTCGAGCGCGGCGGCAAGCAGCGGCGCTCCAAGCTGCTGCAGCGCTTTGCCAACCCGGTGTCGCTGCGCTTCCCGCTGGTGGACCCCGATGCCTGGCTCGGCCGCGTCATCGCCTCAGCCGGCCCGCTGAAGGGCTGGGTGGGCGTCGCGCTGTGGCTGGCCGTCGTGCTGCCCGCCGTGCTGCTGGCGCCCAGCCACTGGGGCGAGTTGACCGGCAACATCAACGAGCGCCTGCTGGCGGTAGACAACCTGCTGCTGCTGGCCATCCTCTTCCCGCTGCTGAAAGCCGCACACGAGATCGGCCACGGCCTGGCCGCCAAGCGCTTTGGCGGCGAGGTGCACGAGATGGGCGTCATGCTGCTCGTCTTCTTCCCCGTGCCGTACGTAGACGCCAGCAGCTCGGCGGCCTTCGAGAGCCGCTGGCCGCGCATGCTGGTGGGCGCGGCGGGCATGCTGACCGAGCTCTTCATCGGGGCCATCGCCTTCTACCTGTGGCTGGCGCTGGAGCCGGGCTTCGTGCGGTCGCTGGCCTTCAACGTCATCGTGCTGGCCAGCATGACGACGCTGATGTTCAACGCCAACCCGCTGCTGCGCTACGACGGTTACTACATCTTTGCGGACGCCATCGAGAGCCCCAACCTCGGCCAGCGCGCCACCGACTACTGGGGCTGGCTGCTGCGCTACCACCTGTTCGGCCAGCACCAGGCCGAGCCGCCGCTGAGCACACCGGGCGAGCGCCGCTGGTTCCTCGTCTACGCGCCGCTGGCGCTGGCGTATCGCCTCTTCGTCATGTTCAGCATCGCGGTCTTCATCGCGAGCCGCTACTTTTTCATCGGCGTGCTGATCGCCGCCTGGGGCATCGTCGCCAGCGTCATCCTGCCCTGGGTGCGCGGCCTGAAGAAGCTGGCGGGCGACCCGGCGCTGGAGCCGCAGTCCGGCCGCGTGCGCCGCGTGCTGTGGGTGTCGGGCGCGGTGATCGCTCTGCTGCTCTTCGTCATCCCCATGCCTCATCACTCGGTGGCAACCGGGGTAGTCTGGCCCAGCGACAACGCGGTGCTGCGCGCGCAGGGCGGGGGCTTCTTCTCCAGGCTGCTGGTGCGGCCGGGCACGGTGGTGCTGGAAGGCCAGCCGGTGGCCGAACTCGTCGACCCGGCGCTGGACGCCCGCGTGGGCGAGCAGCGCGGCCGGCTCGAGCTGGCCCAGGCCAAGCACGACGCGGCCTTCGGCGTCATTGGCATCGCGCCGGCACGGGCGGCGCTGCTGGCCGAGGAGGTGAAGCGCGAACAGGCGGCGCTGGCTTCGTTGGAAGGCGAGGCTGCCAAACTCATCGTGCGGGCCGAGGTTTCCGGTGTGCTGCTGCTGACGCGGCCGGATGACCTGCCAGGCCGCTTCCTCAAGCGCGGCGAGGTGCTGGGCCACATCGACACAGCCGGCCCGGCGCGCGTGCGCCTCGTGCTGCCGCAGTGGCAGAGCGCGGCGGTGAGAGGCTTCGAGGTGAGGCTGCCGCAGCAGCCCAGCGTCAGCTACGACGCCCGGTTGACTCGGAGCGTGCCGGCGGCGGCTCGTGAGCTACCGAGCCCAGCGTTGGGGACGGCGGCGGGTGGGGATATTCCGTTGGATCCGCATGATCCCAAGGGGTTGCAGGCGCTGCAGACGCTGTTCGAGCATGAGCTGCAGCTGGGGCAGGAGATGCCGTATCGGCAGATCGGTGCGCGCGTTTTGGTGCGGTTGGAGCATGAGTCGCAGCCGGTGGCGGTGCGGGTTTGGGATGGTCTGCGGCGGTTGTTCTTGTCGCACTTTCAGCTATGACGAGACACGCCTCGGTACTCCTGTGTCTTGCCGAATGTGGTGCCGGGTGCCGCGCCCGGCAGCGCGGTAACTTTCTTCTGCGGCGCCAGAAGAAAGTCACCAAAGAAGAGGCGCTGAACCGCACACGATCGCGACGACGCCTAGAGCGTCGCGCGAAAACACCCACCGACATTGCGCCCAGACGCGACCCGCTTCGCTCTCGCTGCTGTCCTTATGACGAGCACCGTGAGGGCCACTGCACGCCGCCTAACGTCGGCTGCACGCCGGACTCACCAGGGAATACCGGGAATACCGCGTCGCTGGGGCGACGCCAGATGGATGCTGCGCACGGGTCGCGTCGCCCGAGCGACGCTCTTCGCATTTCTGGTGAGCCCGGCGTGCAGCCGCGCGTTAGGCGGCCTGAAGGTGCGATGAGTGACAGTGGCGATAGGGACAGCAGCGAGAGCGCAGCGGTTCGCGTCTGCCCACACGACGAGCGTTCGTTGGCATGCGCAGTGAGCGCGAGTGATGCTGAGGTGCGGTTCAGGGCCTCTTCTTTGGTGACTTTCTTCTGGCCCCGCAGAAGAAAGTTACCCGCCCGCCGGGGCGGACTCCCGGCACCACACTCGGCAAGACGCAAGAGTACCGAGGCGTGTCTCACTGAGTTCCAAAGGCGGCAACCATGACCGCCGCCACGCTCCCCCTCGACATCGGCGAATCCCTCGCCCACGGCATCTTCCCCGAGCGCCGGGACATCGACGAGCCCCTCCACGACCGCTTCGCCCGCGGCATCCTGTGGCGCCTCAAGCGCCGCCTCATCCCCGCCGTCCCCACCCTCCGAGCGATGGCCAAAGCCGCCGGCGACCTCGAAGCCGAGATCCAGCAACAGACGGACACAGAACTCCGCCGCCGCCTCTTCAAGTCAGCCCCCGCCGCCGTCCAAGCCGGCCGCGCCTCAGGTCTTGCCGAGGTCATGGCCCTCGTCCGCGAGGGCGCCCGCCGAAGCCTCGACAAACGCCCCTTCGACACCCAACTCATGGGCGCCGCCGTCCTGCTCGAAGGCCGCCTGGCCGAGATGCAGACGGGTGAAGGCAAGACCCTCACCGCCGGGCTCGCCGCCGCCATCGCCGGCGCTGCAGGACTCCCAACCCACGTCGTCACCGTCAACGACTACCTCGCCCGCCGCGACTGCGAACTGATGCAGCCGCTGTTCAACTTCTTCGGCCTCACTGCCGGTGTCGTCTGGGCAAGCCTGGAACACGAGGCCAAGCGCGAGGCCTACCAGCGGCCCATCACCTACTGCACCAACCAGAGCCTGGTGTTCGACTACCTGCGCGACCGCGTCGCCGCCGGTGGCCGCGTCAGCCCGGCGCAGATGCAGGCACGCCAGCTGCACGGGCGCCTGCCCCAGCCGCTGCTGCTGCGCGGCCTGCACTTCGCCATCGTCGACGAGGCCGATTCCATCCTCATCGACGAAGCCCGCACGCCGCTGATCCTGTCCGAGCGCCAGGGCGACCCGCCCGACGCGACGGACTACCAGCAGGCGCTGAAGATCGCTGCGACGCTGAAGCTCGGTGAGCACTTCGGCATCGACGCCGCCCGCCACAGCCTGCACTTCGAAGCCGCCGGCCTGCCTGCGGTGCGCGAGGCCACTGAAGGCATGGGCGGCATCTGGGGCGTGGCTCGCGGGCGCGAACACCTCGTTGGCCAGGCGCTGCGCGCGCTGCATCTCTTCCATCGTGACCAGCACTACGTCGTCATCGACGGCGCCGTGCAGATCGTCGACGAGTACACCGGCCGCGTGCTGGAGGGCCGCAGTTGGGAAGGCGGCCTGCATCAGATGATCGAAGCCAAGGAGGCACTCGACCTGACGGAGCCCGCACGCACCCTGGCCCGCATCACCTTCCAGCGCTTCTTCTGCCGCTACCTGCGCCTGGCCGGCATGACGGGCACGGCCGCGGAGGTGGCACCCGAGCTGAACACCGTCTACCGCCTGGACGTCGTTCGGCTGCCCACGCACAAGCCCGACCAGCGCGTCACGCTCCCGGCCCGCCTGCTGCGCACGCAGGCCGCCAAGTGGACGGCCGTGCGCGAAGCCATCGGCGGGCAGCTCGCCTGCGGCCGGCCTGTGCTGGTTGGCACGCGTTCGGTGCGAGCCTCGGTCGCGTTGTCCGAAGAACTCGGCCCGCGCCAGGTCCACCGCGTGCTGAACGCGCGCCAGGACAAGGAGGAGGCCGACATCGTCTCCACCGCCGGCGAGCCCGGTGCCGTGACGGTGGCCACCAACATGGCCGGGCGCGGCACCGACATCCACCTCGAGCCCAGCGTGACGGCCAAGGGCGGCCTGGCCGTGTTGCTGACGGAGTTCCACGACTCGGCCCGCATCGACCGCCAGCTCGTCGGCCGCGGCGCGCGCCAGGGCGACCCCGGCGTGGCGCTGGCCATCGTGGCGCTCGACGACGAGATCTTCACGGCCCATGCCGCCACGCTGCAGGCGCTGCTAGGCCGGCTCTTCACCGGCCGCGACGAACTCCCCACCTGGGCGCTGGAGCTGCTGCGCCGCACGGCGCAAGGCCATGCCGGCCGCCTGCACGCCGCCATGCGCCGCCGCACGCTCAAGGCCGACCGCCAACTCGACAACCTGCTTGGATTCGCCGGAAACCAGATATGAAAGCCCTGCCTCTTCTGCTGTTGTCCTCGGCCGCGCTCGCGCAGGCGCCCAAGCCTGCTTCCGCTCCCGTCGCTCCTGCCGCGCCAGCGGGCTACGACTGCCTCATCGAACCCAACCAGCGCATCGAGATCCGCAGCCCCGCCAATGCCCTCATCGACAAGGTGCTGGTGGAGCGCGGCAGCCAGGTGCGCGCTGGCGACACGCTGGTGCTGCTGGACGGCAGCGTCGAGCGCGAAGCCCTGGCCGGTGCGCAGCAGCGCGCCGAATCCGAGGCCGAGCTGCGCGTGGCCCGCGCCCGCGCCGACTACGCTCGCGAGAAGTTCCGCCGCCGCGAGGACCTGCGTGAGCAGAACTACATCACCGCCCAGGACCGCGACGAAGCTCAGGCCGAACTGCGCGTGGCCGAGGCCGAACTGGCGCTGGCCGTGGACAACCGCCGCCTGGCCGGCATCGAAGCCCAGCGCCTGGGCGCCGTCATGAAGCAGCGGGCCCTGCGCGCGCCGTTCAATGGCGTCGTCACCGACCGGCTCCAGAACCCCGGCGAGCTGGCCTTCACCGGCGAGGGCTCGCGCCCCATCCTGAAGATGGCGCAGACCAATCCACTGCGTGTCGAGGTCGTGCTGCCCGTGTCGCTGGTGGGCCAGCTCAAGGCCGGGCGCACGGCCGAGATCACACCGGAGGCACCGCTCAAGGGGCAGTGGAAGGCACAGATCAAGGTCGTCGACGGCGTCATGGACTCGGCCAGCGGCTCGTTCGGCGTGCGGCTGGAGCTGCCCAACCCGAACGGCGACATCCCGGCCGGCGTGCGCTGCAAGGTGCGCTTTCTCTGAGCGAGTCACTGCGGCTTTGACCGTTCCTTAGAATCCGGTCTCGCGCCGCTCGACGGCGCCGTCACGCCGAGGGGTGCTGCGACGGAGGATCTCCGCCACGCTCGGTGCTGACGACAGGACAAGGGCGCCCTCTGTGAAGAAGAGGCCCTTTTGCATTCCGCCCCCGCATCCTCCGCATCCATACGCACCATCCTGCCGTTGGCCTTCGTCACCGGCGTCAGCATGGCCGCGTTGGATCTCTATCTGCCTGCCGTGCCGGCGCTGCAGTCGGCGCTGGGCATCAGCGTGCCGCTCGCCCAGGCCACCGTGGCCGTCTACCTCGCCGGGCTGGCCGGCGCCCAGTTGCTGTGGGGCGAGCTGTTGAATCGCCTCGGCCCGCGCCTGTGCATGGAGGTGGGCCTGGCGCTGCTGGCACTGACCAGCCTGGGCTGCGCGCTGGCGCCCAACATCGAGACGCTGCTGGTGCTGCGCCTGCTGCAGGGCGTGGCAGCTGCGGCGGCCACCATCGTGGCGCCCAGCGTCGTGCGGGCCACGCTGGCCGATGCGGACGTTGTGCGCGGCATTGCCGCGATCGCGATGGTCGAGTCCATCGTGCCGGCGGCTGCGCCGGTCGTTGGTGCGCTGCTGCTGCGCGTGACGGACTGGCGCGGCACGTTCTGGGTGCTGATGGTGCTGGCGCTGGTCGTGCTGCCCTGGGTGGTCAAGATCGCGCCGCGCCGGCTGCCCGGGCTGGACATGGCTCACCACGCCAGCTATCTGGGCATCGCGCGCAACCCGCGCTTCCTGCGCCTGGCGCTGTCACATGCGCTGTGCATCGGCGCCTTGCTGACCTTCCTGGCCAGTTCGCCCCAGCTGCTGCAGCACACGCTGGGCCTGGGCTCGGGCGCCTTCGCCATGCAGCAGGTCATCGGCGTCAGCGCCTTCATGCTGTTCGCGACGCAGTCGGGCCGGCTCGCCGCGCGGCTGGGCCATGCGCGGGTGGTGCGGCTGGGCAGCGCCTTGCAGGTGGTGGCCTGTTCGCTCGCGCTCGTCGCATCGCTCGCGTTGGGCCAGCTTCCTTACCCCGCCGTGGTGGCCTTCTGGTTCTGCTTCTGCGGCGCGCTGGCCATCCGCGGGCCCGTCACCTTTGGCGACGCACTCGCCCTGCCGCCCGCTCAGATGGGCCGGGCCACCGCCATGCTGATCCTGGCCCTGCTGGGCGCCGGCGCCTTGGGCACGCAGGTCGTGGCGCCCTTCATGGGTCATGCCGACAGCGCGGCACCGCTGTTCGGCGGCGTGCTGCTGATGCTGCTGGCCAGCGCGGCGCTGGTGTGGCGTTATCCCGTCAAGGCCTGACGTCCATTGCCCGGAAGCTGCGCTTGGCCTTGTCGGCATCCTTGCAGGCCTTCTTGCCCACCATGACGCCGCCGTCGTCGCTGAGCAGCGTCAGCTGTCCGTCGGGCCAGGCGAACAGCGCCTCGGGGCGCAGTGTGCCCAGGTCGACGGCGACTGGCTTGGGCGCATCGCCCACCTTGCCGCTCCAGCGGTAGAGGGCGAAGCCGCCCGCGTCGGCCGGTGGGCCGGCAGCGATCAGGTAGCCGGTGCCCACGCGGTCGATGGAGCGCACGCCGCGGCCACCCAGGTCCAGGCGGAGGGCCGCGCCGAAGCGGGCCGGGCCTTTGCCGGCTATCAGCTCGACCGGGTTCAGCAGCGGGATGAGGATGGCCTTGCCCTGCGGGATGGGGTTGCGCAGGCCGATCAGCAGGTTGCCGTCGGGCGCGGCGGCCAGGCCTTCGATGTTGAAGCCGCCATCCGCCTCGGCCGCCCGGCCGGCGGCGTCGGCCAGCTTCAGGTGGCCGAGCGCCGGCGTGGCCAGCAGGTCGGCCAGCAGGCCGGCGTAGGGCTTGCCAACGGGCTCGACGGTCGTGCCGCGGATCTCGGTGGCGAAGAAGCGCTGGCGGTCCTCGCGCACCTTGCCGGCGCTGTTGCGCGCATGCGAGCCGATCCAGTAGATGCGGTTGCCCACCTGGGCCGCGCCTTCGAGGTCGGCCTCCTTGTCGGCCTTCAGGAATTTGTCGAGATCAACCTGGCCAACCCGGCCGGTCTCGCCCCGCCTGTAGATGGTCAGCCGGTTGTGCTCGTCATCCGCAACGATGAAGTGCTGCGCATCCAGGGCGACGGCGGCCGAGGCGTCGCACAGGCCTTCGTAGCGCGTCTGCGCTCCGGCCGCGCCAACCGCACAGAGCAGCAGCGCGGCTAGGGCCCGCATCAGGCGGCCAGCGGCTCGGTGCGTTCCAGCAGCCAGGCCAGGGCCGCGCCGCTCACCTTGGGCGCCAACCGCTCGCGCACGGTGGCGTGATAGCCGTTCAGCCACGCAATCTCATCGGCGCGCAGCAGGCTCTTGTCGATGCAGCTCGTGGCGATGGGGCAGATCGTCAGCGTCTCGAAGGCCAGCATCTCGCCGAAGGCGTTGTTCTCTGGCGTGTCGATGGCCACGTTCATGACGAGGTTCTCGATGCGCACGCCCCACAGCCCCGGCCGGTACAGGCCCGGCTCGATGGACGTGATCATGCCGGGCTCCATCGCCATGGCCGGCTCGGCAATCGCCTTGCTGATGCTCTGCGGGCCTTCGTGCACGTTCAGGAAATAGCCCACGCCGTGGCCGGTGCCGTGGCCGTAGTCCAGGCCGTGCTCCCACAGCGGTGCGCGGGC
This sequence comes from Roseateles sp. GW821-FHT02E12, assembly GCF_059421665.1. Lineage (NCBI taxonomy): Bacteria > Pseudomonadati > Pseudomonadota > Betaproteobacteria > Burkholderiales > Sphaerotilaceae > Roseateles > Roseateles sp. GW821-FHT02E12. The sequence goes on from NZ_JBWKVK010000004.1 coordinate 257,247, forward strand.
AATGGCGTCCAGCATGGGGCTGAGCGTGCCGCGCGGGAAGCGCGTGCGCGACAAGGCCAGCGTGCCCTTGAGCACCAGCGTGTAGTCGCGCTTTTGCTCGGCGCTCACGGTGCCGATGGGCCAGACGCGCGTGATGTCCGTCGTGCCGCCGTGGTACTGGCCGCCGGAGTCGATCAGCAGCAGGCCGTCGCCCTCGATCTGAGAGAACGATTCGGGCGTGGCGCGGTAGTGGGGCAGGGCGCCGTTGGCCATCCAGCCGGCAATGGTGCTGAACGAGAGGCCGACAAAGCCCGGGCGCTTGCGGCGCGCGGCACTGAGCTTGGTGTCGACATCCAGCTCGCTCCAGCGCTCGCCGCGGGCCAGCGACGCCTCGAACTCGGCATAGAACTCGCACATCGCCGCACCGTCCTCGGCCATGGCTTCGCGGATGAAGGCCGCCTCAGCCTCGGTCTTGCGGCTCTTCAGCAGCGTGCTCGGGTTGATCTGCTCGACGACGGCCACCGTGGCCGGCACGGCTTCGCGCAGGCCCAGCGTCACGCGGCGCGGGTCGATCAGCAGCTTGGCCGTGGGGGGCAGGGCGGCCAGTGCCTTGGCGGCCTGGTCGTACGGCGCGAGCTGGACGCCGTCGGCAGCCAGGCGCTCAGCCACGTCGGCCGGCACCTTGCCGTCGCCGATGAAGAGGCGGCCCGCCTTGTCATCCAGCAGCAGGTGGGCGATGAAGACGGGGTTGCACTCCACGTCGCTGCCGCGCAGGTTCAGCAGCCAGGCAACGTCGTCCACGGTGGACACGAGATGGTGGCTGGCGCCCACGCTGGCCATCGCCTTGCGTACGCGGGCCAGCTTGTCGGCGCGCGCCACGGCGGCGTGGGGCAACTGGTGCTCGTAGACGGGCTCGGTGGGCAGGCCGGGGCGGCCATCCCAGGCTGCTTTCAGCAGGTCAGCGTCGGTGCGCAGCTTGATCCCGGCACGTTGCATCGCGGCGCGCAGCGCGTTCGCGAGCGACAGGCCCAGCACCTGGCCATCCACGGCCAGCACCTGGCCGGGCTGCAGGGTCTTGGCAATCCAGTCGATGTACTGCGTGGACGCGCCGGTGGCCATCTTCTCCAGCGCGATGCCGCTGCCGGCGATCTGCGCCTCGGCCTGGGCCCAGTAGCGGCTGTCGGCAAACAGCGCTGCGCCCTCGCGCGTGACGACGAGGCTGCCGACGGAGCCGGTGAAGCCCGACAGCCATTCCCGGCCCTGCCAGCGGCCGGGCAGGTATTCGGAGAGGTGCGGGTCGCTGGAGGGTACGAGCACGGCGTGCACGCCCTGGGTGGTCATGGCGTCGCGCAGGCGCTCGATGCGCAGGCGGGTTTCGTGGGTGCGGGTGTCCATGGTGGCGGACCTTGTGGGCTGGAACGGTGGCGGGATTTTAGGAGCCGGCCGGTTTGGCCGGCGGCGGGACGGGCTCCCAGACCTTGACGCAGTGCCCGCTCAGCACGAACGGGCCGCCGGGCTGGCTGCCACCGCCGGCGGGCTCGAAGCTGACGGCCAGGCGGCCGACCTTGGCGAACAAGGCCTCGCTGGTGTCGCTCAGCGCCAGCTTGGCCTTGTTGCCGGCGGGCACCAGGCCCAGCGCAAACGGCGGGCTGCCGTCGGCCGGCAGGGCCCACAGCCGCGCCACCTGGCCTTCGGGCGGCGTCACGGGCTTGAGCATCTTCAGCGTCAGCACGCGGCCCTGGCGCAGCGACGAGGCCAGCACCACCGGCTCGTTGGCCGCGTTGGTCAGGATGCCGACATAGGCCGGCGCCACGGCTTCGGTGGACGTGGGCGTGATGCCTACCCACTCCGGCTGCTGGCGCACGACGCCCACGGCCATCACCACGCCGAAGGCCGTGCCCAGCAGCGGCCACCACCAAGGCTGTCTGCGGCGCTGCGACGCTGGCGCGATACGTTTCTGGATGGCCTGCCAGACGATGGGGCTGGGCTGCACGGCCGGCACGCTGACGGCCAACTGGTTGAGGCGCTCCTGCCAGGCCGTCAGGGCCGCGCGGGCCTCGTGTGCGCTGCGCAGCACGGCCTCGAAGCGGCGCGCCGCGCGCGGGCTCAGCGTGCCCAGCGCGTGGGCGGCGGCCAACCTGTCGAGCAGCTCGGGGCGCAGATAGTTCATGCGCGGTGCCCCAGTCCGTCCAGGCAGGCGCGCAGCCGCTCCAGGCCGCGCCGCAGCCAGGTCTTGACGGTGCCCAGCGGCGCGCCCAGGTGGCGGGCCACCTCGTCGTGCGTCTGGCCTTCGTAATAGGCCAGGGCGAGGGACTGGCGCAGCGGCGCGTCCAGGCTGTCCAGGCAGGCGCGCAAGCCCAGCTCGCCGCTGGCCTGGGTCAGCAGCGCCAGCGGGTCGGGGCGGTCGCTGGCCAGCGCTTCGTGCTCGTCCAGCGGCTCGTGCGTGTCGGCCTGGCGGCTGCTGCGCAGATGGTCCAGCGCCTTGTTGCGCACGATGGTGATGAGCCAGCTCATGGGTGACGCGCCGGTCTGCGCGTAGCCGCCGGCGTTGTGCCAGATGTTGACGAAGGCCTCCTGCAGCACTTCTTCCGCGCGCTCGCGGCGCCGCAGCACCAGCATCGCCACGCCCAGCAGATGCGCGCTGGTGGCCTGGTAGAGCTGCTCGAAGGCGGGCTGGTCGCCCAGCGCCACCTGGCCGAGCCAGAAGGCCAGGCGGTCGGTGGCGGTGGACGTGGCGGGCATCGCGCCAGTTTCGACTACTTCTGCAGGCCGCGACGGCGGGCCAACCCTCCCACGGCAGCCAGGCCGGCCAGCATCAGCGCGTAGCTGCTGGGTTCCGGCACGGCGGCGACGGCGAAGTTGCCGGCGTTGAAGCCAGCCAGCGCGCCCGGGGCGGCGGCGGCACTCGGGCTCTCGATGCGGGCGAGGACCGACAGGTCGGCCGTGGCGAGGTTGAGGTTGCTCGAATAGACCAGCCGGTTCACGCCCAGCGCGCTGTTGGAATAGATGAAGAAGCCGGCGCCGTCCGTCGTCACCATGTTGGCGATCAGGTTGGCCGCGTTGCCGGCGCCGAAGGCCGTGGCCGGGTTGGCGTCGTTGTCCGTCTCCAGCAGCACGATGACGTTGCTGCCTGCCGGTGCCGGTGTGGCCAGGCTGGCGCTGGCAAAGCTCAGCGAGCCACCCGCGTTGAACTTGCTGAGGTCGAACACGAATCGGTCGCTGCTGGTGTCGAACGTGGCCAGGCTGCGTTGCTGGCCCGCAAACACGGTGCGCACGCCGTCGGCCGGGTCGGCTGCGGAGCCGGCGAAGGGCGCCGTGTTGAACAGGTTGTCGGCGGCGTGGGCTTGGGCGGTGGCGGCCACGCCGAGGGCCAGCAGGGTGCGGGCGATGAGCTTCATGGGATCTCCAGTTCGTTGCATGCGAGGCACGACATGTGTCTCAGCCGGCAGGAACGGAGGTGCGCGGACTTTGGATGTGGAATCCCCTACGCGCTGTGGGGGATTGGTGCCTCACGGGTCCGTGCGTGACGGGCCGTTGGCGGCTCTACATGCCTCCTCAGCATTGCTGATGCCGGCGGCGGTAGGCGCCCATAGAGTGATCTCGTTCGATTCGCACTCGGGAGGGTTCGCTATGTCCAAAGGTTCGTTGGTGTCGAACGGTGGAATCAGCCGGCTGTTGGCGAGCCTGGCTTGTGTCTGTTCAGGTCTCGCTGCAGCCGCGCCCCTGACTGTCCTCAGCCCCTACCAATTGCTGGACAACGTGTCGCCGAATTCCGCAGGGCTAGGCCCCGGGTTGCGCCAGCAACTGGGTTCAACCTGCGTGGTGTTGGTTGGCAACCCTTGCGGGCCGCAAAACCTCGCCAACGCCCAGGGCACCTCGGGCACCGCGACGCAGGGCGCCCAGGTGTTGAACCTGAGCTTCTCGGCGGCCGACCAGACGTCCAACCACTGGTTCTACGCGGGCTCCGCGGCCTTGGCCGATGGCGCATGGACCCTCAGCATGAGCAACGGCGGCAACGTCACGACGGCCACGACGCCCACGCTGACGGGGGCGCAGGTGGTCGGCTTCGCGGGCGGAACGGCGCTGACCGCCAGCGGCATCGCCCCCACCTTCACCTGGGCCCTGCCCAGCCTGAGCGGCAGCGCGAGCGTCGACTCGGTCAGCATCAACGTGCGCGACCTGACCGACTTCCGGGGCAACGTCGGCGTCGGCGGCCTGGGCACAGCAGCCATCATCTACAGCAACAGAGCCCTGGCAGGCAGCACGACCTCGCTGACGATTGCGCCCGGCGATTCGCATTTCCTGGCCGGCGCCAGCTTCGTGCTCGGGCATCACTACGCCCTTGAAATCCAGTTGCAGGACACCCGCACGAATGCACCGGCCACGGGCTTCGCCCAGGTGCTCAGCCAGTCCCGCACGTTCCTGGATTTCACGCTGAGCAATACGGCGCTGCCGGGGCCGCTGTACTTGCCGATGGCGAACTACGCCAACCAGGTGCCGGTCTACCAGTTCTCCGGGGTACCCGTGCAGGCCGGGCAGCAGATCTTCATCGACCCCATCGTGGCCGTCGGTTTCGACTACCGCACGAAGGCCGGCGACCCCAACTTCGCCTCGGTGATGCTGCCCACCGGCGTGGGCGACGACAAGTACGCGCTGTGGCTGTGGGATGGCACGCAGTGGGTGGATGCCGGCCAGGAGCTGACGGGCGGCGACTCGTTCAGCTTCGCGGCGGGCGGCGTGTCGCAGTTCCGCGTGACCGGCATCGAAGCCTCGGCGGGGCTCAACCCCGTGGCGCTGAACTTCGTCACCGGCCTGACTTTCGTGGCCGACGGCCAGTTCAACGGCAGCATGACGCCGCTCGTGGCCTCCGTGCCCGAGCCGTCGCAGGTGCTGCTGCTGCTGGCAGGGCTGGCTTCGCTGGGGCTGTGGCGCCGCCGCGCGGCCTGACCTACAGCTCGGTGCGCAGCATCCAAAGCTCCGGGAACAGCACCACGTCCAGCATCTTGCGCAGGTAGCTCACGCCGCCCGTGCCGCCCGTGCCGCGCTTGAAGCCGATGACGCGCTCCACGGTCGTCACATGGCGGAAGCGCCAGAGGCGGAAGGCGTCCTCCAGGTCCACCAGCTCCTCGCCCATCTGGTACAGGTCCCAGTGGTTCTGAGGCGTGCGGTAGACGGTCAGCCAGGCCTCCTTCACGCCCTCGTCGGCCACGTGGGGCTGGGTCCAGTCGCGCTGCAAGTTGGCGGCCGGCACGGGGATGCCGCGCCGGGCCATCAGCTTCAGCGCCTCGTCGTACAGCGACGGCGCCTCGTAGGCTTCCTTCACCTGGGCCAGCAGGTCGGGCCGGTGCTCGTGCGGCTTGAGCATGGCCGCGTTCTTGTTGCCCAGCATGAACTCGATGCGCCGGTACTGCGCGCTCTGGAAGCCGCTGCTCTTGGCCAGGTACGGCCGGATGGCGCTGTACTCCGGCGGCGTCATCGTGGCCAGCACGTCCCAGGCGTGCACCAGCTGCTCCATGATGCGCGACACCCGGGCCAGCATCTTGAAGGCCTCGGGCAGGCGGTCCGCCGCCACGTTGGCCACGGCGGCATGCAGCTCGTGCAGCATCAGCTTCATCCACAGCTCCGAGGTCTGGTGCTGCACGATGAAGAGCATCTCGTTGTGGTCGGGCGAGAGCGGCTTCTGGGCGTTCAGGATGGCGTCGAGCTGGAGATAGTCCCCATAGCTCATGTCGCGCGAGAAATCGAGCTGCGCGCCGTGGTGTTCGGTGGTGCTCACGGTCAGGTCACTTTCGAGCGGCTGGTGAACTGGGGCGCATCCCAGGAGCGCGAGTCGAGGATCTGGCCCAGCACATCCACGGCCCGAGCAACGTCGGCAAAGCCGTTGTACAGCGGCGCAAAGCCGAAGCGCAGCAGCTCGGGGTCGCCGGCGCGGAAGTCGCCGATGACGCCGTGGTGGATCAGCGCCTGCATCACCGCGTAGCCGTCGATGCCCTGGGGCAGCGAGAACGACACCTGCGAGCCGCGCAGCGCCGAATCGCGCGGCGTGGCGATGACGGCGCCAGGCACGCGCGCCTCCACGCCGCCGATGAAGGCCTCGGTCAGCGCCAGCGACTTGTTGCGCAACGCCTTGATGCCGCCGAGCTTCTGCGCGGCGTCGTACACGTCCAGTGCCGTGTCCAGGCCCGTCATCGCCAGCACGGCGGGCGTGCCGCACTGGTACTGCTGGATGCCCGGGGCGGGCTGGTATTCGCTGTCGAAGTCGAAGGGGTTGGCGTGCCCCAGCCAGCCCGTCAGCGGCTGCCACACCTGGCCCTCGTGGCGCGGGTGCATCCACACGAAGGCCGGCGCGCCGGGGCCGCCGTTCAGGTACTTGTAGCCGCAGCCGATGGCGAAGTCCGCCGCGCTGCCCAGCAGGTCGATGGGCACTGCGCCGGCGCTGTGCGCCAGGTCCCACACGGCCAGCGCGCCGGCTTGGTGGGCCCAGCGCGTCAGCAGGGCCATGTCGTGCATGCGGCCGGTGCGGTAGTTCACGTGCGTCAGCATCAGCACCGCGCAGTGCTCGTCCAGCAGCGGCGGAATGTCTTCCGGCGTCTCGGTCAGGATCAGCTCGCCGCCATGCGCCCGCACCACGCTCTGCGCGATGTAGTTGTCGGTCGGGAAGTTGCTGCGCTCGCTGACGACGATCTTGCGCTTGCCCTGCTGCAACTGCAGCGCCGCGTGCAGCACCTTGTAGAGGTTGACGGAGGTCGAGTCCGCCACCAGTACCTCGCCCGGCCGCGCGCCCAGCCAGGGCGCCAGCCGGTCGCCCAGGCGGCGCGGCAGGTCGATCCAGCCGGCGGTGTTCCAGCTCTTGATCAGGCCCTGGCCCCATTCCTGCTCCACCGCGCGCTGGATGCGCTCAGGCGTGGCGCGGGGCAGGGCGCCGAGGGAATTGCCGTCCAGGTAGGTGATGCCATCAGGCAGCGTGAACAGCTCGCGCAGCGAGCGCAGGGGGTCGGCGGCATCGAGCCGCTTGGCATCGTCGAGATTCATAAGGGCCTATTGAGGTATGAATCGCCCCCACGCTGGGTGGCGACAGGGTGCAGGGCTAGGCGCAGTCTGCAGCCCAGGCTATTCGCCTGGGCAAGGGCTGCAACAACGCACTGCGCCCTGCCGCCGCCCAGCCCGAAGGGTGAGGCCCCGCAACGGGCCAACTCGTTGTTGCAAGTGCTCGCCGGGTGTGCAACCCGGCTCCGCCTTGCGCCTAGATTTGGCCCGTTGCGGGGCCTCACGTGGGGGTGATTCATACCTCAATAGGCCCTAGTTCCCTCAGGATGGCGCGCACGGGCGAAGCGCAGGCGCCTTGTAGTTTGAGTGGCAGGGCGATCAATTCATAGTCGCCTGCGGGCACGTCGTCGAGCACGAGGTTTTCCAGCACGCGCAGGTCGTGGCGGCGCAGCAGCTGGTGGCTGTCCAGCACCTTGGAGTCGGCCGGGTCCACGCTCGGCGTGTCGATGCCGATGAGCCGCACGCCACGCGCGGCCAGCCACTCGACGGCCTCGGGCGCGTAGGCGGTGAAGGCGGGGTTCCACGCCGTGTCGGCCTTGTCACAGCAGCGCACCAGCACGCGCGGCGGCAGGTTGTTTTCAGCGTGCTGCAGATGCTCGACCGTGATCAGCGGCGCGGCGCCAATGGCGTGGATGACGCGGCAGCGGCCAAGGTAGGTGTCCAGCGGCACCTCGGCGATCGCAGGCGCGTCGTTGGCGTAGTGCAGCGGTGCATCGGCATGCGCGCCCACGTGGGGCGACATCGTGATCGCGCTGAGGTTCACCGGGCAGCCGGGCGACAGCTGCGCCGTCCAGCGCAGGCTGTAGGGCTCGTCACCCGGGAAGATGGGCGCGTCGGGCGCGACGGTGGGCGAGATGTCCCAGATCTGGAGCTGGGCGCGGGGAGGGGCGTTGGAACTGCTCATGGCGGCGGCACCATAGCGGCAGGCTGGGAGCTGTGGTGTCGGTTAATTCCAACTGCCTGTCAACTCGGGCCCCCGCCCGGCCGCCGCTATAAACGGGCGATGTCGCGCCCGACCCTGCTTCTCCTCCTTGCCCTGGCCACCCTGCCGGCGCAGGCCCACGACACCTGGTTCAAGCGCCAGCCCGCGGTGGACGGCGCGCTGAGCCTGGCGCTGGGTACGGGCAACCAGTTTCCGGTCTTCGACAGCGGCATCGACGCCCGCTACCTCGTGGAAAGCGGCTGCCGCGCCGGCCAGCTCGCCACCGCCCTGCGGCCCGCGGGCAACGAGCCCGCCTCGCTGCAGCTGCGCGGCCTGGCGCAGGCGGCCACCTGCTGGGCGCAGCTGGCGCCCTTCGAGGTGACGCTGGAAGCCGACAAGATTCCCCTCTACCTGCGCGAGGTGGGCGCCAGCCCCGAGTTGCGCGCCACCTGGGCGGCGATGGCCGCGCGCGGCCTGCCCTGGCGCGAGCGCTACACCAAGCATGCGCGCATCGAGCTGGGGGCTCCGTCAGCGCAGCCCGCGCCGCTGGGCATGGACTTGGTTGTCGAGCACGATGGCGCCATCCAGCCCGGAGAGCGCATCACCGTGCGTGTGCTGCGCGACGGCGCACCGCTGGCGGGCCAGGCCGTCGAGCTGCGCGGGGAGGTGCTGCCGCTGGGCATCTGGCGCCGCAGCGATGCGCAGGGCCGCTTTCAGGTGACGGCGCCCACGGCGGGCCACTGGCTGCTGCGTGCCATCGACCTGCGCCTATCGCTCACGTCGCCCGATGTGTGGGAGAGCCGATTTGCGACCCTGGCGTTTGAGGTTCAGCCCGGCAGCAGCTTCAAATCCAGCGCCCGCTCGGCCAGCCAAACCGCCGCCAACAGTGCGATGAGCAGCGAGCAGCCAGTCATGACGACGCGGCGGTAGAACCCGCTGCGCCGCAGCAGGTAGGCCGTGGGCAGGAAGGCCGCTACGATGGCCAGCTGCCCGGCCTCCACCCCGAGGTTGAACCCCACCAGCGCCAGCGCCAGCGAGCCCGGCGGCAGGCCGAGGTCCACCAGCACGCTGGCGAAACCGAAGCCGTGGATGAGCCCGAAGGCGAACGCCACCATCCAGCGCCGCCCGTGGAACACCGGCCACACGTTGTTCAGCGCGGCCAGCACGACGCTGGCGGCAATGCAGCTCTCCACCAGCCGCGAGGGCAGCGTCACCCAGCCCAGCACGGCCAGCGACAGCGTGATCGAGTGCGCCACCGTGAACGCGGTGACGATGCGCAGCACGTCGAGGAAGGCGGTGCCGAAGCGCTCCACCGGCGTCCAGCGGCGGCGCACCCAAATGCCGACAGCTGGCAGCAGCAGCGATAGCAGGAACAGGATGTGATCGAAGCCGATCCAGATGTGCCACACGCCCTCGCGGCCGTAGTCCAGCAGCTGTTGCCAGCCGCTGGCTGGCGCCGCGATCTCGAAGCGCTGCACAGGCGCCTGCGGGCCCAGCACCGCCGTGCTGGTGCTGCCGTCCACCGTCAGGTTCAGCAGCCCGCGGTGCTTGGGGTCGAGGTCGGCGAACAGCCGGTAGTCCAGCGTCAGCGTGTGGGGCGTGGCGCTCTTGCAGGCCAGCGCCAGCGGCATCACCGTGTAGGCGCCGTCGGTGTGCTCGTCCACGAGTTGCTCGCCGATGGTCAACGTGCAGGGCTGGCCGTCAGCCTGCACGATCAGCCGGGCCGATGCGTAGGCGGCGATGTCCGCGTGGCGGCTGCGCACCTCGCCCCAAGTGATCTTGCCGTCGCCGTCGGCGTCCAGGCCGATGGCGAAGTCGAGGTCGCGCAGGGCGACGTCCCAGCGGCCTGACAGCTGGCCGGCCTGCAGGCTCAGGCCCAGGTAGCTGTCCGAGGGCTTGTGGGCCTGCGCGGTGGCGGCCAGCAGCATCAACAGCGCGCCAAGCAGCCACGTCCTCATGGCAGCGCCTTCAGTTGGGTGGCCAGGCCCTGCAGCGCCACGCTCTGCACGCCCCAGGCCTTCATCCAGTCGAGCACGGGCTGGGCTGCCGCACGGTCACGCACTGCCAGCGCCGCCTCCAGCAGGATGCGTGCATCGGCAGGCTCGCGCTGCTCGCGCCAGTTCTGCTGCGCCAGGGCCAGCGCACGCGGCACATCGCCTTGCAGGGCCAGCACGAAGCGCGACTCCTCCTTGCGGTGGGTGGTGTCGCCGCGCTGCCGTGCAGCGTCGAAACGGGCCGCCAGCTCAGCTGCCAGCACGGGGGCCTGGGCGTCGCGAGTGGCTTTGGCGGCCAGGGCCAGGCGCAGCAGCAGCACATCGGCGCGGCGGCCGTCGGCCAGCAGTTGCAGCACCTCGGGCGCGCGGCCGCGGTCGAGCAGGAAATCGGCGAAGGCGGCCTGCAGATAGACGTCCGCCAGGCCGAGCTTGGTGGCCTCGTTGAAGGCCTTTTCGGCGGCCGCGTACTGGCCCAGCCGCTCCTCGGTTTCGGCCAGGCGGGTCAGGGCCCACAGGCGTTCCTCGGGGCCTTGGCCGGCAGGCTTTTGCAGGGCCGTGCGAAGCGCCGCGGCGGCCTGCGTGGCCCGCCCGGTCACGGCGTCCACCTGCGCGCGGCAGGCTGTGGCCACCAGCGGCGTGGCGCGCAAGGCCAGACCCTCGCAGCTGCGGCGGGCGGCGTCGTAGTCAGCCCGCACCATCAGGATGGCGGTCTGCCACGACCAGGCCACACCGTCGTCAGGCTGCTCCTGCAGCGCCGCCGCCAGGTCGGCCAGGGCGGGTTCGAAGCGGTGATCGAACTGCATCAGCATGGCGCGCAACACGCGAACGGCTGCGGGCGGCTGCGGCAGGTCCCACCAGGGTTGCAAGGCAGACTGCGCGTAGCCGATGTAGCGCGGGTCGCCCTCGGCGGCCACCTGCTCGAAGTAGCGGCGGGCCAGCGCCGTGGCCCGCTCCACATCCTGCGGCGCGGCGCGCCAGGCGGCCCGCAGCTCGGCCAGTTCGCGCGCATGCGGGTCGCTGGCGCGGGCCGGCACGGTGGCCAGCACCTGGCCGTCCGACTTGGGGCGAAACGGCGCCGCGTCTACCGCCGGTGCAAAGGCTGAAAGGACGAGGGAGAGGCAGCCCAAGGCTGCACGCAAAGGGTGGCGCATGCGGCGCGGATGTTATCGGCGCGCAGGTACCTGGGCCGGGTGCTTTTGGGCGGCGGCGCAGGCTCGCGCAAGCTTCCGTGCGCGGCCCTGTCAACCAACTTGCGGCGTGGCGTGTTGAGGGTATGCCCGAGTGAGAGCCGTTCAACCATGGCGACAAACTCGGGCGCCAGCCGACGGGGCATCCTCCCTGGAAGCCGAGCGGATGCACCCTGCATTGCCCAACCTCGAAAGTGCCAACATGACCAAGATCCTCAGCGCCCTGATCCTGACTGCTTTCGCCTTCTCCGCCCAAGCGGCATCGCATGCGGGTGGTGCGCCGATGGCCGCCAGTGCCGCCGCGCCGGCCGCCAGCGCCGCCAAGAAGGAAATGAAGAAGGAAGAGAAGAAGGTTGAAGCGAAGAAGGAAGAAGCGAAGAAGTAATCTTCGTTTTTCCGATGTGACAAGGGCAGGTGCGATACCTGCCCTTTTTCATTGGTGCGGCGCATTGAAGGAGGACGGCATCTCAGCTGTCCGTCCATTCACGTACCGCGCCGCAATCCGCGGGCCGAGCGCCGGGCCGCTCCCAAGCCGGCCCGCACCGGCGATGTGCTTGCCGGTCAATCCGGCAAGCATCGCCGTCCCCTCGGGGGCTGAGGCCGGACACATTGCGCCCAGTGGGCGCGATGTGCCTGCCGAAGGGCTGCGGCACTCGCCGCAGCGCGGCCTGCAAGGCCGACCGGGCTTTCCCGCGTTCAGCGGCAAGAGCGGGCGAGGGGTCGTTCCACCTTAGCGGCGGAACTTGCCCGATTGGTCAATGATCGCCAGGTCCACGTAGTCCAGGCCGCTGTGGTCCTTGGGGCCATAGCCCACCTCGATGCCACCCACGTCGAAGCGGCCCATGTTCTCCAGCGCATCGCGCAGGCTCTGGCGCGTGGGGTTCTTGCCAGCCCGCTTCAGGCCTTCCACCAGCACCTTGGCCGACACATAGCCTTCGACGACCGTGGGGGTCAGGTCCACGCCGGCTTTCTGCGCGGCCTCGGAGATCTCCTTGATGATGGGCTTGGCGATGGAGCGCTCGTAGGGGAACACCTGGCTGACGATGACGCCGTAGCCGATGTCGCCCAGGTCCTTGATGAAGCCCATCGAGGCGTTGTTGGACAGGGTCACCAACTGCGCCGACGAGCCCGCCGCGCGCACCGCCTTCATGCCCGCCACGACCGCCGTACCCGAGCCGATGAACATCACCGCCTGCGGTTGCTTCTCCAGCAGCTTGGGCACGATGGGGGCGAAGTCGGGCTTGGCGCGGTCGTACTTCTCGTGGGCCACGGGCTTCTTGTTGGTCTTGTTCAGGCCGGCCATAGCGCCCTGCACGGCGTCGTCGCCGAAAGAGTCATCCACCTGCACGATGGCGATGCGCTCCATGCCGATCAGGCTCAGGTGCTCGATGGCCCGCTCGGCCTCGCGCTGGTAGGTGGCGCGCACATTGAACAGCCACGGGTGCACCGGCTTGTGCAGCACCATGGCGCCCGTCGACGGCCCCACCAGCGGCACCTTGTGCTCGGTCAGCAGCGGCATGATGGCCTGGGTGTGGGGCGTGCCTCGGTTCAGGAACAGCGAGATGACCCCCTGGTCGATCAGCTGCTTGGCATTGGCCGCGGCGATCTTGGGGTCGAACTTGTCGTCCAGCGACACCAGCGTGATCTTCTGCCCATTGACGCCGCCGCCGGCGTTCACGATGTCCAGGTAGAGCTTGGCGCCCCGCGTTGCCTCACCCACGCTGGCCGCCACCTGGCCGGTGTGGCCGGCGGTCTGGCCGATGGTGAAGTCGGCGTGTGCGGTGGTGGCCGCGAAGGCCGACGCGGTGGCGGCGAGCAGGAAGCTGCGGCGGGCGAGATGCCGGAGTGAGGTCTTCATGTGGGTTCGTCTCCAAGAGGCCCCTGGGTGCGGCGGCTCTTGGTGCTCGGGGCGGCCTGCGCGCGGGTGTGCAATTCAAGCATGCGGCGTGTGTCGGCAGGGCGTCGCCGGCGTGTGGACTTCACGTATGCGTGACGCTCGTGCTTACCTGAGATTCAGCGGGCAGTTCACCTCCACGGACGACCCACCCAGCACTACAAATTTGAGACCTGACCGCGATCCGTGGGAATTAGTGCAGGCTTAGATCACTTTGTGCAGGAACGTCGGATGTGGCAATTAGCCCGTTGAATGAAAAGCCCACATAAACATGAATTGTTCCCAAGGGACCGCCTCCGGATCGCAAAGGTGCATCCACCTGTAGCTCTGGAATCGAAACCATGCCGCGATTGTTTACTTGGCGTGCTGTGCCTTGGAATCTTCTTGGGTGGCCGCTTGTGTCTTGAAAGACTGTTCGTATGTCGTTCGGACGATGGTTTGTGGCATTCTCGCGCCTTAACTGAGCAAAGGTCGCGTTCGCTTCACTCGTTTGGCCCAGATGAAAATATGCGACACCCAAATAGAAGCGCTTTAATGCGTTGTCAGCAAATTTTGGCTCTTTTAGGATGTCTAAGAGATCATCTCTAAATATATCCCAATCATTCTCCCGAAAACCGTGAAGACGCCAACGAATCATGAGGTCTACACGAACTGCCAATAGCTCAGCAGTGGGATAGTCGTCCGCCGCTTCGAGAATAGTCATGCATTCATTTAAATAGTCGTTGACAAGATTGAAATCCTTGCCCTTTCCAGTTGTTATTGCTTGAACAAGTAAACGTCGGGCTGCCAATTCGAAACCACTCTGTTTGCCGCTTTTTTCGAACAATTGCAGTGCTACAGCTTTCAATCCTTCAAAATCAGGGATTAGCGACAGAATCTTTTTTTGCAAATCTCCAAGCATGCCCAACGTCTTGTTGTATTGAAAGGAAGCATGGGCTTTGGCGCCGACAGTCTGAAACGCCTTTTCGATTTCCTCAAAGGCGGCGACGGTAAATCTGTCGGCCGCCTCTTTATCCTGCCGTTGGAATGCTAACTGAGCTGTTTCAAACAACAGGTTGGCTGCCACATGAGCGCCGTGAGCATTGAAAAAGCGCGCATTCGCCGCCAGTCTCAAATGTTCGTTTACGGCTTCTGACCCGTTCTTCCAGTCAATAGCCCCTGATCGGATTTGCTGAAGTAATGAGGCCGCCATAGACGCGTGGATATGCTCCCGCGGAGCATCTCGGTCAGAGTTTAGCGGCATGCCGGTGCGTAAGGCCTTTTCTAGTTGCCGATACGCCGTCCCATCCTTTGGGCCTTTATCTTGAATCCATATCCCGTAGTGATGCTCAAAAAGACGGTCCTCGCAGGGGAGCACGTTTAATGCCAATTCATATAGCTCGCTCCCTTGTTCGTATGTAAATATTTCTTCCATTTTTGACCGTGCTCTGATCAAGAGATCGGCGAGAAAATTTCTGTAAGCTGGCGCCTCCCCATTGCACGCCTCGATCAGCTCTTTGAGCACTCTGATTTCACCCATATGACCGGCTAGGCCGCCATTCACTAGGTCTATTAGTACGCGCGTAACAACGTCATTTCGCGTGAAATAGTGAATTGTTTCGGCGCCGTCTGACATCTCGTCGTACAGAAGTCCCCAAAGCGGGCGCCCCCGTTCCAACGATTGAATCCATACGTCATAATCAATCCCTAGCGCTTGGACTAATATCTCGATCGGCAATCCAATTCCAAGTCTGCTGCTGACCGTGACGTATTCGTATGCTTTGTGCGCTGTCTTACTGCTTATTGCGGACGACTGGGCAATATCAGAAATTGCGGAGCTGTCACCTAAGCGAAGATATTCGTCTTTGAGTGATTCGGCTAATTGGGATTTGGTTTCTGGAACAAGATACCAAAGTGAACAAAGAATGTCTCTTGCGTATTTTGTTGGAAGCGAATTGACAAGGGCTTCGCCGCGCTCAATGCTGGTCACCGCGCCAATGCCATGGAGCATCTTTGGCAGGCTTTTAAGTTCGTTTTCTGAGAGAATATGGGAAATATCAATTTCTTTGTGGGCCGCCGATATTGCCGCGGTGGACCGCAGTTCGACAACATATCGGTCCGAATTTCGAAGAACGCCAACCAATACAGATGGAAGCGGCGACTTCTCAAGCGCAGCGAGAGCGTCTGACACGTCCATGCGAAGCCCCCAGGGATCATCGCAAATCAGAATTAACCTGGTTGGTGAATTTGCGGAATTTTTCTTCAGGCCATCCGACAGATCTTCAAGCCACTTTCTGAATGACTTTAGCCAACTATTGCTTGATATCCGTCGCGCCCAAATGACTAGGGTTTCATTGCTGGAACTTTCAATGGCTGAGCGCTTCGCGATTGTTGTCTTACCCGTTCCCGCCTCTCCGACTAATATTAGTACCCTCGGCTTGTGAGCTGTTGCTTGCATCGCCTGCGCCATAATTGTCTCGACGATGTCGTCTGTGCAATCTCGCCTTAAGTCTAGATTCGCTTGAAACGGTCGCCAGTCATTCGATGCCGGACGAAATAAACTGTCTGTGCAGCCGCGAAGCTCAATTTCGGATATTGCTATTGTCGTGGGAGAAAATGGCGGCACCAGCGATACTGGGCAATCATAGTGACTCGATAGGTCAACGATGAAGCGGCGTGCACTCTTCTCAGGCGCGTTTTCTAGCGCTCGAGATGGATGGATTTTTAGTTGGCATACGTGCTCGCTCAGTTCTCGAATGCTTACGTCAACTAATGCTACATCGAATTTCTTTAGCAGCGCTTTGAGGGTGGCGTCATTTAGGGAGTTGTCGCCCCGTAAAAATCTTAGTTTTGTTACTCTTGGGCTTGCTTGGGTGGAAATTAAGCCTAAAATATCTCTAAGACGCTGAATTGAAGCATCAAATCCTACGACGTAGAGAGGCGCATCTCTTAAGTACGCGGTTAGCCCGCGTATGATCATGCCCCACGATTGCTTACGGGTTAGATACTCGGATTCAGATACGCAAACGCGCCTATCCTCCGTTAGGTCATTTAGACTTCCTAGAAGCTTATAGACTGGGTAGGAGCGGGCTGGCGGCTGAACTGTTTGATGATCTACGATAGTGACCGTCTTAGAAGAGGGGATGCTGTCCGCAAGATTCCGAAGAGCCTCTTCAAGCAGTAGATCTTCTGTTAGTGAAATATAGGCGGACCAGCCAGCTCTGATTAGATGTTGAATATCAAGATTTGGCGGAATTTTCTGAATCGACTCGACTAGAGCTGCCCTGATGATTTCTTGCTTTTCCGGGCGAGCATCAAATGCGGCATCTGCCGCCAGCAACGATTCTTCATCTGAAGAGTCTGCTTTCAAGTCTGGTATGGCCAGTCGACTCAGGACCTCTTGAAACCTCTCGGCCAGCTCGCGAGGCGATCTTGTAACTCCTGGTCCGAATAACAATCCAGGACGTTGAGATAAGCTTGATAGTTCGTCTTTTAGGGCGGCGCCATCCAGGATTTTCATGAATCTCCCCTCAGTAAATTTTGTCAATCAAACGGAAATTGGTCGATACCCCCCATTCATCGAACCCAGATAGGCTCCCTTTCTCCGTAGTGCTGCTTATCGTCCCTAAAAGGTCGCAGAGAGCACTTGCGAAAGAATAGCCAGCGGCTTCGAAGCCCCGAATTCTGAGCTTCTCGCTTTCAAATCTAGGGAATATCACGTAGTTTTGTCCCAGTGCAGCGCAAGTAGGGAGCAATGAATGGTTTTTTTCCGAGTGAATTTGCAGCAATCGTTCTGCGAAGGTCTCGCTAGCGCTTTCGAGTGTTCTACTTTCCGAAATGTCGTAAAAAAACACGCCGCTCCATAAGCTTGCAGAAGATTCTTTGCTCGGAAGCGTGAGTTGTCTGACACGCCTTATATTGTTAACGGCATCGTCGATAGATGTCGTGGAAAAGCTGGATTTGACTTCGATTGTTGCGACTACGCTGGCGGGATCTACGATGCTTATTCCGCCTTCGGAAAAGTAGGGGAGGTGCAGTTGCCTATTGAAAAGCAAGATGTCAACCTCTGGCGAACACTCCGCCGTTGCAGTTACACCGCGAATGAAGCCTGTTGAGCAATCAATGGATCTGGGTAGGTATCTCGTAATAAACTCTCCGAGAATTGCCTCCTTATGATGGCCATCTGAAAGCCAGTGTGCAGACCCAATTAGCTGCCGCACCCGGTTTTGTCTTGCAGACAGTTCCGCCCCCCAACTTTCTAGATAAGCGGATACGCTGGCTTTTGAGTTGTGTTGCATGAGATCTCTACGAACCGTTGTGGATTGGACGGTGGAAGGCTGCATCGTGCATCGTGGCGGATGATGAGAGAAGGGCGTCACTTCACATACCGTAGTTCCGAGGGGGGCGTTTGACCGTGGTTTCAGCACGTCAGCGCCAAAATGAAGGCTCTGTTCAAGTCGCGCTATTGCGCGCTAGCAGTGGCTGCAGTGCGGGAGTTCGACATGAACGATGCGATGGCAAGTGGGGCACGGAGCGATATCGAGCGTGCTCGTTTTGAGTGAGCGCCTCCGTGCGTCCTCTGAGAGAGCGCAGCTACCAACTCGCCTGAAACGAGGCCCTGCTGAACCGGCTGTCGCCCGTGACCGCACACATGGCAACCCGCCCCCTTAACGTCTTGTGATTCGAGATCGCGGCGTCCTGCCACGTAAAGGCCATAGCGCTGCATCGCCCACCGCGACGGCCTTGGCCCGAGCGCTCCAGGAGGCCGGCGGCACGAAGCGGGACTTCAAGCGTGGACGGCGCCGAAGGGCCTGCGCCAGCGGCGCTGCCACTGCCTTCGCGACTCCCCTGACAATCGCCCTACGCTGACCAAAGCAGGACGATGCAGCCCCCTTCGACCCCAGGCCTGACGCAGGACGCCCCCTCGGCTTCCCCCGCCTTCCTCTCCGGCGGCGGCGAGATGGGTGCGTTGATGCGGGCGCACGACTGGGCCTCGTCGCCGCTCGGCCCGCCGCAGTCCTGGCCGCAGGCCTTGCGGGCGATGGTGAGGTTGATCCTGAACACCGGCCACCCGATGTACATCTGGTGGGGCGCTGAAAACGCCTGTCTCTACAACGACGCCTACCGCGAATGCATTGGCCCGGAGCGCCACCCCTGCTCGCTGGGCCGGCCGGCGCGGGAGGTGTGGGAGGAGATCTGGCCCATCATCGGCCCGCAGATCGAGCAGGTGCGCGATGGCCGCGGCGCGACGTGGAACGTCAACCACCTGGTGCCCATCACGCGGCATGGCCGGCGTGAGGACGTGTACTGGACCTACAGCTACAGCCCCATCGACGACGAGCACAGCCCGCACGGCATCGGCGGCGTGCTGGTGGTGTGCACCGAGACGACGGAACAGGTGCTGGCCAACAAACGCATGACCGCGGAGCGCGACCAGCTGGGGCAGCTGTTCGAGCAGGCGCCGTCGTTCATGACGCTGCTGAGCGGCGCCAACCACCGCTTCGAGATTGCCAACCCGAGCTACCTGAAGCTGGTGGGCAACCGCGACGTGGTGGGCAAGACACTGGCGGAGGCGCTGCCGGAAGCGGTCGAGCAGGGCTATCAGCTCCTGCTGGACAGCGTCTACGCGAGTGGCGAGGCCTACATCGCCAAGGGTGCGAAGTTCAGCTACCAAGGCAGCCCGGGCACGCCGGGGGCCGAGCGCTTTGTGGACTTTGTGTACCAGCCGATCAAGGGCAGCGACGGCAGCGTGACGGGCATCTTCGTGGAGGGTGCGGACGTGACGGACCGCGAGATGGCCGACGTGGCGCTGCGCGCCAGCGAGGCGAAGTACCGCGAGCTGGCGCAGGCGCTGGCCGAGTCGAACCGCGCCAAGGACGAGTTCCTGGCGACGCTGGCGCATGAGCTGCGCAACCCGCTGGCGGCCATCCGCAATGCGTTGACGCTGCAGCGCCGCGCGCGGCACGACGAGCGCATCCTGGAATCCAGCGGCGACATCATCGAGCGCCAGATGGCGCAGATGGTGCGGCTCATCGACGACCTGCTGGACCTGTCGCGCCTGACGCGCGGCATCGTGGAGCTCAAGCGCGAGCCGCTGTCGCTGATCGGCATCGTGCGCCATGCGGTGGACACCAGCCTCCCGGGCGTGGAGCAGGCCGGCCACACCCTGGTGGCGCACCTGCCCGAGAGCGACTGCGTGGTGGAGGCCGACGAGACGCGGCTGATCCAGGTGCTGTCCAACCTGATCAACAACGCCACCAAGTTCACGCCGCGCGGCGGCCACATCGAGGTGGGCTTGCAGTGCGAGGCCGGGGTGGCGGTGCTGTCGGTGCGGGACGACGGCATCGGCATCGCGCCCGACATGCTGGACCGCGTGTTCGACATGTTCGCGCAGGTGCAGCGCTCGCACGACTACGTTGGCGGCGGCCTGGGCATTGGGCTCACGCTGGTGCGGCAGCTGGTGGAGCGGCATGGCGGCAGCGTTGAAGCCCACAGCGCCGGCGAGGGCCAGGGCAGCGAGTTCGTCGTGAGGCTGCCGCTGGCCGGGCAGGCGGCTTCGTCGGCCCAACCTGCTGATTCGGCGCACACCGGTTTTGCGGCTGGGGGCCTGCGGGTGCTGGTGGCCGATGACAACGTGGACGCCGCGGAAAGCCTGTCGGAGCTGCTGGCCTTGTACGGCAACGAGGTGCGAACGGCCGCGGACGGCATCGCGGCGTTTGCGATTGCGCAGGAGTTCCTGCCTCAAGTCATGCTGGTGGACATTGCCATGCCTGGGCTGAATGGCCACGAGCTGTGCCGCAAGGTGCGCGCGCTGCCTTGGGGGCGCGATGTGCTGATGATTGCCGCCACCGGCTGGGGTCAGCAGGACGATCGGCAGCGATCGATGGAGGCCGGCTTCGACCACCATCTCGTCAAGCCGGTGGACTACGCCACGGTGGATGCGCTGCTGGCGGGCAAGGCGCGCGGCTGACCCGTTGAGGCGCCGCGCCGCCAGGCGTTACCAACTGCCCTGGAAGGAGTTGCCGTTGAAGCGGCTGTCGCCGGTGATGGCGCGCAGGTCGACGAACTCGAAGTCTGACGCCTGCAGGGTCTTGAGGTTGGAGATCGTGGCGTCCTGCCACTGCGCGCTGGGTTCGCCCTGCACGTAGAGGTCCGAGCCGATGTCGGCCACGTACAGGCCGTAGCGCTGCATCGCCACGGCGACGGCCTTGGCCTGGGCGCTCCACGCCGACGGCGGCACGAAGCTGGCCTTCAGGCGCAGCAGGGCGCCAAAGGGAACGCCGCCCGCCGTTTCGCCGCCGGCACGGTGGCGGGCGGGCCACGCGTAGCTGCGTGCGAGCACGCTGTCGCGCAGCGTGACGCGCAAGGCATGGTGGATCTCGCCCGCGTTGGCTTCAGCAGCCTTGGCCAGCAGCGGCAGGATGGGCAGGCCGGCAGCGTCGCCCGAGGTCCAGGTGTCGGGCCGCATCGCGTTGCTCTTCATGTCCCACGCGGCGGTTGAATAGCTGTACCACTGCGCGTTGAGCTTGTAACTGGCGTAGCTCTCCCACAGCCGGCAGCTGCCTTGTTCCAGCACCAGCACGTGGCGGTCGCCGCACTGCTGCGCGTCATTGCAGGCGCCGCCCTCGGCCTTGAGCAGGTTGTCGAGCGGGAAGGGGAAGCGGCGGTTAGGCGCGGTAAGCGTCGTGCAGTCGCGCACGAGGCCGTAGCCTCCACCTACCGGTGCGGCGCAGTCGCTCTCGTCGGGCGCGCCGGCGCCATTGCCGGCACGCGGGTCGGTGGGGTTGAACGAGACCGTTGGCCAGCCGGTGGTGGCCGTGGCCGCGGTGCTGCCGTCCACCACGTTGTACGGAATGCCGTAGTAGTCGGCGGGTTGTTGCTGGTTTTCGCTGGTCCCCCAGTCGGGGTGGAAGGCCCGGGTGGTGCCGATGCTGTTGATCCACGTCGCGCTGCTGGCGTGCACGGGGAAGCGCTGTGCGTCGTCGATGCGGGTGTTGAACACGGCGGTGGCCGGAAAGACGTCGCAGCCGCCGATCTGTGGCGCAGCGCCGGGTGCGGGAGAAGGCGTGGGCGACGGAGCCGGCGCAGGAGTGGGCGCGGGAGCGGGTGACGGCGCTGGTGCCGGCTGGGGCGGCGCGGGAGTGGACGGGCTGCCGCCACCGCCACCGCCACCGCAGGCCGTCAGGCCGACGGTCGTGGCCAGGAGGACCAGGCTGCCGATGTTCTGCTTGATCGGGTCGCTTCGCATTTGTTCTTCTTCAACATGGCGCAAGCCAAGTGCCAGCGGCCATGTTGAAACAAGTGCGTCGCAGCGAGCACGCCCAGGTGTACGGGGATGTAAGCGCCGCCGTGCTGGCCGCGCTTGCCTGCGGCGCCGGGCACAACGTGCACACCGACGCCGCGGGCTGCTGCGCCTACTTCGCGGTGACGGAGAAGTTCTTCGACCCGAAGTTCATGCCGCCCGATGAGGACGTGATTTCGAAGCCGTACTGGACGTCACCCACCACCAGGTCGGCCATCCAGCCGAGGTTCCTCAGGTAGTTGAGGATGGCCAGCACGTCGATCGTCGTGTTGTTCGTCTTCGTGGTGCGCAGGAAGGAATAGACCATGTTGCCGCCGTTGTTGCCGCGGTAGACGTTCCAGGTGGCGCCGCCCACGTTCACGTTGGTGTAGACAGGAATCGCGCAGCCTTGCGCAGTCCAGTTGTAGGAGATGGGCTTGACGTTGCCGCAGCCACCGGCCGTGCCGGTGTAGTTGAGCCACAGCATGATCTCGTGGGCGTTGTTGCCCACCCAGACGTCGAAGGTGGATTCCCAGGCGCCGCCGGTGGGCGTGGTGGCTGAGACGGTCGACGTTAGCTGCGACAGCGAGCTGATGGTGCGGTTGACGGTGTAGGTGATGTGGGGGTACGACTTGATCCCGCCGGTGTTGGGCTGATCGGACCAGACGCCCCAGTCGGCATTCGTGTTGGCCCAGATCGTCTGCGCACCGGCGGCCACGCCGCCGCAAGGCGACCAGACGTCGTTGTTGAAGCCGTACTTGCCGTAGGTCCAGGTGGCGAACAGGTTGGTGGCCGAGCAGGATGCCGTGGCTGGCGAGGAGGCGGCCCAGGTGGCGGCCTGCGCGCCCGGGGAGGCGAGGGCCATGGCGACAAAGGCGGCAGCGCCCAACGCGCGATGAAGTGATTTCATATGTCTCCGTTTTGGTTGAAAGGGGTCGTCGCCCACGACCGCGACCGTTGTGGCAGCGTTGTCATGGGCGAATTAATTCGAGCCCCGAACAATTAGTTCGACCATCGGGCTTACCCGCCCGTTTGAAACAAGCGGTCAGGCCGGCTTCGCTTCGTCGTCGTATGAGAGCGTGCGGTTTTGCGCAACCAAGCGCTCAGCGCTTGCCGGCACCTTGCCCGGTCAGGCCATGCGTCTTCAGCCAGCGCACCAGCGTCGGAAAGTAGTCGGCGTGGAAGCCGGTTGTGGTGGCTGCCTTGTGCCCGCTGTCGAGATCGGTCGCCCACAGGCCGTGGGCGGCGTGGTCGAGGATGGTGATCTGGTGGTCGCGGTTGCCGGCCTGGGCCAAGGCCTGGCGCAGCAGCGTCACGCTGCGCTCCACCGGCACGAAGGCGTCGCGGTCGCCGAAGACTGCGAGCATGGGCACTTTGACCTGGGCGTAGGAGGGCAGGGGGTCGAAGTACCAGAAGGTCTGGGCGCGCCGGCTCGGCAGGTCGGGCAGCTTTTCGTGGAACTCCACCAGGTGGGCCCAGCGCGTGTCGGTCTTGGTGCGGGCCGCTGCTTCCAGCCACTCGCGGCCATCGCCGGTCTTCACCCAATGCATCAGGCGGCGCTCGTAGTCGGCCGCCTCGGCCACGTCCGCGGCGCTCAGGCCTTCGTTGCGCGCGCTGGTCTCGACGCGATAGATCTCCTGCTCGGCCGCCGTGACCGACGGCCCGGACTGCGCGATGACGAAGGCGACGTCGCTGCTGCGCGCCGCCGCGATCGGGGCGACCCAGCCGCCTTGGGAATGGCCCCAGACGCCGATGCGCCGCGGGTCGATGCCCGGGGCCTGCTTGAGCAGCCGGACCGCTGCGGCAGCGTCGTCGGCCAGGTCGTTGAGGCCGGTCTCACGCACGTCGCCCTTGGACTCGCCCACGCCGCGCTTGTCGTAGATGAGTGCGGCGAGCCCTTGGCTGACGAAGAACTCGGCTTGCTGGCGATAGGCCTCGCGCGGTGCATCGGTGGACATCGGCGCGAGCACGACGGCGCCATGCGGGCCTGGGGTGGCGGGCAGCATCAAGGTGCCGGCCAGGCTCAGCGCGCCGTTGGTCCAGCGCAGCGGGCGCTCGATGATGTTCACGCGCACGCCCACCTGCGGCCTGACGCCGGCTTCGGTCCACAGCAGTCGCTCGCGCTGGCCTTGCGTGGGCAGTTGCTTCAGTGTCAGGCGCACCGGCCAGGGCGATTGAAGCGACGAGCCGGCGGTGGCCACGCCGTCGCCGCGTTCGAACAGGAAGGACCAGCGGCCCGAGCCGAACTCGATGACGGTGGGCTGCGGGAAATCGGTGAACGAGCCGACCGACACGAGCCGGCCATCGCGCAGCCGATACAGGCCTGGGGTGACAGCGGGCTGCGGCGCGGACACGACCCGCACCATGGACAGGCGGCAGTGGTCGGCCGCGGCGGACAGCAGCGCTTCGCCTTCACGCCGGGCGGCGCACGGGCCGCCGCCCATGGCGGCCGGCAGCGCGAAGCCGATGCGGCCGTCGCCCATCGTGGCGCCGGGCAGCGGCTGCCATTCGCCACCGGCATTCACGCCACCGCCGGGCATGGCGTAGGCCAGGCGCGGCTGGTTGTCGACGAGCTCGGCGCGCAGGCGCCAGAAGGTCGGCCGGCCGCCGACCTCGATCAGGCCGGCCCATTCGCCGCCGGTGGGTTCACTCGCCGCCGCGTGCGCGACAAGCAGCGGGGCAAGCAGGAAGGAGAGCAGGAAGGAGAGCAGGGCGGCGCGGCGTCGGGAGGGAGTCATGAAGAACGGGTCGGAGGAATCTAACGAAGCCAGCATCTTCTGCACCTCGCCCCGGCGGCGCTGCTGCGTTGCGACAGATTGCTGGATGGCAACGACGAAAGGCGGCGCCGACGCAAGTCAGCTCAACGGCCGTGCGGCCAGGAAGCTTTCGCGCAGCACCGCCACGGAATCCTTGCGCCAAGCCGCAAACACCGCCGAGGTCTCGATGGCTTCGGCCAGCGGCCTGAACACCGCCCCCTGCACCCCCGCGCGCTGGAAGGCCGCCGGCACGATGCTCACGCCCAGCCCCTGGGACACCAGCGACACGACCGACAGCCAGTGCCGGCCCTCGTGTTGCAGCCGCGGGTAGAAGCCGTGCTGGCGGCAGATCTCGACGATGCGGGCGTGATAGTCCGGCGAGCCTTTGCGGGAGAAGAGGATGAAGGGCTGGTCGCTCAGGGCCGCGAGCGGAATCTCGGCCAGGCCGGCGCTGGGGTGGCCGGCGGGCAGGCAGGCGAGGAAGGGTTCGCTGTAGAGCGGCTGGGAGGCCAGCGCGGGCGGCAGGCGGTCTGTGTGGACGAGGCCGAGGTCCAGTTCCTCGCCCAGCAGCGCGTCGATCTGGTCCTGCGAGTTCAGCTCCACCACGACGACCTCCACCTTGGGGTGGCTGGCCTGGAAGGCCTGCAGCCAGGCCGACAGCCCGTTGAACAGCGTGGAGCCGACAAAGCCCAACCGCAGCCGCCCCACCTCGCCGGCCTGCACCTCGCGGGCCTGGGCGCAGGCGTCTTCGGCGCGGTCGAGCAGGGCCTGTGCGCTGGCGCGGAAGGCCTGGCCCGCGGGCGTGAGGCGCACGCCCTTGCTGTCGCGGTCGAACAGCCGTGCGCCGACGCTGGCCTCCAGCTGCTGGATGGCCACCGACAGCGGCGGCTGCGAGATGGCCAGGCGCTGGGCGGCGCGGCCGAAGTGCAGCTCCTCGGCCAGCGCGAGGAAGTAGCGCAGGTGGCGAAACTCCAGCGAGCGAATGGCGGTGGTGTCGATAGGCATTGCGAATCGTCGAAGTCGTTTCTTGAATTGGACACGAATCGCGGCCAGAGGAATACTGAGGGCCATACGCGCGCGGGTTGTCGCCCGGCCGAACCCAACACTCGAGGACACCACCATGGTCACCAAGGCAAGCTTTCACTGGGACGACCCGCTGCTGCTGAACGAGCAGCTTTCCGATGACGAGCGCATGGTGCGCGACGCGGCGGCAGCCTACTGCCAGGACCGCCTGCGTCCGCGCGTGCTGGAGGCCTTCCGCAACGAGAAGACCGACGCCAGCATCTTTCGCGAGATGGGCGAACTGGGCCTGCTGGGCCCGACCATTCCCGCCGAGTACGGCGGCGCCGGCCTGAACTACGTCAGCTACGGCCTGATCGCCCGCGAGGTGGAGCGCGTGGACTCGGGCTACCGCTCGATGATGAGCGTGCAGTCGTCCCTGGTGATGGTGCCGATCAACGAGTTCGGCAACGAGGCGACGAAGAAGAAGTACCTTCCCAAGCTGGCCAGCGGCGAGTGGATCGGCTGCTTCGGCCTGACCGAACCCAACCACGGCTCCGACCCCGGCTCCATGGTCACGCGCGCCCGCAAGGTGGACGGCGGCTACGAGCTGACCGGCAGCAAGATGTGGATCACCAACAGCCCCATCGCCGACGTGTTCGTCGTGTGGGCCAAGGACGACGGCGGCCAGATCCGTGGCTTCGTGCTGGAGAAGGGCGCCAAGGGCCTGAGCGCCCCGGCCATCCACGGCAAGGTGGGCCTGCGGGCGTCCATCACCGGCGAGATCGTCATGGACGCCGTGTTCTGCCCTGAAGAGAACGCCTTCCCCGACGTGCGCGGCCTGAAGGGCCCGTTCACCTGCCTGAACAGTGCGCGCTACGGCATTGCCTGGGGTGCGCTCGGTGCGGCCGAGGACTGCTGGCACACCGCCCGCCAGTACACGATGGACCGCAAGCAGTTCGGCAAGCCGCTGGCGGCCAACCAACTGGTGCAGAAGAAGCTGGCCGACATGCAGACCGAGATCACGCTGGGCCTGCAAGGCTGCCTGCGCCTGGGCCGCATGAAGGACGAGGGCACGGCGGCCGTGGAGATCACGTCCATCATGAAGCGCAACAGCTGCGGCAAGAGCCTGGACATCGCCCGCATGGCGCGCGACATGCTCGGCGGCAACGGCATCTCCGACGAGTTCGGCATCGCCCGCCATCTGGTGAACCTGGAAGTGGTGAACACCTACGAGGGCACGCACGACATCCATGCGCTGATCCTGGGCCGGGCAATTACCGGCATCGCCGCCTTCTGATGACTTGAGACAGGGGCGGCGGCGCGAGGCATGCTCGCGATCTTCCAAACAAGGAGACCGCCGATGACGACCCGCCGCCACGCCTTGCTCGCCGCCGCCACGCTGCCCGCTGCGGCTGGCACGGCCACCGCTCAAGCCGGTTGGCCCGGCGCCGACGAGATCGCGAAGCGCGTGGAAGAGGCCCGCGCCGCCGAGACCGCCTTTGCCGCGGCCTTCGCGGCGCGCGACGTGGCCGGGTTTCGGCGCTTGCTGGCACCCGACACGATTTGGATGGGCAAGGCACCGCTGAACGGCCCCGATGCGGTCATGTCGGCCTGGAACGGCATGCTCACCTCGCCCAAGCCGCCGTTCAGCTGGTCGCCCGACTTGGTGCTGGTGCTGCCCAGCGGCGACCTGGCCCGCACCACCGGCCCGGTGCTGGACCCGGACGGCAAGGTGACGGCGCGCTTCCAGTCGGTGTGGCGCCGCAAGCCCGCCGGCGGCTGGGAGATCGTGTTCGACTTCGGCACCGAAGTCTGTCGCTGATCCGATCGATCAGCGCGGCGTCGTCAGCTGAATCTCGAACAACCGCGGCCAGAGCTTGCCGGTGACGAACAGGCGCTTCTTCGCCGCGTCGTACGCGATGCCGTTCAGCACGTCGTCTTGGCCCGTGCGCTGGTTGGCGGGCAGCAGGCCGGTGAGGTCGATCCAGCCGAGCACGCGGCCGGTCTTGGGGTCGATGCGGGCGATTCGGTCGGTCTGCCAGATGTTGGCGAGGACCTCGCCGTTCACCCACTCCAGCTCGTTGAGCTGATCCACCGGCCGGCCGTCGGCCGTCACGCGTACGCGGCGTAGTTCCTTGAAGGTCAGCGGGTCCAGGAAGCGCAGCTCGGGGCTGCCGTCGCTCATGACCAGTTCCTTGTCGCTGTGCGTCAGGCCCCAGCCTTCGCCGGGGTAGCTGAACTTGCGCCAGAGCTTGAAGGTCTTGAGGTCGAGCACATAGGCCGTCTGCTCCTGCCAGGTGATGGCGATGAGGCGGTCACCCCATTGCGAGATGCCTTCGCCGAAGACTTCGGGCGGCAGGTCGACCTGCTGCAGCACCTTGCCGGTCTCGATCTCCACCTTGCGGATGCTGGAGCGGCCGCGCAGGCCGGTGCCTTCGAACAAAAAACCGTCGTGGAAGAACAGGCCTTGCGTGAAGGCGTTGGGGTCGTGCGGATAGCTCTTGACGACCTTGAAGCCCTGGACGGGCGTGGCGGCCGTGGCCAGGGGTGCGGCCATGGCGCCGGCAAGCGCAGCCAGCAGGACACGCCGCTGTGGATCGAAATTCGAATTCATGCCGTCAGCGTAAATCAAGCAACGGCGGGACGGTTTCTTCCAGCAGTCCGACAAGCTCCGGGTCCATGAAGCGGTAGTCGTCGGGGATGTCGAGCACGTGCAGCGGCTTGCCCGCCAGCAGTTCGGCGTGGTCCTGCATCAACCGCGCCTTGTGCTTGCTTTCCATGACGATGATGACGTCGGCCCAGGTCAGGTCAACATGGCTCACCTGCTTGCGCGCGCTGGCGCTGGTGCCAGCCGAGCGCACGGCCAGGGCGGGGTGGCGGCGGAACACCTGCTCCGCCGTCGGGCTGCGCCACTGGTTGCGGCTGCAGATGAACAGAACCTTGAGCTTGCCCAGGTTCACGCACCACCCAACGACTTGAACAGTGCCGCCTGCCGCAGCCACTGCGTCAGCCGCAGCCGGATGCGGGTCTGCTCGGCGTCCAGTACGGCGCTTTTGGTTTGCAGCCAGTCGGCGCGGGCAATGGTGCCGACCTCGTAGCGCAGCGCGGCCAGGCGTTCGTTTTCGGTGGCCTCGCGCAGCCGGCCGGTGTTGGCGGCGAACTGCTGCGCGGAGCGCTCGGCCTCGATGCGCTGGGTCTCGATGTCGGCCAGGGCCTTCTGCAGCGTGTCGCGCAGCGTCAGCGCCGAGGTGTCGAGCTCGGTGCGGGCGCCGTCGCGCTGCAGGGCCAGGCGCTGCCAGTCGATCATGGGCACGACGAGGTTGGCGCCCAGCGACGCGAGCGGCTGCGACAGCCAGTCGGCTGTGCGTGAGCCGCCGGTACTGATGCCCGCGGAGAAAGACAGGCGCGGGTAGCGGTCGGCCTCGCTGACGCGCAGCCGGGCCAGCGAGGCGTCCACCCCGAGGCGGGCCTTCTGCACGTCGGGGCGGCGGGCGAGCACGTCGGCGGGCTCGGCCAGGCGCCAGCGCGGGGGCTCGCCCGGCGGCAGCGCGGCGTCCGGTGACGGGCCGGGCAGAGGTTCGTCCAGCAGCAGTGCCAGGATCTGGCGCTGCAACTGCGCGTCCGCGGCAAGGTCGGCCAGGCGGGACTCGGCGGCCTGCAGGTTGACGGCGATCTTGTCGAGCTCGATGGGCAGCAGCTTGCCTTCGCGCACGCGCTGCCGCGTCAGCTCCAGCGTCTCGCGGGTAAGCGCGAGCTGGTCTTGCGCCAGCGGCCGCTGGGCGCGGATGGCGGCGAGCGTCCAGTAGGCCTCGGCCACCTGGCTGCGGATGGACAGACGGGCGGCGGCGATGTCGGTGCGCGCGGCCTCGGCCTGGGCGCGCTGGGCGGCGGTGGTTTGCGCCAGGCGGTCCCACAGGTCCAGCTCGTAGCCCACACCCAGCGACGCGCCGTAGCTGCGGCTCCAGCCGGTGGAGGTCGTCACCGGCACGGCCACGCCGCCGATGTCGACGTTGCGCGTGCTGCTCTGCGTCTCCAGCGGGCGGCTGGCATTGGCGGAGACGCTGGCGCTGGGCGTCCAGCGCAGGGCGCTCTGGTCGGCCAGTAGCTGCGCCTGCTTCCAGCGCTGGGCGGCCAGCGCGATGTCGCGGTTGGCGTCCAGCGCGCGGGCCTGCAGCGCGGCGAGCGTGGGGTCGAGCAGGCCGGCCCAGTCGGGCGCGGCGTCGCCACCGCTGAGGCTCCAGGCCATGGGCGCGGCGACTTCCGGCGCCTTCGCGGCGGGGCCGTGGGCACAGCCGGCGAGCAGCAGGGCGGTGGCCAGGGCGATCAAGTTCAGTTTCATGTTCTTCACTCCCGTGCCAGCGCATCCACCGGGCTCAACGCGGCCGCGCGCCGCGCGGGCAACGTGCCAAACACCAGCCCCACGCCGCTGGACACCGCAAAGGCCACGCCCAGCGCCGCCCAGCTGATGACAACCTGCAGATGCTGCTGGGCCGCATTGACGGCTTGCGCCGCCAGCCAGCTGAGCAGCACGCCGACCAGGCCGCCGAGGATGCAGAGCACGACGGCCTCGATGAGGAATTGCAGCCTCACATCCCCCTGGCGCGCGCCGACGGCCATGCGGATGCCGATCTCGCGGGTGCGTTCGGACACCGACACCAGCATGATGTTCATGACGCCCACACCGCCCACCAGTAGCGAGATGGCCGCCACGCCGGCGAACAGCGCCGCCATCGCGCTCGTCACGCTCTGGAACTTGCGGAACTCCTCTTCGCCATTCCAGGTGCCGAAGTCCTCGCGGCCGTGCAGGGCCTTGAGGCGGTGGATGATCTGCTCACGCACCTGCTGGGGCGGCACGGTCAGGTCCAGCAGCACGTCGAAGTTGTCGACATCGGCGCGTGCATCCAGCTTGCGCGAGAAGGTGGTGTGCGGGATGTAGAGCTGGCCCAGCCAACTGCCGAAGCTGAAGGCGCCGCCCTCGGGCGCGACGACGCCGACGACCGTGAAGGGCAGGGCGGCCGTGGGCGGTGGTGGCGCGCCGGGCAGGGCGGCCTGCTGGGCGTCAGGCGCCATGCCGGGATTGATGAAGACGAGCTGGCCCAGCGGCGACTCGCCCTTCTTGAACAGCGCGTCGCGCGACTTCTCGTCCAGCACGACGACCTGGCTGCGTGTCTCGAAGTCCATCGCGCTGAGGTAGCGGCCCTGCACGAGCTTGAGCTTGCGCGCCTTCAGCGTGGCCGCGTCGCCGCCGATGGCTTCCAGCATCGCGTCGCGCGACTGGTGGCGGGCGGTGAGTTGCATCTGGCGGTTCAGCGTGATGCTCTTGACGCCGGTGAGTGCGCGCAGCGAGTCGATCTCGTGCGGCCGGAATGGCTGGGGCACGGCGCCCGGTGGCAGGCCGGGGTTGCCGCGCCAGACGGGGATGCGGCCGGAGATGAGGCTGCTGAGATCGGTCTCGATGGACGAGCGCGCCGCGGTGGTGAGCGCCACGATGCTGACGACCGAGGCGATGCCGATGCTGATGCCCAGCATGGACAACGCCGTGCGCAGCCGGTTGCCCTTGAGCGCCAGCAAGGCGGTGGCGACGGCCTCGCGCCACTGCACCTGGATGCGGCGCAGGCGGCCGCCTTCCTTGACGGGCGGCGCATCGCTGGGCAGTTCGGTGGGCGCAACATGGCCGGCTGGCGTGCCGTTGTCGGCGACGACCTTGCCGTCCTTCAGCTCGATGACACGGCGCGCGTGGGCGGCCACGGCGGCATCGTGGGTGACGAGGATGATGGTGTGGCCGCGCTGGTTCAGCTCCTCCAGCAGGCGCAGCATCTCGGCGCCGGAAGCCGAGTCGAGCGCGCCGGTGGGCTCGTCGGCCAGGATGATCTGGCCACCGTTCATCAGCGCCCGCGCGATGGACACGCGCTGCTGCTGGCCGCCGGACAGCTCGTTAGGGCGGTGGTGCAGGCGGTCGCCCAGGCCCAAGCGCTCCAGCAGCGCACGCGCCCGCTCGCCCCGCGGGCCGGAGCCGACGCCGGCATACACGGCGGGCAGGGCGGCGTTGGCGCGTGCGTCCAGGTGCGGCAGCAGGTGGTAGCGCTGGAAGATGAAGCCGAAGCGCTCGCGGCGCAGCCCGGCAAGTTCGTCCGGGCCGAGGGTGCCGGCGTCCTTGCCGTCGATGTGGAAGCTGCCGCGCGTCGGGTTGTCCAGGCAGCCGAGCACGTTCATCAACGTGCTCTTGCCGGAGCCCGACTGGCCCATGATCGCGACGAACTCGCCGGCCTCGATGGACAGGCTCACGCCGTCCAGCGCGGGCACGTCGATCTCGCCCAGTTGGTAGTGCCGGGCGACGTCTTTCAGCTCGATGAGAGCCATGTCAGTTTGAAGCTGCGCTGGCCGATGACGCGGCAGCATCCGCCGCGCTTGGCGGTGCCAGCAGCACCTTCTCGCCGGCCTTCAGGCCATCCAGCACCTGCACCTTGGCGCCGTCCTGCAAGCCGGCCTTCACCTGCCGTGGCGTCTGCTTGTTCTCGGCATCCAGCACCTGCACCGTGAAGCGCCCGTCCTTGCCGCGCTCGCCCAGCGCGACGATGGGCATCGTCAGCACCTGCTTGACGGAGCCGGTCTCGATGTCCACCTGCACCGTCATGTCACTGAACAGCGAGCGGTCGCGGTTGTCCACCTCGAACAGCACGTTGTAGAACACCGCATTGCCGGCGCGCTCCGGCACCGGCTGGATGACGCGCACCTTGCCCTCGTAGCGCTTGCCTTCGCCCGACAGCGTCGAGAAGCGCGCCACCTGGCCCACCTTGATGGCCTGGATGTCGGCCTCGGGCACCTTGGTGCGCACGGTGATGGTGTCAAGGTCGGCCAGCGTCAGGATGACGGGCGTGATCTGCACGGAGATGACCGTCTGGCCCACCTGCACCGGCAGGTTGACGACGGTGCCGTCCATCGGCGCCGTGATGCGGGTGTACGAGAGGTTGACCTTGCGCTTGTCCAGGTCGGCTTGCAGCCGCACGAGGTTGGCGGCCTGGCCGCGCAGGTCGGCTTCGATCTTGGCCAGGTCGGTCTCGGCCTTCTCGGCCTCGTTGGCCGCGGTGGCCTGGCCGGCCAGCAGGCGCTGCTGGCGCTTGAGTTCGCGGCGGGCGGATTCGGCGTCGATGCGGCGGCTGTCCAGCGCGGCGATGGCCTGGGCCACGGCGGCCTCGGCCTGGGCCACGTCGCTGCGGGCCAGTTCCGGGTCCAGGCTGACGAGCAGCTCACCCTTCTTGACCTGCTTGCCCAGCTCCACATGCAGCGTCTGGATCTGGCCGCTGACCTGCGCGCCGACGTCGACGCGGGTCTTGGCCTGCAGCACGCCGGCGGCTTGCACGGTCTGGGTCACGTCGGCCAGAGCCACGACGCCGCTGGGTGGGGGAGGCGGCGGCGGCGGGCGGTGGGTGAACCACCAGGCCGTGCCGGCCGCGGCGAGCACGGCAATGACGATCAGGCGCGTGCGCCAGCGTTTCAGAAATGAAGCTTTCATGTCCCTCCCAGGACCTTCGGGGTCTGCGCCCCTTCTGGCCGGCGTCGGCGTGATGGGTCGGTTAGCGTAGCAGTCGAGCGGAGCCGGGCGGCCCCACTTCACTCATCGTCGTGAGTGAAGTGCCGGTTGGCAAAAGTCATGTGGGGTCAGGACTTGCGCCGCCAGGCGCAAAAGTTGGCCAAGGACGACTTGCGTCCTTCAATCCCCCTAGGGGCTCAGCGGCTGTGCGACGTGAGTCGTGCCAGCGGCGAAGCCATGCTGACGCCGGGCGCGGCCGTGCTGGCGCCGCGCGTGGGCTTGCCGTCGTCGTCCTCGGCGCCGGCCGTCAGCGCGGCGATGCTGTCCGGGTTGCGGCGCATCGCCACGCCCACGGCCAGGATGTCGATGACGAGCAGGTGAAGGATGCGGCTGACCATCGGCAGATGGGTCGCGATGTCTTCGATGTGGTCGACGATCAGTGTCGCGTCAGCCTTCTTGGCCAGCGGGCTCTGGCTGGCGGTGATGGCCACCACCTTGGCGCCGCGCTCCTGGGCCTTCTCGACGACGGACAGCAGCTCCGGCAGCCGCCCGCCGCTGCTGATGACGACGGCCACGTCGCCCTCGCGCAGCACGTCGGCGGCGAGCAGTTGCAGGCGCGGGTCGGTGTAGGCGCCGCAGGGCATGCCGAAGCGCAGGAACTTGAACTGCGCGTCCTGCGCGACGACACCGTAATGGCCGAGCGCGAAGAACTCGATGCGGTGGGCCGCCAGCAGCATGTCGATGGCGCGGTCGATGGTGTCGCGGTTCAGGTGGCTGCGCACCTGCAGGATGGCGCTGGCCGTGTTGCCCAGCACCTTGGCGCCCAGCTCCAGCATGGAGTCGTTGGTGTTGACCTGCGTGTGGGTGACGGGCACCGTGCCGGTCAGGCCCGAGGCCAAGCGCAGCTTGAAGTCCGACAGGCCCTCGCAGCCCAGCGACCGGCAGAAGCGGATGACGGTGGGCTGGCTGACGCCGGCGGCGCGGGCGATCTCGGCGATGGGGTCGTTCAGCACCGAGCGGGGCTGGGCCAGCACGAGGTCGGCCACGCGCAGCTCGGCGGGCGACAGCTCGCTGCGGGCGCGGCGGATCTGGCCAAGGATGGCCGAGCCGGGCGAGGCCTGCAGGTTGCGCAGCTGGTTTTCAAGAATGGCTGACGCGCCCTTGAAAGTGGCGTTCTCGGCGGTGATGACGAAGGTGGGGATGGCGGCAACGTAGTCGCGAAAGCGCCCCTTGTCCTCGAAGCGCTCACGGAATGGGCTGCGGTCGAAGTACTCGCCCAGCCGCGGCACGATGCCGCCGCCGATGTAGATGCCGCCCAGCGAACCGAGCGTGACGGCCAGGTTAGCGGCCGCCGTGCCGAGCAGGCCGCAGAAGACCTCCAGCGTTTCCAGGCACAGCGCGTCGGCGTCTTCCAGCGCGCGCTGCGTGATGGCCGGCGCCTGCAGCGGCTCGGCGGTCACGCCGTTGCGGTCGGCCAGCGCGCGGTAGATCAGCTCGAGGCCGGGGCCGGAGATCAGGCGTTCGTAGGACACGTGATCCAGCGTCTTCCAGGCGAACTGCAGGATCTCCATCTCGCGCTGGTCGCGCGGGCCGAAGTTGACGTGGCCGCCCTCGGTGCCCAGCGCGATCCAGCCTTCGCCAGCCGGGATCAACCCCGACACACCCAGGCCCGTGCCCGCACCCAGCAGGCCGATGACGCTGGGCCGGCGTGCCTGGCCGCCCCCGACCTGGCGTACGTCGACCTCGGCCAGGCGGGGCAGGGCCATGGCCAGCGCGGTGAAGTCGTTGACGACCACCAGCGTGTCCAGCCCGAGGCGCTGGCGCATCTCGTCGATGGAGAACTGCCAGTGGTAGTTCGTCATGCGCACCTGGTCGCCCTCGACCGGGTTGGCGATGGCGATGGCCGCATGGGCAATCTGCTGCGGGCCACCCTCCTGCCAGCTCAACGACTGCAGATACGCGCGCACCGCGGCGTGGAAATCGGCGTGGTCGGCGCAGCGCAGCGAGGCCATCTGCGTGAATTCACCCGGGCCGAATTCCAGCGCAAAACGGGCATAGGTGCCGCCAATATCGGCAAGCAGACGGGGGCTGTCGAAACGGGGCATGGACGCTGGCAGAAACCTGAGGGAAGACGAGCGATTATCAGCAGGCGCGCCGGCAGCCCGCCTTGCCCCGCCATGGCGGGGTTTCTGGGCCTGGGCGCTGAAGGGGTTGTAGCTTCACTACAGCCCCTTCGCAATCGAGTTTCCCCAGGGCGATGGATGGGTTGTTGGGGCCTGAAAGCGTTTTCGTGTCTGAAAATGGAAACCCAGGGTGAGCTTGTATTGTCGATTGGATGTAGTTTTGCTACCGTCCGCCGCGACCGCAATTTCATCCTTTCAGCACCTGTGTTTGCCATCGTCCGCCTCCTGAATATCCGCAGCTCGTCTTCATCCATCAATTCGGGAGTTCTGGCGTGAGCGCCGCATACCCTTGGCTGGTGGCCGATGTGGGTGGCACGAATGCCCGCTTCGGCACTGTTGCCGGGCCGGGCGCGCCGGTTGAGGATGTGCGTGTTCTGCCCGTTGCCGGCCATGCCGGGCCGGCTGCCGCGGTGCGCGCCTATCTGGAGGGGCAGCCCGCAGGCAAGGCCAAGCCGCAAAGCGCGGCCTTCGCGCTGGCCACCGCGCTGGACGGCGACCGCATCGAGCTGACCAATGGCGCCTGGAGCTTCTCGCGTGCGGGCACGCAGGCGGAACTGGGCTTGCAGACGCTGCTCTGCCTGAATGACTTCGAGGCCCAGGCTTTGTCGCTGCCACGGCTGCGTGAGCATCAGCTGCGCGCCTGGGGTGCGCCGCCGCCGGCGACCGGTGACGTGGCTGTTGGTACCGTCATGGCCGTCATCGGCCCGGGCACTGGGCTGGGCGTGGGTGGCGTGGTGCGCGCACCGGGCCGCTGGCTGGCGCTGCCGGGCGAGGGCGGCCATGCCACGCTGGCCCCTGCCGACGATTTCGAGAGCGCCGTGCTGAGCCAGGCGCGCCGCGAGTTCCCGCACGTGTCGGCCGAGCGCTTCCTGTCGGGTATCGGCCTGCCGGTGCTGTGCCGCTCGGTTGCTGCAGTACTGGGTGAGGGTGAAGATGTCAGCGCGCTGCCGACCGAACAGATCGTCGCGCGCGGGCTGTCGGGCGAGTCGCCGGCCTGCTCGCGCACGCTGGATGTCTTCTGCGCCATGCTCGGCGGCTTTGCCGGCAGCGTTGCGCTGACGCTGGGTTCGCGCGGCGGCGTGTTCATCGGCGGCGGCATCGTGCCGCGGCTGGGCGAGCGCTTCTTCCGGTCCGAGTTCCGCAACCGCTTCGAGGCCAAGGGCCGCTTCCAGCCCCTGCTGGCGGGCATCCCCACGGCCCTCATCACCGACACGCTCGCCGCGCTGTCCGGCGCCTCGCTGGCGCTGGAGCAGGCCGACGCCTGACGCAACCGCGCGCAGGCCTGCGCGCTGGTTTTCTTGTTCGAGACGCGCCCCGCTGCAATCGCGGTGGGCGCCAGCCTGGGTTCGCCCATACGTCCCGCCGCCCGTGCGGCGGGGTGCGAACGACTGCGCGCCGCGCGCCGCCGTGATGCATGCCGCACTTGTTGTTAACCCCAAGTTGATGCTGTAGTTGAGCTACAAGTTTTGACTTCTTCGGTGGTTGAGAATCAGTCGCTTTGGCTGGAAGAGTCGATTAAATGCTGGTTTACCCTTGGATTAAGGCCGAAATCTGGTCGCGTCTGCGCAACGTCTAGGGTTTACGTAGGTGCGGAAAAAAATCTAGTTTTGATACAAACCAGGTCGAGACGTTGGGTTCTCGCCCCGAAGTTGTGCGCCGCAGCCCGGCGCCGCGACGAGGGCCAAGCCGCTTTCCACGAACCAGAGGAGACATTCATGACCATGAGTAAAGACAAGCGCGGCACAAACGCCGTCATGTCCTTCCGCATCAGCCCGGTGGCCGTCGGCTGCACGCTGCTGATCGCCGCCGCAGGCGCGTCAGCGCAGGCCCAGCAGACCCAGCAGCTCGAAACGGTGACCGTCACGGGCATCCGCAAGGGCATCGAAGCTGCCATCTCGGTCAAGCGCAACAGCGACTCCATCGTCGAGGCCATCTCGGCCGAAGACATCGGCAAGCTGCCCGACTCGTCCATTGCCGAATCCATCGCACGCCTGCCCGGCCTGACCGCGCAGCGCGTCAACGGCCGCGCACAGGAAGTGCAGATCCGCGGCCTGGCCGGCCAGTTCGCCACCACGCTGCTGAACGGCCGTGAGCAGGTCAGCACCGGCGACAACCGTTCCGCCGAGTTCGACCAGTACCCGTCCGAGCTGCTCAGCGGCGTGCTGATCTACAAGACGCCGGACGCCGGCCTGGTGGGCCAAGGCCTGTCCGGCACGATCGACCTGCAGACCGTGCGCCCGCTGGCCTTCGCCGGCCGCACGATGGCCGTCAACCTGCGCGGCGAGAAGAACTCGCTGGGCCGCCTGAACCCGGGTGCCGCCAGCGACAAGGGCAGCCGCTTCAGCTTCTCGTACATCGACCAGTTCGCCGACCGCACCGTGGGCGTGGCCCTGGGTTATGCGCGCCTGGACTCGCCGAACCAGAACAACTACTTCCGCAACTGGGGCTACCCCACCGGCAGCGGCACGATCGGCGCCAACACGTACAACGACGTGCGCGTGCCCGGTGGCGTGCAACTGCGCAACGAGTCGGCTTCGCAGAAGCGCAACGGCCTGATGGGCGTGCTGCAGTGGAAGCCGTCCAAGGAATTCGAAAGCGTCGTCGACGTCTATCACTCGACCTACGAACGCATCGCCCTGCAGCGCGGCTTCGAGGCTGGCCTGGCCTGGTCCGGCGCTCAGCTGACCAACCCGGTCGTGGAAGGCGCAACGGCGGCCGGCCCCAACACCTTCACCGGTGGCGTGCTGACCAAGGGTGACTACGTCGGCGTCAAGCCGGTGCTGCGCCACGACGTCAACGACCGTGAAGACACCATCTCCGCCGTGGGCTGGAACAGCAAGCTGGTGCTGAGCCCGGCACTGACGCTGGCTGGCGACCTGAGCTGGTCCAAGGCCAAGCGCCAAGAGTCCATCATGGAGATGTACGCCGGCACCGGCCAGGGCAGCCAAGGCGCCACCGACACCTTCAAGGTGGTGCTGCCCGTGGGCGGCGGCCTGCCCAGCATCACGGCCGGCCTGAACTATGCCGACCCGTCGCTGATCAAGCTGGTTGACTCCGGTGGCTGGGGCCAGGCGGGTTACCTGAAGAAGCCCGAGGTGAAGGACGAGATCAAGTCCGCCAAGGTGACTGCCAAGTACACCGAAGACCTGCTGTTCTTCAGCGGCGTCGAAGGCGGCCTGAACTTCACGCAACGCCAGAAGTCGCGTGACGTGCCCGAGTGGTTCATGGACCTGAAGGCATCGCCCACGACGATCCCCGCCAGCATGCTGTTCGCCCCGAACAACATGGGCTACGCGGGCCTGGGTGACTTCATCTCCTACGACGCCCGCGCTGCCGCGGCGCAGTTCTACAACCTGCGCGCCAACCTCGGCAACCACGACATCATCAACAAGGACTGGACGGTCAAGGAAGACATCACGACCGCCTTCGTCAAGGCCGAGGTGGACACCGAACTGCTGGGCAAGCCGCTGCGTGGCAACTTCGGCGTGCAAGCCATCCATGCCGACCAGCGCTCCAACGCGTTCAGCATCCAGGGCGGCACCACCAACCCGACCTCGCGCGGCACGACCTACACCGACTGGCTGCCCAGCCTGAACCTGACCTGGCAAGTTGCCAGCGACCAGAACCTGCGCTTCGGTGTGGCCCGCCAGATCACCCGTCCGCGCATGGATGACCTGCGCGCCACGCAGTCCTACGGCGTCGACAACACGCGCCGCATCTGGACCGGTGACGGCGGCAACCCCGAGCTGAAGCCCTGGAAGGCCGACGCAGTCGACCTGTCGTACGAGTACTACTTCGGCAACAAGGGCTATGTGTCGGTCGCGGCCTTCTACAAGGACCTGAAGACCTACATCTACAAGCAGAAGCTGAACATCAACTTCCGCGACCGCTTCGGCACCCTGACGCCCCCGGGCGCCGTCACGCCGACGTCGGACATCGGCGAGTTCGAGACGCAGGCCAATGGCCAGGGCGGTTCGCTGTCCGGTGCTGAGCTGGCCGTGTCGCTGCCGCTGCAGATCGTCACCCCGTACCTGGACGGCTTCGGCGTGCAGCTTGCCTGGGGCCACACGGAGAGCAAGGTCTCGCCGTTCGGCCCTGGCGACACCCGCCCGCTGCCTGGCCTGTCGCCCAACACCTACAACCTGACGGCCTACTACGAGAAGTACGGCTTCTCGGCGCGTATCAGCACGCGCATCCGTGACGGCTTCGTTGGCGAGGTGACGGGCTTCGGCGCCGACCGCACGTTCGAGTACGTCAAGAAGGAAAAGGTCACCGACCTGCAGCTCGGCTACGAGTTCCAGAACGGCGTTGCCAAGGGTCTGTCGCTGGTGTTCCAGATCAACAACCTGAACAACGAGCCCTACGTCGAGTACTACAACAACGACCTGACGCAGACCAAGCAGTACACCAAGTACGGCAAGACCTACCTGTTCGGTGTGAACTACAAGTTCTGATCCACCGGCAAGTGCTAGCGTGACGACCCTTGCCGGAGCAATCCGGCAAGGGTTTTTTGTTCCCGGAGGGGCAAACCTGACATGAGCGAGTTTTCGCAGGCGCCGGTGAGGCGCGTCGTCATCCTCGGCGGAGGCAGTGCGGGCTGGATGGCCGCTGCGGCGCTGTCCAAGGTGTTGATGGGGCAGGTGGAGCTGCACCTGGTGGAGTCTGAGGAGATCGGCACGGTGGGTGTCGGCGAGGCCACCATCCCGCAGATGCGCCAGTTCAATGCCGGCCTGGAGCTCGACGAGGCCGAGTTCGTGCGCGAGACGCAGGCCACCTTCAAGCTCGGCATCGAGTTCGTCAACTGGGCGCGGCTGGGCGACCGCTACATCCACAGCTTCGGCCAGGTCGGGCAAGACCTGGGCATGGTGGCCTTTCACCATTACTGGCTGAAGGCGCGGCGCGAGGGGCGGGCGGCCGAGCTGTCCGACTACGCGATCAACACCGTGGCCGCACGCGCTGGCCGTTTCGCGCCCGAGGCCCGTGCGCCAGGGCTGCCGCCCATGCCGGTGCATTTCGCCTACCACTTCGACGCCGGCCTCTATGCCCGCTATCTGCGCAAGCTGAGCGAGGCTGCGGGTGTGGTGCGCCACGAGGGCAAGGTCGTCGACGTGCGCCAGCGCGCACACGATGGCTTCATCGAGTCGCTGCAGCTCGCTTCCGGTGAAGTCGTCGCGGGCGATCTCTTCATCGACTGCTCGGGCTTTCGCGGCCTGCTCATCGAGGAGGTGCTGAAGACGGGCTATATCGACTGGTCGGAATGGCTGCCGATGGACCGGGCCGTTGCCGTGCCTTGCGAATCCGCCGGCCCACCGCCGCCCTACACGCGGGCAACGGCGCATGGCGCCGGCTGGCAGTGGCGCATCCCGCTGCAGCACCGGGTGGGCAACGGGCATGTGTACTGCAGCCGTTTCACGTCAGACGACGAGGCGACGGCGCTGCTGCTCGGCAACCTCGAAGGCCGCCAGTTGGCCGACCCGCGGCCGTTGCGCTTCACGACCGGCAAGCGCCGCAAGCTGTGGAACCGCAACGTCGTTGCGATGGGCCTGGCCAGCGGCTTCCTGGAGCCGCTGGAATCCACCAGCCTCTACCTCGTGCAGTCCAGCATCTCGCGGCTGATCCAGTTCTTCCCGCATGCCGGCTTCTCGCAGGCCGACATCGACGCCCACAACCGCCTGGCGGACGAGGAATTCGAGCGCGTGCGCGACTTCATCATCCTGCACTACAAGGCCACGGAGCGCGACGACAGCCCGCTGTGGCGCTACTGCCGCGACATGGCCGTGCCCGAGACGCTGCAGCACAAGCTCGACCTGTTCCGCCACACCGGCCGCATCCTGCGCTCGCACCTGGACATCTTCACCGAGGTCAGCTGGCTGCAGGTCATGGAGGGCCAGCGCCTGCTGCCCCAGGCCTACCATCCGCTGGCCGACCTGCTGAAGCCCGAAGAGGGCGCGCATTTCGTCGCCGGCGTGCGCGACGCGGTGCACCGCCAGGTGGCCAGCCTGCCGCTGCACCAAGACTTCATCCGCGAGCATTGCGCGGCGCCCAAGCTCTGAGCCCCAGCCCTAGCCCATGTCCGAGTCCCTGATCCAAGACATCGTCATCGTCGGCGGCGGCACCGCCGGCTGGATGACCGCCACCGCCTTGTCCACCGTGCTGCGCGGCCGCTACCGCATCCGCGTCGTCGAGTCCGACGAGATCGGCATCGTGGGCGTGGGCGAGGCGACGATCCCGATGATCCAGCGCTTCAACCGCGTCATCGGCATCGACGAAAACGAGTTCATGCGCGAGACCCAGGGCAGCTTCAAGCTGGGTATCGAGTTCGTGAACTGGGGGCGGCTGGGCGAGCGCTACATGCATGGCTTCGGCCGCATCGGGCAAGACCTGTGGACCGTGCCCTTCGAGCAGTACTGGCACCGCATGCGTGCAATCGGGCGGGCCTTGCCGCTGGAGAACTACTCCATCACGCGCATGGCGTCCAAAGCCAACAAGTTCATGCCGCCGCGCGCCGACCTCGGCAACTCACCGCTGGCCGATATTGCCTACGCCTACCACTTCGACGCCAGCCTCTACGCCCGCTACCTGCGCCGCTTGAGCGAGCAGCGCGGCGTGCAACGCACCGAGGGCAAGATCACGCACGCCACGCGGCGCAGCGAAGGTGCCAACGCCGGGCATGTGGACGCCGTGGTGCTGGAAAGCGGCGAACGCATCGAGGGCGACCTGTTCATCGACTGCTCGGGCTTTCGCGGCCTGCTGATCGAGCAGACGCTGCAGACCGGCTTCGAGGACTGGACGCACTGGCTGCCCTGCGACCGCGCGCTGGCCGTGCCGTGCGAATCGGTGGCGCCGCTGACGCCCTACACCCGCGCCACGGCCCACCGCGCCGGCTGGCAATGGCGCATTCCGCTGCAGCACCGCATCGGCAATGGCCATGTCTACTGCAGCCAGCACATCAGCGACGACGAAGCCGCCGCGACCTTGCTGGCCAACCTCGACGGCAAGCCGCTGGCCGACCCGCGCCCCATCCGCTTCAAGACCGGCATGCGCCGCCTGGCGTGGAACGAGAACGTCGTCGCCATCGGCCTGTCGAGCGGCTTCCTGGAGCCGCTGGAGTCCACCAGCATCCACCTGATCCAGTCGGCCATCCAGCAGCTCATCGACTTCTTCCCGGACCGCGGCTTCAATGCGGCCGATGTGGCGGAGTTCAATCGCCAGAGTCGCTTCCACTACGAGCGCATCCGCGACTTCGTCATCCTGCACTACCACCTGAACCAGCGCGACGACTCGGCGTTCTGGAAAGACTGTGCCCACATGGCCATACCCGAAACACTGACGGAGAAGCTGTCGCTGTTCCGCAGCCACGGCCGCGTGATCCGCCGCGATAACGAACTCTTTGCCGAGGTGGGTTGGGTGCAGGTCATGGAGGGCCAGAACCTGGTGCCGCAGCGCCCCCATCCGCTGGCCGAGTTGCAGGATGCGCAGGACACGCACGACTACCTGGAGAGCGTTCGCCAGGTGATCGTCAAGTGCGTGGACGTCATGCCCGACCACGCCGCCTACATCGCCCAGCACTGCGCGGCCAAGCCCGTGTGAGCGTGTGAGCCCTTCATGCCGGCGCCTCTGATCCAGGACATCGTCATCGTGGGCGGCGGCACCGCCGGCTGGATGACGGCGTTGGGTTTGGCGACCGTCGTGGGCGACCGCTACCGCGTCCGCCTCGTCGAGTCCGACGACATCGGCATCGTCGGCGTGGGCGAGGCGACGATCCCGCTGATCCAGCGCTTCAACCGCATCGTCGGCATCGCCGAGAGCGACTTCCTGCGCGAAACCGGGGGCACCTTCAAGCTGGGCATCGAGTTCGTCAACTGGGGCCGCGCGGGCGACCGCTATATGCACGGCTTCGGTCGCATCGGGCAGGACCTGTGGACGGTGGGCTTCGAGCAGTACTGGCAGCGCATGCGCCTGGCAGGCCGTGCACGGCCGCTGGGCGACTACGCCATCACGCAGATGGCCGCGCGTGCCCACCGCTTCATGCCGGCACGGCCTGAGCCGGCCAACTCCCCGCTGGCCGACATCGCCTACGCCTACCACTTCGACGCCGGCCGCTACGCACGCTATCTGCGCCGCCTGGCCGAGGCGCGTGGCGTGCGGCGCACGGAGGGGCGCATCACGCATGCCACGCAGGCGCCGTCCGGCGATGTCGACGCCGTCGTGCTGGAAAGCGGCGAGCGCGTGGCCGGTGAGTTCTTCATCGACTGCTCGGGCTTTCGCGCGCTGCTCATCGAGGAGACGCTGAAGACCGGCTTCGACGACTGGAGCCACTGGCTGCCCTGCGACAGGGCCCTGGCCGTGCCTTGCGAGAGTGCGCCGGTGTTGACGCCCTACACCCGCTCCACGGCCCACCGCGCCGGCTGGCAGTGGCGCATCCCGCTGCAGCACCGCATCGGCAATGGCCATGTCTACTGCAGCAGCCACGTCAGCGACGACGAAGCCGCCGCGACGCTGCTGGCCCACCTCGACGGCAAGCCCCTGGCCGACCCGCGTCCGCTGCGCTTCAAGGCCGGTGTGCGCCGCCAGGCCTGGAACCGCAACGTCGTCGCCATCGGCCTGTCGGGTGGCTTCCTGGAGCCGCTGGAGTCCACCAGCATCCACCTGATCCAGCAAGCCATCCAGCTGCTGATCGACTTCTTTCCCGATCGCGGCTTCAGCCCGGCCGACATCGCCGAGTTCAACGCACAGAGCCGCTTCCACTGGGAGCGCATCCGCGATTTCATCGTGCTGCATTACCACGCCAACCAGCGCGACGACTCCGTCTTCTGGCGCGACTGCGCCCACATGGCCGTACCCGACTCGCTGCGCGAGAAGATCAATCTCTACAAGAGCCACGGCCGCGTGTTCAGATTCAACAATGAGCTCTTCACCGAGACCGCCTGGCTGCAGGTCATGGCCGGCCAGAACCTGCAGCCCGCAAGCTGCCACCCCTTGGCTGCGCTGCAGGCCGAGGACAAAGTGCACGACTACCTCGAAGCCGTGCATCGCGCCGTCGTCAACAGCGTGGCATTGATGCCCGACCATGCCGACTACATCGCTCGCCATTGCGCGGCGCCGTCCTGAACCGAGGCCCCCACCATGACCTTTCCCCTGCGTCGCCGCACCGTGCTGACCGCCGCTTCATCTCTTGCACTGCCCGCCATGAGCGCTCCCGCCACCACCTCCGCTGACATGCCGCATCTGCCCTGGTCTCGCCAGGCCGTCATCTACCAGATCAACGTTCGCCAGTTCTCGCCCGAGGGCACGCTCAAGGCGGTGCAGTCCGACCTGCAGCGACTCAAGCGCCTGGGCGTGGACATCCTGTGGCTGATGCCCCTGCAGCCCATCGGCAAGCTCAATCGCAAGGGCACGCTGGGCAGCTACTACTCCATCAGCGACTACACGGCCGTGAACCCCGAGTTCGGCACGCTGGCCGACGCCAAGGCCTTCGTCGCCGCAGCGCACAAGCTGGGCTTCAAGGTCATCCTCGACTGGGTGGCCAACCACACGGCCTGGGACCACCCCTGGGCCACGGCCCACAAGGATTGGTACAAGCTCAACGC
The DNA here is from genome assembly GCF_059421665.1 of Roseateles sp. GW821-FHT02E12. Taxonomy (NCBI): domain Bacteria; kingdom Pseudomonadati; phylum Pseudomonadota; class Betaproteobacteria; order Burkholderiales; family Sphaerotilaceae; genus Roseateles; species Roseateles sp. GW821-FHT02E12. The sequence continues at coordinate 301,592 of NZ_JBWKVK010000004.1, forward strand.
GAAGGGCGAGGTCTATGCCGTCACCTTCAACGAGGGCCAGCCCAGCGAGGAGCATTGGGACGACGTCATCGCGCTGAACTACAAGAGCGAGGGCCTGCGCGCCGCCATGATCGACGCGATGAAGTTCTGGGTGCGCGAGACCGGGCTGGACGGCTTCCGCTGCGACGTGGCCAGCCTCGTGCCGACCGACTTCTGGGTGCGCACGCGCAAGGCGCTGAGTGCCGTGAAGCCAATGTTCATGCTGGCCGAGTCCGATGCCATCGACCTGCACACCAGCGGCGCCTTCGACATGACCTATTCCTGGGACCTGGCCGACCAGGTGTTCAAGAAGATCGGCAAGGGCGAGGCCGGCGCACCACTGCTGAAGGAGTGGCTGGCCAAGCAGCCAGCGGGCTATCCGGCCCACGCCTACCGCATGCGCTTCACGAGCAACCACGACTTCAATTCCTGGCACGGCACCGACGCCGACCTGTACGGCGACGCCTACCCGGCCCTCGCGGTGCTGACGTTCATGCTGCCTGGCATGCCGCTGATCTACAACGGCCAGGAGTCGCGGCTCACCAAGAAGCTGGAGTTCTTCGAGAAGGATTCCATCGACTGGAAGCGTTATGAGCTGAGCGACTTCTACGCCGGCCTCGTCGCCCTCAAGCACCAGCACCCGGCCCTGGCCGCCGGCCAGTACGGCGCGCCGGTCAAGCTGCTGGACAGCCCGCCCGACATCGTCGCCTTCGAGCGCCGACTGGAGCAGGACCTGGTGCGCGTGGCGGTCAACCTGTCCAAGACCGAGCAGGTCTGGCAGGGCCACAAGCTGCGGCCCTGGGGGTGGCAGCTGTCGTGAACGATTACAGGCCGCGCTACCACTTCGCGCCGCAGCGCAACTGGATCAACGACCCCAACGGCCTCGTCTTCGACGCGGCTACCGGGCTCTACCACCTGTTCTTCCAGCACAACCCGTTCGGCAACGAGTGGGGCCACATGAGCTGGGGCCATGCCACCAGCCCCGACCTGCTGCGCTGGACCGAACTGCCGCTGGCCATCCCCGAGGACGAGCGCGCGTCCATCTTCTCCGGCAGCGTCGTCATCGACCACGCGGACACCGCCGGCTTCGGCGCCGGTGCCTGGGTGGCCTGCTACACCGGCTGCCTGCGCCGCCCCGAGGGTGGGCAGGCCCAGGAACTGGCCTACAGCCTGGACCGTGGGTTGACGTGGGCGAAGTACGCCGCTAACCCCGTGCTGGATCTGGGCCTGCGCGAGTTCCGCGACCCCAAGGTGTTCTGGCATGAGCCGACCGGCCGCTGGGCCATGGCCGTCGTGCTGCCCGACGAGCATCGCGTCGCCTTCTACGGCAGCGCCAATCTGCGCGACTGGACGCTGCTCAGCCACTTCGGCCCGGCCGGCGTGACGCGGGCGATCTGGGAGTGCCCGGACCTCATTCATTTCACGGCCCAGGACCGCTGGCTGCTCAAGGTCGACACCTTCGAAGGCCACCCGGCGGGCAGCGGTGCGCAGTGCTGGGTCGGCCGCTTCGACGGCGAGCGCTTCACGGCCGAGAGCGAACTCTTTTGGGCCGACCATGGCAGCGACTTCTACGCCGCGCTGTCCTTCGCTGGCCTGCCCGCAGGGCGGCCGCCCGTCTGGCTGGCCTGGATGAACCAGCACGCCTATGCCAAGCACACGCCCACCTCGCCCTGGCGCGGCGCGATGACGCTGCCGCGTGAGCTGTCCCTCGTGCAAGCGCCCGCGGGCTGGCGGCTGGCCCAGGCGCCGGTCGCAACCGAAGCCCTGCGCGGCCAGCCCCGGTATCTCGTCGGCGCGGGCGTGATCGCCGATGCGGGTGCGAGTTGCGAACTGCGCTGGGAGCTGGACCCCGGCGACGCTGAAACCTCGACGCTGAGCGTGCGTTGCGGCCCATGCGGCGAGTACACGGAGATCGGCATCGACCACCGTCGCGGCAGCCTCTGGGTCGATCGTGGCCGCAGCGGCACCGTCGTCGACGCCGCGCACTGGGCCGGCCGCCGTGAGCAGGCCTGGAGCCACGCGCGCGCGCCGCTGGTGCTGCGAGTCTTGGTGGACCGCTGCTCGGTGGAGGTCTTCTCGGGCGACGGCCTGGTCGCGCTGACCGAAATCATCTTTCCTTCCGACACCAGCGTGGACGTTGCCGCGCTGGCCCAGAGCGGCGCCTGGACGCGCTCTGTCCTTACTTGCTGGCCTTTGAACGCATGAAGATTCTCATTACCGGACTGAACGGCACCTTGGCGCCACGCCTGGCCGAAGCCGCACGCGCGGCAGGGCACGAGGTCATCGGCTGGGACCGCAACGCGGTCAACCCCGACGACGAGAAGCTGTCGGCCGCGTGGCTGTCCGCGCAGTCGGTGGACGCCATTGCCCACCTCGGCATGGCCTCGGCGCGCTTCGCCGGCTGGCTGGCGTCGCGCTGCCCGAACTTCCTGTTCACGAGCACCGTCATGGTGTTCGATCACGAACCCGACGGCCCGCACGACGTGACCGATGCGCGCAACGCCAAGGACGACTACGGCCGCTACAAGGCCGAGTGCGAGGACGCCGTGCTGCTGGCCAACGATCGGCCCGTCATCGCCCGCATCGGCTGGCAGATCGACGAGACCCGGCCTGGCAACAACATGCTGCTGACGCTGGACGAGTGGCAAAAGCGCGATGGCCGCGTGGCGGCGAGCAGCGCCTGGACGCCGGCCTGCTCCTTCATGGCCGACACGGCCTCCGCGCTGCTGACCTTGATCGAGCGCCCGCTGCCCGGCGTGCACCATCTGGACAGCAACTCCGAGGAAGCCTGGCGCTTTGACGAGGTGGCCCGCGCGCTCGCGCAGCAGTTCGGGCGCGACTGGCGCGTCGAGGCAAACGAGGACTATCGCCACGACCAGCGCCTCGTCGGTGGCCCGAGCCGGCTGCCGCCGCTGTCGACGCGCTTGCCGGGGCTTGCCCGTGGTTGAACGTTGGCCCATCAATGGCAAAGGGCGCAGCCGCACGGTTGCTTACGGCGGTCTCGTCTGGACCGTGGCGAACGCGACAGACCCCGCGGCCGCTTTTGACGTTCAGGTCGGCCAGAGCCTGCAGATGCTCGAAGCGCATTTGCAGGAGGCGGGCTCGGCGCGCACACATCTGCTGTCGCTGCAGGTGATCCTCACCGACATCGCCAACCGCAGCGCCTTCGACGAGCAGTGGCAAGCGTGGATCGGCCCCAACGCCGAGCACTGGCCGCAGCGGGCGTGCTTCCAGTCGGGGCTGGCGCCGGGATTGCAGGTCGAACTGGTGGTTGTCGCAGCACCTGTTTCCGCAGGGCAGAGATTGGGCCTGCGAGCCGAGGCCCGAGAATCGAGCTATGAAAGCACCCCCGCGCCTGCAGGCATTGATTGAAGAAGGCCTGATCGACAGCGTCGTGCGGCAGCTGAAAAGTGGCAAGGAAGCCGACGTCTACGTGGTGCGTTGCGGCGACGACACCTGCGCCGCCAAGGTCTACAAGGAGGCCAACAAGCGCGGCTTTCGCCAGGCGGTGGACTACACCGAGAACCGCAAGGTGCGCAACAGCCGCCAGGCCCGTGCGATGACCAAGCGCACCGCCTACGGCCGCGAGCAGCAGGAGGCCGCGTGGCAAAGCGCCGAGGTTGATGCGCTGTACCGCCTGGCCGCAGCCGGCGTGCGCGTGCCCCAGCCGGGCAACTTCCACGACGGCGTGCTGCTGATGGAGCTGGTGGCCGACGAGGACGGCGACGCCGCACCTCGCCTGAACGACCTGACCTTCAGCGATGCCGACGCGCACAAGCACCACGCCACGCTGATCGACGAGGTGGTGCGCATGCTCTGCGCCGGCGTCATCCATGGCGACCTGTCCGAGTTCAACGTGCTGCTGGCCGCCGACGGGCCGGTCATCATCGACCTGCCGCAGGCCGTGGACGCCGCCGGCAACAACCACGCGCCGCGCATGCTGATTCGCGACGTGAACAACCTGCGCAACTTCTTCGGCCAGCACGCGCCGGCCCTGCTGGCCACGCAGTTCGGCCCCGAGATCTGGGCGCTGTACGCCGCCGGGCAACTGGTGCCGGGCATGCCATTGACTGGCCGCTACGAGCGCAAGGCGGGCGAGGTGGACTTGTCCAGCGTGCTGCGCGAGATCGAGGACGCGCGGCTGGAAGAGGCCGAGCGTGTGCTGCGGATGAGCTAGTCGCCTGGTTGCAACCAGAGCTCGCGGCGCTGCAGCGGCGTCTCCGGCGGCAACAGCGGGTTTTGCAGCCTCAGCACGCGGTCGCGGCTGACGGGGTGAGCCTTCAACACGGCACCGAAATGGGTGTGGTGCAACTGCTGCATCGCTCCTTCAGCCACCGCCTTCTCCAGCCCGCTGCGCAGCAGTTCGGCCAGGTCCGGCCGGCGCGGGGACACGAAGAGATAAGCCGCGGCCGGGTAGTGCAGCATCAGGTTGGGCACCACCGTCAGTTCGGGGTGGCGGTTGTTGGCCAGCTCGGCGTCCACCTCGAACACCGCGCGCGGAAAGTAGTCGAAGCGCCCCGAGGCCAGCATGCGGAACAGCGCTTCATAACCGCTGCTGGTGCTGACCTGCAGGCCGTTGGCGCGCAGGATGGCGGTGTCGGGCCAGTCGTGGCCCTGTCCGGCGATGCGCTGCTTCAGCTCCTCCAGGCTGCGCAGCCGGGCCCAGCGAGCCAGGTCGTTCCGGCGCACCAGCAGCACGCGCCAGCCCATCAGGCCGCGGTCGATGGGGATGCGAATCGGCAGAACGCCGGAGGACTCCCGTTCGCGGTCGGTCATCGTCCACATCACGTCGATAGGGCTGTTGCCGCGCGCCAGCTCCACCAGGCTGCGGCCCTGGTACATCTCCAGGTTCACCAGCTGCACGTCACCGTTGACGCCAGCCCGCTCCAGCGCCAGCAGCACGAGGGCGCGGACATAAGGCAGTTGTGGGTCGGCGGCACTCATGTGCCGCGGCAGCCACACCCGTACGGACTCGGCGTGTGCCAACGGCGCAGCAAGCGCCCCGAGGAGCAGGGCACGCCTGGGCAGGTCTGCCGAGGGAAGAGTCATGGCGGCCCATCATGCCAGCCTCATAAATGGGCGAGCCAATGAGTTTTCCCTTGCTGCCTCGCCTAAGCCGCTTCTCCTGGCTGGAGCCACAACTCCCGTCGCCGCGTGGGCGTCTCGGGCGGCAGCAGCGGGTTGCTCAGCTTCAGCACGCGCTCGGGCGAAACCGGGTGAGCCTTGATCACGGCGCCGTACTGTTCGCGGTGCAGGCGCTGGAAGCTGCCGTCGGCCACCGCAGCCTCCAATCCCGCCTTCAGCTCGGCGGCCAGCTCGGGCCGGCTGGGGCTGACGAACAGGTAGGCCGCGGCCGGGTAGTGCAGCATCAGGTCGGGCGCGATGGCTAGCTCCGGGTAGCGGCCGCCAGCCATCTCGGCGTCGATCTCCAGGATGGAGCGCGGGAAGTAGTCGATGCGGCCGGCCGCCAGCATGCGAAACAGGGCGTCGTAGCCGCTGCTGGTGCCCACCTGCAGGCCGTTGGCCCGCAGGATGGTGGTGTCGGGCCAGTCATGGCCCTGGCCGGCCATGCGCTGGCGCAGGTCGTTCAGGCTGCGCACCTGCCGCCATTGCGCCAACTCGCTGCGGCGCACCAGCAGCAGTCGCCAGCCCAGCAGGCCGCGGTCGATGGGGATACGCACCGGCAGCAGGCCACTGGATTCGCGCTGGATGTCGGTCATCGTCCACATCAGGTCGATGGGCGCGTGCCCGGCGGCCAGCTCGACGAGGGTGCGGCCCTGGGTCATGTCCAGGTCGACCGACTGGATGTGCAGCCGGTTGCCGGCGCGGTTCAGGGCCAGCTCGACGATGCGGCGCACATAGGCCAGCTGCGGGTCGGGCATGCTGATGTGGCGCGGCAAGCGCACGGCGTCGCTGGGCTGGGCGGCCAAGGGCCGGCCGGCCAGCACGAGTGGCAGTGCCAGCAGCGTACGGCGGCGTGGGAAGCGGGCGGCGATGGGCATCAACCCGCATCATGCGGCAGCCGGCAAGACCGGAGCTTTGGCGACAACCCCAGTCGACTCGGGGTTAGCCTCGCAGCTGGTAGCTCTGCGCCTGGCGCTCGTGTTCGCGCAGGCGCAGCAGCAGGGTCGCGTCGTCGAGTGCAGCGTCTGCGGGCGCCAGCGCGCCGCTCTGGCGCAGGGCAGGGCCTTGCTCGCGCAGCGCCTGCTGGAGCCAGTGGGCGCGCCTGAGGGTGCGGGGCGTGCAGGAGCGGCCGCGCAGGTCGTCGTCGAGGTCGCTGCTGTGGGCCTGCCAGGCATCGGCCAGATAGAGGCGGCCCGGTTCGTGGGTCAGCGCGTGGCGCCAGCGGCTGGCCAGGCCGAGGTAGTGGTTCAGCACCTCCGGCGTCGCACCTCGTGTGGCGAGCCGCCCGGCGAGGCTTTCGTAGGCCCGCATGGCCAGCCGCTTGAAGCGCAGGAAATGCGGCAAGGCGTCGGCATCACTGCCGGCGTCCAGCAGGGCGCCGAACAGGTGGCGGCCCTCGATGCGCTCGGCCAGGTGGTGTTGCGGGCAGCTGCGGCCATGGCCGGCGCTGTTGAACTGGGTCAGCGGGTCGAAGCGGTAGCAGTAGCCGAAGTCGTAGAGCCAGACACGTTCGCCGTCGTCCAGCAGGTTGCCGGCGCTGTAGTCCCACTCGAAAAAACCGTGCTCGATCAGTGCGCAGCCGGCTTCCAGCAGCGTGCGGGCCTGGCGCTCGTCCAGCACGCCGGGGTGGCGGCCGGCAATCCAGTGCGACACGACAAGGCCGTCGCGCAGCGAGCCGTAGACGGGCGACACGACGCCGGGCAGTGCCAGCGCTGCCAGTTCGGCGTGGCGCTGCAGCTCGTTCAGGAAGGAGGTCTGGCCATCGGGGTTGCGCACCCGGCATTCGGCGCGGGCGCGCTTGATGGCCCAGCGGCGGCCCGCGTGGTTCAGGCACAGCACTTCGGCGGTCAGGCCGCCGTCGTGCAGGGCTTCGACACCGGGGCTGTTGGCGTGCAGGGCCTTCAGCTGGGCCACGGCCAAGGGCAGGGCGGCCGGGTCGCCAAAAGCGAACTCTGCGCCGCTGGCAATGAAGGCCAGGTTGGCCTGCTGGCGGGCCTCGTCCAGCGTCAGATCAGGCCCGGCCATTCAGCGTGCTGGCGGGTGAAGGCGTCGCGCAGGTCTGCGGCCAGTGCCGGTGGCAGCGGGCCGCGCTCGATGGCGGCGAGGTTGCGGCGCAGGTTGGCCGGCTTGGCCGTGCCGACGATGGCGCTGGCCACGCCGGTGTGGAAGGCGACGAATCGCAAGGCCACGTCGGCCCAGTCCTCCTGCGCCTGCAAGCCCATGGCCTGGAAGCGATCCCAGTAGTGGCCTTCGGCGAAGTCGGTCGGCCGCTGGGCAAACCGCCAGACCGCGCCGGCCAGCGGGCGCTTGGCGATGACACCGATGCCGGCATGGTCGGCCCGCGCGGCACGGTGTTGCAGATGAGCCTGGTCGCAAAGGCTGACCGAGGTCTGCAGGCTCCCGAAGGCGCCGCTTTCAATGGCGAAATCGACCTCCGCGTTGTCACCCGAGTAGGCCGCCACGCGCAGCTTGCCGGCGGCGCGGCAGTCGTTCAACGCCCGCGCCACGTCACCCTGCTGCAGCACGTGCAGGGGGCAGGAGTGCAGGTGCACGATGTCGAGCCAGTCGGTCTTCATCAGCGTGAGCGCGCGCTCGACGCCAGCCACGATGCAGTCGTAGGTCCAGTCGGCCACGCCTTCGACGCCGTAGCCGACCTTGGTGGACAGCACGAACTCCGCGCGGCGATGGGCGATGTGGCGGCCGATGCGCTCCTCGCTGAGGCCGTAGCCACGCGCGGTGTCGACGAGGTTGATGCCAACGTCCAGCACATGGTTGAGCAGGGCGCCGGCTTCGGCCTCCGAAGTGCGTTCGTCGTTGATGTGCATCGCGCCGAAGCCCAGCGCGGAGACCTTGAGGCCGGTGTGGCCGAGGGGATTCAGGATCATTTCGTGAGGAGGACCCGTCCGAACAAGGGCGGCACGGTGAGTTGGATCCAGCCGCTCTTCACGGCCACGGGCGGGCCACCCAGTGCGTCGCGCAGCTGGCTGGCCGGGAAGGGCAGGCCGACGCTGACGGTGCGGGGCTTGTCGCTGTTGTTGGTGGCGGTGACGGCCCAGGCGTTGCCGTCCTGGCGGGCCAGCACGACGACATGCTCGTCGACATGCAACGGGGCGGACAGCGTGCCGTGGCGCAGCACGGGCAGGTCGTGGCGCAGCTGGGTGAGGCGCTTGAAGTCGGCCAGCAGTGCGTTGTCGGGCTGCCCGCCTTCGTCGGCCCAAGGGTAGGGCGCGCGGTTGTAGGGGTCGGCACCGCCGCCCAGGCCCACCTCGTCGCCGTAGTAAATGGTGGGCGAGCCGGGGTAGGTCATCTGGAAGAACACGGCCAGGCGCAGCCGGCGCTTGGCCAGTGCGAGGTCGCTGTCTTCGCCGAAATGGTGCAGCGCGCGCGGCTGGTCGTGCGTGGACAGCAGGTTCATCAGCGCCGAGAAAGCCTGGGACGGATAGGCTTCGCGCATCAGCTCCAGGTTGGCGGCCATGCGCCGGCCGGACTTGCCGGCGGCGTAGTCCAGCACGGCATTGCGGAAGATGTAGTTCATGGTGCTGTCGAACGTATCTCCAAGGAAATACTTCGAGGCATCGAACCAGGTCTCGGCCACAGTCAGCGCGTCGGGGTTCTTGGCCTTCACGGCCTGGCGCCACTCGCGCCAGAAGTCGTCGGGCACCCAGGGTGCCACGTCCATGCGCCAGCCGGCCGCGCCGCGGTCCAGCCAGAGGTTGGTGACCGAGTCCTTGTCCCCGTAGGCGTAGGCGCGGAAGGCGGGGTTGCTCTTGTCGATCTCCGGCAGCGTGTACTCGCCGCCCCAGCCCTGGTATTGGCGGTTGGGGTCGGTCTCGTTGGGCTTGAACTTGAACCAACCGGCATAGGCCGAGTTGGGGTTGATGCGGCCGTTGTCGAAGGCACCGCCGGCGGGGTAGTTGCCGAAGCGGTTGAAGTAGGGCGAGTCGTTGCCTACATGGTTCAGCGACGTGTCCGGGATGACGCGGATGCCGCGCTTGGCGGCCTCGGCGCACAGGCGCACGAAGTCGTCGTTGGTGCCGAAGGCCGGGTCGATGGTCTTGTAGTCTGCCGTGTCGTACTTGTGGTTGCTGGCCGCGCGGAAGACGGGCGTCAGGTAGATCGCGTTGGCGCCCAGGCTCTTGATGTAGTCGAGCTTTTCGATGACGCCGGCCAGGTCGCCGCCGAAGAAGTCGTTGTTGTATTGCGCATCGGAGCCGTCGCCGGTGTTCGGCTTGAACGGCTTCTCATTCCACTTCGCGTGCTTCTCGATGTCGTGTTCGTGGAAGCGGTCCTGCGGCCGGCCGCCGCCGGGGCGCGGGTCGTTGGCCTTGTCGCCGTTGCGGAAGCGCTCAGGGAAGACGTAGTAGTAGACGATGTCCTGGGCCCAGGCTGGCACCTGGAAGCCCGGCGCGTGGATCGTCTGGCGGTAGCGGCGCACGCGGTTCAGGTTGGACGGCAGGCGTTCGACGGCGGCGACGCCCATCGAGCCCGTCTCGCGTGTCCAGTAGATGGGGTCCTTGTTGTTCTGCAGCGCGTAGCGGCCCTGGCTCGTCTCGATCTCGAACCAGTAGCCGTAGATGCCGGTCGCGTCAAAACGGTAGCTGGCCGTGAAGCCGGTGCCGAGGCCGCGCGATTGCGGCGTCATCGGGATGCGGGCGAGCGGCTGGTAGGAGAGCTGCTCCTGGTTGCCAGTCATCTGCCGGCGCTCGATGACGAGGGTGGCCTGCTTCAGGCCGGGCACGTCGTTGCCGATGCTGAAGCGGACTTCGCTGCCGGCCGGCTGGGCGCCGAAGGGCGCCTTGAACCCGGCACTGCGGGAGTCGAAATGGGTCGTCAGCGCGGCTTTGTCGGTAAGGGGCTGGGGCGGCGTGGGATTGAAGCGCTTGGGGCCCACATCCAGCGTCGGCCGCCCATCCGCGGCAAAGCTCAGGCGCAGCGTGTGCTCGCCGCTGAAGTCGCGCTTCAGGTTGCCGGGCGCGCCACGCGCGGGCTGGCCGTTGGCATCGCCGCCGAAGGTGAGGGCAGCCGTCCAGTCCTCGTCGGCGAGCTTGAACTCCTGCGAGCCCTTGGCCTTGAGGTTCAGGTAGTAGCCGTCGCAGCGGTACTCGAAGGCCTGCTCGTCCTGGGCCGCCCAGTTGTTCAGGCCGCCGCGCAGATAGAGCGTGGCGTCGCCGAGCGGCGCGGGTTTGCAGGCAGGGGCGGCGTGGAGGGCTGGTGCGAGCAGCAGCGCAGCGCAAAGCGTGATGAACTTGAGCATGAGGCGGCTGTCAGTCATGCCGCGGCTGCGGCAAGATGGGGTTGTCAGTGGACGCGCTTGTAGCGGCTGTAGCCGCCCAGTTCTCGGGGCACCGGGCGAAGCACGAGCACGCCGTGGGCTGGCACGTCGACCGTGACAAAGCCCGAGCCGATGCTTGGCGGCGAAGCGCCCGGCACGGTGGGCACCAGGCCCAGCACGTCGATCAGGGGCGTGTCGTCCATCAAGGCCCAGTTCGCCACCATCAGGCGGTCGCGCACGGGCTTGTCGGTGGGGTTGGCCACCACGATGACGGTGTCCAGCGCCCGGTCGGTGTGCCGTTCGAAGGCGAGCAGCTTGGCCGATTCGACGAGGCGGAATTCGCCCACGCGCAGCGCTCGGTGGGCCTTGTGCATGTCGACGAGCTTGCGCACCCAGACCGTCTCGGGGTTGGCATCGCTGACGAGATCCCAGCGCATGGGGCCGCGGTTGGCGGGGTCGGCGCCGCCGTCCATGCCAACCTCCACACCGTAGTAGAGGTTGGGCGCGCCGGGCAGGGTGAACTGCAGGGCCTGCACGAAGCGGCGCTGGGCCACGTCGGGCCACTGGCTGGCGATGCGGGGGATGTCGTGGTTGTCGATGACGACCCAGGACTTCAGCATGGGCTCGATGCCGGCGTCGCGCACCATGCGGTCGATCATGCGGCCTGCCGCCGGCCCCTCGAGCTCGCCGCCGGCGGTGCTGTTGATGATCTGGCGCAGCGTGAAGTTCATGACCGCGTCAATCGACTGCAGCCAGCGGCCGGGGTAGTTGACGATCTCGCCGACAACCAGCGAGCCGGGCTTCTGCGTGTGGGCCGACTTGGTCAGCGCCGCGAGATACGTGGGGCCGAGTTCGAAGGCCGTGTCCAGACGCCAGCCATCGGCGCCGTCGCGCAGATAGCTGCGCACGACGGAATCAGGCGCTTCGTAGAGGTAGCGCCGAACGACGGGCGACTCGAGATTGAGTTCCGGCAGGTTCTGAAAGCCCGCCCAGGCACGCGCGCCACCCGCGTACTGCGGCCCGATGGCGAACCACTCGCGCCAGGGGCTCTTGGGGTCGGCCATGGCCGCGCGAAATGCCGGGGAGTTGCGGCCCATGTGGTTGAAGACACCATCAAGCACCACCTTGAGGCCGCGGCGGTGCGCCTCGGCCGCCAGGCGCTTGAAGTCCTCGCGGCTGCCGTACTCGGGCGAGATGGCCTTGAAGTCGAGGGCGTCGTACTTGTGGTTGGTGTAGGCGTGGTGGATGGGGTTGATGTAGAGCACATCCGCGCCCAGCTGCTGGACATGGTCCAGCTTGGCCGTAGCGCTGGCGAGGTCGCCGCCCCAGAAGTCCAGCTCGTGGGCCGCCAGCTTTTCGGCCTCGAGGTAGGGGCCGGGCGTCGGCGCCTCGCTCCAGCTGCGCAGACGCTTCGGCGCAGGGTAGAGCTCGCGCTTGGCGGCCAGATCCCGCGAGGGCGCGAAGCGGTCCACGATGATCTGGTAGACGACCGCGCCATTGCGCCAGTCGCGTTCCCGGTCTTCGTAAGGGCCGGCCTGTGCCGCCAAGGCGCCGAGCAGGGCCAGGCCTGCCACGGCGAGATGGCGCTTCATCCCTTGACCCCACCGGCCGTCAGGCCAGAGACGATCCAGCGCTGGGCGAGCAGGAACACCAATGTGATCGGCAGGCCCGACAGCACGGCCGCAGCGGCGAAGTCGCCCCACAGGAAGCGCTGGTCGTGCAGGAAGTATTTGGAGCCGACGGCGAGCGTGAGGTTGCCCTCTTCACGCAGCAGGATGGAGGCCACCGGGTACTCGATGATGGTGCCGATGAAGGCCAGCACGAAGACCACCATCAGGATGGGAATGGCCATGGGCAGCAGCACGCGTGAGAAGGCCTGCCAGTGCGTGGCGCCGTCGACCTTGGCGTTCTCCTCGATCTCCACGGGAATGGTCTCGAAGTAGCCCTTGATGGTCCAGACATGCGTGGCGATGCCGCCGAGATACGCCAGCACCAGGCCAGCATGCGTCTCGATGCCCAGGGCCGGCACATAGGTGCCGATGGTCTCGAAGATGGCGTAGATGGCCACCAGCGCCAGCACCGGCGGGAACATCTGCAGCAGCAGCATGCCGTTCAGCACCGGGCGGTCAAAGCGGAACTTCATGCGCGCGAAGGCGTAGGCGGCGGTCGTCGAGATGGCGACGATGAGGAAGGCCGAGATCGTCGCGATCTTGATGGAGTTCCACAGCCAGGTCAGCACTGGGAAGGGCGGCTGCACCAGGCTGCCGTCGGCGGCTTGATACGGAATGCCTAACGCCAGCTTCCAGTGCTCCAGGCTGATCTCCGTCGGGATCAAGCTGCCGGTGGCGAAGTTGCCGGGCCGCAGCGAGATGGACACGACCGCCAGCAGCGGGAAGATGGTGATGGCGATGAAGAGCCACATCACCGCGTGGCCGGCGAAGGTGCGCCAGCGGGCTTGTTTGCCGAGGACGATGGCCATGGTTATTTCTGTGCCTTGGCGCTCATGCGCAGGTTGATGAGCGACAGCGCCGCGACCAGGAAGAAGATCAGCGTCGAGATCGCCGCGGCGAGGCCGAAGTCGGAGCCCGAGTCCTTGAACGCGATGCGGTAGGTGTAGCTGACGAGGATGTCGGTCTGGCCCGCCGGCAGCTTGGTGGACAGGAAGTCCGGCCGGCCATCGGTCAGCAGCGCGATCAGCACGAAGTTGTTGAAGTTGAACGCGAAGGCGCTGACCAGCAGCGGCGCCAGCGGCTTGATGATCAGCGGCGCCGTGATCTTGAGGAAGTTGGTCGCGGGGCTGGCGCCGGCCAGGGCCGAGGCTTCGTACAGGTCTGCCGGGATCGCCTTCAGCAGCCCCGAGCACAGGATCATGATGTACGGATAACCCAGCCACACGTTGACGATGAGCAGCATCGTCTTGGCCAGCAGCGGGTCGGCAAACCAGGCCGGCTTGACGCCGAACAGCGCGTTCAGGATGGCGTTGATCTCGCCGAAGTTCTGGTTGAACAGGCCCTTGAAGACGAGGATGGAGATGAAGCCCGGCACCGCATACGGCAGGAAGAGCAGCGTGCGGTAGGTGGTGCGGTACTTCATGCCCTCCCAGTTCAGCAGCACGGCGAAGAGCATGCCGATGGCGGTGGAGAAGGCGACGGTCAGCGCCGAGAAGATGACCGTCCAGCTGAAGATGGACAGGAAGGGGCCGCGGAACTCGGCGTCGAACAGCATGCGCGCGTAGTTCGCCATGCCGATGAAGGCCTTGAAGCCGGGCTGCAGCGTTTCGCCGGCTGCTGTCTGGAAGAAGCCGGTGTCGCGGTTGGCCTTGAACACGGCGCCGTCCAGCGCGCGGGTCAGGCTGCCGTCGGCTTCTGACCGCCACTGCGGCTTGACGGGGCCGAACTCACGCAGGCCGAGGTAGTGCAGTTCGGTCTTGTCGGGCAGCGCGAGGGTGATCTTGGCGAGGGCGTCGCGGTGCTTGATCAGCTCGGGCAAGGGCAGGGCGGCTTGCAGCGGCGCGGTCAGCGGCAGGTGCTCGCCGTCGGCTACGGCCAGGTCCACGCGCACCGGGCGGCTGACGCTGCGCAGCGCCAGCGGCGGCGACACCCAGCGCGGCGCGGCGCCGCCCTCGGGTTGCAGCACAAGGCGGAACTCGGCGCCGTCGGCGTGCAGCGTGTAGGCCAGCACCTGGTCTTCCACCGCGTCGTGCTGCTCCAGCAGGTACTCGCGCACACGGCTCTCGCTGAGCAGGTGGATGCTTGAATAGTTCGTCAGCCCGATCTGCGCCGTGTAGACCAGCGGGAAGGCGATGAAAACCAGCATGCCGGCCACGCCGGGGAACAGGTAGCGCCAGGCAAACCCGCCGCGGCTCAAGTAGACGTAGAAGCCGGCCGTGAACAGCACCAGCAGGCCCGCGGCCCACGCGGCCTGGCCGGTCGTGTAGACGACGAAGACGAGATACAGCGCAGCCACGATGGCGGCCACGGCCAACGGCCAGTGCAGCCAACGGCCAAGCTTCTCAGTCAGCGTGGGCGGCAGCGTCGTGTAGCTGCCTTGTCCAAGGGTGGAGGTCGCAGCGTTCATTTGTTCAGCAGCATCCGTGCGGCGGCGCCGTCGAGCGCGTCCTTGGGGCTTTGCAGGCCGTTGGTGATGGCTTCCAGCGCCGCGTCCATCGCGGTCCAGAAGCGGCCCACCTCGGGGATGTTGGGGATGGGCGCACCGTTGCGGGCGTTGGTCATGCTGGCGGCGATCAGCGGGTTGACCGACAGCTCGGCATAGAAGGCCTTGTTGGCCGGCACGCCGATGGGCACGTTGGCGTCCAGGATCTTCAAGGCCTCGGGGCGCATCAGGTGGTTCTCGATGAACTCCTTGGCGATGTCCTTGTTCTTGCTGGGCGCGGAAATCATGCAGCCCAGCACGCCGACAAAGCTCTTGCTCGGCTTGCCGGCGATGACGGCGGGAATGGGCGCCACGCCGATGTCGATCTTGGCGCGCTTGGCGTTGTCCCAGGCCCAGGGGCCGGAGATCATCATGGCCACCTCACCGCGCGCGAAGGAGGCCTCCATCTCGGAGTAGCGCGCGCCCTTGGGCATGTGGCCATCCTTGATGAGGCGTTCGATCATCTGCGCGCCGGCGAGTGCGCCAGCGTTGTTGACGTCGACCTGCTTCGGATCGAAATCACCCTGGGCATCGCGGCCGAAGATGACGCCACCGGCGCCGGCAATCATGGGCCAGCTGAAGAAGCTCTTGTTGTAGTCCCACAGCACGGCGTGCTTGCCGCTGGCCTGGAGCTTCTTGTCCAGGGCGATCAGTTCGTCCCAGGTCGCGGGCGGCGTGGGCACCAGGGCCTTGTTGTAGATGAGGCCCGTCGTCTCGATGGCGATGGGGTAGCCCCAGATGCGGCCGCGGTAGCTCAGCGCGTTCCAGGCCTGCTCCTCGGACTCGGCCTTCAGCTTGGCCGAAGGGCGCAGCGGCGTCAGCAGACCGGCCTTGGCCCACTCGCCCACGCGGTCGTGCGGCCAGCAGAAGATGTCTGGGCCTTTGCCGGCGCCGGCAGCCTGCTGGAACTTGTCGGTCGGGTCGACCGGATGCTCGACGACGACCTTGACGCCCGAGGCCTTCTCGAAGGCATCACCCACCGTCTGCAGGCCGCCATAAGCCTTGTCGCCATTGATCCAGACGAGGAGCTTGGGCGCCTCTGCCAACGCCGGTGCGGCCACCAGCGCAGCCACCAAGGGCAGCCACTTCATGCCGCCAGCTCCGGCGCAGCCAGGCGACGCAGCGCGAGGCCATTGGCGTCGAACACATAGAGCGCTTCGGCCGGCAGGTGCAGATCCAGGTCCTGGCCGCTGCGCAGGCGGTCGACGCCGTTGCGGCCTTCGAATTGGCAGGTCAGCGCTTCCTCGACGCCGGGGTAGGGGCAGTAGGCGAAGGTGATGCCGCCCAGCGACTCAACGAAGGCCACGTTGCTTTGCAGCAGATTGCCCTGGCCATGGTCGCCGCGGCGGATGTGCTCCGGCCGAACGCCGAGAGTCACCTTGTCGCCCACCTTGGCTGCGCTGCCGTCCACCCGCGCACGCAGAACAACCTTGCTGCCGGTCAGCTTCACGTCGACATGGCCAGCGTCGATTGCGGCGACCTCCGCGTCGATGAAGTTCATCTTCGGGCTGCCGATGAAACCGGCCACGAAGAGATTGCGCGGATGCTCGTACAGCTCCAGCGGTGAGCCGACCTGCTCGACCTTGCCGGCCGACAGCACGACGATGCGGTCGGCCAGCGTCATGGCCTCCACCTGGTCATGGGTCACGTAGATCATGGTGGTCTTCAGGTCTTCGTGCAGCTTGGCGAACTCGTAGCGCATGCGCACGCGCAAGGCCGCGTCGAGGTTGGACAGCGGCTCGTCGAACAGGAAGACCTCGGGCTTGCGCACGATGGCGCGGCCGATGGCGACGCGCTGGCGCTGCCCACCGGACAGATCCTTGGGCTTGCGGTCCAGCAGGTGCTCGATGTGCAGGATCTTGGCCGCGTTGCGCACGGCCGTTTCGATCTCTGCCTTGGGGACCTTGGCCAGCTTCAAGCCGAAGGCCATGTTGTCGAACAGATTCATATGCGGGTACAGCGCATACGACTGGAACACCATGGCGATGCCGCGCTCGCTGGGCGGCACGTCGTTGACGACACGCCCGCCGATGGTCAGCTCACCGCCGGTGATCTCTTCCAGGCCGGCGATGGAGCGCAGCAGCGTGGACTTGCCGCAGCCTGAGGGGCCGACGAAGACCATGAACTCACCGTCGCGGATCTCCAGGTCAATGCCGTGAAGGATGCGGATGTCGCCATAGGCTTTTTCCACGCCGGTCAGTCGAACGTCTGCCACTTCTAGCCTTTCTGTCGCCGGTGCAGTGCAGCGGCTTGTCTCATCGTGTTGAACGGCGCAAAATTCTCATGTTTGGCCGTCTTTGTAGACAATATACAGGTCGACTCCGCCAAGAACAACAGCGATTTCCCGTTTGAATCTTCACGAAACCCTTGCAAATCAACGATTTGCGAATCTGCCCGGGTTTTCCCGATGTAGTCAAACTACACAACCGGTCGGAGCTGCCCGATACTTCGCCCAGCGCTGCCGCTCGGGTAGCATTCTTGCCCTCGTCGCTGGGGGCCGGCACTGATGAACACCCCAACCCGCCTCAGCTCCGCGCTGACCGTTCAACGCAAGCCCAAGGCCAAGGCCACCACCGCGATGAAGCCGTCCGCCTCCCCCGCCGTCTCCGCTGAAACCCAGGCTCTGCGCGCTGCGTTCGAGACTGCCTACGAGCGCGAGCTGTCCCAGTCCAGCCACGGCCCCACGCCGCAAGCCGCGCTGCATGCTGCAGCCATCGCCTGCCGCGAGACGCTGGCCCGCCGCTGGGCCACCACGCAAGCCGCCGACGCACAGCGTGGCGACAAGGCGCCCGTGCGCCGCGTGCACTATCTGTCGATGGAATTCCTGATGGGCCGCGCGCTGTCCAACGCGCTCGCGGCCCTGAAGCTGACCGATCCGCTGGAGGCCAAGCTGGCCGAGCAAGGCCTGGCGCTGGGCGACGTGCTGGAGCGCGAGCCCGACGCGGCCCTCGGCAACGGCGGCCTCGGCCGCCTGGCCGCCTGCTTCCTGGACTCGTTCGCCGAGCTGGAACTGCCGTCCTTCGGCTACGGCCTGCGCTACCGCTACGGCACCTTCGCGCAGATCATCAGCCAGGGCCGCCAGCTGGAGCAGCCCGACGACTGGACGCGCGACTCGCCCGCCTGGGAGCTGCCGCGCCAGGACCTGCGCTACCAGGTCGGCTTTGGTGGCCGCATCGAGGTCGATGCCTCCGGCGTGCGCCGCTGGCAGCCGGCCGACAGCATCGAGGCCCAGGCCTTCGACTTCATCGTGCCCGCCCACCACAGCGAGCGCGTCTCCACGCTGCGCCAGTGGCAGGCCACGGCCGCGCCCATCGCCTTCAAGCCTTTCTGCGAGGGCGACTACGCCCGCGCCGCCCGCCACCAGGTGCTGGCCGACGCGCTGAACTGGGTGCTCTACCCGGACGACTCCACTGAAGCCGGCCGCGAGCTGCGCCTGAAGCAAGAGGCCTTCCTCGTCAGCGCCTCGCTGCAGGACCTGATCGCCCGCCATCTGCGCGAGTTCGGTTCGCTGCACAACCTTGGCAAGACCAACGCCATCCACCTCAACGACACCCACCCGGCGCTGGCCCCGGCCGAGCTGATGCGCCTGCTGCTGGACGAGCATGGCCTGGGCTGGGACGAGGCCTGGAAGATCACCCGCCAGGCCGTGGCCTACACCAACCACACGCTGATGCCCGAGGCGCTGGAAACCTGGCCGGTGCGCATGTTCGAGAACCTGCTGCCGCGTCATCTCGAGATCATTTACGAGATCAACCACCGCTTCCTGGAAGAGCTGCAGGCGCGCTTCCCTGGCGACCACGCGTTCGCGTCGCGCGTGTCCCTCATCGATGAAGGCAGCCACGGCGGCGAGCGCCGCGTGCGCATGGCGGCCCTCGCGCTGGTGGCGTCGCACCGCGTCAACGGCGTGGCTGCGCTGCACTCGGAGCTGATGGTGCAGACCATCTTTGCCGACTACGCCCGCATCTGGCCGGATCGCTTCCACAACGTCACCAACGGCGTCACGCCGCGCCGCTGGCTGGAGCAGGCCAACCCGCTGCTGTCCACGTTGCTGGATGGCCGCATCGGTGAGGGCTGGCGCAAGGACCTGGCCGAGCTGGCTGAGCTGAAGGCCCTGGCTGGCGACCGCGAGCTTGGCGAGGAATTCCTCGTCGTGAAGCGCGCGAACAAGGAGCGCCTGGCAGCCGTCATTCGCCGGGAGCTGGGCATCGCGGTCAACGTGGACAGCCTGTTCGACATCCAGATCAAGCGCATCCACGAATACAAGCGCCAGCTGCTGAACCTGCTGCACGTCATCAGCCGCTACCAGGCGATCCGCGACAACCCCAATGCAGATTGGGTGCCCCGCACGGTGGTCATCGCCGGCAAGGCCGCCTCGGCCTACCAGACGGCCAAGAGCATCGTGCGCCTGGCGCATGACGTGGCCCGCGTCATCAACAGCGACCCGCGCGTGGGCGACAAGCTCAAGCTCGTCTTCCTGCCTAACTACAGCGTCACGCTGGCCGAAAGCATCATCCCGGCGGCCGATCTGTCCGAGCAGATCTCGACGGCCGGCACCGAGGCCTCGGGCACCGGCAACATGAAGTTCGGCATGAACGGCGCGGTCACCATCGGCACCTGGGACGGCGCCAACATCGAGATGGCCGAGGCCATGGGCGTGGAGTACATGTTCGTGTTCGGCCTGCGCGCCGACGCGGTCGCCAAGATCAAGCAACTGGGCTACGACCCGCGCCTGTATGTCGAAGAGAATCGCCAGCTCAAGCGCGTCATCGACGCCATCTCGGCCGGCGTCTTCAGCAATGGTGACACCGAGCGCTATCGCCCCCTGGTCGACAGCCTTTTGCACCGCGACGTCTACCTGCTGATGGCCGATTTCGCCGATTACGTTGCGACGCAAGCCAAGGTCGACGCGCTGTTTGCCGACCGCGCCGCCTGGGCGGAACGCGCCTTGCGAAACATTGCCGGCATGGGCCCGTTCTCGTCCGATCGCACGATCGCCGAGTACGTGGACCGGGTCTGGTCCGTGAAGAGTCTGAATAGTTGAACTGATGCTGAACGACGCCGACGTTGACTCCCTGCTGGCGGGCCGCCACGCCGATCCCTTCGGCCGGCTTGGCCTGCACGCGGATGACAACGGTCGGCTCTGGGTGCGCGTGCTGCTGCCCGGCGCGGCCGAGGTCACGCTGCTGGACGCCGGCAGCAAGAAGCGCATCGTCGAGCTGGAGCAGCGCCGCCCCGGCTTCTTCGAGGCGCAGGTGCCGCGCCGCAAGCATCGCTTCGACTACCGCCTGGCCGTTCGCTGGGTGGGCGGCGCCGAGAGTGCCGAGAGTGCCGAGGGCGTGTATGCCGACCCCTACAGCTTCTACCCGCAGCTCGGTGACGAGGAGCTGAAGGCGCTGAGCGAGGGCAGCAACATGCGCCCCTACCTGAGCCTGGGCGCGCACCTGGTGCAGTACGGCGACGTCAGCGGCGTGCGCTTCGCCGTCTGGGCGCCCAACGCCAGGCGCGTCAGCGTCGTCGGCAACTTCAACAACTGGGACGGGCGCCGCCACCCCATGCGCCTGCGGCACACCGCCGGCGTGTGGGAGATCTTCGTGCCGCATGCGGGCGAGGGCGACCTGTACAAGTTCGAGATCGTCTCCGGCGGCGGCACGCTGCTGCCGCTGAAGGCCGACCCGTACGCCCGCCGAGCTCAACTGCGGCCCGACACGGCCAGCATCGTGGCGGCGCTGCCCGCGCCGACAGCCCTGCCGCGCCAGCGCGAGCGCGCCAACCGGCGCGAGTCGGCGATCAGCGTCTACGAGGTGCATGCCGCGTCCTGGCGTCGCGGTGCCGGTGAGTTCCCGACCTGGGACGATCTGGCCGAGCACCTGCCTGCTTACGCGGCCGACATGGGCTTCACGCATCTGCAGCTGATGCCCATCACCGAGTACCCGTTCGACGGCTCCTGGGGCTATCAGACCTTGGGCATGTACGCGCCCAGCGCGCGCTTCGGGCCACCCGAAAGCTTTGGCCGCTTCGTCAAGGCCTGCCACGACCAGGGCCTCGGCCTGCTGCTGGACTGGGTGCCGGCCCATTTCCCGACCGACCCGCACGGGCTGGCCGAGTTCGACGGCACGCGGCTGTATGAGTACGCCGACCCCAAGGAAGGCTTCCACCGCGACTGGAACACGCTGATCTACAACTTCGGTCGCACCGAGGTGCGCCAGTTCCTGATCGGCAGCGCGCTGTACTGGATCGAGCGCTGGGGCGTGGACGGCCTGCGCGTGGACGCCGTGGCCAGCATGCTCTACCGCGACTACTCACGCCCGGCGGGCGAGTGGCTGCCGAACATCCGCGGCGGCCGCGAGAACCTCGAAGCCATCTCGCTGCTGCGCGAGATGAACGAGCATGTCGGCGAGGTTGAAGGCGCCATCAGCGTGGCCGAGGAAAGCACCAGCTTCCCCGGCGTCTCAGCACCCACCTACGCGGGCGGCCTGGGCTTTCACTACAAGTGGAACATGGGCTGGATGAACGACACCTTGCGCTACATGGCCGAGGACCCGATCAACCGCCGCTGGCATCACGACAAGATGACCTTCGGCCTGATCTACGCGTTCAGCGAGAACTTCATGCTGCCCATCTCGCATGACGAGGTCGTGCACGGCAAGGGCTCCATGCTCAGCAAGATGCCGGGCGACGACTGGCAGAAGTTCGCCAACCTGCGCGCCTACTACGGCTTCATGTGGGGCCACCCGGGCAAGAAGCTGCTGTTCATGGGGCAGGAGTTCGCCCAGCGCAACGAATGGACGCACGCCGAGCCGCTGCCCTGGGCGCTGCTGGAAGACGACCGCCATGCCGGCGTGCAGCGCCTGGTGCGCGACCTGAACAAGCTCTACCGCGACCACACGGCCCTGCACCGCCTGGACTGCGAGGCCGGCGGCTTCGAGTGGATCAGCGCGCACGACGCCGAGCACTCCATCTACGCCTGGGTGCGCCGCGACGGCACGGGCCGCATGGTCATCGTGGTCTGCAACATGACACCAGTGCCGCGCGAGGGCTACTCGCTGGGCGTGCCTGACGGCGTGACCGCCTGGCGCGAGGCGCTGAACACCGACTCGGCCTACTACGGCGGCAGCAACATGGGCAATGGCGTTGCCGCGGCCGGACTGCCGGTGCAGGCCCAGCCGGCACATGGCAAGCGCCTGTCCATCACGATCAATCTGCCGCCGCTGGCCACGCTGTTCTTCGTTCCTATCTGATCTGCCATGTTCCCCGGGCATCGCACTTGCTAGTCCGTCTCTGATGGCCCACCTACCTGATCTCCAACCCGGCTGGCACGAGCCGCTGGGTTCCCTTGCCCGCGACGGCGGTGTGAACTTCGCCGTCATGAGCGAGAACGCGACGCGAATCGAGCTCTGCGTCTTCGACGGCGAAGGCCAGCGCGAGCTGCGTCGCTACACGCTGGACGGCCCGCATGACGGTGTCTTCCACGGCTTCCTGCCCGGCGTCGGCCCTGGCCTCGTCTACGGCCTGCGCGCCCACGGCCCCTACGCGCCCGAGCTGGGCCACCGTTTCAACCCGCACAAGCTGCTGCTGGACCCGCATGCCCGCGAGATCGTCGGCCACTTCGGCTGGCGCGCCGAGCACCATGGCTACGAGCTGGGCCACCCGGACGGCCCGCGCTCGCTGGATGTGCGCGACAACGCGACGCAGGCGCTGAAGGCCCGCGTGGCCCCGCCGCCGGTTGCTCACGTGCGCGCCCACCACCCGCGCCGCGCGCCGGCCGACGTCGTGCTGTACGAAGTGCACGTCAAGGGCTTCTCCAAGCTGCTGCCCGGCGTGCCCGAGGCCTTGCGCGGCACCTATGCCGGGCTGGCCCACCCAGCGGCTGTCGCCCACTTCAAGCGCCTGGGCGTGACGACGCTGTCGCTGCTGCCGGTGCAGTACTGCATCGACGAACCCCACCTCGCCGAGCGCGGCCTGCACAACTACTGGGGCTACAACACGCTGGGCTTCTTCTGCCCCGACCCGCGCTGGGCCAACGTGGCTCACCGGCAGGACCCGACGGCCGTGACGGCCGAGTTCCGCCAGATGGTCGACGCGCTGCACGCGGCTGGCCTGGAGGTCGTGCTGGACGTCGTCTACAACCACACGCCCGAGGGCAACGAGTTCGGGCCCACGCTGTCTTTCCGCGGCCTGGACAACAAGACCTGGTACCGGCTTTCAGCCGACGACAAGAGCCGCAACGAAAACCTGACCGGCTGTGGCAACACCGTCAACTGCGCCCACCCGCGCGTGACGCAGTTCGTGCTGGATTCGCTGCGCTACTGGGTGGGCGAGATGGGCGTCGACGGCTTCCGCTTCGATCTGGCCCCCGTGCTGGGCCGCACCAACCACGGCTATGACGCCAACGCCGCCTTCTTCACCGCGCTGCGCCAAGACCCGGTGCTGGCCGGCGTGCACCTCATCGCCGAGCCCTGGGACGCGGCCTACGACGGCTACCAGGTCGGGCGCTTCCCCGGCCGTTTCCTGGAGTGGAACGACAAGTTCCGCGACGCGGTGCGGGGCTACTGGTTGAAGGCGGGGCAGGGCGTTGGCCGCGGCGAGTTCGCGCGGCGCTTCATGGCGTCCAGCGACGTCTTCCACCACGGCCAGCGCTTGCCGACCGCGTCGGTCAACTTCGTCGCGGTTCACGACGGCTTCACGCTGGCCGACCTGACGAGCTACAGCACCAAGCACAACCAGGCCAACGGTGAAGAAAACCGCGACGGCCGCGACGGCGAGCTGTGCGCCAGCTTCGGCGCCGAGGGGCCGACGACGGACTCCGACATCAACGCCACCCGCGAGCGCGTGCGCCGCGCGCTGCTGGCAACAACCCTGCTGGCCCAGGGCACGCCGATGCTCTGCGGCGGTGACGAGATTGCCAACAGCCAGGGCGGCAACAACAACGCCTACTGCCAGGACAACGCCACGACCTGGCTGAACTGGGAGCAGGCCGATGGCCGCATGACCGAGTTGGTCGCCGAACTGCTGGCCCTGCGCGCCGCCGAGCCGCTGCTGCGCCACCCGCGCTGGTTTGCCAGCGGCCCAGGCGAAGCCAGCATCGCCTGGTACGCCCCCAGCGGCCACGAGATGAGCCCGCACGACTGGCACGACGCCGGCCAGCGGGCCTTCGGCGCCCAGCTGCGCGCGGCCGGTGCGAGCGCGCCGCGGCTGATGATCGTCTTCAACCCCGACCCGGCGCCGCTGCCCTTCCTGCTGTGCAACGGCCCCTGGCAGCTCCTGCTCGACAGCAGCGGCGAGTCCGCTGCTCCCCTCATCCCAGCCGGCGCACCACTGAATGTGCCGGCCCGTTCCCTCATCGTTCTGCGCCACGTATGAACCTGAATCAACGCTCCTCCGGTGTGCTGCTGCACATCACCTCGCTGCCCGGCCCGCACGGCATGGGCGACTTCGGCCCCGACGCCTACCGCTTCGTCGACTGGCTGGAGTCCGCCGGTCAGTCCGTCTGGCAGCTGCTGCCCACCACGCCCATCGGCCCCGGCGACAGCCCCTACCAGGGGGTGTCGGCCTTTGCCGGCAGCCAGTGGATGGTGGCGCTGGAACCGCTGGTGGCCAAAGGCTGGCTGGCCAAGCCGGCAGTGCCGGCCTTCAGCGGCGAACTGATCAACTACGGGTCGGTCACGCCCTGGCGCGAGCAGCAGCTGCGCGCGGCCGCCAAGGGCTTCTTCGCCAACGCGGCGGATGCCGACCGCATCGCTTTCGCCAAGTGGTGCCTGGAGGCGCAGAGCTGGCTGGACGACTACGTCCTCTTCATGGCCATCCGTTCGCCGCTGAACGGCCAGCCCTGGTGGGAATGGAGCGAAGGCCTGAAGAAGCGCGAGCCCGCGGCCCTGGCCGAAGCGCGCAAGAGCTACGCCGACGAGATCGCCTTCTGGCAGTTCGTGCAGTGGCAGTTCGACGTGCAGATCGGTGCGCTCAAGAGCTATGCCAACGAGCGTGGCGTGCACATCATGGGCGACCTGCCCATCTTCGTCGCGCATGACAGCGCCGACTGCTGGTCGCGCCCCGACCTCTACTACCTCGACGACGACTTCCAGACCACCGTCGTGGCCGGCGTGCCGCCCGATGACCTGGGGCCGCTGGGCCAGCGCTGGGGCAACCCGCTGTACCGCTGGGACAAGATGGCCGACGAGGACTACGCCTGGTGGACGGCCCGCATCCAGCGTGCGCTGACCCAGGCCGACGTGTTCCGCATCGACCACTTCCGCGGCTTCGCCGGCTACTACGAGATCCCGGCGAGCAGCCCCGACGCCAAGCAGGGCCAATGGCTGACCGGCCCCGGCATGGCGCTGTTCGACGCCATCAAGAAGGCGCTGGGCCCGCTGCCCATCGTGGCCGAAGACCTGGGCTTCATCACCGACGACGTGCACGCCCTGCGCGACGGCTGCGGCTTCCCCGGCATGAAGATCCTGCAGTTCGCCTTCGGTGCCGAGGGCGACCACGAGTTCCTGCCGCACATGTGGCCCACCACCTCGGTGGCCTACACCGGCACGCATGACAACGACACCGTGCGCGGCTGGTGGGATCAGGCCAAGCCCCGCGAGCGCGCCTTCGCTGGCTCCTATCTCGCCTGCGGTGAGCACGACATTCACTGGGCCATGATCCGCGCCTGCGCCAACTCGGTGGCCAACATGGCCGTCTACCCGCTGCAGGACGTGCTGGGCCTGGGCAGCGCCCACCGCATGAACGTGCCCGGCGTGCTGGGCGGCAACTGGGGCTGGCGCTTCCACTGGGGCATGCTGGGCAGCGAGCCCTCGCGCGTGCTCGGGTTGATCACCGCGGCTGCCGGTCGCGGGCCTTTCGAGTTGTTGAAGCTGCCGGCCTGACGCTCGCCACCTTGCAACGGCCGGTTCCCCCACGAATCAGGGGGTGCTTTCGCCCCCCTAACACCGCTGTTTTGGCCGAACCGGCTGCCCTTCACAAAGCTGTCTTCGATAGCATTGCCGGGTTTTCACGGGGCATTCGCCTCGGTCGTATTGAGGGAAGTCCAATCATGCAAATCAAGACCATCGCCGCCGCAGCAGCCCTGCTTGTTTCGGGCCTGGCGAGTGCCACCACGACGTTCAACGCCGGTGCCTTTTCGGTCATCTATGACGAAACCACCCCCGGCTTCGGCTGGATCACCAGCTGGTTTTCCGGTCCCGGCGGTGCGACTGGCTTCGAATGGTCGGTCGACCCGTCGGTGAACGTCACCAGCGTGGGCGGCGCAGCCGTTTCGGCCACCTTCGCCATTCCCGACTTCACGATCTGGGTGAACCCGGGCTACTCGCTGAGCGGCGCGCTCACGTCCAGCCTGGGCAACATCGTCTACTTCCAGAGCGGTGCCGGCGCGACGACGTCGATCACGGCGGCTGGCAATATGTCGATTGATGGCGGCCCGGTCGTTGTGCTGCCCGCTGGTGCCCTGACGCAGACCCCGAGTTCGCCGTCCCTCGGCTTTTTCTCGGGCTCCACCACCGTCCCGCTCGGTGGTTTCAACAGTTTTGCGGTGACCGGCGCTTCGATCACGCTGAATGCTGCGGGTGGCAGCTTTGCCGCCATCGGCGCCCAGACGCAGAACAAGCTGAAGTTCGAATTCACGGCCAATGCCGTGCCCGAGCCCGAGACCTATGCCTTGCTGCTTGCCGGCCTGGGCATCGTCGGCCTGGTTGCCCGCCGCCGCCAGTCGCGCTGATCGGCACTAGCCGTTTGTACGCAAAAGGCCCCGCGAGGGGCCTTTTTCATGGGCGGGAGATTTCAAGAATCAGCGGGCTGCGCGCCGCAACGGTGAGCGTTGCGCCCAGCTTGAACTCCTGCCCGCTCAGCACGTCGCGGGCACGGTCGCCGGTGGCCAGGCGCTCGCTGAAGCGCGCCAGCGCCAGCTCAACCGGCTTGGCGTTCTTGTTCATGACGACCATGACGGTGCGCCCCGCGTCGTAGCGGAAGAAGACATAGCAGCCTTCCAGCGGTGCGTACTGCATCAGTGCACCGTCGTGAACGACGGTGGCGCCCTTGCGCCAGGTGAAGAGGCGGCGCACCCAGTCCTGCATGTCACGCTGCTCGGCGCTCAGGCCGGCGCCCGTGAAGGCATTGACCGTGTCGCCCGCCCAGCCGCCTGGCATGTCGGCGCGCACCAGCCCGTCGTCGCGTTCGACGGGGCTCTGCATCAGCAACTCGCTGCCGTAGAAGAGTTGGGGGATGCGCCGCGTCGTCGCCAGGTAGGCCAGGGCAACCTTGGTCAGGCCCGCGTCGCGCTTGAGCACGGAGTACAGCCTTGGCGTGTCGTGGTTGCCGTCGAAGAGAACGAGGTTGGCCGGGTCGGGGTAGACGAAGTCGTGGGCCAGGCCCTCGTAGAGCTTGGTCAGGCCGGTATGGGGGCCGTCGTCCTCGGTCAGCGCGGCGAGCAGGTTGGTTTGCAGCGGGAAGTCCATCAGGCTGGGTGCGTAGGACACGTAGCCGTCGTGGTTCTTCTTGCCGCGCTGCCAGTAGGCGACGACGGCCGGATGCGGGCTCCATTCCTCGCCAACGATGTTCAGGCGCGGGTACTCCTGCATGACGCGGGCCGACCAGCGCGAAAGGAACTCGCGGTCGGAGTAGGAGTAGGTGTCGGTGCGCAGGCCCGAGAGGCTATAGCTCTCGACCCACCACAGCGTCATCTGCGTCAGATAGGTGGCCAGCTCGGGCCGACGTTGGTTCAGGTCGGGCATGCCGGGCACGAACCAGCCGTCGGTGAAGCGCTTGCGGTCGCTCGGCGAGGCGTAGGGGTCTTGCAGCGTCATGCGCGCGTGATGCGTCTCCGTGTACTGCGGCCAGGCGTTGACCCAGTCCGGTGCGGGCAGGTCGGCCATCCACCAGTGGCCGCCGCCGATGTGGTTGAGCACGACGTCCTGGATGATGCCGACGCCCTTGGCGCGCGCTTCGGCCGCCAAGGCGCGGAAGTCGTCGTTCGTACCGAAGCGCGGATCGATCTTGTAGAAGTCCGTCGCCGCGTAGCCGTGATAGCTGTACTTGGCGCTGTTGTTCTCCACCAGCGGCGTCGGCCAGACCTGCGTGAACCCGAGGCCCGCGATGTAGCCGAGGTGCTGGCGCATGCCGGCCAGGTCGCCACCGTGGCGGCCGCCGGGCTCGGCGCGATGGACGCCTTCCTTCATGCCGCCCTGCGCGCCGCTGCCGCCCTTGGCGAAGCGGTCAGGCACCACGAGGTAGATCGCGTCCTTGGGGCCGAAGCCCTGGCGCTCGGCCGAGCCGGGTGCGCGGGCGAGCAGCGGATAGCGCAGCGTGCGACCGGCCACCGTCAGCACCAGCTCTCCGGGTTGGGTGCCGGGCGCGATGTCGAGGTCGACGAACAGGTAGTTGGGGCTGGTCGCACGGTGGCTGGCTTTCAGCGTCACGCCGGGGTGGGGCGCGAGCGTGGGCGTCGCGTCGGCAATGCCGGTGCCGTGCAGCATCAGCTGCAGGGAGGTGTCGCGCATGCCGACCCACCAGTTGGGCGGTTCGACGCGATGGGAAGGCTCGGCGGCCAGCGTGGGCAGACTCATCAGCAGGGCAGTAGCTAGGGTGATCAGGACTTTCATGCGGCGCCTCCTTGGCGGCATTCGGCGGGCGCTCAGTGCTGGTCAGCGCTCGATGACCTCGAGCACCAGGGCGGAGCGTGGGGGCAGGCTGAGCGCGCGACCGAGGTCGTGACGCTGGCCAGTGATGACGTCATTGCCAACCGAGCGCGGCGTCAGCATGTCGGCGAAGCGGCGCGTGTCCAGCTCGGTCGCCGCCTTGTTCTTGTTCAGCACCACCATGACCTTCTGCTGCGCCGTGTAGCGGAAATAGACGTACACGCCTTCCAGCGGTTCGAAGTGCATCAGCCGGCCGTGGTGGATGGCCGGCGCGGTCTTGCGCCAGGTCAGCAGCTTGCGCAGATAGGCCTGGGCATCGCGCTGGGCGTCGCTCAGGCCGCGGCCCGAGACGGCGTCAACCGCGTCGCCAGCCCAGCCGCCGGGAAAGTCGGCTCGCGTCGGGCCGTCCGCACGCTCGACGGGGCTCGTCATCAGGATCTCGCTGCCGTAGAAGAACTGCGGCGTGCGCGCCGTCGTGGCGATGAAGGTGGCGGCGATGCGGTTCAGGCCGAGGTCTTCGCCCAGCGCCGAGAAGATGCGGTTGGTGTCGTGGTTGCCCTCGAACAGCACCATGCGCGTCGGCTCGGGGTAGAGGGCGTCGTTGACCATCGCCTCATACAGCTTGCCCCAACCCGTGCCGTAGCCCTTGTTGTCGGGCTCGACCAGGGCCTCACGCAGCCAGTAGTGCAGCGGAAAGTCCATCATGCTGGGCATGTGCGACACATAGCCGTCGTGCTTGGGTTTGCCCGCCAGCCAGTAGTTCACCTGCAGCGGGTTGGTGGTCATCTCTTCGCCCACCAGCGTCAGCCTGGGGTACTCGCGCATGACGGCGCCGGACCAGTGCGCGAGGAAGGTCTTGTCCGAGTACGGATAGGTGTCCACGCGCAGGCCGCTGAGGCCGGCGTCCTCCACCCACCAGATCGCGTTCTGGATCAGGTAGCGCTCCATCTTGGGCTGGCGGCCGTTGAGGTCGGGCATGGTCGGCACGAACCACCCGCCGGCAAAGCGTTCGCGGTCGCTGGGCGCCGTGTAGGGGTCGAGCTGGGTGACGTGGCGGTGGTTCGTTTCCGTGTACGTGCCGTGCTGGTTGACCCAGTCTCGCGAGGGCAGGTCGGCCATCCACCAGTGGCCCGAGCCGATGTGGTTGGGCACGATGTCGTGGATGACACCCAGGCCCTTGGCGCGAGCCTGGGCCACCAGCGCGCGGTAGTCGTCGTTGCTGCCGAAGCGGGGGTCGATCTTGTAGAGGTCGGTGGGCGAGTAGCCGTGGTACGAGTACGTCGGCTGGCGGTTCTCGACGAGGGGCGTGGGCCAGAGCTGCGTGAAGCCCATGCCGGCGATGTAGTCGAGCCGGTCGGCAATGCCCTTGATGTCGCCGCCATGGCGGCCGTCGGCATTGGCGCGGTTGACCGGGTCGCCCAGGCTGCCGGCGTTGTCGTTGCTGGCGTCGCCGTTGGCAAAGCGATCGGGCACGACGAGGTAGATCGCGTCGCGGCCGTCGAAGCCCTGGCGCTGGGCCGAGCCGGGTGTGCGGGCGCGCAGCGCGTAGGCCTGGCTGGCGATGGTCTTGCCGTCGGTGCCGACGAAGTCGATGTTGAGCGTGCCGGGCTTGGCAGAGGCGCCGATGTCGAGGGCGATGAAGAGGTAGTTGTCGCTGTCCAGGCGGCTGCTGCCCTTGAGGCGCACGCCGGCTGGCGTGGTGCGCAGCCGGGCGCGGGCCTTGGCGATGCCGGGCGCGTGCACCATCAGTTCGAGCTGGGTGTTGCGCATGCCCACCCACCAGTGCGGCGGTTCAATGCGCTCGATGGGTGTGGCCTGGCTCCACGCCGGGGCGGACGCAATCAGCAGGGCAGCCAGCAGGCTACGGGTCAGGAATCGGGTCATGAGTTGAGCGTGTAGACGCGCACAGACAGCGGCGGCAGCGTGATGCGGAGTTGGCCGTTGGAATCAGCCTTCAAGGCTTCGGCTTTGCGCGGATACGCAGCCTTGGCGCGCGTGCCGGCCACGGCGACGGTGGCGGGCTGGTCGCCGTAGTTGATGGCGACGAGGCTGCGCTCCTTGCCATGCACGCGCTGGAAGGTCCACACGGCGCCTTCGACCTTGTCGGCCTCGTAGCGGCCCAGCGTCAGCGCGGGGGAGGCGCGGCGCAGCGCGATCAGCTCGCGGTAGAAGTTGAACAGCGACCCGGCCTCGCGCGCTTGAGTCTCGGCGTTGTTGCGGCTGCGGTTCAGCGACAAGGGGCGGAAGGGCTGGGCGCTGGTGGAGAAGCCACCGGCGGGCGTCCAGCTCATCGGCGCGCGCAGCGGGGCGTCGTCCTGGGCGTCCTTGCTATCGATGCCAGCCTGGCCGATCTCCTCGCCGTAGTACACGAAAGGCGTGCCGGGCAGCAGCAGGTAGCTCGCGGCCGCCAGCCGGTAGCGGGCTTCGTCGCCATGCAGCTGGTCCCACAGGCGGCGGCCGGTAAAGATGTCGTGGTTGTGCAGGAAGGTCGCCATCGTGGGCGACATGCTCCGGTAGTAGTCGGCCATCTTCTGCAGGGCTTGGGCGTCGCCCTTGGCAGCCTTGACGATCTCGTAGTTCTGGTTGAACGCGAAGGCGCCGCCGCAGAGCTTGGGGTCGCCGTAGGCGATGGGCTCGGCCGTGGCCTCGCAGACGACGTAGCGGCCGGGATAGCTCTTGATGAGGTCCTGGAACTGCTTGGTCAGCACACGGCTTTCGGGCTGGTCGTTCCAGTCCTTGGCGTTGTTCTCGATCAGGTGGGGCACGGCGTCCAGCCGGTAGCCGTCCAGGCCACGGTTGAGCCAGAAGCGCATCGAGTCCTCGTGGTACTGCACCACGGCGGGGTTGCGCATGTTGAAGTCGGGCATGTGCGGCCCGAAGGTGCCGAAGAAGATGTCGGGCGAGCCGGGCTGGATGGGCGGCAGGTCCTTCCATTCACCGGTCCAGGTCCAGGGTTTGGCCGCGGCGTCGTACCAGGGATATTTGCCCCAGATGTCCCAGCCCGGGCCGGGGTTGGGGTTCCAGACGAACCAGCTGCGCCACGGGCTGTTGCGGTCGGCCGCGGCTTGCTGGAAGGGCGGGAACTGCCAGGACGCGTGGTTGATGACGTAGTCCATGACGATGCCGATGCCGCGCTTGTGCGCCTCGCGGATCAGCTCGTCGAAGTCGGCCAGCGTGCCGTACTGCGGCTCAATTGCGCGGAAGTCGGTCGTGGCGTAGCCGTGGTCGTGGTCGGAGCTGGCGGTGATGGGCATCAGCCACAGGCCGCTGACACCGAGCTTCTTCAGGTAGTCCAGCCGGCGGGTCAGGCCGCGCAGGTCGCCGATGCCGTCGCCGTCGCTGTCCTGGTAGCCGCGTACGAAGACTTCCATGAAGACGCCGTGCTGCCAGTTCGCCGGCAGGGCGCTGGCGCGCGCTTCAGCGGGCACGGGGCGGGTGTCGATCTGGGCTTGGGCTGCGGTGGTGGCGCTGGCCAGCGCCAGGGTGAGCAGCAGTCGCTTGGGGCAGGCGTTCATCGTGTCGTGGTGTAGACGCGCAGCGATTGCGCGGGAATGTTCAGGCGGGCCTGGCCGGCTGCGTCGCTGGATGCGTTGGCGCCGCCGGCGGGGTAGGCAGCTTGCAGCGTCGCGTTCGCCGGCAGGCTCGTCAAGCTGGCCTCGAGCGCCGTGCTGCCGAAGTTGATGACGACGACTGCCGTTTGTGTGGCCGTGCGGCGCTGGTAGCTCAGCAGCGCACCGCTGGCGCCTGCGTTCGCGTAGTCGCCGTCGTGCAGCGCCGGCGTGCCCTTGCGCAGGGCCAGCAGCGCGCGGTAGTGGTTGAGCAGGGAGTCGGTGTCGGCCAGTTGGGCGGCAACGTGGTGGGTTGCCGCGTTGGCGGCCAGCGCGCGGTAAGGCGTGCCGGTGGTGAAGCCGGCGGTCGCCCCGGTGCTCCAGGCCATGGGCGTGCGCAAGGCCGCGTCGCCGCTCAGCGAGGCGGCGCCGCGCAGGCCGACCTCTTCGCCGTAGTAGATGAAGGGCGTGCCCGGCAGCAGCAGGTAGGCGCTGGCCGCGAGCTTGAGCTGGGCGAGGTTGGCGTTGAACTGATCGGCCGGGCGCTGGCCGGCAAAGCCGTCGTGGTTGGACAGCATGGGCGCCATGCCGGCCGGGGCGGTCTTGAAGTAGTTGGCCACCGCCGTCACCGAGGCGGCCTGGCCGCGTGCGGCGTCCAGCAAGGCGGTGCGCAGGTCGAAGGCGAAGGCGCCGCCGCAGGCCGTGCTGGCACCGAAGCCTTGAGGGTCCGCCGGGCCTTCGCAGACCATGGTGCGGCGCGCGTAGCCGTTGAGCAGCACGCGCACCTCGTTCATCAGCGTGTAGTTGCGCGGCTGGTTCTCCCAGGCGGCGGGGCCGTTCTCGACGAGGTTGCCCACGGCGTCGAAGCGGAAGCCATCCACGCCCCGGTTCAGCCAGAAGCGCAGCGCGTTCTTGTGGAAGTCGACAACCTCGGTTTTCAGCAGGTTGAAGTCGGGCATCTGATCCCAGAACGGCGCGAAGTAGGCGCCGTTGGCCGTGCTGCGCCAGGGGTTGCCGCCGTAGATGCTCCAGCCCGTGGGCGCCGGGTTCTGCCAGACGTACCAGTCGCGCCAGGGGTTGGTGGCCGAGTCCTTGGCATTGACGAACAGCGGGTGCTGGGCGGCGCTGTGGTTGATGACGTGGTCGAGGATGACGCCGATGCCGCGCGCGTGGGCTTGCTTGAGCAGTTCGTCCAGGTCGGCCAGCTTGCCGTAGGCGGGCTCGATGTCGCGGTAGTCGGTCACGGCATAGCCGTGGTCGCCGTCTTGGCTCTTGGTGATGGGCATCAGCCACAGGCCGCTGACGCCGAGATCCTTCAGGTAGTCCAGCCGGCTGATGAGGCCGCGCAGGTCGCCGATGCCGTCGCCGTCGCTGTCCTGGTAGCTGCGCACGAAGATCTGCATGAAGGCGCCGCGTTGCCAGCCCTCGGGCAGGGCGCTGCCGGGGTCGGCTGCGGCAACGGCGCTGACATCGGGTGCAGGCGGCGGAGCGGGCGCCGGGGCCGGAGCGGGCGTTGGAGCAGGCGCGGGGGAGGGTGCCGGGCTGCCCGCGCCGCCACCGCCGCATGCAGCCAGGGCCAGCACAGACAGGGTGACGGCGGCCAGCGAAGTTCGGTCTATGAAACGAATCATGTAATCAAACTACGTATCAGTTCGCGCCGAGCATAGCGAGTTCACCCCGCTACGCACCAGAGGGATTTCTATTGATGTAGTTTTGCTACTATTTGGAAATAACGAAGGAGACAAGGATGCCCAAGACTTCCCTGCTGTCCGCGCTGCTGGGATTGGCGCTGGCCGCCACCGCCGCGCAGGCCGCTGACCTCGACGACTGCAATGCCGATGTGCCGGTGCCTGCACCCGCCGCACGGCCCTTGGCCGAGGCGTACTGGCTGGACGCGCGCACGCTGCAATGGCCCGGGTTGAAGCTGCAATCGGGCGAGCGGGTGCGCCTGCATCACGCGAAGGCGGCCGGTGGGCGTGCCGTGGCTGGCGAGGCGGTGACGGGTGCCGATGGCGCCATCGATCTGCAGCCCAGCGCGGCGGCGCTGCCGGCGCGATTCCGCTTCATCGCCGACGGGCCGCGCTTTACCGTTGCGGGCGTTGACGTGGCCGCGCTGCTGCGCGAGCAACTGCTGCTGGTGCACGAGGCGGCGGACGGTCGCGTCATCGCGTCGACCGGGCTGCAGTTGCCCGGCGCGCTGGACGAGCTCTACGCCGCGGCCGAAAAGGTCTCTGATCTGGGTGCGCATCCCTCCCGCGCGCAGACCCGCTTTGCCGTCTGGGCACCCACCGCCCAGCGCCTGCTGCTGTGCCGCTACGGCGGCCCGGAGTCGCCCGCCATCGCTGTGGACGCGATGCGCCTGGACGCCGCCACCGGTGTCTGGCGCGCCGAGCTGCCCGGGAGCTTGAGCGGCCAGGCCTACCGCTACCTCGTGGACGTCGTCACGCCCACGCATGGCCGCGTGCGCAACCTCGTCACCGATCCCTACTCGGTTGCGCTGACGGCCGACTCGCAGCGCAGCGTCGTGGCCGACCTCGCGTCGGCCGCCCTCAAGCCCAAAGGCTGGGACGCCTCGCCGAGACCGAACCGTGTCAAGTCCGCGACCGACCAGGTCATCTACGAGCTGCACGTGCGCGACTTCTCCATCAGCGATGCGACCGTGCGCTCGGCCTGGCGCGGCAAGTACCTGGCCTTCTCTGAGTCCGCGTCCAACGGCATGAGGCACCTGAAGGCCCTCGCCCAGGCAGGGCTGACGGACGTGCACCTGCTGCCGGTCTTCGACCTGGCCAGCGTGCCCGAGCGCGGCTGCAAGACGCCGACGGTCCCGGCCGCGCCGGCCAGCGGCGAGGCTCAGCAGGCGGCCGTTATGGCCGTTGCGGCCGACGACTGCTTCAACTGGGGCTACGACCCCTGGCACTTCAACGCGCCCGAGGGCAGCTACGCGACCGACCCACTCGAGCGGGTGTTCGAGTTCCGCGAGATGGTCATGACCCTGCACAAGGCCGGGCTGCGCGTGGGCATGGACATGGTCTACAACCACATGGCCGCGGCTGGCCAGGCGCAGAAGTCGGTGCTGGACCGCTTGGTGCCGGGCTACTACCACCGCCTCAGCGCCAAGGGCGAGATCGAGCGCTCCACCTGCTGCGACAACACGGCCACCGAGCACCGCATGATGGCCAAGCTGATGATCGACTCGGCGGCGCTGTGGGTGCGCGAGTACAAGATCGATTCGATGCGCTTCGACCTGATGGGCCACCAGCCGCGCGAGGCGATGGAGCGGCTGCAGGCGCGCGTCAACGCCGAGGCCGGCCGGCCCGTGCAACTGCTGGGCGAGGGATGGAACTTCGGCGAGGTCGCCAACGGCGCGCGCTTCGTGCAGGCCTCGCAGCTGTCGCTCAACGGCAGCGGCATCGGCTCGTTCAGCGACCGCGGCCGCGACGCCGCGCGCGGTGGCTCGGCAGGCGAAGGCGGCGACGACAGCGTGCGCCGCCAGGGCTGGCTCAACGGCCTGGTCTACGCGCCCAACGCGCTGGCCGCATTGAATCCCGCCAAGCCCGAGGAACTGCTGACCGCGGCCGACATGATCCGCGTCGGCCTGGCCGGCTCACTGCGCGGCTTCGAGTTGACCACCTGGCGCGGCGACAAGAAGCGCCTCGATGCCATTCCCTACGGTGACCAACCGGCAGGCTTCGTCAGCGAGCCCAGCGAGGTCGTCAACTACGTGGAGAACCACGACAACCAGACGCTGTTCGATGTCAACGCGCTGAAGCTGCCGCTGGGCACCTCGCGCGAGGACCGCGCCCGCGTGCAGATGCTGGGCGCGGCCCTCGTTGCCTTCAGCCAGGGCGTGCCTTACTTCCATGCCGGCCAAGACATCCTGCGCAGCAAGAGCATGGACCGCAACAGCTACGACTCCGGCGACTGGTTCAACCGGCTGGACTGGAGTTACCAGAGCAACCACTTCGGCACCGGCCTGCCGCCGAAGCAGGACAACTTCGGCCAGAACGGCCGCGACTGGGCGCTGGCTGCCGAGCGGCTGGCCGATGGCGCAATAGCCCCCGGCCCGGCCGAGATCGCCTGGGCGCGCGATGTCTTCCGCGACCTGCTGAAGATCCGCGCCAGCACACCGCTGCTGCGGTTGTCGAGTGCGGCCGAGATCCGCAAGCGCGTCAGCTTCCCCGGCAGCGGTGCGGGCCAGAACCCGGTGCTGGTGGCGACGCGCGTCGACGGCCGTGGCCTGCGCGGCCTGCGTGGCCATACGGCGATGCTGACCCTCATCAACGTGGCGCCGACGGCGCAGACGCTGGAGCTGCCCGATGAAGCGCGTGCGCATTGGCTGCTGCACGCGGTGCAGCGCACGGGGGCCGATGCTCGCGTGCGCAACGAAGCTCGCTTCAAGGCGGGGCGCTTCGAGGTGCCGGCTCGCAGCGCGGTGGTGTTCGTACTGAACTAACGCAAATCTTCCGGCCGGAGCTTCAAGCCGTAGCGCTTGAACAGCCGCTCGACGCTGCCGTCGGCCAGCAGCGCCTCGTGCGCGGAGGTCAGCCGCGCCCGCTCGGCGTCGCTGATGCCGCCTTGCGCGGCCAGCCAGATGTCGGCGGACTCCAGCGTCAGCCCGGTCTGCAGCAGGGCCGGGTTGCGGCCGCTGCGGCGCCAGGCGTCGTTGTGGATGAGTTCGCTGCCATAGAGGGCATCAACCAGGCCGCGCTCCAGCGCGCGCTGCATGTCGCTGACGCTGGTGGACTCGTAGATGCGCCTGGGTTGAAGGCCTTGCTGCTGCAGCACGGCCAAGTTGGATGAGCCCCGCAGGCCGGCGACGCGCAGGCGGCGTGCCTGCTCGATGGTTTCTACGCGCGGCTTGTGCGCCAATGTGACGAAGGCAAAGCGCTGCGCGTAAAGCTTCAGCAGCCACTGGAAGCGGCTCTCGCGCTCCGCCGTGCGGTTGAGCGGCAGGATCAGGGTGCGCGGCTTCTCGCTGGCCATCAGCATGGCCCGGGCCCAGGGGAAGAACTCGGGCTGGGCGGTCAGCTCGGCCTGCTTGAGTACCGCCTCCACCAGGTCCAGCAGCACGCCTCGCTGCCCCGGTTCGCCCGGCATCGACATCGGCGGCAGCTCGCTGGTCACCAAGGCCAGCGGGGCTGGTGCGGGCTGCGCCGCCGGTGAGTTCCAGGGCCAGATCAGCGCGGGCAGGGTGGCGAGGGTGATGCGGCGGTTTGGGTGCACGCCGGCATCGTCTCAGGCTGGTGCTAACGCTGCAAGTGCAGGCTTTGGTTGGCGTGGGGTTATTGGCCAACCCCGCGGAAAAACAAGAAAGGCCTGGAGAACCAGGCCGATCTTCTCGGTGCGCGCGTATTCAGCCGGCGTGTGCGCGGCGCGCTCGCAGGCCGAGGATGCCCAGACCCGCCAGCAACAGCAGGGCGGCATCCGGCTCCGGCACGGCGCTCACGTCGAAGGTGAGGTTGCCGCTGACCCACTGCCCCTCGGCAACGCCGACGGCGAAGTCCTTGAAGCCCTCGCTGAACTCGATGCGCAGCAGGCCGTCGGCACCGGCCGCCACGCCCAGCCCTGCCAGGCTCAGCGAGCCGGCGTAGCTGCCGGTGCTGCTGAAGCCGGCAAAGGCATCGGGCGAGAAGGTGATCTGGTCCAGGCCGCTGGAGCTGCCGAAACTGACCTGCATCTCCGACAGGCTGCTCGGCGCAAAGGCGTTGAGGGCCACGCTCCAGTCCAGCGAGTTCAGCACGGCGTTGGCGCCGACGTTGACAAGCCAGACGGTGTTGCCGGCTTCGCCCTGCAGGTTGACGCTCTGCGCGCCGCTGACGTCGACGACGATGGGTGTGGCTTGCGCGGCGACGCTTGCGAAGGCGAGAGAGGCGGCAGCGGCCAAGTGGTGGAACTTCTTCATGGCGTGGGCCTTCAGTTGGATGAGCGAACGACGAAGACGACGGCGGTGCGCGCCGGCACGTTGAAGCTGCCGGTCGTGCCGTCGAAGCTGGCCTGGCTTGCGCGCTGGTCGGCGGCGGTGGCTGCCGTGTGCACCGGGTGCAGTTCCAGCGCGCGGCCGGCCAGGGCGGGCAGGGTCAGTTGCTTGGCCGTCTTGTCGACGTTGATGAGGTAGACGAGTTCGTCGAAGTTGGCGCCCGGGTAGCCGACGCCATTCAGGCGGCCGACCAGCACCGTGGCTTCCTGGTTGGAGCCGGTGTTCAGGAACGTCAACCGCGCCTTGATGTCGTCCGCCGTGCGCAGGCGCAGCAGCGTGGAGCTCTTGCGGATGCGCAGCAGGTCGCGGAAGGCGTCGCGCGTCCAGGCGATGTCGTTGGCGTGGGGCTTGATCAGCGCGTTGGTGAGCAGCGGCCGTGCAAGACCCCAGTTGTCGGCGTTGTCGCGCGAGGGCGGCAGGCCGGCGGCAAAGCCGTTGTCGGCATAGCTCCAGTCCAGCCGGTTGAACCAGTCGCCGCTGTCGTAGCTGTTCTTGTCGAGCGACTTGCTGCGCAGCGTGTCCACGCCGGCGTGGAAGTAGGCCACGCCCTGGCTGAAGGCATTGATGGCGCTGGCCAGGATCTGCACGCGGGCGCGGTCTTCCTTGCTGGTGCCGGTGGGCAGGCGGAAGACGTTGTTGTCGAACAGGGTCAGGTTGTCGTGGTTCTCCACGTAGTTGACGACCTCGCCAGGCTCCAGCACCCAGCCGGCCGGGATGCCGCCGACGTCGATCTGGTCCAGTCGCAGGTTGGCGTCCCAGCTCGTCTGCATCTGGAAGCTGCGGATGGAGCCCGCGAGCGATGCCTTGAGGCGGTCGGCCTGCCACATCAGCTCGCCGCGGCTCTGGCCGGAGGCGCTGGCGTTGCTGTCGTAGAAGAAGCCGTTGACGTAGCCCTGGTTGGCCACCAGCGCGTTGCCGCTGTCGCAGCAGCCGCCACCGCGCACGGCGTCGCGGATCAGCGGGTTGAAGCTGCCGATGCCCGAGCCGTTCAGCGACAGCATCTCGGCCTGCACGAAGCGCGCGCCGTTGGCCACTTCGCCGAAGTTCCAGCCCTCGCCGACGATCTGCACCTCGCGGCCGGTGGCGACCTTGACGCGGGCCTTCAGCGCCTCGATGACCGAGCGCGGGTGGTGGCCCATGATGTCGAAGCGCAGCGAGCTGATGCGGTAGTCGCGCGTCCAGGTGATGGCCGAGTCGATCATCAGCTTGGCCATCATCAGGTTCTCGGCCGCGGTGTTCTCGCAGCAGGTCGAACGCTCGATGCCGCCGCTGGCGTTGAGGCGGTAGTAGTAGCCGGGCACGACCTTGTCGAGCACCGAGTTGGTGTTCTGGCCGGACGAGGTGGTGTGGTTGAACACCACGTCCATGCCCACGCGCAGGCCGGCGGCGTTCAGCGCCTGCACCATGCGGCGGAACTCGACGACGCGGGCCAGCGGGTCGTTGGCGTTGCTCGAATAGCTGCCCTCCGGCGTGCTGAACTGCAGCGGGTCATAGCCCCAGTTGAAGCAGTCGGTGCCGGCGGTGGCGGCCACGGTGGCTTGCTGGGATTCGCTGTCGGGAGCGCCGCTGGGCGAGGGGGTGACGCAGCTCTTCTCGTTGACGCTGGCGATGTCGAACACGGGCAGCAGGTGCACGTCGGTCAGGCCGGCGGCGGCCAGCGCGGCCATGTGCTTCATGCCGTTGGACTGGCTTTCAGTGAAGGCCAGGTATTTGCCGCGCTTGGCGGCGGGCACGGTGGCGTCGTTGATCGAGAAGTCGCGAACGTGCAGCTCGTAGATGCTGAGGTCCGACGGCGCGGCCACGGTGGCGGGCGGCGCGCTCTGGTCCCAGCCATTGGGCTTGGTCGCCTGGGCCTGCAGGTCCATGACGACGCTTTGCTGGCTGCCCAGCGTCAGGCCCAGCGAGTAGGGGTCGGTGACGAGGTTCTTCACCAGGCCTACGCCCTTCACGAACACCTGCACCTGGTAGCGGTAGGTGGCGCCTTGCAGATGGCCTTGCTTGCTGAGGCTCCACACGCCGGTAGCGGCGTCGCGCGTCATCGGCTCGGTCGTCGTGCGGGTCAGGCCCGAGTTGCCCAGGGACGTCGTCAGCACCAGGGACACGTTCTGCGCGGTGGGCGCCCAGAGCTTGAAGCTGGTGTTGCCATTGCTGGCGGCGGCGCCCAGGTTGGGCACGTTGTTGGCGGCGGCGTAGAGGTCGTCCAGCGCGCCGGCGATCTGCGCGGTGGTGGCGTTCTGCACCTTGCCGTTGGCGTCTTCCTGCACAAGGACGAGCTGCTGCTGGTGCAGGGCGGGCAGGGCGCCCAAGTCGGCGGCGCGCACGCTGAATACAGCGCCGCTGGCGACGTACTTGAAGCGCAGCG
Source organism: Roseateles sp. GW821-FHT02E12 (assembly GCF_059421665.1). Lineage (NCBI taxonomy): Bacteria > Pseudomonadati > Pseudomonadota > Betaproteobacteria > Burkholderiales > Sphaerotilaceae > Roseateles > Roseateles sp. GW821-FHT02E12. The sequence continues at coordinate 341,676 of NZ_JBWKVK010000004.1, forward strand.
CATCGGCGGCCGGCACGGTGCCGCCGAAGGCGTCGAGCGTGATGTAGCCGTCGGCGCCCTGCACGGGGGCGTCCAGGCCGACGCTGATCTGGCCGGTGGCCGAGTGGTACAGGCGAACCGTGCCCGAGGCGGTGATGCGCGGCCACTTCACCAGGCTCTTGTTCAGCCACACGGCGCGGGCGTCGGTGCTGGAGACCTGGCGCAGGTCTGGCGGCGCGGTGTAGACGGTCGCGTCACGCTCCACCAGCCAGATCTGGCCGATCTGGTTCTGCACCGTCAGCGCGGCGTACTCGACGCGGATGTTGTTGTCGCGGCCGTCCTTGTCGTTCTCGTTGGGCGGCATGCCGTGGATGATGAATTCCAGGCCCTTGCGATTCACGTCGCCCTGCGGGTTCAGCACCGGGATGTCGAAGACGACGTCGCCGTTGTCGGTGGCATAGCCGGGCATCGAGCTCAGCGGCACGGGCTGGCCCCAGTTTTCGATGTTGACGCCCGCGGGAAGCGCGGCGGCGTTCAGGCCGCTGCCGTTCCACAGGTGCAGGCCCCAGGCGCTGTAGCCGCCGTCGAAGCGCTTGTAGTGCACCCGCACGGTCTTGATGTCGGGCACCGGCAGCAACAGCGGGTTGGTCGCGTAGTTCGTGCTGTCGCCTTCCAGGCGCCAGATCTCGTTGGCGCCCGCCTGCAGCACGTAGCTCTGGTCGGCGCCGCCGTTGTCCTTGTTGTTGTCGTTGTGGAAGAGGAAGCCGACCGAGCCGCTGCCCGCGGCCAGCGGCACGTCGTAGTACACGCCGAAGCCGTCGCTGCCGGCAGCGTTCCAGCCGCCGTTCCAGTTCGGGCTTTGCGCGGCGTTCCAGGTGTGGATCTGCCAGCCGGCATGGTTGCCGTCGGCGCGGCGGTAATGCACGCGCAGCGACGTGGCCGGCGCTCCGGGCGTGGCCACGGCGGCGATCTTGGCTCGCAGCGTCTGGCCCGCTGCGGGCACGCCGGCCAGCAACTCGACGCCGCTCTCGTCAACAGAGGCCGCGCCTGCGCTGCTCATCGGCGCCTGCTGCGCGCCTTCCGCGCCGCTGCCGCCTCCACAGGCTGCCAGCAGCCCGCAAATGCCGAGCGTCAACGCTCCCATCACCCGCCGCGCTTGCCGCGCGAAACCGCCAGCCCATGCCTTCATGTCCGTGCACTCCTTGGAATTTCGCGGATGCTATTGAAGTAAAACTACATTCGGAAGTTGGTGAAATCCCGAGGCCTGTAGGGCGGTTGTCGTGAAGTATTGGGCTTGAATTGGCCTTTTGGCTGAATTTTCAGGCCATGAATGTAGTTTTGCTTCTCTGGCTTGGCAGCGATAAGCCAGAGTGATCGAGAGGCTCGGACCCCGCGAAAGCGTGCGGGATGACTCAAGACAGGAGCCCAGCGCAGGACTAAGCTTGTGTCAGGAGACTGACATGAAAAAGATCCGCGCCCTGGTCGCCATCCTTGTGCTTGCCGGTGTTGGAGCCGGGCTGACGGGTTGTGCCGTCGAACCCAAGGAGGCGCCCAGCACCGACGTCTTCGTGGACTCCGCCTTCCGGCGGCCCGACGTTCGCATCGACGCCCGTGAGGCGCTGGCGCTGAGCCCGGCAATGAAGCGCTTTGCCGAAACGGAGATGGCCAGCGAGATCCGCCTCAAGGGCCTGCGCGATGGCCTCATCGACGCCCTCTACACCCGCGGCCGGCTGCAGCTGGACTACGACGCCGAGACCACCCGCACCGCCGCTGAGGCTTTCGATGCCAAGCGCGGCAACTGCATGTCTCTCGTGCTGATGACAGCCGCTTTCGCCCGCCACATGAACATGCCGGTGCGTTTCAACAGCGTCTATCTCGAAGAGAGCTGGACGCGCGCCAACGGCATCTTCTTCGTCGCTGGCCACGTCAACATCAGCCTCGCTCGGCCGCTGTCCACGGGTACCCGCGTCGTCTTCGGCGACCCCGAACTGCTGACCATCGACTTCCTGCCCCCGAACCAGGTGCGCAACCACCGCAGCCGCGTCGTCGACGAGTCCACCATCCTCGCGATGTTCCTCAACAACAAGGCTGCCGAGGCGTTGACCGTGGGCCAGGTGGACGAAGCCTACTGGTGGGCACGCGAGGCCATCCTGACCGACTCGCGCTGGCTCTCGGCCTACAACACGCTCGCCGTGCTCTACCGCCGCAAGGGCCTGTACGACCGCGCCGAGGCCACGCTGCGGCTGGTGCTGCAGCGCGAGCCGCTCAACACCCAGGCCATGTCCAACCTCATCCTGGTGCTGAGCGACACCGGCCGCCGCGAGGAGGCGCAGGTCTATGCCACCCAACTGGCCCAGATCCAGCCCGTGGCGCCGTACAAGTTCTTCGACGACGGCGTGGCGGCGATGCGTGCCGGCGAGTTCGCGGCCGCCCGCCAGCTCTTCCGCAAGGAAATAGCGCGCGCGGCCTACGTGCCGGAGTTCCACTTCTGGCTGGGCCTGGCCAACTACGGCATGGGCGATGTGAACGGTGCGCGCGGCGAGATTGCCAAGGCGCTGGAGAACAGCTCGACGGTCAAGGACCGTGAGCTCTACGGCGCCAAGCTGGCCTGGCTCAACGAGATGCGTGAGCAGCAGCGCCAGCGCGTGCCGATTCGCGGCGCGGCCGGGTCGTAAAACGCCTCAGATCGGCGGGAGCCCGTGCCGGGCTCGGGCCCTTGCGCAGGCGTCATCACCGATGCCCATGGGCGCGCGCTCGCCGAACTCTCGGCAGGGCGAAGGTCGCCACTCGTGGATGCCGCAGCTGGCCTTGACGCCCACCTTGCCGGTCAACGCCGCGCAACGCGGCTGGGCATGGTCGGTGCCGCGCATGCGCACGAGGCGGCCGGTCAGCTCCACCGCCAGCCCGTCGGGCACGCGGCCGCCCTGGCTTTCAAGTTCGCTGCAGTCGAAATCGACCCGGAAACTCGCGCAGCAGGCGCCGCAGGTCAGGCAGGGGTTCGCACTCATCTCACCAGTGTAGGCAGCGGTGAGACACTGGCCCGATCCCATCGCCAAGCCACGCCCACACCATGCGCGCTACCTTGATTTCCGTTCTGCTGCTGGCCGCTGCCGCAGCACAGGCTGCCGACCTGACCGTCACCGTGCTCGACCGCAACGGCAAGCCGCTGGCTGACGCTGTCGTGCTTGTCGACAGCACCGTGCAGGGGCCGCGGCCGGCGCCCGTGCTCGAGGCGAACGTGACGCAGGAAAAGCTGCGCTTCGTGCCGACCGTCACCGTCGTCGGCCTGGGTGCCAAGGTCGGCTTCAGCAACCTCGACACCTGGGACCATCACGTCATCCTCGGGGTGATGGGGGCCGGCGGCGTCTACGTCGACCCGGGCCAGAACACCCAGTTCCGGCTCGCCGGCCGCGTCGGCAGCAAGCCACCCTCCAGCGACAGCAAGGTGCTGACCCAGCCCGGTGCGTATCTGCTGGGCTGCCACATTCATGGCTCGATGCGCGGCCACATCTACGTGGCCGACACGCCCTGGGCCAAGCTCGGTGGCGAGGATGGCAAGGCGGTGCTGCAGGGCCTGCCCGAGGGCCCGGCCCGCGTGCGCATCTGGCACCCGGACCAGTTGGTCGACGGCGCACCGACGACCGTTCAGGTGGCCGCCGGCGGCAGCGCGGTATCCATCACCACGCAGATCGCCCCGGCGCGCAGGAAGCGGCCTGCGGGCGACCCGTACTTCGGCGGCTAGTTCACCCGTTACTTGAAAGGGTTCGCCGTCGCGAACCACAGCCCGATACCGGTGGCGATGATGAAGGCGCCATCCGTCACGCCGACCGCCAGGAAGTACTTGGTCTGAAGTTCCGGCGCGATCTCGGGCTGGCGGGCGATGCCCTCCAGCAGCTTCATGCTGGCCAGCCCGATACCCAGGCAGGAGCCGAAGGCGGGGATGCCGATCAGCAGCGCGACGGCGAGGGGGAGCGAATCGAAAGCGGGCATGTCGTGACTCCTTGTGTTGGCACGAAGAAGTCTCGGGGGCGGCCCGCGTGGCGTCGATGACCTGGGAGGTCGTTGATTTCAGCCTAGCCCAGCATGCCCGATTCAAAGCCGTGGGCCGGCAGGTCCACGCGGGGCGCGGGCGTCCAGCCGGGCTTGCGGTGCTCGGCCACCACGTTGGTGTAGATGCCGCCGCGCACGTACCACTTGGCGGTGATGCGGATGAAGCGCGGGTCGGTCACCTTCACGATGTCGTCGAGGATGGTGTTGGTGACCTTCTCGTGGAAGGCGCCCTCGTTGCGGTAGCTCCAGAAGTACATCTTCAGGCTCTTGAGCTCCACGCAGAGCTCGTCCGCAATCATGTCGATCGTGAAGTGGGCGAAGTCGGGCTGGCCGGTCAGCGGGCAGTGGCAGGTGAACTCGGGCACCTGGAACTGGATCGTGTAGTCCCGCTCCGGGTTCGGGTTCGGAAAGACCAGGATGTCCTTGCTCGGCTTGGTGGGCGGGTTCTTGGGCACCTCGCGCATCTTGGGCTTCTTCTTGGCGGCGGCGGGGGCGGAGGCGGACTTCTTGGTAGCCATGGTGCACGGGTCTTTTTGAGAGGGTGCGAATGCTATCATCCGACCCCGTTGAAGCGCCCCTGAAAGGCGCTTTTCTTTAGCCAAATCAAGGGCTTACGTCCAAGCTTCATGCGGTTGAATTCGATCAAGCTTGCCGGCTTCAAATCCTTCGCTGAACCCACGACCTTCCAGTTGCCTGGGCAACTCGTCGGCGTCGTCGGCCCCAACGGCTGCGGCAAGTCCAACATCATGGACGCGGTGCGCTGGGTGCTCGGCGAGAGCAAGGCCAGCGAGCTGCGTGGCGAGTCCATGCAGGACGTCATCTTCAACGGCAGCGGCAACCGCAAGCCGGCGGGGCGTTCCAGCGTGGAGCTGGTGTTCGACAACCAGTCCGCCCGAGCCGGCGGGCCGTGGAACCAGTTCACCGAGATTGCCGTCAAGCGCGTGCTGACGCGCGACGGCACCAGCAGCTACTTCATCAACAACCAGCCGGTGCGCCGCCGCGACGTGCAGGACGTGTTCCTCGGCACGGGCCTGGGGCCGCGCGCCTACGCCATCATCGGCCAGGGCACCATCTCGCGCATCATCGAGAGCAAGCCCGAAGAGCTGCGTTTGTTCCTGGAAGAAGCGGCCGGCGTGTCCAAGTACAAGGAACGCCGCCGCGAGACCGAGAACCGGCTCAAGGACACACGCGAGAACCTGACCCGCGTCGACGACATCCTGCGCGAGCTGAACGCCAACCTCGAGAAACTGGAGCGCCAGGCCGAGGTCGCGGCGAGCTATCGCAGCCTGCAGGACAGCGGCACGCTGAAGCTGCACCAGCTGTGGTTCCTGAAACTGCGCGACGCCGGCAACGAAGCGGCGCGCGTCAAGACAGCGCACGCCGAGGCACAGAATGCACTCGAATCACGCACCGCCGAGCTGCGCGCTGTCGAGGCCATGCTGGAAGAAGTGCGCCAGGGCCATTACGCCGCGGGCGACGAGCTGCATGCGTCCCAGGGCCGCTATGCCGAGGCCCAGCTCGAAGTGAGCCGGCTCGAAGAGCGCATCCGCTTCGTCGTCGAGAGCCGCAACCGCGCTCAACAACGCCTGGCCGAGCTGCACGCGCAGGACGGCCAGTGGCGCGAGCGCGTTGAGCAGGCCAAGGCCGAACTCGAAGGCATTGCCGAGCAGATCGCCGGCGCCGATGAGCAGAGCGAGATCCTGGCCGCCCAGGCCGAGGAGCAGCAGGCCCAGCTGCCGCAGAGCGAGGATGCCTTGCGCGCTGCGCAGAATCGCGCCAATGAGCAGCGCACCCAGGTCACCCAGGTGCAGCAGCAGATCCAGGTGCTGGCCGCCGAGAGCCGAAGCGTGGACGAGCAGGCAAGGGCGCTGCGCCAGCGCGAGGACAGGCTGACGGCCGAGTCCCGCGCCCTTGGCGCTCCCGACCACGACGCGCTCGAAGCCCTGCGCGAACGCAGCGCCGCGGCCGACGAGGCGCGTGACCTGTCCGATGCCCGCCTGCAGGAGCTGGCCGAGCAAGTGCCGCAGCTCGAAGAGCAGCGCCGCACGCTGCAGCAGGACACCAACGCGCAGCTCGCCAAACAGTCCGACCTGACGGCCCGCCTGGAGGCGCTGAAGGCGCTGCAGGAAAAGGTGCAGACCGAAGGCAAGCTCAAGCCCTGGCTGGCCAAGCATGGTCTCGACGGCCTGCAAGGCCTGTGGACCAAGCTGCACATCGCCCACGGCTGGGAGAACGCGCTGGAGGCCGCGCTGCGCGAGCGCATGGGCGCCTTGAGCGTCGGCCGCCTGGACACCGTGCGCGCCTTCGAAGCCGACGCGCCGCCGGCGCGCCTGGCCTTCTATTCGACGCCGCCTGGCGCCATCGCCAACACGCACGAGACGCTGCCCAAGCTGAGCGAGTTGCTGCGTCTGGACGACGCAGGCCTGTCCGCTTTGTTGAACGACTGGCTCGAAGGCGTCTACACCGCGCCGACGCTGGACGAGGCGCTGGCCGCTCGCGGCAAGCTCACGCATGGCGAGCTGATCCTCACGCCGGCGGGCCACGCCGTCGGCCAGTTCTCGGTGACCTTCTACGCGCCCGATTCCGAGCAGGCCGGCCTGCTGGCCCGCGCCCAGGAGATCGAGCAGCTGACGACGGCGCAGCGCGCCCAGAACCTGATTGCCGACGAAGCCCGCCTGTCGCTGAGCCGCATCGAGCACCAGTTCAACGACGCCAACGGGCGGCTCTCCACGCTGCGCCGCGAGGCCAGCGAGGCCCAGACGCGCGCCCACCAGATCCACGTCGAGCTGCTGCGCCTGAGCCAACAAGCCGAAGCCAGCCAGCAACGCCGCAGCGCGCTGGACGCCGAGCTGGCCGAGATTGCTGCCCAGCAGGAGGGCCTGCAGGAGCGCCGCGCCGTTGGCGAAGCACGCTTCGAGGAACTCGACATCCAGCTCGGCGACGCCCAGCAGCGCCATGCCGAACTGGAAGACGGCACCATCGCCGCTGAGCGCAAGCTGGCCGACGCCCGCGAGCAGCTGCGCGCGCTGGAGCGCCGCTCGCAGGAGGCCCGCTTCGCCACGCAGACGCTGGCTGCCCGCCGCGGCGAGTTGCAGCGCGGCATCGAGACGGCCGAGGCGCAGATCGCCACGGTTGCCACCTCCGCCGCCAGCCTGCAGGGCGAGCTTGACACGCTGAACGACGCCGCCGCCCAGGCCGGCCTGCAGGATGCGCTGGCCATCAAGGTCGAGCGTGAACAGGCGCTGGCCGCCGTGCGCGCCAACTACGACGACCTTTCACTGCGCCTGCGCAAGGCCGACGAGCAGCGTATGACCTTCGAGCGCAGCCTGGACCCGCTGCGCGAGGCCATCACCAAGCTGCAGCTCGAAGAGCAGGCCGCCCAGCTCGGAGGCGCGCAGTACCGCGAGCAGCTCGAAGCTGCCGCCGTTGACCTGGAGGTGCTGGCCAAGTCCATCGAAGACGGCGCCGTGAAGCTCTACGGCCTGCAGGGCGAGATCGACCGCATCAACCGCGAGATCGCCGCGCTCGGCGCCGTCAACCTCGCCGCGTTGGACGAGCTGACCACCGCTCGCGAGCGCAAGACCTTCCTCGACTCGCAGTGCGCCGACCTCAACTCGGCCATCGGCACGCTGGAAGACGCGATCCACAAGATCGACCTCGAAACCCGTGACCTGCTGGGTTCGACCTTCAACCAGGTCAATGAGCATTTCGGCCGCATGTTCCCCGAGCTCTTCGGTGGCGGCGAGGCCCGACTCGTCATGACCGGTGACGAAATCCTGGACGCCGGCGTGCAGGTTCTGGCCCAACCGCCGGGCAAGAAGAACAGCACCATCCACCTGCTGTCGGGCGGCGAGAAGGCGCTGACCGCCATCGCCCTCGTGTTTGCCATCTTCCAGCTCAACCCGGCGCCCTTCTGCCTGCTCGACGAAGTGGACGCGCCGCTGGACGACGCCAACACCGAGCGTTATGCGCGGCTCGTCACCAAGATGAGCGCCGGCACGCAATTCCTCTTCATCTCGCACAACAAGATTGCGATGGAAATGGCTGAACAACTGATTGGCGTGACCATGCAGGAGCAAGGCGTGTCACGCATCGTCGCGGTGGACATGGACAAGGCGCTGGCCATGGCGGAGGTGGCATGACCCTCAGCCTCACCGAACTCCTCGCCATCGCCGGTGGCCTTGTGCTGGCCGGCGTCGTCGCTCACGGCGCCTGGGCCGCCCGCAAGGCCGGCCCCAAGCGCGCCGTGCCGCCGATGGAAGAGCCGCATTTCGGCGCCGCCCCTGGCGCGGCTGATGCCCCGGTCGAAGGCCAGCCTGCCGCGGTCGATCCGCTGGACGCGACGCTGCCCGCCGTGGCTCGCCCGCTGCGCCGGCCGTCCGCCCGCATCGATGCGCTGATCGACGCCATCGCCACCGTCACCATCGAGGCACCCGTGGCTGGCGAGCTGGCGCTGCAGCACCAGCCTGGCAGCCGCCGTGCCGGCACCAAACCGTTCCAGATCGAAGGCCTGAACGCCGAGACCGGCGAGTGGGAGCTGCCCGCACCGGGCCAGCGCTACGGCGAGTTCCAGGTCGGCGTGAAGATGGCCAACCGCAGCGGCGCGCTCAACGAGATCGAGTACTCTGAGTTCGTGCAGAAGATCCAGGGCTTTGCCGACGGTGTCGGTGGCTTCGTGCAGTTCCCGGACATGCTGGACGTCGTCGCTCGCGCCCGCGAGCTGGACCAGTTCGCTGCCAGCCACGATGCCCAGCTCGCCTTGTTGCTGCGCGCCAAGGCCGCGGCATGGACGCCGGGCTTCGTGCAGCAGGCCGCCGGCCGCCACGGCTTTGTTGCCGGTGCGCTGCCGGGCCGCCTGGTGCTGCCCGCAGACGAGGAGGGCGCGCCGCCGGTGCTGACGCTGCAGTTCGACGCCCAGGCGGCCCTCGCGGAGGACCCCGAGGCGCTGTCGCTGCGCGAGCTGACGCTGGCGCTGGACGTGCCGCAGACGTCGGCCGAGCTGGAACCCTTTGCGATCTGGCAGGAGTCGGCCCGAGCGCTGGCCCGCGATCTGGAAGCTGATGTCTGCGACGACCGTGGCCAGGTGCTGGGCCTGCATGCCTTCGCGTCCATCGACGTCGAGCTGAAGAAGCTCTACGAGGCCTTGGCCGAGCGTGATCTGGCCGCAGGCTCGCCGGCAGCCCGCAGGCTGTTCAGCTGATCGCAGCCGGCGTGACATTGGCCGCGCAAACGCTGCGACCTAACTGACGACTCAGGGGACAGCGGGAAGCAAAGCTTCTAAAGTCCGCGCGTTACACGGCCTTTCAAGCCTGATGCGCAGCGGCGGCTTCCCCCAAGATTTCAGTTCAATCCTTCGTCCAGCCAACCGATCCTGGCTGGTGGGGTGGCTGTTGCTGCTGGCGTTGCTGTCGTTGCTTGCCCAGCCTTGTCTGGCTGCCCCCACGCTCGCCCAGCAGATCGAGGCCATCGAAGCCAGCCATGGCGGCCAGCCGCCCGAGGTCGTTGCCCGGCTGCGGCCGCTGGAAGCGCAGGCCCGTGCCCTGGGCGGCGACAACCTGCGAGTCTTCCTCGCAGCCTGGGGCTATGCCCATGGCCTGATGGATCAGTTCACCGTGGTCGACGCGGCGACGACCGAGCTGATCGACCTGGGCGAGCGCGAAAACAATGCCGCGGCCCTGGCTTCGGCCTATGCGCTGCGGGCGACCATGCTGCAGCTGTCGGGGCGCTTGACCGCCGCCTATGGCTGGATGAATGAAGCCCTGCCCTGGCTCGAGAAGACGCAGGACGAGCCGCTGCGCTATTGGGTCTTCATGACAGCCGGCAACATCAGCCTGGCGACGGGCCATCTGCAGGAGGGGTTGCGTGCCTATGCCGCGGCGAGCCGATCGGCGCAGGCCCAGTCCAACCCACGGCGCGGCGCGCAGGCGCATAGTGCACTGGCACCCATACGCTTGGCCCTGCGCGACATCGACGGTGCACGGGCCGACGCGCAGCAGACCTTCCGCCTGGCAGAGGCCGCAGGCAGCAAGCCCCTGCAACTCGCTGCCAAGCTGATCGAATCTCTGGCCGAGGAAGAGGCCGGTCGCCCCATGGCACGGGATCGCGCGCGGGAGCAGGCGCGCCGTCTGGCCGCCAGCATCGAGCCTGCAGTGGCGGCGAATGCTGCGGCCGTGAATCCCGCCTCTGGCAGTGCGACCTGGTTCAGCAGCCAGGCGGAGGGGGTACAGGAACTGGCCGACCTGCACCTGAGTGCGCGCAACTTCGCGGCCGCCCAGAGCTATGCCGAGCGGGCGCTCAAGCTGACCCGCCAGGAGGGCGGTGATGAGGAAGCCGTGACCGTGGCCACCATCAGCTTGGGGCTGGCGCGACTCGGCCTGCGCCAGAAGGCCGCCGGCGAGCAGTTGGTGAGCCAGGGACTGGCAGCGTTGGAGAAGCGGGGCCGCAAGGTGCGCTTGATGGAGCAGCTGAACCGCCATGCCGACCTGCTGGAAACCCTGGGCGACGTGGCCGGGGCCGTGCGCCAGTCGCGCAGGGCTATGGCACTGGAGACCGAGCTGGTGCGCAGTGACCGCGTCAGCACCGTGCTGGAGCTGCAACGCCGCTCCAGCTTCGAGCAGAACCAACGCGCCTTGGAGACCCTCAAGCACGACAACGAGCTGCAGGCCAGCCAGCTGGAGCGCCACAGCAGCGAAAGGCGGCTGACCTTGGGCCTGGCCATGGCCATGCTCGTCGTCGTGCTGCTGACGGTGGCCCTGTACCGCCGCGCCCGCAAGGCCAACCGTGCGCTGCAGGCGCACAACGCTGAGCTGGCCTACGTCGGCTTGCACGACCGCGTGACCGGCATGCCCAACCGCCGTGCGCTGGAGCAGCGAGCGAAGGAGCTCAACAACGAGAGCTTCATCGGCCTGGGCATCGCCATCAACCGCTTCAGCCGCATCATGGGCAGCCTGGGCCATGCCGCCGGCGACGATTTGCTGTGCCAGGTGGCGGGCCGGCTGAAGTCCATCGTCGAGACCGCCGGCGGCCAGCTCTACCGGATGGACGGACTTTCCTTCGGCGCCATCGTGCCCGCCCTGGGCGACGATAGCGCCCTGCGCGACCTGCTGGATCGGCTGCTGCAGGTCATGCAGCCGGTCTTCGAGGTGCAGCGCCAGCAGCTTGCCGTGACGCTGAGCATCGGCGCCGCCGAGTACCCGCGGCATGGCGCGCAGACGGCCGATGTCGCCAAGGCCATCCAGCTCGCGATGCGCCAGGCCCAGCGCCAGCCCGGCAACAGCGCGGTGGTCTTCACGGAAGGCTTGGCTGCAGACCAGGAGGACCGGCTGCTGCTGGAGGCCCGGTTGTCGCAGGCCCTGGACCGCGGTGAGTTCGAACTCTTCTACCAGGCGCAGTGCGATCTGCGCACGCGCCGGCTGTCGGGCTTCGAGGCCCTGCTGCGCTGGCGCAGCCCCGACGGCCTGATTCCGCCCGACCGCTTCATTCCGCTGGCCGAGGAATCCGGCCTTATCGTGCCCATCGGCCGTTGGGTGCTGCAGCAGGCCTGCCGCCAGGCCAAGGCCTGGCATGACAGCGGCCTGGGCCGGCCCATCGTGGCCGTCAACATCTCGCCGCGGCAGTTCCAGCATCCCGAGTTCATGGCCACGGTGCGCGAGGCGCTGTCCATGTCGGGCATGAACCCGCGCTTCATCGAGCTGGAGATCACCGAGGGCGCCATGATGGACGACGCCGAGTCCACCATCGCCAAGATGGCCGAGCTGCGTGCGCTGGGCCTGCACCTGGCCATCGACGACTTCGGCACCGGCTATTCGAGCCTGGCCTATCTGAAGCGCTTCCCTATCAATCGCTTGAAGATCGATCGGGCTTTCGTGCGCGACCTCGGCCATGACGAGCGCGGCGCGGCCATCGTGCAGGCCATGATCCAGCTGTCGCACAGCTTGGGGCTGACGGTGGTGGCCGAAGGCGTCGAGGACACCAGCCAGGAGGCCTGCTTGCGCGGCTGGCATTGCGACGTGATGCAGGGCTTTGGCTACGCGCGCCCGGTGCCGGTGGCGGACGCGACGGCCTTCATGGAGAAGTGCGGCCGCGAGACCGGGGTGGCGGCATAAACTGACCCTTCGTTCAGTTCCCGGACCCGGCGTTTGACCACCAGCCTGCTGCTGATTGCCCTCCTCATCGCCGCCAGCGCCTTCTTCTCGATGGCCGAGCTGTCGCTGGCGGCGTCGCGCCGACTGAACCTGCAGCAGCGTGCCGATTCAGGCGACGCCCGCGCAGCCAAGGTGCTGGCCGTGCAGGAGCACCCGGGCGACTACTTCACCGTCGTGCAGATCGGCGTCAACACGGTCGCCATCCTGGCCGGCATCGTGGGTGAGGGCGCGTTCACGCCTCATTTCGAAGCGGCTCTGCGGCTGGTCGTTTCACCCGAGCTGGCCGCGACGCTGGGCTTTGCGGCGTCCTTCATCAGCATCACTTCGCTCTTCATCGTGCTGGCAGACCTGGTGCCCAAGCGCCTGTCGATGAACGAGCCCGAGCGCGTTGCGATGACCCTGGTGGGGCCGATGCTGACGCTGTGCCGCGTGCTCAAGCCGCTGGCCTGGTTCTTCAGCAGCATCACCGAAGGCCTGATCCGCCTGCTGGGCCTGCCGGCCAAGCGCGACGAGACCATCAGCTATCGCGACATCCTGGCACTGACCGAGGCCGGCTACCAGGCCGGCGTCGTGGCGGACGAAGAGCAGCAGGTCATCGCCAATGTCTTCGAGCTGGACACGCGCACCGTCGAGACGGTGATGACGGAGCGAGAGCGCATCGTCTTCTTCTCGCGAGACGACGATGACGTGCTGATCCGCAACCGCATCGCCGACACGCCGCACTCGACCTATCTCGTCTGCGACGGCGATGTTGATCAGGTCGTGGGTTATGTGGATGCGACCAACCTGTTCCAGCGCGTGCTGCGTGACGAGCAGCTGTCGCTGCGCGAGGACGGCGGCGTGCTGGTCAAGAAGGTGCTCATCGTGCCGGACCGGCTGACGCTCTCGGAGATGCTGACGCAGTTCCGCGAGGCGCATGAAGACTTCGCCGTCGTCGTCAACGAATACAGCCGCGTGGTGGGCGTCATCACGCTGAACGACGTGATGAACACGGTGATGGGCAGCCTGGTCGCACCGCACGACGAGGAACAGATCGTGCGCCGGGAGGACGGGTCCTTCCTCGCCGACGGCATCACGCCCATCCCCGATGTCGAGCGCTCGCTGGGCATCGAGGGCTGGCCGCATGCCGGCACCTACGACACGCTGGCGGGCTTCCTGATGGTCATGCTGCGCCGCATTCCGCGGCGCACCGATGTCGTCGAATGGGAAGGCTGGCGCTTCGAGGTCGTCGACGTGGACAGCTACCGCGTGGACCAGGTGATGATCACCGCGGTAGCGCCCGCCGTCAGAACTTGAAGTTGCCGTCGCTGCGGGCTTGAGAGCCGCTCGTGCAGCTCGTGAACTCGCGGTTGCCGCTGCCGGTGGCCTGGTTGCTTTCCCAGACGGCCGAAGAGCCATTCCACTTCACATACTTGTACTGAATCGCCGTGCCGGCCGGCAGGCTGACCGTGCCCGTCCACGGCACGTTGGCGCCCGAGCCCTGGATGGTCAGCGCAAAGCCGGAGCCCGGCGCCCAGGCGCCCAGGCCGGTCACGTTGCCCACGACGCGCAGGTTCTGGCCGGATACGGTGTTGGCATTCGCGATCGTGAAGGTCACGGCGCACGAACTGCCACCGCTGCTGGTCTTCTGGCCCGTGTAGATGGCCACCGCTGGCGTCGGGCTGCCGCTGTTGGCCGGTACCGTGATGCTGGCGTTGCCACTGGCGTCGACGGTGACCGAGTCCGCCGTGCATCCGGTGCCGGCGGCGTTCTTCGTGCCGTTGATGACGTTGCAGTAGGTGCCCGCGGCCAGGCCCGTGGCGAACGTGCGCGTCCAGGCGCTGTTGCTGTTGTTCAGCGCCACGAAGCCGACATTGCCGCGACTGAAGGCGACCTGGTTGCCGTTGTTGCCGACGATCCAGTTCTGCTGCGCCTGACCGATGGACGCATTGCGGAAGGCCACCATGTTCGCCAGCGGCGTCCAGCGGTGGGCGAAGTCCCAGACGACGTTGATCTGTGGCGTGCCGCCGCTGTAGGGGCTGGTGCTGGGCCGGTCGGCGCCGGTGTCTGTGAACTTGAAGCCCGAGTAGAGCTGGGCCTCGCCATAGCCCTGGGCCAGCATGAAGACATGGGCCAGCGTGTAGCGCTGGCCGCCGGCATCGGCGCCGCCGTTGTTGTTGATGTTCAGCGAGCCGCCGTTGCGCTCGGTGTCCCAGTTGGTGACGAAGATGGTGGCGTTCTGCGGCTGGATGAAGCCCCAGCTGCCGCCCCAGTTGCCCCAGGTGCCCATCACGCTGGGGATGCTGGCGAGGTTCAGGCCGTTGTTGTTGCGAAAGACGTCGCGCATCGCCGACGTGAACTGGAACTCGTTCAGCGTACCGACGGGGAAGTAGCTTGGCCGGTCCACCTCGCCGTCGTTGATGATTTCCTGCGTGACCCAGATGGGCTCACCCTGCAGGTTCGTCGGGTAGGCGGCCTTCACGGCGTTCATGATGGTCGTCCAGCTGCCGGCGGGCATGTGTTTGGACGCATCGATGCGAAAGCCATCCACGCCCATGGCCAGCAAGGCCTTCAGGTAGTTGGCGATCTGGCCCTGCACATAGCTGCTCTCGGTCGCCAGGTCGGGCAGGCCGCCGAGACGGCAGTTCTGCACATTGCTGCGGCCCGACGGCGAGTTGTAGTCGCTGTCGTTGATGTTGCAGTTGGCGTGGAAGTCGCTGGCGCTGAAGAAGGGGTAGGCCAGCGTGCCGGCATTCCAGGTCGAGCCGTCGGTGGCGGTGCCGCTGCCGTCGGCCATCTGGTTGACGACGATGTCGGCGTAGACGCGCACGCCGGCCGTGTGGCAGGTGTTGATCATGGCCTGCAGCTGCGAGGGCGTGCCCATGCGGCTGGTGAGGTTCGCGTAGTTGACGGGCTGATAGACGCCCCACCAGCCATTGGCGTTCTTGCTCGCGCCGGGCGGCGAGATCTGCACGCCGCCAAAGCCCTTGGGGCCCAGCCATTGCGTGCATTCGGTGGCGATGTCGGGCCAGCTCCACTCGAACATCTGGACGGACGTCGAGTTCGGGTTGAGCGCCAGGGCAGGGGGCGCGAAGGAGGCCAGGGCGGCGGCGCTGGAAGCCAGCGTCAGGGCGTGGAAGAGCCTGCGGCTCAGTGGCAGCTTGTGCATGGGTGTGTCTCCGGTTTGATCGACGCCGCCCTCGTCGCGGGGCGGCTGTTTCGGCCAATCGACTGCATGCCCTGGCCGCCTTTCCTGAATCTGGAAAGTGGCGCGACTCTAGACAGTTGGCTGCGGTGATTGCGTAGGAAAACTACTTAGCAATCCAATTGCACCCCTAGAACGCTGCTGGTTCATTGAGGGTGTCGAATGACTCGCAACCGCTGGGTTGATTTTTTGTTTGTAACTTTGCAACTTTCTTTGATCAAAGAAAGGAGCCTCAACGAAGAGTTGCAGGCGCTTGATGCGCGTCAAAGGGCTTGGCGGCCGCGGCCTTCAGCATGCAGCCCTCACCGCATGGCCATGCTCGCCCCGTTCAGCATCCCCCACTTCCTGCGCACGCAGCCGCTGTTCGTCGATGTCGACGAGGCCGCGCTGCAACGCCTGGCCTCGGCCTGCCGCCTGCTGCAGGCGGCGCGTGGCCAGCCTGTGTTGTGGGCCGGGCAAACCTGCGACGCCTTCTTCATCGTCGTGAGTGGCCAGGTGAGGCTGTACATGGCGGCGCCCAACGGCAACGAAAGGGTGATCGAACTCGTCGGCGCCGGCCAGAGCTTTGCCGAGGCGCTGGTCTTCCTGGAGCGGCCGTGCCCGATCAACGCCCAGGTGCTCAGCGACGCGGTGCTGCTGCAGGTGCCGCGCCAGGCGCTGCTGGCCGAACTGCAGCTCGACGCCGGCTTTGCGCTGAGGATGCTGTCGGGCATGTCGCGTCGCCTGCATGGCCTGGTGCAGGACGTGCAGGCCGGCTCGCTGCAGTCGGGCCTGCAGCGGGTCGTCGGCTATCTGCTGCGCGATGTGGACCCCGGCCAGCCCGGCCCGGCCGTCGTCAGCCTGCCCGCGGCCAAGGCCACGGTGGCGTCGCTGCTGTCACTGACACCGGAGTACTTCTCGCGCGTGCTGCACGAGCTGGAGGGCCTGGGCCTGCTGCAGATCGACAGGCGCGACATCCGCCTGCCGGACCCTGCCGCATTGGCGCAGCACGCCGCCGCTGCGCGCTGAGACAGCAGTTCCGCAACATCGACGCCGCCGTTGGCCCGGACGGCCGCAGGTGATTCAGCCGCGCCGGCGGCCGGCCATCTCGGCGCCCATCGCAGCGAGGGCTGCCGCGCCTGCGCCCTGCGCTGCCGTCGGGAAGGCCTGGCCTTCCTCGGCGGCCATGTGGCCGGCGTAGAGATCCGCGTACGCCCGGCAGGCCCTCGCATCCAACGCCTTGCCCGACCCGGCCGCCACCGCCTCCAGGGCAGGATGAAGTGCCGCCCACTGGCGCGCCATCTCGGCATGTTCCGCCGCCAGCTGGTCGGCCAACTGGCCCAGGCCCGCGGCGCGCAGCCGAGGCAGCACGTGGCGCTCCTCGTCCTCGTGGTGCTTGGGGCCGGCCAGGTCGAAGTAGCGCAGCACATCCCGGGCCGCGTCGCGCGCCTGGTCGTCCGCGCCATGCGCCGCCACGTGGGCTTGCAGACGCAGCAGCAGGCTCAGGCTGCGCTGCACGCGCTCGTGGCAGGCGAGCAGCATCTCGAAGGGCTGGTCGAAGCCGACCGCCGGGCCGGCGTGGAGCAGGGGAGAGGTGGCCATGCGGTCGATTCTCACCGCCGCCACCCTCACTCAGGCGCGCCGCAACCTGAAGCGCGCCACGACTTCGGCGAGGGTCGATGCCTGAAGCTTCAGCGCCTCCGACGCCGCCGCCGACTCTTCCACCAGTGCCGCGTTCTGCTGCGTCATGGTGTCGAGCTGAGTGACGGCCGTATGCACCTCCGTCAGGCTTTGAGTCTGGTTCTGCACGCCGGTGCTGATCTCGCCGATGACCTGGGTCACGCGTTGTACCGCTTGCACCACCTCCTGCATGGTCGAGCCGGCATCGGCCACCTGGCGCGAACCGACCTCCACATGCTCCACCGAGCCTGAGATCAGCGTCTTGATCTCGCGCGCCGCCTGGGCGCTGCGCTGGGCCAAGGTGCGCACCTCGGCCGCCACCACCGCGAAGCCGCGCCCTTGCTCGCCGGCGCGGGCGGCTTCCACCGCAGCGTTCAGGGCCAGGATGTTGGTCTGGAAGGCAATGCCGTCGATGACGCCGATGATGTCGGCGATCTTGCGCGAGGACTGCTGGATGGCGTCCATCGTGCGGATGACCTCGCCCACCGCTGCGCCGCCGCGCGCCGCCACGCCTGAGGCGCCCGAGGCCAGGCGGTTGGCTTCTCCGGCCGAGCTGGCGTTGGACTGGGCCGTGTCGGTGATCTGATGCATGGCCGCGGCCGTCTCTTCCAGGCTGGCGGCGGCCTGCTCGGTGCGTGACGACAGGTCCAGGCTGCCGGCCGACACCTCGCCACTGGCCGTCGCGATCGCGTCCGCGCTGCTGCGCACAGTGCTGATGGACTCGTGCAGCGCATGCTGCATGCGGGACAGGCCCCGCAGCAGGTCGCCCAGTTCGTCACCGAGCCGGCTGTCCACGTCGGTCGTCAGGTCGCCGCCGGCGATACGCTCCGTCGCTGCGGCCGCCAGCTGAAGCGGTTGGGTGACCGAGCGTGTCATGCGCCAGGCCACCAGCGCCCCCAAAGCCATGGCCACGGCCACCATGCTCCAGATGCCCCACAGCACGGCGCTGTAGCTGCTCAAGGCCTCGGCCCGCGCCTGCTGGGCGCCGGCGCCGTTGATGTCGATGAGCTTGCGCACCGCCTCGGTGCTGGCCCTGAACTGCTTGCGCGAGTCGCCGCGTATCAGCGCCACGGCTTCGTCGGCCTTGCCGCCGCTGACCAGTGCGCTGATCTTCACCTGGCCGGCCTTGTAGGCGTCCAGCGTGGTCTGGAAGGCCTGGAAAGGCTCTTTCTCCGCGGGGCTCAGCAGTTCGCCATAGGCCTTGAGCAGCGGCCCGAGCGCCTCCCATTGCTTGGCGATGCGCTGCTGCTCGGCGGCCATCTCCTCGGGCGACCCACCCAGCGCCAGCTGCAGCTCGGCGCGGCGCATCTGGTTCAGCGCCTCGTTCATGCCGGCCAGCTGCTGGGTGCTAACCAGCCAGTTGTCCGCCAGGTCCAGCACATTGGCCTGCACGCGCGCCACGCGGTTGCTGGCAAAACCGCCCATGGCCAGCATCTGCGCCAGCAACAAGCCAAAGGCCAGCGCCATGCGCGGACCGACACGAAGATTCGACAACATTCGTTTCTCCCTTGCGGCCCGACGCGGGCCGGTGGTTTGATGATGGCATCGCTGCAGCGCCGAGACAACGATGTCTGCCGGCTATCGCGGCTTCGGCCGCCGCGACAATGGCGGCATGACCGTTGCTCCCGCCCAGCGCGCCGCCGAACTGCGCGCCCAGCTGAACCACCACGCCCACCTCTACTACGTGCTCGACGCGCCCGAGTTGCCGGACGCCGAGTACGACAAGCTCTTTGCCGAGCTGCAGGCCATCGAGGCCGCCCACCCCGAGCTGCTGACGGCGGATTCGCCGACGCAGCGCGTCATCGGCGCCGTGCTGGCCGGGCTGACGCCGGTGCGCCACGCCGTGCCCATGTTGTCGATCACGACCGAGACCGACACGACCGAAGGCGGCGCCATCGCCTTCGACGCGCGCGTGCGCCGCGAGCTGGCGCTGACCGAGGCCGACACGCCCGTGGAGTACGCCGCCGAGCTGAAGTTCGACGGCCTGGCGATGAACCTGCGCTACGAGAACGGCGTGCTGGTGCAAGCCGCCACCCGTGGCGACGGCGAGACGGGCGAAGATGTCACGCAGAACGTGCGCACCATCGGGCAGATCCCGCTGCGACTGAAGGGCGATGCCCCCGCGGTGCTGGAGGTGCGCGGCGAGGTCTACATGCGCCGCGACGACTTCGAGAAGCTCAACGAGCGCCAGCGCGAGCGCGGCGACAAGACCTTCGTGAACCCGCGCAACACGGCAGCCGGCGCCATCCGCCAGCTCGACCCGGCGCTGGTGCGCCAGCGGCCGATGTGCTTCTACGCCTACGGCCTGGGCGAGGTGCAGGGCTGGGAGATCCCCGCCACGCACGCCGGCATGCTGGACGCACTGGCGGCCTTCGGTCTGCCGGTTAACGCCGACCGCGTGGTGGCCCTGGGGCATGAAGGCCTGGTGCAGTTCCACCAGGCCATCGCCGCCCGGCGCGACGCGCTGCCCTTCGACATCGACGGCATCGTCTACAAGGTCAACTCCCGCGAGCTGCAGGCGCGGCTGGGCTTCAAGACCCGCGAGCCGCGCTGGGCCGTGGCCCACAAATACCCGGCTCAGGAGCAGGTGACGACGCTGCTGGCCATCGACGTGCAGGTGGGCCGCACCGGCAAGCTGACGCCGGTGGCGCGGCTGGACCCGGTGTTTGTTGGTGGCACGACCGTCAGCAACGCGACGCTGCACAACGTCTTCGAGATGCGCCGCAAGGGCGTGCGCGTGGGCGACAAGGTCATCGTGCGCCGCGCGGGCGACGTGATCCCCGAAGTGGTCGGCCGCGTGCCTGGCGAGCGCGCCAGCTACGTGCCCAACTTCCGTCTGCCGCGCGAATGCCCGGTGTGCAAGAGCGAAGCGGTGCGCGAGCGCGGCGGCATGGACTACCGCTGCTCGGGCGGCGTGTTCTGCCCGGCCCAGCGCAAGCAGGCCATGCTGCACTTTGCCGGCCGCCGCGCGATGGACATCGAGGGCCTGGGCGACAAGCTCGTCGAGCAGTTGGTGGACGCCGGCATCGTGCTGAGCCTGCCGGGCCTCTACAAGCTCGGCGTCGCCAAGCTCGCCGCGCTGGACCGCATGGCCGAGAAGAGCGCGCAGAACATCGTCGACGCGCTGGAGAAGAGCAAGACGCCCACGCTGGCGCGCTTCTTGTTCTCGCTGGGTATCCGGCAGGTTGGCGAGACGACGGCCAAGGAGCTGGCGCGCCACTTCGGCACGCTGGACAAGCTGATGAGTGCCAGCGTCGAGCAACTGCTGGAGGTGGCCGACGTTGGCCCCATCGTGGCGGCCAGCATCCACACCTTCTTTGCGCAGCCGCACAACGTCGAGGTCGTCGAGCAGCTGCTGGCGGCCGGCGTGGCGCCCAAGGAAAGCGCCGGCGAAGCCGACGACCGGCCGCGCCCGCTGCTGGGCAAGACGCTGGTGCTGACCGGCACGCTGCCGACTCTTTCCCGCGACGAGGCCCAGGCCCTCATAGAGGATGCCGGCGGCAAGGTCAGCGGCTCGGTGTCGAAGAAGACGAATTACGTCATCGCCGGCGAAGAGGCCGGCAGCAAGCTGGAGAAGGCCCGCACGCTGGGCGTTACGGTGCTGGACGAAGCAGGGCTGAGGGCCCTGCTTGGTGAAGATGCTTAAGTGCGTCGACGGAAAGCAAGTAAGCCGAGGCCGGCGATCATCAAAGAGACTGTCATGGGTTCCGGGACCATCGCCGGACTCATCAAGAGGTACGTGAATGTCCCCTGATTCACCGTTACGGGAGTCGACAAGGTTTTGATCGAAAAGTCGAGTGATATCTCGTCAAAACTTGCAGCTGCGTTGTTTGGCGCAACCCGAACCCAGCAATTCGCAATCTGGTAAATCGTGGCGCAGTTGTTGGACTCCGATGAAATCGTCGTCCCGCCGAGCTTGACGGTGACGGTGCCTTCAGTGGCTATGGACGTGGCCGGAAAGTCGACTCCGGCGAGGATCAGCTGATACCAGTTAATCATTTTCGCCGACGGAACGTTCAGCGCCTGGTCAAACCGAATCACAGCGGACACGGTATCGCCTTGACTGACCTCAAAGCCATTTGAGCTGCTCAGCCCATCAAGCAGTAAGCTCCAAGCGTCATAGTGAATGGCACCCACATCGTAGGAGTAGACGTATCCGTTCCCGACGGCGCCGCTGAAAGTCAGCACATGATTGCTTGCATCAGCATTGATTGCTGTGAGGCTGAGGGTCGCAACGCTGAACGCTTTCCACGCACAAATCTTCATTTTTCCTCCCTGGTTTTGGCCATCGAATTCATGAAATGGCTCGTACCTAATTTTGCATCTCACTTTTGGTTGTTTAGTCGGCAGAAGCACAGCGTTTACGCTAGCTTTGTCTTAGCCCAGGTATGGCCGTCGTTTACCCGTTCGGCTTGCGAGCAAATGGGGGCGCGGGACCAGAGCTGTCAAGCGGCCGGTTGGGACGCACCCGCCGACCGCGTGAAGAAGAGCCATACGCTGGGCGTCACGGTGCCAGACGGGTCCGGGCTGAAGGCTTTGCTAGCGGGTTGAGAAACGGGCCCTTGGCCCAGTCGGGCTTGGTTTCGAACAGATGGTCGATGAAGGCGCGGGTCTTGGCGGGCATCAGTCGGCGGCTCGCGGTGAGCAGCGTCACGGCCATGGGCTCGTAGCTCCACTCAGGCAGCACAGGCACCAGGGTGCCTGCCTCGATGTCGGCGGCCACCATGCCGTAAGGAAAGCTGCCGATGCCGCCGCCGGCGCGCGTCAGCGCCAGCACCAGGCCGATGGAGTTGGCCTCCAACGGGCCGCGCAGGTCGATGTCGAAGGTCTGCGAGCCATTCAGCAGCCGGCGCTTGCCTGCCTCGCGCGCCTGGGTCATGACGACGAAATCGTGTCCCGCCAGGTCCGTCGCCGTCTGGGGCGCGGGGCGGGCTTGCAAGTACACCGGGCTGGCGTAAAGGCCGCGCTCCAGCATCATGAACTCGCGGGCGATGAGGTCAGGCTCGTCCACCGGGCCTACGCGCATGGCCACGTCGTAGGGCTCGTTGAAGAGGTCGACGCGGCGCGGCGTGGTGTCCACCTCCAGCTCCACCTTGGGATAGCGCCGCACGAAGCGCGCAAAGCTCTCAGCCAGCACCAGCATGGCGAACTCCGCCGGTACCGACACGCGCAGGCGCCCCTGGGGTGATGCGTCGCGCGAAGCCAGCCAATCGCGTGTCTCGGCGATGTCCTCGTCATGCCTGGCAGCGCGCTCGGCGAGCTGCTCGCCCAGCTCGGTCAGCGTCATGCGGCTGGCGCCCGGCACAAAGAGGCGGGCGCCCACCGAGGTCTCCAGCGCCGTGAGGCGCCGGCTCAGCGTGGCCTTGGGCAGGTCCAGCTGGCGGGCCGCCTCGGACAGCGATCCGGCCTTGTGAACCTGGGCCAGCAAGAGCAGGTCATCGATCTTCATGGTGTGAATATCTCGTTTTATTTCGTTTCGTTTCCGGAACGGTGCGTTTGAGTTTTGCGGCTATTCGCCGGAAATGGAACTCTCTACAGTCCGGCCCATCATGTCAACCGCCCGTCTTCTTCAGCCCCAACGGCACCGCATCGGCGCCGGCTTCCAGGCCGAGGGCTGGCGTGAACCGTTGGCGCTGCTCGACCCTTTCATCATGGTCGATCACTTCCGCATGAGCGAGCCGGCGTTTGCACCGCATCCGCACGCCGGGTTCTCGGCGGTGACCTATCTCTTCGACGATTCGGCCACCGGCATGGTCAGCCGCGACTCCCTTGGCGGCGAGCACGCCATCCAACCCGGCGGCCTGCACTGGACGCTGGCCGGCCGCGGCGTCATGCACGATGAATTCCCGGCCGAGCCCGGTCGCGAGGCGCATGGCCTGCAGATCTTCGTGAACCTGCCGGCCGACCAGAAGCTGCGCGCACCCACCGTGATGCGCCTGGCCCCCGAGCAGATGCCGCGCCGCGTGGGCGAGGGCTGGCGGGCGGTGCAGGTTTTTGGTGCCGATACCGCGCTCGATCTGCCCTGGTCGACCTCGCTGGTGCTGGCCGACATCGACGCCGGCGCCGCCTTCGATTTCGTGCTGCCCGAGGGGGAGCAAGGCTTCGCCATCCCCATCCACGGCAGTGGCCGTACCGGCGAGCTGCCGCTTTCCATCGGCCGCGCGCTCAGCTTGTCCCTAGGCGGCAGTGCCCGCATCGTGGCCGATGAACCCTTGCGCCTGGCCTGCTTCTGCGGCCGGCCGCTTCATGAATCCGTCGTGCGCCACGGCCCCTTCGTCATGAGCGACGAAAGCCAGGTCGTCAGCGCGCTGCAGCGATTCCAGTCGGGCGGCATGGGCCGCCTCAGTCCGCGATCTATTCCCAGAACAAACCTAAGCACCAACAACAAGGAAACCCTGTCATGAACGCACCGCAAGACAACGCCGCCGCCGCGCCCAAGCCCACCAAGAGTGGCCCGCCCGTGCCGCTGATCCTCGTCGGCGCGCTGCTGCTGATCGGCGGCATCGGCCTGGGTGGCCGCATGTGGTGGCGCGCTCAGCATCTCGTCGAGACGGAGAACGCCTTCGTCGCCGGCCGCCTTCACCCGGTCGCCACGCGCGTGGCCGGTGTCGTCACCGAGATGCACATGCAGGACAACGCGGTCGTGAAGGCCGGCGACGTGCTGCTGCGCCTGGACCCGTCCGACGCGGCCGTGCAGATCGAGCGCCTGAAGGCGCAGATCGCCCAGGCCGACGCGGCCATTGCCACCAGCGCCGCCCAGATCGCCCAGGCCAAGGCCCAGGCCGCGGTGACGAATTCGCAGGTTGCCCAGGCCGAGAGCGTGCTGGCCCGCACCGAGCTGGATGCCAAGCGCAGCCAGGCGCTGTTCGGTGCCGAACTGCGCGCCACATCCAAGCAGGAGCTTGATGGAGCCCTCGCCGCCCGCGACGTGGCCCGTGCCGACGTGGCCGCCCGCAAGGCCAGCGCCTCCGCCGCCAAGGAAGCCGTCACCGCTGCCGAGAGCGCCCGCCAGTCCGCCAACGCTCAGAAGAGCGCCACGCAAGCCCAGCTGAAGGACGCACAGAACCAGCTCGGCTACGTCGAGCTGAAGGCCGCCAGCGATGGTCGCATCGGCAAGCGCACGGTCGAAGTGGGCCAGCGCGTGCAGGCCGGCCAGCAACTCGCGGCCATCGTCGAGCCCGAGACCTGGATCGTTGCCAACTTCAAGGAAACCCAGCTCGCCAAGATGAAGCCGGGCCAGAAGGTGCATGTGAAGGTCGATGCCTTCCCGGGCAAGGAGCTGGAAGCCCACGTCGACAGCTTTGCGCCCGCCTCGGGTGCCAGCTTCGCGCTGCTGCCGCCGGACAACGCCACCGGCAACTTCACCAAGATCGTCCAGCGCGTGCCGGTCAAGGTCGTGTTCGAGCCTGAGAGCCTGAAGAGCCTGGGTGAGGCCGCGTCGCGCATCGTGCCGGGCTTGTCCGTGCAGGTGGAAGTCGAGATCGCCGAGTAAGCCCGGGGCATTCACGTGGGCAACGAAAACTACCTCCCGCCGCCGCCTGACCAAAAGGTCAGCGGCCGCACCTGGCTGGCCGTGCTGGCCAGCCTGCTGGGTGCCTTCATGGCGGTGCTGGACATCGCCATCACCAACTCCTCGCTGCGGGACATCCTCGGCGCGCTGTCGGCCACGCAGGAAGAGGGCTCCTGGATCTCCAGCGCCTACCTCGTCGCCGAGATCGTCGTCATCCCGCTCGCGGGCTTCCTGTCGATGGTGTTCTCCACGCGGCGCTACCTGGTCGTCAACGTCGCGCTGTTCCTGATCTTCAGCACGTTGTGCGGCATGGCCTGGAGCCTGGAAAGCATGATTGCCTTCCGCGCGGCCCAGGGCTTCACGGGTGGCGTGATGATTCCGATGGCGATGACGCTGGTCACGCGCAAGCTGCCGCTGAACAAGCGGCCCATCGGCCTGGCGCTGTTCGGCATGACGGCCACGCTGGCCCCCACGCTGGGCCCCACGGTCGGTGGCTACCTGACCGAGCTCTACGGCTGGCCCAGCATCTTCTACATCAACTGGGTGCCCGGCGTGCTGCTGATGCTGGGCGTCACCATCGGCCTGGACAAGGAGCCGATGAACCTCAAGCTGCTGCGTGAAGTGGACTGGTGGGGCGTTGTCTTCATGGCTGTGGGCCTGGGCTCGCTGACCGCGATGCTGGAAGAGGGCAATGCCAAAGACTGGTTCCAGAGCCCCTTCATCATCACGGCCGCCGTGCTGGCGGTGGGCGGCATCTACGGCTGGGCCTGGCGCGGCCTGACGCGCAAGAACACCTTCATCGACCTGCACATCCTCGGCCGCCCGAGCTTCCTGATCGCCGGCGTCATCGCGTTCGCCACCGGCATGGGCCTCTACGGTTCGGCCTTCATCCTGCCGCTGTACCTGGGCCAGATCGCGAACTACACGCCCATGCAGATCGGCCTGGTCATCATGTGGATGGGCCTGCCGCAGCTCTTCATCATGCCGTTCGCGGCCAAGCTGTCCACCAAGCTGGACAACCGCGTGATGATGAGCGTGGGCCTGGCGCTGTTCGCCATCTCGTGCTTCATGAACACGCACATGAGCGCCGACACGGCCGGCCCCGAGTTGCTGGCTGCGCAGATCGTCCGCGCACTGGGCCAGCCGCTCATCATGATCACGCTGACCAACTTCGCGGTGAACGGCGTGCCGCCCAACCTGCTGCCGAGCGCGTCGGGCATGTTCAACATGATGCGCAACCTCGGCGGCTCGGTCGGCATCGCCACGCTGGCCACGCTGCTGACCAACCGCGAGCACCTCCACAGCGCCCGCGTCGGCGAGTCCGTCAGCCTTTACGACCCGGCCACGCAGGCCCGGCTGGACACGCTGGCGCAGAACTTCGCCAGCAAGGGTGCCGACCTCACCACCGCGCAGGACATGGCCATCAAGGCGCTGGACAACGTCGTGCGCCGTGACAGCTTCGTCATGGCCTACAACGACGCCTTCCTGATCCTGGGCATCGCGCTGTTCGCGTGTGTCGCCATCGTCTGGATGAGCAAGAAGGTTTTGGGTGGCGCCGGCGCCGCTGAAGCCGCTCACTGAATTCGAAAGAGAGATCACCATGATCCAACTCAAGACCATCCTCACCCTCGTCGCCACCGCCGCGCTTGCCGCCTGCACGACGCTGGGCCCCAACTACCAGGCGCCCGTCGCCAACGCCCCTGCCGCTTATCGCGCCACCGCCCCCGTGGCCGGCGCCGAGCTGCAGCGCGACTGGTGGCTGATGTTTGGCGACGCCCAGCTCAACGCGCTGGAAGCGCAGGCCCTGCAGGCCAGCCCGACGCTGGCCGCCGCCGCCGCCCGCGTGCAGCGCGCCCGTGCTGTTTATGGCGCCACCAAGGCCGACGAGCTGCCGCGCGTAGACGTTGGCGGCAGCGTCACCAACCTGCGCACGTCGGCCAAGTCCGTCACCACGCCGGTGCTGGGCGGCCAGGCCATCACCTTCGATGGCACCCAGACCGGCCTGCAAGCCTCCATCGGCTGGGAGCTGGACCTCTGGGGCCGCGTGAAGCGCCAGGGCGAGGCGGCTCAAGCCCAGCTCGACGCCTCGTCGCTGGATGCCGCTGCCGCCCGCGTCGCGCTGACGGCCGACGTCGCCGCCGCATACTGGCAGTGGCGCGCGCTGGCCGACGAAGCCTCCGCGCTGCAACGTGTGCGCGACAGCCGCGCCAACGCCTTCAAGGTTGCGCAGACCCGCTTTGATGCCGGCTCCTCGACGACGCAGGACCTGGAGCGTGTGCGTGCCGAACTCGCCGCCGCGGACGCCGACGTCACTGATCTGCCGCGCCGCCAGGCCCTGCTGCTGAACCAGATCGCCGCGCTGACCGGCCAGGCTGCCGCCGAGCTGAAGCTGCAGGCCTCACCGCTGGCAGCACCGCCGCAGATCCGCGCCGGCGTGCCGTCAGAGCTGCTGCAACGCCGCCCGGACCTAGCGCAGAGCCTGGAGCAACTGCACGCAGCCACGGCGCAGGTCGGCATCGCCGAAGCGGCCTTCTACCCGTCCATCCGCCTGACCGGCAGCTTCGGCTACCAGAGCAAGGAACTGGACTCGCTGATCTCCGCGCCGGCACGGCTCTACAACATCGGCCCCAGCATCTCGCTGCCGCTGTTCGAGGGCGGCCGCAACAAGGCCAACCTGGCGGGCGCCAAGGCCCAGGTCGACGAGTCGCTGGCCACCTTCCGCGGCCGCATGCTGCAGGCGCTGCGCGAGGTGGACGATGCGCTGGCAGAACTGCAAGGCCGCGCCGCCACGGTGGACGCGCAGAACCGCACGCTGAGCTCCGCCAGCCAGGCGCTGACGGTGGCCAAGAGCCGCTACGACAAGGGCGCCGTCAGCTACCTCGATGTGACCGAAGCCGAGCGCACGCCGCTGGCGACCGAGCGCGCGCTGGCGCAGCTGCGCGGTGCCCAGTGGGCGGCTACGGCGCAGCTCGTCAAGGCGCTGGGCGGCGGCTGGACACCCACCGGCAGCTGATCGCATCGTTATGCTGCGGTCCGCTATGGACCGCATCACACGACGTCACTGCCTGCTGGCCGCCGCCGGCAGCGCCACCATCCCCGCCCTGGCCCAAGTTGAGGCCTCCGCGCTGCAGAAGCTGCTGGAGGCCCGGCTCAAGGACGACGGCGTTGCGCTTGCCGCAGGCCGCCTGAGCGGCGGCAAGACCGAGTTCGCCGGTGCCTCGAGAACCGGCCCACGGCCCGACGCCGACAGCGTCTTCGAGATCGGTTCCATCACCAAGACCTTCACCGCGCTGCTGCTGGCTGATGCGGTCGTGCGCGGTGAGCTCAAGCTGGACGATGCCGTCGAGGCCACCTTGCCGGACGGTCTCAAGCTGCGCGACAGCCAGGGCCAGCCGCTGCGCTGGGTGGACCTGGCCACGCACCGCTCCGGCCTGCCGCGGCTGGCCACCAACATGATGCCGGCCAAGCCCGACGACCCCTATGCCGACTACGACTGGGCGTCGCTGCGCCTGTTCCTCAAGGGCTGGCAGCCCAGCGTTGCGCGGGACAGCGCCTACGCCTACTCCAACCTCGGCTTCGGCCTGCTGGGCCATGCGCTGGCGCTGCGCCACGGCACCGACTACGCCACGCTGCTGACCCGCCGCGTGCTGGAGCCGCTGGGCCTGCAGAACCACCTCGGCTTCGGCCGGCCGGCGCTGCTGCAGGGGCACGACGCGCAGGGCAGGCCGGTATCGGCCTGGCATTTCCAGAGCCCGACCGCCGGTGCCGGCGCTTTGCTAGGTTCGGCACGCGGCCTGCTGCGCTACGCCGAGGCGGCGCTGGGCGGCTACGCGCACCCGTTGCGCGAGGCCTTCGCGCTGTGCCTGCAGCGCCGCGCGGCGGGCCCGGCACCGATCAACCCCATCGGCCTGGCCTGGCTGCTGGCGCCGTTGAACGGCCGCACGCTGTTCAGTCACGATGGCGGTACGGGCGGCTTCAGCAGTTCGCTGTGGCTTGACCCTCAACGCAACAGTGCCACCGTCGTGCTGGCCAACGCCCAGGTGCCGATTGGTGACCTGGCCTTGCATGCGCTCGACGGCAGCGTGCCCCTGCGCGACCTGTCGGCCACGCGCCAGGCCAGCGTCACGATGGCGGCCGAGCAGTTGCAGCCGCTGGCGGGCGTCTACGCGCTGAACCCGCAGTTCAAGCTGACGGTGCGTGCGGATGGCCAGCAGTTGTTCGCGCAAGCGACGGGGCAGGGCGAGTTCGAGCTGTTTGCGAAGGTGCCACGGCGCTTCTTCGCCAAGATCACGCCGCTGGAGATCGAGTTCGATGCCGATGCCAAGGCGCTGACGCTGTTCCAGGGCAGCGCCAAGCTGCGCTTCGTCAGGGAGTAACCGGCCGGACCGCAGCGGCGCACACGGGCTCGCGGCCGTCTTCCCAGGCTTTCAGGAAGTGCCGTGCATCGGCCAGAGGGCCGGGCGGCACCTGGCTGCCCCAGCGCACCTCGCGGCTCAGCACCGCATCCGGTTGGCGCTGTGCCAGGCCCGCCAGTATGCTGAGCACCAGCACCTGCTCCTTGATCCCTGCGGGCGCGGGGTCGACCTCACCGCTCAGCAGGCGCTCGGCGGATTTTTCGGCCACCGGCCAGTCCTGGCGCGCGACGGCGTCGTACAAGGTCAGTTGCTCGACGACACCGGGCGGCAGCGCGGGCTGGGCCTGGCGCCAGGCGGCGGGGTCCCACAGCGCGTGCTGCTCGGCGGCCGGCAGGTGGGCGAGCACGGCCTGGGCGAGGTTGGCGGCGTAGACCATCAAGGCCTCACTGTCCAGCGGCGTGCCGGGCTGGCGCTGCAGACGCAGCGCGTCGACCAGGCGGGTCAGGCCCTCGCCGCGCGGCTGGCCCGGGCCGCGGCCGCTGAAGCGCTCGGCGGCCCACACCGCCTGCTGGCGGTTCAGCATCGGCGCGAAGGCGCTGGTGCTTACCGGCTGCGCCACGGGCGGGATTGCACGGCAGTCCAGTACGGGCAGCAGCGGCAAGCCGTCGGCCGCCAGGCGCTGCAGCAGGTCGGCATGTACGCCGCGGAAGCGTTGCTGGGGCGCGAACAGCGAGACAGTTGGGAAGAAATCCGAATGCGGCGTGGCGTTCTGCAGGCGCACGTAGGTGCGCAGCACGGCCGGCCCGCCGATGCGGCGCATGGCCATATCGGTCGGTGAGGCGAGGCCGACGCGCCTCAGCTCGGACGCCAACTCTGGCGAGTGCCAAGGCGCTCCGCCGGGCGCCTGCAGGCCATCCCGCGGCGCGAGGATGGTGAGGTCGACATGGTTCGCAGCGTAGATCTCGCTGCCCGGAAACTCCTGGATCAGCGCGGCGATCATCTCGGCCAGCAGCGCGTCCGAGATCTCGTAGCTGTGCACCCATTGCACCAGCATCCCGCCGGGCTTGAGGCTGCGCTTCACGCCGCGGTAGAACTCCTGCGTGAACAGGCTGGCCACGCCGCTGACCCAGGGGTTGGACGGCTCGGAGACGACGACGTCGTAGCGGCGCTGGCCACGCGCGAAGAACTCGCGGGCATCCTCGAGGTGCACCTGCGAGCGTGGGTCCGTGTAGGCACGCGCATTGCGCGGCGCGAACATCCTCGCGCCTTCCCACACCGCGCGCTCTATCTCGATGCTGTCCACCCGCCGGGGCACCGGCGAGCCAAGCAGCGTGTGCGTGCTCAGGCCCGAGCCCCAGCCGATGACGGCGATGTCGTCGGGCTGCGGGTGCACCGCCAGCGGCAGGGCCGCCAGCATCAGCATCGTGGCCTCGTCGGGGCTGGCCGCCTGGGTCGGCGGCGCCAGGCCTGCGTCGGGTTTCCCGTTCGTCGCGATGATGGTTGCGCCGGGCTGCTTGACGACCGAGATGCTGGCCGTGGCGCCGTCGCGGTAATAGAGCAGCTCGCGGCCGCTCACGTCGGTTCTGCCGTAGCGGAACACGCCGGCGGACTGCAGCAGCCGGTCCGGCAGCCCCCACTGCAGCATGCCGCCCAGCACGACGGCGCCCGCGCCCGCAGCCGCCAGCACGGCCGGCGCCCAGCGACCCGGACTCAGCGCGCGCAGCAGGGCCAGGCCGATGGCCAGATCCACGGCCCCCGCCAGCAACAGCGTCCTGCTGACGCCGATGGCCGGCATCAACGCGTGGGCCGCGACGAGTACGCCGAGGATGGCGCCCAGCGTGTTGGCCGCATAGACCTGTCCGACGGCGCGCTCGCCAGCACCGCGCCTGAGCAGCGCCGCCGTGAACAGCGGCAGCGTCATGCCGGCAAAGAAGGCGGCCGGCGCCATGATGAGCAGGGCGATGCCCGCCGTCGCCACGTTGTAGAGGGCGTAGCCGGCGTTGGTCTTGGCCAGGGCGTGCAGGATGATGGGCACCCAGTGGTAGGCGTTGCCCAGCAACGCGACCGACAGCATCGCGCACACGCCCATGGCGACCTGCACGAAGCCGGCGTAGCGCACCAGGTCCTTGATGCGGTCGCCAACCCGCCTCACCCACAGCCCACCCATGGCCAGGCCGGCAATGAAGGCCGCCAGCATCAGCTCGAAGCTGTGCAGGCTGCTGCCCAAGGCCTGGTTGAGCATGCGCACCCAGCCCAGCTCGTAGGCAAAGGATGCGGCGCTGGAGAGGAAGGTCGCCGCGAGCAGGGTCGGCAGCAAGCGCCCCGGGCCGCCACCGGAAGTTGCGGGCGTGGCGGCTTTGGGCGACGTGCCCTGGCCTTCGCGCAGCGCCAGACTCAGCGCCACGCTGGCTGCCGCTACGACCAGGTTGAGCCAGCCGGCCACCTTCAGCGCACCAGGCATGCCGAGTGCGGGCAACAGGCCGAAGGTCGCAACCAGCGCGCCCAGCGCCGCGCCGATGCCGTTGGTGAAGTACAGCCCGCCCAGCGTCCGACCGTGCTGGCTGCCATCCAGGCGCAGCACGCCGGCGGCGATCAACGGGAAGGTTGCGCCTAGCAGCACCGTCTGAGGAGCGATCAGCGCGGCGGCACTCAGCCACTGCCAGGCCTTGGCCGCGCCCGCGCTGGCCAGCGCGGGCAGCACGGTCGTCTGGCTGTAGTCGCTGTAGGCGACGAACACGGCGTGAAAGGCCAGGCCCATGACGCCGATCAGCGCCTCGGCGCCCGCGTAGACCGCGACCGGCCGGCGCAGCGACTGCGTGACGCGGCTGACGACCCAGGCGCCGAGGGCCATGCCGCCCATGAACATCATCAGCACCAGCGTCTGCGCGTAGGCCGCGTGGCCCAGCGTCAGACCCAGGTAGTGCGACCACAGCGACTGGTAGATCAGCGCCGCACAACCCGACAGGACGAACAGCAGCTGCAAGGCCCAGCGGGCCGTGGCGGTTCGGTTCATCGTCTTTCGGTCAGCAGGGCGGCCGCCATGCGGGCCGCGGCGCCACGGTGTGCGTTGGAGAAGGCGAGGGCGTGGGTGCTCATCGCGTCACGTGCGGCGCCGTCGGCACAAAGCGCCAGGCCGCGTGTGACCGCCTCGGCCAGTGACGCGCAGCGCTCGGCGGCACCGGCTGCCAGCGCCAGCTCCGTCGCCTCGGCGAAGTTGAAGGTGTGCGGGCCGGCCAGCACCGGGCATCCGCAGGCCGCCGCCTCAATGAGGTTCTGGCCGCCCAATGGCTCGAAGCTGCCGCCCAGCAGGGCGACGCTGGCGAGGCCGTAGTACAGCGGCATCTCGCGCATCGAATCGCCGAGCCAGACATCGGTGGCGAGCGCGTCCGAAGGGGGCTCATCGGCCCACCCGCTGCGGCGGGCGAGCTTCAGCCCGGCGCCTTCGATGAGTGAGGCGATCTCGTCGAAGCGCTGCGGGTGACGCGGCACGATGGCCAGCAGCGGGCGCGGGGAGGGCTGCTTGACCCACTCGGCCAACAAGGCCTGCTCCTCGCCCTCGCGGCTGACGGCCAGCATTAGCACGGGCCGCCCGACTCCTTCAGACCAGGCCTTGCCGCGGGCGATCAGCGCCGGGTCCATCGCGATGTCGTACTTCAGGTTGCCGGCCACCTCGACGCGGGCCATGCCCATCGCTCGGATGCGCTGGGCATCGGCCTCGGTCTGCGCCAGCGCCAGCGTCATGCGGCGAGCCGCCGGGCGCATCAGCGCGCTCAGGCGCTGCCCCTGGCGCAGGCTCTTCTCGGACAGGCGCGCGTTGGCCAGCACCATGGGCACACCGGCGCGCTCAGCCTCGCGTTGCAGCGTCGGCCACACCTCGGTCTCCATCAGCACGCCGATCTTCGGCTGCCAATGGCGCAGGAAGCGCCGCACGGCGCCGGGTGTGTCGTAAGGCAACCAGGCCTGGGCATCGCCCTCGCGCAGCAAGGCCTGGGCATCGCCCTCGCGCAGCAAGGCCTGGCCGGCTTCACGGCCGGTGGCGGTCGAGTGCGTGAGCAGGAATCTCAGCCCGGGATCGCGGGAGCGCAAGGCGTCGATCAGCGCGCTGGCGGCACGCGTCTCGCCCAGCGACACCGCGTGGATCCAGAGCCGGCCAGGTTCCGTCGAGCCCGTGAAGAAACCGAACCGCTCACCGAGCGCATGCCGGTAGAGCGGTTCCTTGGCCCCGCGGCGCCACAGGCGCAGCAGGTACAGCGGCGTCAGCAGCCGCAACGCGGTGGCGTACAGCCACCGGGCGGGTTCAATGGCCAGCGGCAAACGTCGCGTCCGGCTTCACGCGCTTGAGCTGTTCCAGCACGTCGTGCTGGATGCGTTCCAGCGCTTCGGGCGTATGGCCTTCGAAGCGCAGCACCAGCACCGGCGTCGTGTTGGACGGGCGGATCAGGCCGAAACCGTCCGGGAACTCGATGCGCAGGCCGTCGATAGTGACCAGCTCGCTGGCGCCAGGGAAGTCGGCCAGCGTGACCAGTTCCTTGAGCTTCTTCACGACCTCGTGGTGCTCGCCTTCGGCGCAGGGCACGTTGATTTCTGGCGTGTTGAAGCTGTTGGGCAGGGCCTTGAGCACGGCGCTCGGATCCTTGGCGCGCGACAGGATCTCTAGCATGCGGCCGGCGGTGTACATCGCGTCGTCGAAGCCGTACCAGCGCTCGCTGAAGAAGATGTGGCCCGACAGCTCGCCGGCCAGCGGTGCGCCGGTTTCCTTCAGCTTGGCCTTGGCCAGCGAGTGGCCGGTCATCCACATCAGCGGCTTGCCGCCGTGCTTCTTGATCCACGGCGCCAGGCGCTGCGTGCACTTCACGTCGAAGATGATCTGCGCGCCCTTCTGGCGCTTCAGGATGTCGGCCGCGATGAGCATGATCTGGCGGTCCGGCATGATCATTTCGCCGTCCTTGGTGACGATGCCGAGGCGGTCGCCGTCACCGTCGAAGGCCAGGCCCAGCTCGGCGCCGGTGGCGTGGACGACGCGCTTCAGGTCTTCCAGGTTCTCGGGGCGGCTCGGGTCCGGATGGTGGTTGGGGAAGTCGCCGTCGACCTTGGAGAAGATGTCGATGACCTCGCAGCCCAGCGCGCGCAGGATGGCCGGGGCCGAGGCGCCGGGAATGCCGTTGCCGCTGTCGACAACGATCTTCATCGGGCGGGCCAGCTTGCAATCGGTGACGACGCGGTGGGTGTACTCCGGCACGATGTCGATCTTGCCCACGCGGCCCTTGCCCTTGGCATAGTCCTCGGCCTCGATGCGGCGCTTCAGACCCTGGATCTGCTCACCGTAGACGGCGGCGCCCTTGAGCACCATCTTGAAGCCGTTGTAGTCCTTGGGGTTGTGGCTGCCCGTGACCATGATGCCGGAGTTGCAGCCGTGCGCGCTGCGCGTGGCGGCGACGTAATAGAGCATGGGCGTCGTCACGGCGCCGATGTCGACGACGTCGAGGCCGGTGGAGCGCAGGCCACGCACGAGCGCTGCAACCAGGCCGGGGCCCGACAGGCGGCCGTCACGGCCCACCGCGACAGCCTTTTCACCGAGGGCCTTGGCCTCGGTGCCGAAGGCGCGACCCAGGTGCTCTGCGAGCTCTTCGTTCAAGGTCTGGCCAACGACGCCACGGATGTCATAAGCCTTGAAGATGGAAGCGTGAACCTGCATGAAATGCCCTCGAATACTGGGTTTTGAAATCGCGGCGGATTGTAGGCACGGCGTGTGCCCAGCCATCTGTCGCATTGGCTGTCGATTCGTCGCCCGTTGATGGGGCAGGGCGCAGAGCCTTCCTACACTCGCGCCCCATGAGCTTCACCGAGGAATTCACCCAGGCCCTGCGCAACCAGCGCGTGCTGATGAAGCACCGCCCGGACCGGCTGCGCGTGCGGCTGCTGATCTACCTGCTCTGGTTTCTCTTCTTCGGCTTCTTCTTCGCGACGCTTCACGGCCTGCAAAGCGGCCGATTGGGCGCGGCCCGTTGGTGGGCTGGAGACCTGCCCGGCCACCTGCTCGTCAGCGCCTGCGTGACGGCGTGCTTCTTCTTCATCTTTCGCGGTTTCGAGAAGCTGGCGCCCCAGCGCTGGCTGGACGCAATCGTCGGTTGGCGGGACTGGCGCGCAGGCCTGTTCTACACGTCGGTCTCGGTCGCCTGCTCGGCCATCGGCGTCGTCATCGGCCTGGCGGCGGTGGACCGGATCTGGCTGACGCAGAGCTGGAACAAGGCGCTCACGCAACCGGCGTTCTGGGCCGAGTTCCTCGTCATCTCGGCCATCATTTCCATCTTCATCGGCCTGCGTTACCGCGCCCGCTGGAAGCAGGAGGCCATGCAGGCTCGCGTTACCGAGGCGCAGCTGCGGCTGCTGCAGGGCCAAATCGAGCCGCACTTCCTGTTCAACACGCTGGCCAACGTGCAAAGCCTCATCGACTTCGACCCCGAACGGGCCAAGCTGATGCTGGAGCGCTTCACCGACTACCTGCGGGCCAGCCTGGGCCAGCTACGTGGCGATTCGACGACGTTGACCCAGGAGTTCGCCATGCTGGAGGCCTACCTCGGCCTGATGCAGTTGCGCATGGGCGAGCGGCTGCGGGTGCGCCTGGCCTTGCCGGCCGAGCTGGCCGGATTCGAGCTGCCGCCGCTGCTCTTGCAACCGCTGGTGGAGAACGCCATCCACCACGGCCTGGAGCCCAAGATCAGCGGCGGCGAGATTGCCGTCAGCGCCCGTCGCGAAGCCGGCCGGCTCGTCGTTGACGTCGAGGACGACGGCCAGGGGCTGGACGCTCCCAAGCGCCGCGGCGGCAACGGCGTCGCCCTCGCCAACATCCGCGCCCGCCTGGAAGCCCGCTGGGGCCCCACCGCCACACTGGAACTGCTGCCGCGTGACGGCGGCGGCACGCTGGCCCGCATCCACATCCCTTCACAACACACCTCGCCATGACCACCGCCCCCACTGCGCTGATCGCCGACGACGAACCCCACCTGGCCCAGTACCTCAAGGCCCAACTGGCACAGGCCTGGCCCGAGCTGCAGATCGTCAAGGTCGCCGCCCACGGCATCGAGGCCGCCGAGGCCATCGCCGAGCTGGAACCCGACATCGCCTTCCTCGACATCCAGATGCCCGGCCTGACCGGCCTGGAGGTGGCGCAGGGCATCGAGGGCACGACGCGCGTCGTCTTCGTGACGGCCTACGACCAGTACGCCATCGATGCCTTCGAGGCGCGCGCCGTGGACTATCTGCTCAAGCCGCTGAAGGCCGACCGCCTGGCCCGCTGCGTGGAGCGCCTGCGCGCCGAGCCCGCCGCCGGCAGCAACAGCAGTGGTGACGAGGCGCTGGCGGAGACGCTCAAGCGCCTGCTGCCCGCGGCCGCCGGCGGGGCACCTGCCCGCCTGCGCTACATCCGCGCGGCCCAGGGCGAGCTGATGCACCAGGTGCCGGTCGACGAGGTGCTGTTCTTCCACGCCGACGACAAGTACACCATCGTGCAGACGGCGACCGCCGAGCACCTGATCCGCACACCCATCTTCGAGCTGGCCGGCCAGCTCGACCCCGAGCGCTTCTGGCAGATTCACCGCTCCACCATCATCAACCTCGACCACCTCGCCGGCACGCGCCGCGATGACCAGAGCCGGCTTTTCGTGCGCATTCGCGGCAAGGGCAACGAGCTGCCCGTCAGCCGCGCCTACGTCCATCTATTCAAGGCGATGTAGGCGTCACGCGGTGCGGCTAGAGTCAGGGTGCTTGAAAGGCACCCGGACATGCTCTCGCGCCGCAGCGTCACCCTGACTCTCGCCAGCCTGCTGGCCGCGGGTCGAACCCATGCAGGCGACGATGGGCAGTTGATCTGGGTCAGCGGTGAGGTGCCGCCCTATTTGTCGCGGGGCGCCAAGGGCCCCGAGGGCTATGCGTTCGAGCTCTATCAGCGCGTTTGCAAGCAGGCCGAACTGACGGTCGAACTGCACTTCTACCCCTGGGCACGCGCGATGCGCATGCTGCTGAGCCGCCAGGCGCATGCCGGCCTCGTCGTGGCACGCTCGCCAGACCGCGAGGCCCGCTTCCAGTGGCTGTTCCCGGTCGGGAACTTCCGCTTCGCGATTTTCAGCCGCTCCGAGGACGGCACCATGCCCGCCCACATCGAGGCGCTGCGAACGCGGCGCATCGGCTCTATGCGGGCCTCGGCCAGCCGTGAGCTGCTGACGACCATCGGCATGCCGAACGTCATCGAAGGCAAGGACTATCCCGAGCTGCTCGCCCTGCTGCGGCGTGGCTTGGTCGACGTCGTCATCGGCCCCGAACCGGTCCTGCGCACCCTGCTGGCCCAGCAGCAGGCGTCGATGCAGTTGCGCAGCACCGTGCTGGACATCCACCTCGACCTCTACGCCGTTGCCGGCCCGGCCATGCCCGACGACGTCCGGCGTCGCCTGATGGCGGCCTACCAGCAGCTTGTCGACAACGGTTTCGTCGCCCAGTTGAAGAAACGCCACCCCGACGCTTTCTTTGACGACTAGGGCCGCTGCTGGCATGTCCGGAAACTGCCAGGATCTGGCAGGGCCCCGGCCTAGACTGGCTGCATGTCATCCGAACTCCTGCCCCCCGACGCCGCCTACGCCGTGCTGCAGTCGCACGACGCGCGCTTCGACGGGCGGCTCTACGTCGGCGTCACGTCGACGGGCATCTACTGCCGCCCCGTCTGCCGCGTGCGGCTGCCGCGGCGCGAGAACTGCCGCTTCTTCTCGACGGCCGCGCAGGCCGAGGCCGAGCGCTTTCGCCCGTGCATGAAATGCCGGCCCGAGCTGGCGCCGCGGCCGCTGGCCTGGACGACGATGGACGCCTCGCGCACGCTGGCCCAGCAGGCCGCCGCCTGGCTGGATGCCTGCGACGACGCCGAGGCCAGCGTCGAAGGCCTGGCAACGCACCTGGGCATCACGAGCCGCCACCTGCGCCGCATCTTCCAGACCGAGCATGGCGTCTCGCCGCTGCAATACCTGCAGACACGCCGCCTGCTGCTGGCCAAGGCCCTGCTGACCGACAGCACGCTGCCCGTCCAGGAGGTGGCCTACGCAGCCGGCTTTGCCAGCCTGCGCCGTTTCAACGCGGCCTTCATCGAGCACTACCGGCTGCAGCCCACGACCCTGCGTCGTGTTGGGCGCGAGGGCAGCGGGGCCGGGCCGGCGTCGCGGCTGCGTTTGAGCTACCGCGAGCCGTATGACGTAGCCGGTGTGCTGGCCTTCCTCGCACCGCGTGCCATCGCCGGGGTCGAGAAAGTGGAGGGCAACTGCGTCACGCGCACGCTGGCCCTGACCCACGCCGGCCAGCGCCATGCCGGCTGGATGCGTGTGAGTTTCGACAAGGCGGGCGAGGTGGGTGTCGAGCTGTCCGCGGCGCTGTGGCCGGCCGTCGGTTCGCTGCTGCCGCTGCTGCGGCGCTGGCTGGACCTGGACGCCGACCCGCAGGCGATTGCCGCCGCGTTGGGCGAGGGCGCCGTGGCCGGCCAGCGCCTGCCTGGCTGCGTGGACCGCTTCGAGCTGACGGTGCGTGCCGTGCTGGGTCAGCAGGTCACCGTCGCCGCGGCACGCACGATCGCTGGCCGCTTCGTCGAGCGCTTCGGCGAAGAGCTTCCCGACTCGCCCGAAGGCTGCCAGCGCCTGTTCCCGACGCCAGAGCGCATCGCCGCCGCAACGCGCGACGACATCGCGTCGCTGGGCATCATCGGCCGGCGCGCCGACAGCCTCATCGCGCTGGGCCAGGCCTGGCCGACGCTGGCCTTTGCGCGCCGCGAAGGCACGCCGGAGGCCGCTGCCGAGGAGCTGACGGCCATCCCCGGCATCGGCCCCTGGACGGCCGGCTACATGCTGATGCGCGGCTGGAGCTGGCCCGATGCCTTCCCACCCGGCGACGTCGTGCTGCGCAAGACCCTGAGTGGCGACGGCCCGTTGCTGTCCCCCAAGGCCTATCTCGAAGCCGCGGAGCACTATCGCCCCTATCGCAGCTACGCCGTACTTCATCTCTGGAGACATTCATGAGTCATCACATCCTGCAGCGCCGCATTGCGACGCCCCTTGGCCCGCTGACAGCGGCGCGCAGTGCGACGGGCCTGTCGGGCCTGTGGTTCGACGATCAGAAGCACCACCCCGGCGCGCTCGACGTTCCCGAGGATGACGGCAGCGACGCCGTGCTAACCGCCACCGCCACGGCGCTCGCCGCCTACTTCAGTGGCAAGCCCTTCAAGTTGCCGCCGCTGGACCCGGCCGGCACGGCCTTCCAGCGCGAGGTCTGGCAGGCCTTGCTGACCATCGCACCCGGAACGCCCGACACCTATGGCCATCTGGCCGAGCGCCTCGGCCGTGCCCAGGCCGCGCGGGCGCTGGGCGCTGCGGTCGGCCGCAATCCGATCTCCATTCTCATCCCCTGCCATCGCGTCGTCGGCGCCGACGGCTCGCTGACCGGCTACGCCGGCGGGCTGGAGCGCAAGCAGGCCTTGCTCACCCTGGAAGGCGCGACGGCATGAAGGCTTTCGACATCGGCGAGCTGGTGCTGCTCGCCGCGCTCTGGGGCGCGTCCTTTTTGTTCATGCGCCTCGGGGCCCACGAGTTCGGCCCGATCGCGCTTGCGGCGGTACGCGTTGGCCTGGCCAGCGTCATGCTGATTCCGCTGCTGGCTTCGCGCGGCCAGCTGTCAGACCTGCGAACGCATTGGAAGGGGCTGCTGCTCGTCGGCGCGCTGAACAGTGCCATCCCCTTCGCGCTGTTCTCGTTCGCGGCCCTGTCCATCACGGCGGGTCTGTCCAGCATCGTCAACGCGACGACGCCGCTGTGGACGGCCATCGTCGCCTTCGTCTGGCTGCGCCAGGGGCTGACGCCGCTGCGCGTGCTGGGCCTGGTGATCGGCTTTGCCGGCGTGGCCTTCCTGGCCTGGGACAAGGCCAGCTTCAAGCCCGGTGCCGACCACAGCGGGTTCTGGGCCGTGCTGGCCTGCGCAACAGCCACCTTCTGCTACGGCGTTGCCGCGAACGCAACCAAGCGCTACCTCGCCGGCGTGCCGGCGCTGACCGTGGCAACCGGCAGCCAGTTCGCCGCCGCGCTGCTGCTGGCGCTGCCGGCCGCGTGGCTGTGGCCCGCGGCCATGCCTGGCGGCGTGGCCTGGGGCAGCGCGCTGGCGCTGGCGGCCCTGTGCACGGCCCTGGCCTACATCCTCTACTTCCGGCTGATGAGCCGCGTGGGGCCGACGAACGCGGTGTCCGTCACCTTCCTGATCCCGTTGTTCGCCATCCTGTGGGGCGCGCTGTTCCTGCATGAGGCCGTCACGGCGCAGATGGTGGCGGGCGGTGCCGTCGTGCTGGTGGGGATTGCGCTGGCGCTCGGGTTGGTGGGGCCGAAAGCGCGCTGAGGTCGCGGCGGAATCGCAGGGAATTGCAGGCCGCCTCGGCGGTCGGCGCAAATGGTGGTAGCGTGCGGCCCACAATATTTGGTAGCGCTACCTTTGTGCGCCTGGAGACTGCATGACGACCTCGTTCCTTCTGCGCCGCTGGGCCGGCGCCCTCGGCCTGCTGGCCTCGCAACTGCTGGCTCCGGCCGCCATCGCCCAGCCCTCGGGCGGCCCCTACGGCCCGGTGCCGCAGCGCTACGCGGTGCCCAAGGCGCCGCATGTCTACTTCGTGGCGCCTGACGGCAAGGCGGAAGCCTCCGGTGCTTCGATCACCGAGCCCACCTCCATCGAGACGGCGATCACGCGCGTCGTCACGGGCGACGCCATCGTCATGCGCGGCGGCACCTATCGC
The DNA here is from genome assembly GCF_059421665.1 of Roseateles sp. GW821-FHT02E12. Classification (NCBI taxonomy): domain Bacteria; kingdom Pseudomonadati; phylum Pseudomonadota; class Betaproteobacteria; order Burkholderiales; family Sphaerotilaceae; genus Roseateles; species Roseateles sp. GW821-FHT02E12. Next base: position 382,357 of record NZ_JBWKVK010000004.1, read on the forward strand.
ACCGGCGGGCTGCAGCTCAACCAGGGCATCACCATCCAGCCCTATCTGGATGAAACCCCGGTGCTCAAGGGCACACGCGTGGCCACCGAGTGGCAGAGCCTGGGCAACAACGTCTGGCGAACGAAATGGGCGACGCTGTTCCCCGCCCAGCCCATGGACTGGTGGCAGCCCGACCGCGAAGGTGCTCTGACGCCGCTGCACCGCTTCAACAACGACATGGTCTTCATCGACGGCGAGCCGCTTCAGTCCGCCGGCTGGGCGGGTGAGATGGGAGCCAAGGGCTACTACGTCGACTACGCGAAGGGGCATGTCTACATCGGCGTGAACCCGGCCGGCAAGCTGGTCGAGATCACGGCGCACGACATCGCGCTGCATCGCCCCTCGCGCGCCGTGCACGGCAAGGCCTCGGACCGCCGGGGACCGACGCTGCGCGGCATCACCTTCACGCAGTACGCCTACCGCGCCATCGACATCGAAGGCAAGAAGCCCTCGACGCTGGTGTCCGAAGAGCCCACCGACGACCCCGTTGGCCCTTCGGCTGAGGGCAACCATGGCAAGGAGGTGGTGGGCACGCTGCTGGAGAACGTCACCATCAGCCACTGCTCGCGCGTGGCCGGCTATTTCCGCGGCGACAAGCTCGTCATCCGCAACTCGCTGGTCAGCGACACCAGCACCGAAGGCATTTATGTCATCGGCTCGTCCGACGTGCTGCTGGAGCGCAATATCGTCCGCCGCAACAACGTCGAGCGTCTGACCGGCTACTACCCGTCTGCGGTGAAGATCTTCAACCAGTCTTACCGCGTCGTTGTGCGCGACAACCTCATCATCGAGCAGCCGCATTCCAACGGCGTCTGGTACGACGTGGGCAACGTCGATGGTGTGTTCATCAACAACTACGTCGAGGGCACGCAGGCGGGCCTCTTCTTCGAGATCTCCAAGGGCGTGACGGTTGCGGGCAATGTGTTCGTGAACAACCAGCAGGGCATCCGCGTGCTGAACAGCGCGGGCGCCAAGGTGCTGCACAACACCTTCGTCAATTCGCCGGTACTGGTCGACCGCAACGAGCGCAGCGCCCAGGGCGACCACTTCGGCTGGCACCCGCAGACGGGGCCGGACGTGAACGAGCGCGTGGGCCATGTCTTCGAGGGCAACCTGCTGGTGGCCGATGCCGCGCTGAAGGGGCCGCTGCTGCGCATCGAGCAGGCGCCCGTTACCTGCGGCAAGGTCACGCAACCGATGGTGGAGCGGGTCGATGGCAACGTCTACGTGCGATCCGGCGGCGGCCAGCCCCTGGTCAACTGGGCGCCGGTGCCGGGCACGCCCTGCCAGGCGCAGTTCGCCAGCCTCGACGATTTCCGGCAAGCCGTGCCTGGCGTGGAAGCCAAGGGCAGGGCGCTGACGTCGTACGAGGGTGCCGTCTTCCGCAGCTTGGAGCTGCGCCGCTTCGAGCTCGCTCGCGTGCCCGAGGGCGTGCAGCCGCTGCCGGTGGCCGAGCCGCTGCGCAAGCTGCTGGGCTGGACGGAGCCCAGCCATCTGCCCGGCGCGCTGCGCTAGCGCGTCAGCCAGCGGCGCAGCGCAAAGCTCGCACCGTCCACCAGAGCCACGAGGACGAGCATGGCCATGAGCACCGTGGCCGTCTTGTTCATCTGGAACAGGCCCATGTGGAACATCAGCAACTGCCCCAGGCCGCCGGCGCCGACGACGCCCAGCACGGCCGCGGCGCGGATGTTGTTCTCCCAGCGGTACAGCGTGTAGCTCATCAGCTGCGGCAGCACCTGGGGCAGCGTGGCGTACAGGAACACGCGCACCGTGCCGGCACCTTGGGCTCGCAAGGCGGCGCCGGGGCCAGGCGGGGCGTTCTCGAGCGCTTCCGCAAACAGCCGCCCCAGCACGCCGCTGGTGTGGATGGCCAGGGCCAGCGTGCCGGCGAACGGCCCCAAGCCCGCGCTGATAAGCAGCATGGACGCCCACACCAACTCGGGCACCGAGCGCAGCGCGTTCAGCAGCAGTCGCACACCGCCACGGGCGGGGCCTTGCAGCCGGCTGGCGGGCAAGGCCATCAGCATGCCCGCCAGCGCCGCCAGCAGCGTGCCCAGGGCGGACATGGCCAGCGTCTCCCACGCGCCCAGGGCCACACGGGCGACGAAGGCCGGGCTCAGGTCGGGTGGCACGAATTCGCCCAGGAAGCGCCCCATGCTGGCCAGCGATTCGGCCGACAGGAAGCTGCTCAGCTTGAGGTCCAGCGAAGCAAAGCTGGCGATGACGAGGGCCAGCACGCCCAACACCAGCCAGGCCGCGCGGCTGCGCGCGTCGAACAGCGGCGGCGGCAGGCGGTAGGGACGGTTGGCGGCACTCTTGCGCATGGCTAGCCCAGCGCTCGCCGCAGCGCGGCGCTCAATTGGTCGGCCAAGGCCACCAGCGCGACGAAGACGAGCAGCATCGTCATCACCTCGCCGCCGGCAAACATCTTCATCGAGCTGTCCATCTGCTGGCCCAGGCCGCCCGCGCCGACGAAGCCGAGCACGACGGAGCTGCGGATGGCGCACTCCCAGCGGTAGACGGTGTAGCTCGTCAGCTCGGCGGCGTTCTGCGGCAGAAGGCCGTAGGCAAAGGCCTGCAGCCGCGTCGCGCCATTGCGCAGCAGCGTCTGCGTGACCTGGGCGTCGCCGCTTTCCAGGATCTCGGCGTAGACCTTGCCCAGCATGCCGCCGTAGGTCAGCGCAATCGCCAGCACGCCGGCCGCAGGCCCCAGGCCGACGACGCGCACGAACACCAGGGCCCACACCAGCTCCGGCATGCTGCGCAGCACGATGAGCAGCAGGCGCACTGCGTGGCGCACGGCGTAGGGCAGGGCGGCCATGCGGCCGGCCAGCGCCGAGATGGACAGCGTGCGCGTGGCCGCCAGTGTCAGCGGCACGGCGATGACGAGGCCCAGCGTGATGCCCGCCGTGGCGATGGCCACGGTGCGCCAGGTCTCGCGCGCCAGCATCAGCAGGAAGTCGCTGCTCAACGCCGGCGGCAGGAAGCTGGCCACGAAGCGGCCCGTCACGCGCAGCGAGTCGGCCTCCAGCAGCAGCCAGGGCTTGAACTCGGTGGCCACCAGCAGCGGCCACAGCAGCACGAGTGCCGCGGCCGAGAGGCCTACGCGCCCCAGCCAGGCCGGATCGCGGCGGGCCGGCGTGCTCAGCGGCATTGCATCACCACGGGCGCAGCCGGCGCCGGCGGCTCGTCGGTCGGCGCGGCGCCGTGCAACTCGTGCTCATGCGACGCGTACAGCCGCGCCAGCAGCTCGGGCGTCACCTCGGCCGAAGGCAGGTCAAACACCATCCGGCCGTCGCGCAGGCCCAGGATGCGCGGGAAATGGGCCAGCGCCACCTCCACCTGGTGCAGCGTGGCCACGAGGGAGATGCCGCGCGCGGCGGCCTCGCGCACCAGGGCCGCGACGGCGCGCTGGGCGCGGGCCGGGTCCAGCGCAGACAGCGGCTCGTCCACCAACCACAACCGGGCCGGCGACACCAGCGCACGCGCCAGGCCCACGCGCTGGCGCTCGCCGCCGGAGAGGCGGTCCACGCGCTCGAAGAGCTTGTCGCTCAGCTCGAAGGCCTCCAGCGCTTCGTCGGCGGCGGGGATGTCCACCGGGTAGAACAGCGAGCGCAGCGCCGTCCACAGGCTCCAGCTCGGCAGCCGGCCAGCCAGTACGGCGGTGACGACGCGCTGGCGCGGCGGCAGGGGTGGCACCTGGGGCACGAGGATCAACTGGCCGCGCAGGCGCTGCAGCGCGCGCCGCGGCAGCGTCCACGGCAAAGCGTTGTCCACCATCAGCTGGCCGGCCGAAGGCGGGCGGGCGCAGGCCAGCACTTCCAGCAGCGTCGTCTTGCCCGCGCCGGACGGGCCGATGACGGCCACTTGCTCGCCAACGGCGATGTCCACGGTCAGGCCGGCCAGCGCGTCCGGCGCGCCGCGCCGAGCGGTGGCATGGCGCGCGGACAGGTCTTGCAGGGAGATCTTCACGGGCACGACTCTATCGGTAGAGTGACGGCATGAACGCACCCACCAGCCCGGCCACGTCCTCTGAACCCCGTCTGACCTCGCTGTCCCACGGCGGCGGCTGCGGCTGCAAGATCGCGCCGGGCGTGCTGTCGGAGATCCTCAAGGGCATGCCGGCCATGCCCATCCCGAAGGAATTGCTCGTCGGCATCGAGACGGCCGACGATGCCGCCGTCTACCAGCTCAACGACGAGCAGGCGCTGATCGCGACGACGGATTTCTTCATGCCCATCGTCGACGACCCCTTTGACTTCGGTCGCATCGCGGCGACCAACGCGATCAGCGACGTCTACGCGATGGGCGGCCGGCCCATCCTGGCGCTGGCCCTCGTTGGCATGCCGATCAACGTGCTGTCCACGCACACGATTGGCCGCGTGCTGGAAGGCGGTGCCTCGGTCTGCCGCGCGGCCGGCATTCCCATCGCGGGCGGCCACACCATCGATTCGGTCGAGGCCATCTACGGCCTGGTGGCGCTGGGCCTCGTGCACCCCAAGCGCGTCAAGCGCAATGCCGATGCGCGCCCGGGCGACGTGCTGGTGCTCGGCAAGCCGCTGGGCGTGGGTGTCATGAGCGCGGCGTTGAAGAAGGAGCAGCTCGACGCCGAGGGGTATGCCCGCATGATCGACACGACGACGAAGCTGAACACGCCGGGGCCTGACCTGGCCGCGCTGCCGGGCGTGCACGCGTTGACCGACGTGACCGGTTTCGGCCTGGCCGGCCATGCGCTGGAGCTGGCGCGCGGCTCGGGCTGCACGGTGGAGATCGACTGGCGCGCCGTGCCGCTGCTGGCGGGTGTGCGCGAGTTGGCCCAGCGCGGCTTCGTCACCGGGGCGTCCGGGCGCAACTGGGCGGGTTATGGGCAGGACATCCAGCTCCCGGCCGACTTCGCCGCCGAGGACCGCGCGCTGCTGACCGATCCGCAGACCAGCGGCGGGCTGCTGGTGTCCTGCGAGCCCGGCGCGGTCGACGAGGTGCTCGCGGTCTTCACGCGCCACGGCTTCACCGCCGCGGCGGTCGTGGGGCGGGTTACAGCGGCCGGCTCGCAGCCGCTGCGCGTGCAGGGCTGATCACTTCGGCTTGGCCTCCGCCGCCCCGTCCAGGCGGATCACGCGGTGCGCGCGGCTTTCCGTGTCGTTCAGCGACTCGCTGACGAGGCGGTTGTGCTGCTCCCAGTCCTCGGCGCTGCGGATGATGCTGGGCTTGATGAGCACGATGAGCTCGCGCTTGCGGCCGTTGTTGGCGCGGTTGCCGAACAGCATCGACGTGAGCGGGTTGCTATCGGCGCCCGGCAGGCCGGAGCCGCGCCGCGTCGCTTCCATCTGCATCAGGCCGCCGATGGCGACGATCTGCCCGTCGGGGATGCGCACCACGGTGTCGCTCTCGTTGACGCTGGCGCTGGCCAGCGGCAGGCGGAAGTTGCCCACCGAGCCAAGGTCGACCTGCTTGACCTTCTCGGTCACGTTGGAGACCGAGGGGTGGACGTGCAGCGTGATCATGTCGGCCGCGTCGATTTGCGGCGTCACATCCAGCGCAATGCCGCTGAAGAAGGGCGTCAGCGTCAGCGTCGGGATCTGGTTGGTGGTGCCGTTCGTGCCGGTGTTGCTCGCGTTGCTGCCACTGTTGCTGCCGCTGATGCCGGTGATGAAGTAGTCGTCGGTGCCGACCTTCAGCACCGCCTTCTGGTTGTTCAGCGTCGCGATGCGGGGGCTCGACAGGATCTGCGTGTCACCGTGGGTTTCGATGAAGCTCAGGAGCGCCTGGAAGCCGCCGCGTGCCAGCGCCAGGCCGAAGGTGCCGCCGCCGGCCGAGGGCAGCGGGATGAGGTCGGGCCAGGCCGGGCTTTGCGTGCCGCTGGACAGCACGGGCAGGCCGCGCGTGTTGCTGACCAGCGGATTGAGGATGGTGCTGACGCCGCTCGGGATGGAGGGGTTGACGCTGGTCTGGCCGATGGCGCTGCGGTCACCGATGCGCGACCAGTCGATGCCGCTCTGGTAGCCCTCGCGCAGCTCGACCTCGACGATCTTGGCCTCCAGCATGACCTGGCGCTCGACGGCGATGCGCGTCGCCTTCAGCCAGGCCTCGACATGGCGCAGCTCCTCCGGCATGGCGCGCACGGCCACCGTGCCGGTTTGCGGGCTGGTGATGACGGTGCGGCCTTCACCACTGCCGACCAGCGCCTTCAGCGCGTTGTTCGTTTCGCTCCAGAAGTCGCTCGACACCTTGGTGCTGAGCTGGGTGCTGTCCTGCTGTTGCACGGTGGGCGCGCTGCCGCCAGTGGCCGAGCCGGTCGCGCCCGTGGCACCGCTCTGGCTGCTGGCCGGCGCGGCGCCGGAGCTGACGCGCACATCGCTGCGGCCGCTGCGCTGGTGGGCCAGCGCGTTGATGGTGAACACGCGGGTTTGCAGCGTGGGCGGGAAGACGGTGATGCGGCGGCCGTCGATGGTGTAGTCGAAGCCGTAGACGTCGCGGATGGCGTCCAGCGATTCGCGCAGCGTGACGCCCTTGAGCGTGACCGACAGCTGGCCCGACACGGCCGGGTGCACGAGCATGCTGTAGCGCGTGTCGCTGACGAGGGACAGGAAGACATCACGCGCCGGCGCGCCGTTGACGATGAGGTCGAAGCGCGGCTCCGGCGGCAGCGCGGGGGGCGGCGCCGGCACGGGTTGGGCCTGGGCGACCGGCGCTGCGGCCACTGCAGCTGAGGCTGCATGAGCCGGCGGCACGGCGCGTTGGGCTTGCAGCTCTTCGCGCAGCGACTGGCTGGGCTGGGCGACGCGCAGTGGCTTGTCGGCACAACCTGACAGTCCTGCTGCCAGCAGCACGGCGGCGCTCAGCAGCGAAAGACGGGGAACGGCGGCCTTCATGGCTTCTCCTTGGATTTCTTGGCGCCGGATGCGGCCGGGGCCGCAGGCGCTGGCGGGCGTTTTTCAACGCCGCCATAAAGCGGTTCGCGACGGACCTGACCGGCCTCGCGCAGCCAGACGGCCTGTTCGGTGATGCGTTCGATGCGCGCGCCGTCGAGTTGGTCGCCTACGCCGAAGCGCCGGCCGCGCTGCACGACATAGGCGCGGCCGTCGGCAAAGACGACCTGGCGGATGGCATTGCTGCCCGGCTCGGCACTCGATGCAGCTGGCGCCGCTGATGCGGCCATGGCGCTGCGCAGCGCGGGTGGCCAGGCAGTGGGGTCGCGGGCGGGCTCGTCAGCGCGGGCCGCAAGCGCCGGCAGCAGGAGCAGCAGAAAGAGGGCTCTCATGGCTGCACCTTCAACAGGAACAGCTGGGCCTGCAGCCGCGGCGGCTCCTTGCCGCCGCTGGCGCTCAGCCGCATTTCGCCCCAGCGCAGGCCAGGCAGTTCGCGTTCCAGCGCCTGCAGATAGCCCTGGGTGTCGCGGTAGCTGCCTTGCACCTGCAGCTCCACGCCCTGCCAGCTCATGCCGGCCATGGCGGGCAAAGCCGGTGGTTGTGGGCTCGCGGCCGGGGCGGAGGCCGCGGGCAGGGCGACGGGCGCGTCCTCCAGCAACCGCAGCCTTTCCAGCACCAGCCCTGGTTGTTGGGCCAGCAGCCGCTGCAGCACGACCGAGAGGCCCTCGCCCTCGCTGACGGAGCCGGCCTTGCGCAGCTCGTCGTCCAGCCGGATGCGTTCGGCGCGGGCGGTGTCGAGCTGGATGCGCAGCTGGCCGCTGGGGTCGTTGGTATCGCCGCTGGCGGCAACGAACTGATCGCGCAGCTGGGTCAGCTCGGTGGCCTGCTGCGCCCGCTGGTCACTGCGCTGCTTGGCGCGCACGGCCTGGGGCGAGAGCACCAGCGTGTCGAACAGGGCTGCCAGCACGGCGAAGATGCTGAGGAAGAGGATGGCGCGCTCGCGCAGGCTCAGCGCGTCGATGCGCTTGGCCTGGCGCTCCCAGGCCGCCAGCAGCGGCGCCAGGCGCTTGCGCAGCAGGGCGCTGTCGATGGTGGTCTGTGCCTTCATCGTGTGGCTCCCGAGGCGGCACTGGCTTGTCCCGCAGGCGCACTCACGACGCGGAAGGCCCAGACCGGCAGGCTGCTTTGAGCGAGCGGGCCGTTGCGCTCCAGCAGCGGGTTGTTGGTGGACTCCGTGCCCGGTGCGCCGGGGCGCTCCACGCGCAGGGCCGACAGCTCCTGGCCGGCGAGCAGCGGGTGCGCGGCGAGCTGGCTCAGCCAGGGCCGCAGCAAGCTGGTGTCGAGCGTGCCGCCGACGAGTTCGACGCGGCCCGGTGCGTAGCGCAGCTCGCTCAGCCAGGCGGATTCGGGCAGGCTGCGCGCGATGAGGGCGAGCAGGTCGGAGTGGCGTTGGCCGGCCTTGCGGCTGCTGCTGGCGCCCAGGCTGGCCAGCAGCGCCTGGCGCTGGTTGTTGCCGGCCTGCATGGCCTGGAGTTGCTGTTGCAGGGCGTTGGCGTCCTGCGGTGCGGGCAGGTTGGCGCGCGCCACGATGAGCTGCTGGCGTTGCGTGGCGTACTGAGTGAGCAGGGCTTGATGGTCCGTCTCGGCTTGGCGGTCGCGCTGCTGCATCCACAGCGACGCCGCGACGCCCACGATCGCCAGCAGCCCGGTGGCCTGCAGCAACGTGACGGCCGAGAAATACCGCTTGGGCGCCAGCAGGATGGGCGTGAGGAGATTGATCTGCTGAGCCATCAGAGCTGCCGGGTCTCGGTGCGCAGGGCGGCGCCCAGCAGGGGGATGCAAGCGGCCAGGGCCTGGGCGGCGTCGCCCTCGGGTGCCGGGCGCTCGGCGGCGAAGGCGGCGAAGGGGTCCAGGGCCACGGTGCGCTGGCCGAGTTCGCGCTGGATCAGCGTGGCGACCTCGGGGCCGTGCTCTGCGGTGATGACGTACAGGCGCGCCAGCGGCAGCTCGGGCCAGCTGCGCTCCCAGACGTCGATGGAGCGCTGCAGCTCGACGACCAGGGGCGATTCCTGGGGCGCGTTGACGTCGAAAGTCCCACCCGGCTGGTACTCGAAACCCAGCGGCAGTTCAGCCGCGCCGGCGTCCTGCTGCTCGCCACGGGCACGCGCCAGCAGGCTCGGGTCCGCCTCGATGCGGCGGGTGTAGAAAAGCTCGTCGCCCGCACAGACGATGAGGATGCACAAGCCCTCGTCGACGAAGACAGCGGCGCAGGCCCGGGTGGCGAGTTCGTCGGCACGGGCCTGCTGTGTGAGCAGGTTGCGCAACGCCGTCTCCCAGACGTCGACGATGGAAATCTGATCGGTCAGCGGGGCGGCGCCGTCGGTCAGCGCCTTGATGGCACTGTTGCGCGCCGCAACGACGAAGAGCTGGCGTTGTGCGCGTTCCACATCGCCGCCGACGTGCATGACGTCCAGCGTCAGCTCGGCGACTTCCATGTCCACCATCTCCTTGACCTGCCAGCGTGCCGCGGCCTTGAGTTCCTCCTGGGGCACGTTGGGCGTGTCGACCTTGAGGATCTGGTAGTCCGCCGGGTCGAGCAGGGCAATGGCGTCGCCCGCAGGGACGGGTCTTGCCTCCGGCAGCAAACCCCAGCGCAGCAGTCGGGCGGGGGCATCACCAGGTGCGCCGTCAGTCAGCACGAAGGCGTGCTGGTTGCCGACGCGGCGCAGCAGCAGGCGCTGGCCACCACGGCGGGGAGTCCAGGGCCAGCGCATCAGTAGTTCTCCCGCTGGTAGAGCACGCCGTTGCTGCCGCGGTAAAGGCCCCACACGGCGCGGGCGCTGGGGTCGCTGATGTTGGTGTTGCCACACCAGGCACCGCGCAGCGAGGTCAGGTTGGCGCCGGTCGTGGCGGCCGTCGTGGCCGTCCAGCCGCCAGAAGTCTTCAGGCAGGACTGGTCGGCCGGGCTGGCGCCAACGCCGAGTGCGATGGCGACGTCAACGCTGCCCACCCGGTTGCCGCCAGGGGCGGACAGTGTGATGAAGGTGTTGATCGCCGGGCTGACCGTGACGGAAGCGGGATTCATGACCGCGTCGGCGGCCTGGAGCCCCCTGCGGAAGTTGCCGAAGCTCAGGTTGGCGGCGGTCACGCGGGTGCAGGAATCCAGAGTATTGGCCTTGAAGACGTTGGTGTTGCTGTCCCAGTACTGGGCCACGAGCGGCAGGTTCAGCGCCCGGTTGGCGGCGCTCATGCCATTTTGTAGGCGCAGCCGACCATAACGCAGGGGGATTTGCCCGAGCCCGGTGCGATCGTTGCCGACGACGGTGGGGTCGGTATCGATATCGAAAGCGGCCATGCGAACCTGATCGGAGTCGACGGCGGCGATGCCGAAGGCGGCGTCGAAGGGGCCGTCAGGCGCGCCACCGCGCAGGGCGGCGGCGGTGAGCGTCACGTCGGCGGTACCGAGGGGCGCGGTAGGCACCGTGCCGTCCGACCAGGCGCCTGCACTGGATCGGAAGGCCAGCCGCGCACCCACGAACCGAGTGCCATTGGCCGTGTCGACGCCGGCGAGGTTGTAGGTGGCCGCGGTGGCCGCCGGCGTGGCGATCGGCAACTTGGCGAAGGCGCCGGTGTAGTTTGCAGTCGTGATGCCGCTCAAGTTGACCGCCGTGAGGCGGAACACAAGCTGGAAGTCTTCGTCGAGATAGGTGAAGGCGGCGGGGGAGGCGCAGGCCATCGCGCTGCGATGCCTGGGCGACACCGGGTTCAGCAAGGGCACGGCGGAGACCTTGAAGCCCGCGGGGATGAAGCGACCGATCTGTTCGCTGGCCGTGCCCGTCACCGCACCGGTGGCCGCGCCGACGCCGAGGTAGCTGCCGGAGGCCAAGGTGGGCAGCATGGTCACGATGCCGACTTCGCTGTAGGCGAGATTGGCAACGGTGGCAAAGCCGCTGTTGAAGCCACTCACCGTCGCGTTGGCCAAGGTGCCGGAGGTGCCGGCAGGCAGCACCAGCGTCGGCGTCAGCAACACCTTTTCCAGGCTGGATTCCTTGCCGAAATTGGGCGTTGTGGCACCGGTGGACGTGGTGGCAGTGATGCGCGCTGAAAACGGCGCGCCGGCTTTGACAAAGGCCGCATCGCCGGCCGCCGCTGCCTTGGGGTTGGCAGTGAAAGGGCTGGCCGCATCGGCGATGTTGGTGACGGTGAAACCGCCAGGCTTGGTGACGAAGGCGAGGCTGCTGCCGTTGATCAGGTCGCTGCTGCCACCCACGCTGGCCGTGAAATTGAAATGGAGCAGGGTCTTGCCGACGTCGGCGAAGGTCAGCTTGAAGGGCGCGTTGCCGTTGCTGTCGAAGGCCATGGCCACCGGCGTGTAGCTCAGCGTGGCGTTGTTGTCGTTGCGCTGGATGACGGTGCTCGCCTTGGCGGCGGGCGGCGTGCCCGGCGTGAAACTGGCGATGGTCATCAGATTGCTGCCGCTGCAGGTGGCCGGGTCACTGCACTGGTAGGCCCAGTTGATGTTGTTGCTGCCGGTCAGCGCAGCCTCGCAGGCCTGCGTGCTCGTGCCGCTCTTGACGGCGCGCAGGTAGTAGTAACTGCCGCTTTGGGTGCCGGCCGTGTGCACCGGCAGCGCGGCCTCCGTGCCGCCGGCCGCGGCGGAGACGATGAAGCCGGCGCGCTTGAAATTGGTCGTGCAACTGCCGGCCGCCGCGCAATTGACGCCGTCGGGGCAGCATTGCCGGGGGTTGGAGGCTGATGTCGATTCCGCGCCGAGCGAGACGGTGACGTTGGTGTTGTCGGCGCCGCCCGGCAAACTCAGCGTCGCGGTCGCGACGCCGTTGACGAAACTGACGATGCTGGGGGTCAGCGTGCCGGTAGGCGCGGTCAGTACCGCGGTGCCGTTGATCGACGTCTCGACGCTGCATGAGCTCGCATTGGTGGAGCAGGCCTTGACGGTTACCGTGGTCGGCAGGCACGTGAGGCTGTTCGTCGGCAGTGACAGCTCATAGTGATCCAGCGGCGGCAGGCAGACACGTGGCGTCGCCGCCATGTCGGCCGTCAACTCGAGCGCGCTGATCTCGTAGTTGTAGACCCGCATCTCGTCGATGAGGCCGTTGGCCGAGTTCAGCGTGGCGTTGGCAGGCGCAGTGCTGCTGCGGTTGTCGCCGACGAAGAGGGTGCCGATGCTGTTGTCGAGGGTGCCGGTCGTCGTCGTCGTCGTGGCTCCGACCTGTGTGCCGTTGATGTAGATGCGCAGCACGCTTTGGTTGTTGCCCGTGGCCAGTTTCCACGTGACGGCAACGTGCTTCCAGGTGCTCGCGGTGACCACCTGCACCGGAGTGACCGTCGACACCACGGTGCCGCCGCTGTCGGTGATGGTGGCCCGCAGCGAGCCGTCGCTCTGCCGCACGAGGAAGAAGGGCTTGCTGGCCGACGTTGTCGCGTCCAGCAAGACTGCGGCTGAGTTGCTCCAGGCCGTGTTGGCTGAGTACCAGAGGGTGACGGCGCCCTTGTCGCCAATGGCTGAATTGACGTCGAGCAGTGTGTCGACGGCATCGCTGGTGTTGGTCGTATTGGCAGGGACGTTGAGCGAGCGGCAGACTTTGGCAGTGGGCGAGGTGGTCGGCGCGCCGACGCGAACCCCGTTGTTGCTGTTGCCGCTGCTGTCGGCCACCTCACCGACGCGGCCGCTGTAGCTGTATTCGTCGAAGCGGTATTCGGCCTTGCGCGTCGGCGTGCCGCTGGGCACGAACCAGCGGATGGCGCTGCCGTTGGCGTTGTAGCCGCTGTTGTAGGAGTACTGCGTGTAGTCGTTGCTGTCGACCTGTACACCGATGGTGGCCTTGGAGCCGGTGGCATTGGCGTTGCCGTACTGGAATTTGAACTCGCCGTTCTCGTACAGGATGATCTGGAAGGTGTAGGGCGTCGTCGTGCTGTATTGGTAGACGCCGTTCCAGGAGACGACGAGGTAGCGGTTGGGCGCCGAGCCCTTTTGCTCCCAGGTCACGCCGCCGCTGCCGTTCTGGCTGGGGTTCAGGTCGGTCCAGTAGGCGAGGATGACGTTGGTGGTGGCAGCCGCCGTGCAGCCGCTCTGTGCGCCTGCACTCGCGGCCGGCAGGGTCGTGTTGGTGAAGCTGCGAAAGAAGCCCGTGTCGGTGCCGAACTGCAGGCCACCATTGGTCAGCACGCGCACCGACGTGTAGTTGGTGCCGGCGAAGCTGAACTTGAAGCCGCCCGTGAAGGTAATCGTCGCCTTGTCGTCGTCGCCGGGGTAGCCGGTGCAGGTCTTGTCCCACGTGCTGATGGCGTTGGCGGCGGATTCCCAGGCAAAGCTGTCGCTGCGGAAGGTGTAGCTGGACGCGGCCTGGGCGAGGCTGCCCAGCAGCGCCAGCAGCAAGAAGGCGAGGACAAGGCGCAACGTCTTCATTTGGCGAGGCTCCGGCTGAGCTGGCGCTCGGCATAGGCCGGCTCGGTGGTGGCGGCATTGGGACAGATGCCACCGCCGGGGATGTTGCAGGCCGTGGCGACGAGCACATAGAAGGCCAGCGTCTTTGCGCCGTCGCTGACAGTGCCGGCGCCGGGTGTGCGTACGCAGCTGACGGTCACGGTGAAATCGGAGAGCTGGTCGGGCAGCTGGAAGCTCTTGGTGGCAAAGCAGGCCGGCTGCGCGGAGCCGGGCAAGACCTGGTAGCTGCCCCATTCCAGGCCGGCGAGCGCCGCCTGGTAGGCCTTGGATGCGGCCAGCTCACCGGCCGAGCCGAGCTGCTGGCGCTGGGTCAGCGAGGCCAGCGCCACACCCATGGCCGCCAGCGCCACCAGGATGAAGAGCATCGAGACCACTGTGAAGCCGCGGTGTGTGGGGGCCCCGTGCGTCATGGCAGATTGTCCACATGGACTGCGTGGTAGAGGGTCACCGTCTCACCCTGGGCCTGCAGCGAGATCTGCAGCGTGACGAGGGCATAGCGGGCCGCAACGGCACCGGCATTGAAGCTGAAGGTGCAGGCCGAGACATTGCGTGCCAGCACCGCGCTCGTGCCGCCGGATGGCGGGTCCGGCTGGGTGGCGTTGAAGCCATAGCCGCTGTAACGCGTCAGCGTCTTGGCTGTCGTGTCGCAGCGGTAGCTGACGGGGGGCTCGATGGCGTAGACGCGGAAGGGCGGCGCCTGCAGCGAGTTGGGCAGGGCAGCGCCGGTGACGTTGACGTTGCCTGCGCTGCCGGCAGCGTTGCTGGACGTGCGCACGTTGTTGAGCGTGTAGGCGTCGGCGTCTGAGATGCCGGCGCCGAGGTTGAGCCAAGCCAGTTGCTGGCTGGCGTGGCTGAGCGTGAGGGGCGGGCCGATGATCGAGAAAGTGGGGATGGGCGAGACGCCGAACTGCAGTGCACCGGGGGGCTCGGTTGCATACCTCGCCGCGCCGCTGACCGGGATGAGCTCCACGCTCATGCCGCTGCCTGACACGCGGGCGCTGTTGGGCAGTGCCAGGCTCAGGTCGCGGGCCATGCGGCGCAGGGCGGTGTCTGCCTGATCGCCCAACTGGGCGCGTGTCGCGCTGGCGAAATAGGCCGTCGTCGCCGGCACGATGAACACGGACACGACGGCGATGACGATGCCGGTGATGGCGATCACCATCACCGACTCGATCAACGTGAAGCCGCGCTCAGCTTGCATGCTCAATCCGGGGAGTTCGGCGCATAACGAGTCCGCCAGCCCTGCAGGACGATCGTGCTGTTGTCCGGTGCGGTGACGCTGACGGTGATCTTCAGCGCTTCGCTGGCAGCAACGTTGTCCAGCGCGGCGGCGGTGACGGCCACCGAGGCGGTGTAGCCGGTCAGGCCGGCGACGGCCGCGTTCGTCACGTCGCGGATGCCGCTCATCGAGAAGCCGGCGTAGTCGTTGACGTTGTTGAAGAAGTTCGTCGGACCGTAACGGGTCTGCGCGCCGCCTGGGGGCGATTCGGGTCCGCTGCTTTCCACGAGCGTCGCGCATCCGGTCGGTGAAACGACGGCGGCGCTCGCCGTCTCGACATTCGCGTCGGTCGGGTCGCACCAGGTGAAGGGCATCAGCTCCACCTCGCGCAGCAGCGACTCGGCGATGGCGAGCTGCTGGCGGCGCACCATGGGATCGGTGCTCGCTATCGTGGCGGTGACGAAGACCTTGAGCATCGCGCTCAGCGCGATGCCGACGACGACGACGAAGAGCAGCAGTTCGATCAGGGTCAGGCCGCGCGCGCGCCGCCTGCGGTGCATGGCCGGCATGCGGGGGATGCTAGCCGAGCGACTCATGGGTCAAGCCTCAAGGAGTCGGGTAAATCAGCCCGGTATCCGCCTCGATGCGGTAGACCTGGCTGTAGCTGCCGTAGGCCACGGTGACGGTCATGGCGCCCCCGGTGCTGGTGGCGGTCGCGCCGCCGTTGCCGCTGTTAAAGGTCACCGTGCCGCCTCCGGACATGCAGGGGCTCTCCGTGGCCGGGCAGGGCAGGGCATCGATGGCGGCGCCGCTGCCGTAGGCCCAGCTGATGCCGGTGCCGGTGATGGTGGCCACGATGGGCCGGCGCTGCTGCAAGGCCAGCCTCAGCATGGCCTGGTGGCGCGCCTGAAGCTCATCGCCAAAAGTACGCAGCCGCCAAAGCGTTGTGTCCACCACCTTGGGAAGGGCGAACACCGCCAGGGCGGCTGTGATCACGATGACGAGGATGAGCTCGATCAGCGTGAAGCCCGCGACGGTGCGCGGGTTGCAAGTCATCAGGTACCGGTGACCGTGAAGTTGGCCGTATGGCTGGTGTGGCCAGTCAGCACGCAGGTGCTGACAGTGACGTTGGCCGTGACCGTACTGTCAGTCGTGACAGAGAAGCCGGTGGGCAGGGCGCTTTGCAGCGCGGCCACGACGTCGGAGCACTTGGCCACCGCCACGCCGTTGTTGCTGTTGGCCTTCTTGGCCGCATAGTTGATGGCAGAGGCGGAGCTCAGGGCACCGGCCACGCCGTTGACGGCCGCCTGCTTGGCGTCGTCATCGACGGCAACGAACTTGGGCAAGGCCACTGCAGCCAGCACGCCGAGGATGACGATGACCATCACCAACTCGATCAGGGTGAAGCCGGCTTGTTGGGACTTGTTCATGGGTGCCTTCCTGCGCTCAGGGCGCTGTGGTCCGGGGAGTGGCAGGACTATCGACCACGGTGCCAGCGATGAGAAGTGAAAAAGGCACAGGTTTTCTGATGGCTGGACGCAGGCCTGCAATCCGTTGCAAGCTTCACGCGAAAGCGGGTCAACGACCCGTCGCGGCCTGGCCGAGGTTCCACAAAGGCAGGAAGACGCCCAGGGCCAGCACGAGGACGAGCGCCCCGATGATGGCCAGCAGGATGGGCTCGATGGCGGCGGACAGGCCTTTGATGGCGTAGTCGGTCTCGCGCTCGTACATCTGCGCGATCTCGGTCATCAGCGTGTCCAGCTCGCCGGTCTCCTCGCCCACCGCAATCATTTGCAAGACGATGGGTGTGAAGACGCCGGTGGCCGTGGCGCAGCGCGAGATGCTCTCGCCCCGCTCGACGCCGTCGCGCATCTGCTCGATGCGGGCACCGATGTAGGCGTTGTCCACCGTCTGGGCCACCACTGTCATGGCCTGGCTGATGGGCACGCCCGAACTGCTGGCCAGTGAGAAGCTGCGCGCGAAGCGGGCCAGCGTGGCCTTGAGCACGATGTTGCCGGCGATGGGCAGCCTGAGCTTGAAGCGGTCCCAGGTGTAGCGCCCGCCGGGTGTGGCAACCCAGTTGCGCCATGCCAGCGCTGCACCGATGCCCCCGGCCACCACCATGGGCCACCATTTCACCGTCCAGTTCGAGAAGCCGAGCAGGATGCGCGTCATCAGCGGCAGCTCGGTCTTGAAGTGGGAGAAGACGTCGGCGAACTTGGGCAGCACGAAGAGGTTGATGACGATCAACGCGATGCCCATCGCGATGATGACCATGATGGGATAGCGCAATGCCTGCTTGATGCGGGCGCGGATGTCGAGCTCGAACTCCAGGTGCTCGGCCAGGCGCTGGAAGACTTCGGTGAGCTTGCCGGTCAGCTCGCCCACGCGCGTCATGGCAACGTAGAAGGGGCTGAAGACATTGGGGTGGCGGCCGAAGGCCGTGGCCAGCTCGCGGCCCTGGTCGAGGCTGGCGCGCACGTCTTGCAGCAGGCTGATGATGCCGGGGTGGGAGGTGGACGCCTCCAGGCCTGCGAGCGCGCGCAGGATGGGCACGCCGGCTTTCTGCAGCGTGTAGAGCTGGCGCGTCAGCACGAGGGCGTCTTCCTGCGTGATCGGCTTGGCGAGCAGGGCTTCCAGCCAGTTGCTGCCGCCGGCCACGCTGACGGCTTCGGTCGTCGCCTCGATGCTGACCGGCACCACACCGCCAGCCATCAGTTGGGCGGCGACGGCGTCGCTGCTCACCGCGTCGACGATGCCTTCGACAAGCTCGCCGCGGCCGTTGCGCCCCTTGAAGGAAAAGTTGCTCATTCAGCGGTTGCTCAGCCTATTCGGCAACCACGCTGATCCGCACCGCCTCGGCCAGCGAGGTCTTGCCCTCGCGCACCAGGGCCAGGCTGCGGTCGGCCAGGGTCTTGCCCTTGAGCGAGCGGCGCGCCGCGGCCAGGAAGGCGCCCGCGTCGCTCTTCTGGATGGCCAGCGCCATGTCGGGGTCCAGCTCCAGCATCTCGTAGACACCGCGCCGGCCTTGCGAGCCCGTGCCGTTGCACTCGGCGCAGCCGCGGCCCTTGACGCTCTTCACAGGCTCGGTGTCGCCACTCTGGGCCTGCACCTCGTTGATCCAGGCCTGCTCCTGCGGTGAAGCCAGGTGGGGTTCGGCGCAGTGCTTGCACACGCCGCGCAGCAGGCGCTGGGCCAGCACGGCCTGCAGCGAGGTGGCCACCATGAAGGGTGGAGCGCCCATGTCCAGCAGCCGGAACGGCGTGGAGACGGTGTCCTTGGTATGCAGCGTGCTGAGCAACAGGTGGCCCGTGATGGCCGCGCGCAGGCCGATCTCGGCCGTCTCGGCGTCACGCATTTCGCCGACGAGGATGACGTCGGGGTCCTGGCGGAGCGCAGCCCGTAGAACCCGGGCGAAGTCCAGCTCGATCTTGTCGTTGACCTGCACCTGGGTCAGGCCCGGCAGGCGGTACTCGACCGGGTCTTCGACGGTGATGATCTTCTGCTGCTCGGCGTCGATCTCGGCCAGCGCGGCGTAGAGCGTGGAGGTCTTGCCGGAGCCGGTCGGGCCGGTGACGAGGATCATCCCGGAGTCGCGCCCCAGCAGCTCGCGGAAGCGCTTGAGCATGTCGTCGGGCATGCCGATGTCGCCCAGGCGGCGCAGTGCCGAGCCCTGGCCCAGCAGGCGCATGACGACGGATTCACCGTACTGGCTGGGCATGGTGGACAGGCGCACGTCCAGCGTGCGGTCGCTCAGGCGCAGCGTGAAGCGGCCGTCCTGCGGCAGGCGCTTCTCGGAGATATCCAGGCCGGCCATCAGCTTCAGGCGCTGGGCCAGCGCAGGCGCGATGCGTTTGTCGGCCTGCGTCAGCGTCTGCAGGATGCCGTCGACGCGGTTGCGGATCAGCAGTTCGCCTTCCTGCGGCTCGATGTGCACGTCGGAAGCGCCGGCGCGGGTCGCATCCTCGAACACCGACTGCAGCAGGCGCACGACGGGCGCGCCTTCCTGCCCGACGCTGGCCTGCAGCGCGCCGAAGTCGACGGCGTCACCGATGTCTTTTTCCAGCGCCTTGGCCAGGCCCGAGATCTCGTCGCTGCGGCGGTAGTGCTTGTCGAAGACGGCGGGCAGCTGGCTGTCGGCGACAACGGCCATGGCCAGCCGGCGTTTCAGGATCTTGGCCAGCTCGTCGAAGCCGAACAGGTCCAGCGGGTCGGCCATGGCCACCAGCAGGGTGTCGCCGCGCTCTTCCAGCACCAGCGCGCGGAAGCGCCGCGCCGGCGTCTCGGGCAGCAGGCGCACGAGATCGGTCTTGAGCGGGAAGGTCTTGAGGTTGACGAAGGGCGCGCGCAGCTGGCGGGCCAGCACGTGGGCCAGGGCCTCCTCGGTGATGAGGTTGGCCTCGATGAGGATGCGGCCCAGCTTCTTGCCGGTGGCGCGCTGCAGCTCCAACGCCTGGCCGAGTTGCTCGGCCGAGATCAGTTGCTGCTCGACGAGGACGTCGCCCAGGCGCAGCTTGGGGCGAGGGGCGGCGGCAGCGGTCTCGGCGGCGTCTGTCATGTGTTGCTGGTGGCGTGGACTTCGGCGATGGTGGTGACACCCTGCAGCACCTTGACGATGCCGTCCTGGCGCAGCGAGCGCATGCCCTCGGTCAGCGCGGCGTGCTGCAGCTCCTCTGCGCGGGCACCTGTCTGGATCATGCGGCGGATGTTCTTGGAGACGGTCAATAGCTCATGCAGGCCGGCGCGGCCCTTGTAGCCGCTGCCTCCGCAGGCCGTGCAGCCGGGGCTGCTGTACTTCATCAGCCGGCCGGTCTGGCCGTGATTCTTGATCCAGTCGGCCATCAGGGCCAGCTTGGAGGGGCGGCCGTCGGCGGGAAAAACGTGCAGATAGTCATCCAGCAGCTCGCCAAGTTCGGCTTCGGTCATGGGCTCACTGACCTTGCAACTGGTGCAACTGCGCCGCACCAGGCGCTGGGCCAGCACGGCCAGGAGCGAGTCGGCGAAGTTGAACGGGTCCATGCCCATGTCCAGCAGCCGCGTGATGGTCTCGGGCGCGCTGTTGGTGTGCAGCGTGGACAGCACCAAGTGGCCGGTCAGGGAGGCCTCGACGGCGATCTCGGCCGTTTCCTGGTCGCGGATTTCGCCCACCATGATGACGTCGGGGTCGGCGCGCAGGAAGGCACGCAGCGCCTTGGCGAAGGTCCAGTCGATCTTGGGGTTCACCTGCACCTGGCGCAGGCCGGCCTGGGTGATTTCAACCGGGTCCTCGGCCGTCCAGATCTTGCGTTCGGGCTTGTTGATGTAGCTCAGCGCCGAGTGCAGCGTCGTCGTCTTGCCCGAGCCGGTGGGGCCAACGCACAACACCATGCCGTAGGGCCGGGCCACCGCCGCCTGCAAGGCTGACAGGTTGTGAGGCGCCAGGCCGATGCGGTCCAGCGGCATGGGCTTGCTGCTGGCCAGCAGGCGCATGACGACGTCTTCCAGGCTGTTGTTGGTCGGGATGGTCGCGACGCGCAGCTCCAGCTTGTGCTGGGGGGAGTACTTGGCGAAGTTGATCTTGCCGTCCTGCGGCTTGCGGCGCTCGGAGATGTCGAGGTCGCACATGATCTTGATGCGCGCGATCATCGCGTTGCGGTAGGTGTGGGGCAGCTCCAGATAAGGCTGCAGCACGCCGTCGCGGCGGAAACGGATCTTGAGCTTGTCCTTGCCCGGGTAGGTCTCAATGTGGATGTCGGACACGCCCTGGGTGTACGCCTCGATGATCATCGAGTTGATGAGGCGCACCAGGGAGTTGTCGCTCTGCTCGATGGGCGACTCTTCTTCCTTGTTCGTGCGCTCGCTGCTGTCGCGCTCCAGGCTTTCGATGAGCTTGTTGGAGGTGTCGAGCGCGAAGTCGGGCGTGAAGTCGGGCAGGGGGTCGGCGTTGGTGCGTGTCAGCGCCTCGGCGCCATAGCGATCAAAGGCTGCGGGAATGGCGAACTGCAGCGTGCCGAGCTTGGTGAGCGTGGGCACGACCTTGAGCTGGGTGATGAACTCGACCTCGTCGATGGCGTCGCGCCGCGTCGGGTCTTCCATGGCGACGACCATGCGGCCGTCGCGCAGCACCAGCGGCAGCACTTCCAGGCGCTTGGCCACCGCGTGCGGCAGCTTGCGTACGGCGTCGGGCTCGATGGCGAAGTTCTCGACGTCGACGACCGGGTAGCCCATCTTGCGCGCCAGGGCCGACTGCAGCTGCGCGCGACTGATGACACCCTTGCGCACCAGCAGCTCGCCCAGGGGCACGGAGCGGTCGTCGCGCTGCTGCACGAGGGCCTGCTCCAGCTGCGCGGGCGTGACCAAGTCCAGCGCCAGCAGCGCCTCGCCGATGCGCACCATGGGCATCTTGGCCTGCTGCTCGATGGCCTGCAGCAGTTGGTCGGCGGAGACGATCTGCTGCTCGACCAGGATGTCGCCCACGCGGCGCTGGCGCAGGCCGGTCTGCTCGACGGCCGCGGCATTGAGCTGCTCGGTCGTGACGAGTGCATCCTTCAGCAGCATCTCGCCGATGCGCTCACCGATCTCGAAATGCGTCAGCACCTCGCGCGGCACGAAGACGCGGCGCACGGAGTCGTCGCTGTCGGACAGCGGCGGGAACAGGAAGAGGCCGAGGTTGTCATGGTGGTGGCCGATGGTCACACCCTTGAGCTCGTCGCCACCGTTGAAGACGATGCGGAAGTCGGTGCGCGGGCGTTGGTCCACGCTGAGAGGCGAGTTCACGTCGCTGGCGTCGCGCGGCGGCACCGTCACCGGCCGCTGCAGCTTGACGGCGCGGAACTGGCTGAACTTCAGCGGCATGCTGTTGCGCGCCGGCGGCACGTTGATCTGCACGATGCGCTCGCCGGCGTCCATGCGTAGCAGCTGGCCCGTGCTGCGGCTGTTGTTCAGGCCAAGGATCTCGCAGGCCTCGGGCTCGCGCTGCACCTGCGGCTGCGGGTAGGCCGCGTAGGGTGGGGTGGGCCAGAGAAAGCCCGATGCCGCAGCACCCGGGCCGGCGGCGGGGGAGTCGGCATCGCCGTGGGGCCAGGGTAGGGGCTGGGACGGGTCGGTCATGGGCTGGCGTTGAGGGAATGCCGCTGGAGGGGTGCAGCAGATTATGGAGGGGCGCCGGGGAGCGCCTGCCCTGGAGAAACACCGTGCAGACGCCGTAGATGGTCGACGCTGCAACCGGGGCCCAGGTTCGCGAGAATGGCGGCCATGAACATCCTGCTCACCGGTTTCGAACCCTTTGGTGGCGAGGCCATCAATCCGTCCTGGGAAGTCGCGCGCTCGCTGCAGGGCCAGGTCATTGCCGGCGCGACCGTGCATGCCCGCTGCCTGCCCACCACCTTCGGTGGTGCGCCCGCGGCGCTGGAGACGGCGCTGGCCGTCTTCCGGCCCGAGCTCGTCATCGCTCTCGGCCTGGCCAGCGGCCGCACCGAAATCTCCATCGAGCGCGTGGCCGTCAACCTGATCGATGCCCGCATCGCCGACAACGCCGGCGAACGCCCGCAGGATGTGCCGGTGCGCGCCGATGCGCCTGCCGCGTATTTCTCGACGCTGCCCATCAAGGCCATCCGCAACGGGCTGCGCGCGGCCGGCCACCCGGCGGGGCTGTCGCTCTCGGCGGGGGCCTTTGTCTGCAACCAGGTCTTCTTCGAGCTGCAGCACCGGCTGGCTGGCCGCGGCCTGCGCAGTGGCTTCATCCACGTGCCGGCGCTGCCCGAGCAAGCGGCCCGCGCCCAGCCCACGGTGCCCAGCATGGGTCTGGCGGCGCAGATCGACGCGATCAGGTTGGCACTCGCGATTGCGCTGGAAGGGGGCGAGGAACTCGCCTCGGCAGCGCCCGACGAAGGCGCGCCGGTGGCCTGATCAGTCCTCGGTGTACTGCCGCCAGCGCGCGCTGGCATGGCGCATCAGCTCCACCTGGCGGTAGAAGCGGCGGCAGTTGGTGCAAATGCGGTGGTGCAGCCGCAGCGACAAGCGCTCGGCCAGGGGCATGCTTCGATCCTCCGCCTTCAGCGTGATCTCCGTGGCTTCCCGGCAAGTGATCTTCAGCTTGATCAAGACGCTTCTCCAGCAGGCGCCGCATTGAACCAGCCGGCCTGGATGCAGTCCCGCAGCCTCAGCCGGGCCCGGTGCAGCATGACCCACAGGTTGGTCGGCGTGATTGACAGTTCCTTACAGATCTCGTCCGACTCCAGCTCCAGCCACTCGCGCATCATGAAGAGCCGCCCCTGCTGGCCGGGCAGCTTTTCGACGCAGGCCTCCAGCACCCGCATGAAGTCGACCTGGCGCAGCGAATCCTCCGGGTTGCCCCAGTCGTGCTGGGTCTCGCGCCAGTGGCCGTCGCTGGCGAACAACAAGTCGTCCAGGTCCTCGCCGTCGTCGCTCGTGCACGTTGTCGACAGCTCGCGGCTGTTCTTGCGGATCTGGTCGACCAGCTTGTGCTTGAGGATGCCGATGAGCCAGGTCTTGAGCTGGCTCTGGCCCGCAAAAGACTGCGGCTTTTCGAGGCACGCGAGCAGGGTGTCCGACACCGCGTCCTCGGCCCAGGCCGGGTTGCGCAACTGCAACCGTGCGTACTTCAGCAAGGCTGGGCGCAGGGCTTCGATCTGGCGGCAGTAGTCAGCTGAGGCGGTGGAAGCATTCATGGCGCCGGGCAGTGTAAGGACTTGGGTTTGTCTTGCGACTTCGTTCTCGCCGCCGGATGATCGGCCGCCTTCCACCCCCCAACCTTTTGGAGACCTGTCCATGAAGAACCAAGCCCTCATTTCCTCCGCTCTCGCCGCCGCCCTGTCGCTTGGCGTCGTCGCCCAAGTCCAGGCCGCCGATGCCGCCAAGGAGAAGTGCTACGGCATTGCCAAGGCCGGCCAGAACGACTGCGCCACGGCCAACGGCAGCCACTCCTGCGCGGGTCAGTCCAAGAAGGACAACGATCCTAACGAGTGGAAGTACGTTGCCAAGGGCAGCTGCGAGAAGTCCGGCGGCGCCACCAAGACACCCGCCAAGTAATGGCTTGATCGCTTGATCGACCCCGTGATGTCGCCAACTGCTGCCTGCGTGGGCATCGGTTGGCGCCAGCCTCACTACGAGGCCTTGCTGGCCGAGCGCCCCGCGCTCGGCTTCATCGAAGTTCATTCCGAGAACTTCTTTGCCGACGGCGGCATCACGCTCGCCGTGCTGGACGCCGGCCGCGAGGCCTATCCGCTTAGCCTGCATGGCGTCGGGCTGGGCCTGGGCTCGGCCGCCGGGCTGGATGACTGGCACCTGGAACGCCTGGCGCGGCTCGCCCAGCGCGTGCAGCCGCAGTGGGTGTCCGACCACGCCTGCTTCGCCCGCGTGGAGAGTGCGAGCGGCGGCCTGCACGCGGCCGACCTGCTGCCCATCCCCTTCAACGAAGAATCGCTGGCGCTGATGGTGCGCCACGTCGGCCAGGTGCAGCAGCGCCTCAATCGCCCCATGCTGGTGGAAAACATCAGCGCCTACGTCGGCTGGGCGGGCGACACCCTGGCCGAGCCGGAGTTCTTCAACGAGCTGACCCGGCGCAGCGGCTGCGGCCTGCTGCTGGACGTGAACAACCTCTTCGTCAATGCGCGCAACGACGGCCTCGCGCCGGATGCGGCCGCGGGCGAAGCCATGCGCTGGGTCGACGCGATCCGCCTCGGCAGCGTTGGCGAGATCCATCTGGCGGGCCACTGCGAGCTGGCCGACGGCCTCGTCATCGACGATCACGGCAGCCGTGTGCGCGACGAGGTCTGGCGCGTCTACGAGCATGCCATCCGCCGCTTCGGCCCGACACCCACGCTCATCGAGTGGGACACCGCCGTGCCCGAATTGGGCGTGCTGCTGGCTGAGGCTGAGCGGGCGAGGGCGCTGCACCCATGAAGGCCGAACAACAGGCGCTGGTGGAGGCGCTGCTGGGCCGTGGCGACGCGCCGGCCGGCCTGAGCCCGATCCATTACGGCACCGAGCGCGGCCTGGCGGCTTATCGCAACAACCTCCAGGCGCTGTCTGCCCAGGCGCTGACCGTGCCGTTCGCGAGGCTGCGCAGCGAACTCGGCGATGACGAATTCGCTTCGCTCGCCTGGACCTTCTGGCGCCACCACCCGCCCGTGCTCGGCGACCTGGGCCAGTGGGGTGGGGCGCTGGAGGGCTTTCTGATTGAACGAGCCGGCGAAGCCTCCGGCCTGCCCGACCTGGCGCGGCTGGACTGGGCGCTGCACCAGGCCGAACGCGCCGAGGACGTGGAACTGAATGTCGAATCGCTGAGCCTGTTGGGCTCGACGCCGCCTGATCAGCTGTGGCTGCAACTGCGCCCGGGCGTCTCGCTGCTGGCCCAGCGCGAGGGGGCGGTGCTCGTCTGGCGCCGCGGCTGGCGAGGTGAATCGCAGCCGTTGCCGGCGGGCGAGGCCGCCTTTGTCCGGGCCGTGCTGGGCGGCGTGAATCTTTCCGACGCGTTGGAGCACTCCGAAGTGAAAGGTTCTGGCGCGCAGGCCGACTTCGACTTCGGCGCGTGGCTGCAAGCCGCGCTGCAGAACACCTGGCTTCAAGGGGTCAGGTCGGCCCCACCCACGCAAGCAACCTCCACACCATCATGAAAGCTCTGCTCTCCACCGCGCTGCGCGCCGCCACCGACCCGGGGCAGATCTCGACGCTCAGGCCCACGCGCCTGCCGGCACCGCTGGACACTCTGGTCAGCCACCTGCAGTCGCTCGCGCTGCTGGCGGCGCGGCTCTACGTGGCCCAGATCTTCTTCATGTCGGGCCTGACCAAGCTGCGCGACTGGTCGTCCACGCTGGCGCTGTTCAACGACTACTACCAGGTACCGCTGCTGCCACCGGCACTGGCGGCCTACATGGGCACGGTGGGCGAACTGGCGATACCCGTGTTGCTGGTGCTCGGCCTGGCGGGCCGCTTCGCCGGCGTGGGGCTGTTTGTCGTCAACCTGATGGCGGCGCTTTCGCTGCCGGCAGAGGACCTCTCGGCTGCCGGCGTGGCGCAGCACGCACTGTGGGGCGTGCTGGCCTTGGTCATCGCGCTGTGGGGTTCGGGCCGCTGGTCCGTCGATCGCTTCGTGCTGAACCCGGCGGCTGGCCACTCGCATTGACGCGGAGCACAGGTCGTAAGCAGCAGCCACATTTGGAAACGACCTGGCAACTGGGTTTGTCCTAATCTGGCGGACAGTTAGTAACGGTCCGCCATGGAGTTTTCAGAGCTGTTCACCCAGAGCGTGCGCGATGTACTGCCGCACGCCAGAAGGAAGGGGCTTGTCGCCTACTTCGACTATCACGGACCGCACCTCGAGCTTGATGATCCCGGGCCGTACCTGCGTGCCGGCATCCACCGGATCTTGCTCGGCATCGTCGACTGCTTTGAGTCGGGCTTCGTCATGTTCAGCGCGGAGATCGAGCCGCCGGTCTTTGGCCGAAGCAGCATCGTCATCCACGCCGCCGGCACTGGGGCGAGTCGACCCTCCGATGTCATGGGCGTGCTGCAGCGCCTGCAGCTGGTTGCCGAGGATGCCGATGTAGCCCAAGGGCTGGTTGCGCGAGCGGACGCGCCCTGTCCGGCCACCGCCGGCTCGGTCCAGTTTGTCGACGCCGGGCCTGACGGGCTGGTTATCTCACTGAGTGGCGAAGTTGCCGCGGAGGAAGTGGCGCTCGAACACTTGCCGAACGCCGCCGGCTCGGTGGCATGGCTGGTCAGCCCGCTGCCCGGCGCGCTGGACTCGGTCGAGACGCGGTTGCGGCAGTTGGGCTGGCACGTGGTGTCGTTCGAGAGGCTCGAGGACGCCGCAGCAGCGGCGACATCCGCGACACCGGCACCGATGCTGATGATCGCCGCGGAACACAACGGCCAGGAGCTGCCTTTGCTCGAACAGATCGCCCAGGCCTTGCCCAGCCTTTGGCCGGTGCTTGCCGTGGTTTCCGGCTCCGACGCCCTGCGGCTTCGGCGCCAGTGCTCGGTCGACATCCGGGTGCTCCCCCTCAGCCCGCTGGAGCTGGAGCGCTTCACCGCGCATGTCGATACCCGGACTTCGACTGCCCTGTCGCGGCTGACATCGCCCACGCCGCTGTACGTTCAGGAGAACCGGCGTGTGCTCGTGGTGGACGACAACGTCGTGAACCAGATCGTCGCGCGGGGGCAGCTCGAGGCGCTGGGCTACGAGGTGGTGGTGGCTGGCGACGGGATCGAGGCGCTCGACTCCTGCTGCGACGAGCCGCCAGACATGGTGCTGATGGACGTGGACATGCCGGTCATGGACGGGCTGGAAGCCAGCGAGCATCTGAGGTCTCTGCAGCGCGTCGGCAACTTGCCCCCGTTCCCCATCGTTGCAGCGACTGCCGGCGACACGGATCTGCGGCGCAATGCCTGTCTGAAAGCCGGCATGGATGGCTACCTCAGGAAGCCCATGGACCTTCAGGCGCTGGCCGAGGAACTGGGCCGCGTGCTGCCCGGGCGGCCCATCTCCGTGGAGGCTTGAAGCCCGCCAGATCCAGGACTATTCGCGTGGGCGGAAGGTCAGGATCAGCACCGGCGGCACGCGGCCGTCGACGTCGCGCGGCAGCGTCTCGGCCTTCTCGATGGCGCGCAGCACGGCACGGTCCCAGTCGCCGTCGGCGCTGGCCTTGAGCACCTTGGTGCCGAGGATGCGGCCATCGGGCCCGAGTGTCACCTGCACCTCGGCCGTCGGGTTGGCGGCGCCGTCGTCCGAATAGATGATGAGCGGGCGGATCTTGCCCTTGATGCGGCCGGCATAACCGGCTGACGGCGCCGAGTTCTGGGCCGCGGTGCCCGTCGAGCCTGGCGTGCCACCGGCCATGCCCTGGATGCGGCGCAGGTTCTCCTGGCGCAGCGCCTCGCGGCGGGCGTCGGCCTCCTTGGTGTCCTTGGCCTCTTTCGCGTCTTTCGCAGCCTTGGCGTCCTTGGCCTTCTGGCGGTCCTGCTCTTCCTTGGCCGCTTTCTCCTTCACTGCTTTGTCCTTCGCGTCCTTCTCTTTGGCCGCCTTCTCGCGCTCCAGGCGCGCAGCCTCGTCACGGGCCTTTTCTTCTTTGACCTTTTTCGCTTTGGCGATCGCGATCTCCGCTTCGCGCTGCTCTGCAGCCGCTTCAGCAGCACGCTGCTGGGCGGCCTTCAAGTCGGGCTTGGGGGCTTCGGGCTCGGGCTCCGGCGGCGCTTCCGCGCGGGGTGCGGCCACCTGGGGCACGGCGGACCACAGCTCGGCCTCGAAGGCCGGCGACGAATCGCTGCGCCAGTGCAGGCCGTAACTCAGCGCCAGGATCAGCAGGCCGTGGGCGATCAGCGCGAGAGTCAGCCCGCGGCCGATGCCGGCAGCTTCGGGCGGACGCAGGGTGGCGGCGGACATCAGTTGGATGCAGCGCCGCTCTTCACGGCCAGGCCGACGCGCTGGATGCCGGCGCGCTGCAGTGCATCCATGACCTGGACGACGGCCTCGTACTTGACGTTCTTGTCGGCCGAGATGACGACGGGGCTGCTCGCGTCCTTGCCCTGGCCCTTCTTCACGCGCTCGGCCAGCCGGTTCATCGGGATGGACTCGGGCTCCAGCTGGTCGATCTTGATCTTGAGCTTCTCGTCGGTGCCGACGATGACCTGGATGACGTGCTCGGGCTGCTGGCGGCTCTTGCCCACGCTGGGCAGGTCCACCATGCCGGTCGTGATCAGCGGTGCGCTGACCATGAAGATGATGAGCAGCACCAGCATCACGTCGATGAACGGGACCATGTTGATCTCGTTCATCGTGCGGCGCCTGCGGCCGCCACGGGCGGAAACGGAAGCCATTTAGTGTTGCGTGGCGTTGCGTTGCAGGATGTTGGAGAACTCTTCGATGAAGGTCTCCAGCGTGATCGCGCTGCGGTCGATCTGGCGGGCGAAGCGGTTGTAGGCCAGCACGGCGGGAATAGCGGCGAACAGGCCGATGGCCGTGGCGACCAGCGCCTCGGCAATGCCGGGCGCAACAGTAGCCAGCGTGACCTGCGTCAGGTTCGACAAGCCGACGAAGGCATGCATGATTCCCCAGATGGTGCCGAACAGGCCCACGTAAGGCGACACCGAACCGACCGAGGCGAGGAAGGACAGGTTGCTTTCCATCGCGTCCAGCTCGCGGTGGAAGCTCGCGCGCATCGCGCGGCGGGCGGCGTCGAGCAGGGCGCCGGCATCGGTCACGCGCTTCTCGCGCAGCTTCAGGAACTCGCGCATGCCGGACGCGAAGATGCGCTCCAGCGGTGCGGCGTCGGCGCGGTTGCCAACCGACTGATAGAGGTCGTTGAGGTTCTTGCCGCTCCAGAACTCGGCCTCGAAGGCGTCGTTGCGGCGCTTGATCTGCCCCAGGCCGATGAGCTTGCCGAAGATGACGCTCCAGCTCGCAAGCGACACGAGCAGCAGGCCTGCGATGACGAGCTGCACGGCAAAGCTGGCGTGCAGGATCAGGGAGACGATGGAGAGGTCTTGGTTCATGCGGTGGTGATCGCTGCGACGACAGAGTCCGGCAGGCGTTGGGGTTTCAGGTCGCTCGCGCGTACGCAGCCGATGCGGATTTCGCCTTCGCACAGCAGCGTGTCGCCGCGCAGCGCGCGCTGGCGCACGATGAGGCTGGCGCGACCGGCGGGCTGAGGCTCGACCGTGATGGTCAGCAGGTCGTCGAGCCGCGCCGGCGCGGCATAGCGCAGGCTGGTGGCAGCCACGACGAACATGACGCCGGTGTCCTCGCGCAGCTGGTGCTGCTCGACGCCGGCCGCGCGCAGCCACTCGGTACGGGCGCGCTCGAAGAACTTCAGGTAGTTGGCGTAGAAGACGATGCCGCCGGCGTCGGTGTCTTCCCAGTAGACGCGGATGGGGAAATCAAAGCTCACGCCAACACCTCGCGTAGGCGACGCATGGCTTCCTGCAGGTCTTCCATCGACGATGCGAAGGACAGGCGCATCCAGCGTTGCGGGTCGGCCAAGCCGAAGTCGCGGCCGGGCGTCAGGGCGACCTGGGCGCTTTGCAGCAACTCGTGGGCGAAGGCCCAGCTGTCGGCGTGATGGCGGCTGATGTCCATCCAGGCATAGAAGGCGCCGTCGGGCGCGACGGGCACCGTCAGGCCGAGGTCGTTGAGGGCCGACACCACGTAGTCGCGGCGCTCACGCAGCATGCTGCGGCGGCGTTCGAACTCAGCAATCGACTCGGGCTCGAAGGCCCTCAGCGCGGCCACCTGCGCCAGCGTCGAGGGGCAGATGTAGAGGTTCTGCGCCAGCCGCTCGATGGCCGGCACCAGGGCCGGGGGCAGCACCAGCCAACCCAGCCGCCAGCCCGTCATGCCGAAGTACTTGGAGAAGCTGTTGACCGAGACGATGTCGTCGCCCAGGGCCAAGGCACTGTGGCTGAAGTGCTCGTCGTAGCTCAGCGGCAGGTAGATCTCGTCGACAACCGTGACGCCGCCGTGCTCACGCACAAAGCCGGCGATGTCGGCCAGCACGTCGGGTGCGATGGAGGTACCGGTGGGGTTGCTGGGTGAAGCCAGCAGCACGCCGCGTGTTGCTGGCGTCCAGGCCTCGCGCACTTGCGCAGCGCCAAGCTGGAAGCGCTCGGCAGCGCCGGTGGGCAGCAGACGCGGCGTCGCGTCGGCCGCCGTCACGAAGTGCCGGTTGCAGGGGTAGCAGGGGTCGGGCATCAACACCTCATCGCCCCGCTCGAACAGAGCGAGGCAAGCGAGCTGCAAGCCAGCCGAGGCGCCGGCAGTGATGGCGATGCGCTCGGGCGAGACGTTCAGGCCGAAACGCTGGGCGTACCAGTGGGAGATGGCTTCGCGCAGCTCGGGCAGGCCGAGGGCATCGGTGTAGGGCGTCGGGCCTTGGGCGACGCGGGCCACGGCTTCGCGCACCGCCGGCGCAGCGCCAAAGTCGGGCTCGCCCACATTGAGGCGGATCATGCGCCGACCGCCCTGTGCGGGATCGCACAGCGGGCCTGCGGCAACCCGGGCCGCGGCCTTGGCCAGCTCCATCACGTAGAAGGGCTCGATGCGGTCGAGCCTGGCGGCGAGCTTCACGGCGTCTTTAACGCTTCGCGCCCACCTCGGTGGGGCGCAGATCGCCGGCCGCGCGGTCCAGCACGCCATTGACGTACTTGTGGCCATCGGTGCCACCGAAGGACTTGGCCAGCTCCACGGCCTCGTTGATGGCAACGCGGTAGGGGATGTCGACGCAGTGCTTGAGCTCGTAGGCGCCGATCATCAGGATGGCGTGCTCGATCGGCGAGAGTTCCGTGGTCTTGCGGTCGACGTGGCGAGACAGGATGGCGTCGAGGTCGGCCGCTTCGCTGATGCAGCCACCAAGCAGCGCGTCGTAATGCTTGACGTCGAGCTTGGCGTAGCCGTCTTGCTCGCGACCCAGCGCGGTGATGGCGCCAACGTCATCGCCGGTCAGCAACCATTGGTAGAGGCCTTGCACCGCAGCCTCGCGCGA
This sequence comes from Roseateles sp. GW821-FHT02E12, assembly GCF_059421665.1. Taxonomy (NCBI): domain Bacteria; kingdom Pseudomonadati; phylum Pseudomonadota; class Betaproteobacteria; order Burkholderiales; family Sphaerotilaceae; genus Roseateles; species Roseateles sp. GW821-FHT02E12. Next base: position 413,428 of record NZ_JBWKVK010000004.1, read on the forward strand.
GCGGCGGCGAGCGGACTTGACGGGAGCGCGCTTGGCGCCCGGCTTGGTGGCCGTCTTGGATGCGGTCTTGGGAGCGTTCACTCGATCTCTTTCAGCAGATTGGCCATTTCAACGGCAACGCGCGCGGCGTCACGGCCCTTGGGCTCGGCGCGAGCCCAGGCCTGGGCCTCGTTCTCGACGGTCAGGATGGCATTGGCGATCGGGATGCCGTGGTCCAGGCCGACGCGGGTGATGGCCGAGCCGCTCTCGTTGGCGACCAGCTCGAAGTGGTAGGTCTCGCCGCGGATGATGCAGCCCAACGCGATCAACGCGTCAAAGTCATTGCTCTCGGCCAGCACTTGCAGCGCCAGCGGCACCTCGAGTGCGCCGGGCACGGTGACGTGGCGGATGGCCTCGGCCGGCACACCCAGCACCGACAACTCTGCCAGGCAGGCGCTGGCCAGCGCCGACGTGATGGAGTCATTGAAGCGCGCCTGCACGATGGCGACGCTCAGTTCGCTGCCGTCGAGTGCGCCCTCGGAGCTGGGCAGGCCTTGGTCAGAATCTTGCATCGCGTGCCTTTGGTCGTTTCAGCAGGAAGGGGGCGCCACGAAGCCGGTGACTTCGAGTCCATAGCCGGTCATGCTGGGCATGCGGCGTGGGCTGCCCAGCAGCTTCATGCGGTGCACGCCCAGGGCTTTGAGGATCTGGGCGCCGACGCCGTAGGTGCGCAGGTCCATGGCACCCTTGGAAACCGGCGCCTGTTCGCTGGACTGCACGCGGGCCAGCACGCCAGCGGCATCTTCGCCGCAGTTCAGCAGCACGGCGACGCCCGCCGTACTGGCCTGCAGCGCCGCCAGCGCGGCGGGCAGCCCCCAGGAGTGGCCGCAGGAGCCCGCTTCGAGCAGGTCCATGACCGACAACGGCTCATGCACGCGCACGAGGACTTCGTCGGCAGGCTGCCACTGGCCGTGGCTCAGCGCGAGGTGGGTGGCACCGGTGCGGTCAGTAAAGACTTGGCAATCGAACTCGCCCTGGGCCGTGTTCAGGCGTCGCTCGGTGACGCGCGTGATGAGGCTCTCGTGACGGCTGCGGTACTCGATGAGATCGGCGATGGTGCCGATCTTGAGGCCGTGTTCCTTGGCGAAGACTTCCAGGTCCGGCAGCCGGGCCATGGTGCCGTCGTCCTTCATGATCTCGCAGATGACCGACGTGGCCGACAGGCCGGCCATGCGGGCCAGGTCGCACCCGGCTTCGGTATGGCCTGCGCGCATCAGCACGCCGCCATCCTGGGCCTGCAGCGGGAAGATGTGGCCCGGCTGGACGAGGTCGGTCGCCTTGGCATCCGCCGCGACGGCGGCCTGCACCGTGCGGGCGCGGTCAGCAGCCGAGATGCCGGTCGTGACGCCGGTGGCGGCCTCGATGGACACCGTGAAGGCAGTGCCGTGTTGAGTGCCGTTGCGGCGCGTCATCGGCGGCAACTGCAGGCGTTCGCAATGCTCGCGCGGCAGCGTCAGGCAGATCAGGCCACGGCCATGCTTGGCCATGAAGTTGATGGCCTCGGGCGTGACAAGGTCGGCGGCGAGGACGAGATCGCCCTCGTTTTCGCGGTCTTCCTCGTCGACCAGGATGACCATGCGGCCTGCCGCCAGCTCGGCGACCAACTCGGGAATGGGAGAGATGGGCATAGCCGGCGATTGTAGGTGGCGACCCTAGGTCGGACGCAGACGAAGGCGTAGATCCTCGCCGACAACGGTGGCTTCCACGAGTCGCCAGCGGCGGGCGTCGCCGAGTGCCGCCAGCGGCGCGAGCGCAGCCAGCGGCCGGCCTTCGCCGATCAGCATCGGAGCCTGATAGACCAACAGCTCGTCCACGAGGCCGGCGTCGAGGAAGGCGCCGGACAGCGTTGGGCCGGCTTCAACGTGCAGTTCATTGATGCCCTGGGCGCCCAGTTGAGCCAGCAAGGCGGGCAGATCCGCGCGGCCGGGGCCGATGACGCGAGCCTCGCCGGGGGGGTGCAGGACGCGCGCACTGGCTGGCATGCGCCCCTGCGGGTCGAGCACGAGGCGCTGCGGTTGCCTGACGGTGGGCACGAGGCGCACGTCCAGCCGCGGGTCGTCGGCCAGCACTGTGCCGATGCCGGTCAGCACGGCGCCGGCCCGACGCCGCCAGGCATGGCCGTCGGTGCGCGCGGCCTCGCCGGTGATCCACTGGCTGCGGCCGTCGGGCAAGGCCGTCCGCCCATCGAGGGAGATGGCCGACTTCAGCCTCACGAAGGGCCGACCGCGCTGCATGCGCGAGAAGAATCCGATGTTGAGTTCTCGTGCCGCTTCGGCGATGACCGCGTCGGCGAGCTCGACCTGGATGCCCGCAGCTTTCAGTCGCGCCAGACCCTGACCGGCGACCTGCGGATTGGGGTCTTCGACCGCAGAGACGACGCGTGCAATACCCGCGGCGATCAGTGCATCACAGCAAGGCGGCGTGCGGCCGTGGTGTGAGCAGGGCTCCAGCGTGACGATGGCCGTCGCGCCGCGGACATCGTGGCCACGCGCGGCAGCGTCTCGCAGCGCCATGACCTCGGCGTGAGCTTGACCCGCCGCCTGGGTGTGGCCCGCCCCCAGCTCACGGCCGTCGGGCGACAGGATGACGCAGCCGACTCGAGGATTAGGGTCGCTGAGTCCGATGGCCTGCTCGGCCAGAGAAAGTGCGCGCTGCAGTGCGGCGGTGATGTCCGACGGATTCATGCCGCCAGTCTAGCCAGCGGTCAAGGCTGCAACTGGAGAGTCGAATAGTCCGCGAAGATGCCGCCGGCTGCGTTCACCGCAGGGGCCGTGGGGCAACTGCGGTCTCCCTGCACGACCAGGAAGTTCTGGCGTGCCAGGGAGCCCGTGACCTTGCCGTACACCGCTGGATGCTCGGAGTTGTCCAGCGACTTCTTGTCCGGCGTGTAGGCGTCTGTACTGCCGTCGTAATCTGCGCTGTAGCGGCAGACGCGGTACTCGGCAGCGGTCGTACCGGTGCTGAATCGCGTCAACACGACTTTCCCGGACCAGCTCAACGGCGTGCCCGTGGGCTCGACGATGCAGTAGTAGTTGACGAAGGGCTGGGTGCTCGGCGCAGTACCGGGTGAATCTTCGAAGCAGTTGCGCACTGGCAAATCTGCCGTGGCGACCGTAAAGCTGCGCGTCAGGATGTTGCCGTGGGAGTCCCTGATCGGGTTGCCATCGGCGTCGAGCCGCGGCAGAGAGTAGCTGCCGCTGACGAAGTCCAGCCCGAGCGGAATGGCGGTTGCCTCAGGCACGCTGGGATTGGCCGGATTGGTGTTCGAGAAGCGCACCGTGCCGCTCAGCAGGAAGCCGATCGTGGGGTTGCTGCAGCTCGCGACATCGGCCGTCGTCAATGTGGACACCGGCGTGCCGGCGGGAATCGAGCACTTGCCGACGATGACACCCGTCAGGTTGTTGAAGATCCAAACCGTGCTGCCCAGGGCGCTCGGGCGGAAGGCGCTGTTGTTCTTGTCCACCTTTGCCGCACCTTCCGGGATGACCGGATTGCGGCCAGACGGTTGAGCTATCGGGCTGGCCTGAGGTGTCATGCCGACGACCGCACTGAAGACAGGGTCCACCGAGGCGATGACCGTGTCCAGGCTGACGGTCTGCTGAATGTTGGCACGGTCGGTCCAGGTCACTTGCACGCGAACCACCTTGCCCTGCCCGCCGGTCGCCAGCGGGGTGACGACACGCTGCACGGTATAGGCCGTGTTGGAATCAGCAGGTGTCGTCGGCGCGCGCGTCACGCTCGTGATGTCGTCGTAGAACTTGACAGCGGTCGAAGTGCTGGACCCGCGCGTGAGCTCGGAGAAAGCCCGCGCCTCGGCGATTTCGGCGCGGGCCATGCGCATGGCTTCGCTGCGCTGCTTGGCCAGGTCTGCACCGAAACGCAGATTGCTCATCAAGCCCACGAGGGCCAGCATGCCGAAGGACATCACCAGCAAGGCGACCAGGGCCTCGATCAAAGTGACGCCGCGCTGGCGGGCCGCTACTGGGCGCGGGGAGCGGGTATGAAACAGCTTGGACATCAGCCCGCCTCGGTCAATCGTTATCGGTGTCGCGCCAGCCGCCGGAAACCCGCGCGTAGCTGCCCTGACGATTACGGAGCTGGTTCGCGATGGATCGCAGGTAGTACACGTCCATGCTTCCGTTCACCCGCATGTCGCCCTGAACCAGCACCATGCCGGTGATCAGCGAGGTCAGCCCGCCCGTATTGGTCCAGTCCAGATCGCCAAGAGCTACGAGCATGCCGTTGATCTGCATCGGCCCGGTCAGGGCGACCGCGCCATCCACGATGATCAGCGGCGGATCGTTGACGGCGCCGATGACCACGTTGGAATTGATGGCCATGGCCCCGTCAACCCAAAGGATTCGCTTGCCTGCGTCATAGGCATTCTGCAGATCCGTTCCGCAATCGCCTGCCGTGCAAGTGACCACTTGCAGCGACGGATGATTCTTGTATCGACTGGGTGCCATGCCCATGAACACCCGGAAGAACTCTCGGGTCGTCATGCCGTTCAGGTCGTTGTCGCTAAAGACTCGCGCCTGACTCGGCGGCGTGCCAGGCACGCTGTCCATGCGGCTGTCAATGAGGCCCACTGGCGCAGGACGGCCAGACACGATCAAGAGTCCGTTGGACGCAGGGTCGGTGTTGTGCAAACCCAGGCCACCACTTCCCAAGGTCGTCAGGCTGCCCTTGACGATCAGCGGGCTGGACGGCGACGAAGGCACGGCGGCAATAAAGGCGATAGCCGCGTTTTGCGAAGAGGTTGCGACGGCCCTTTGGCTGCGCGCCTCCGAGCCGTTGGCACAGTTATCGACACTGCTGTCCGTGCAGCCCTGAGATGTCACCATGAAACTGCCGTAGTGCGTGTTCGGACTCTCGCTGCCCAAGGCGATTCCTACGCTGGGCACGAGATTTCCAGCCACGGTTGTCGTTGGTTGACTGGACCGGCCGCCCGGTGCGGGGCAACGGCAAACCAAGGCTGTGCTCGTGCGGACGCAGTCGACTGCGACAGCAGTCGGTACTGAACTTTTGCTTTGGGTGTCGCGGTCTGCCGGCGAAACTGAAAGATATTTATCAACGAAGCGCGTTCCGCCGCTACTCACCGGTGCGCAATTGGCGTTGATACCCGAGCCATTGAGCATGGCCACAGTCCATTCAATGCCGCCTTCGGCCATCTCCTGAGCCATGCTGGCACGGTAATAGCTGCTGGATATCCGCTGTTCAAACATCAGGCTGCGGTTGGCATACGCTGCCAACAAAGCCATGACCAGGAAAAGGACCATGACCACCACGAGCGTGGCCGCCCCTGCCTGCGTCTGCCGACCGGCTGTATTGAATGAGCGCATCACGGGCAAACCCCGCTGATATCGTCGGCACGGATTTTTTCCTTGACTTGCAAGGTGCGCTTGACGCTGCTATCAGACTTGGCATGCGCCGTGATGGTGAAGTCCACCCACCGCACTGTCATCGTTGGGCAAGCAACACCGACTGGGCAAGAGCACAGATCATCAAGCGGAATCTGCTGGCTATAGATGACAGGAATAAAGGCGTCAATCTCTACCGCGTCCGGATCCGTGATTGGCTGCCAGTTGGGTTGGCCGTTCACCGAGCCGAGTTGAAGAGATAGCGTCTTGTTGCTCAGCTTGATGCCGAACTGTTCATTGTTGGCCAATACGTTGGTGTCATTCACCGTACTCGAGCCGGCGGCCGGTTTTGCATACCGATAAAACAAGTCATGCCCGCCTTGCGACTGCGTCACTGCGGTATACGGACTGACAATTGCAGCCTTCGCCGAGACTGAGCCCGCATTGTGCTCTGGTTCCCAAACGCCGTTGGCCGGCAGCCCTCGGTAACCCGCACGGCGCAGATCCTGCTGAAGCAAATCGGCCGCGACACGCAGATCCTGCTGCATTTGCACTTCGAGCATCAGCCGGCGGTGTTCCGTGATTTGCCGGGTTGCGACCAGGGCTGCCCCGGCTGTGACGATCAACCCCACGGTGATGCCTACCATCAACTCGATCAAACCCAGGCCACGCTCGGCGTGGCGCGAGGGTGCACGGCTTGGTTTGAGTTTCATACGCATGTGACGTACCCGCTCATGTCACCGTTTGGCGAACATATCTTGACCCGGCCTGCAGTGTTGACCTCCACACGCAAGGCATACCCTCGCCGCTGACCGACCACGTCGACACGAAATCCCACAACGTCAATGGTCGACTGCTCGCGGGAAAACTTGATTTGATTGTCATAGGGAGCAACAAACGTCCCTGACGAAGCGAATCTGACATGCTGCAAAGGCAATTGGAACAAGCGCAACAATTTGGAGGGTCCAGCAGGGCATATATTACTTGGCGCATTGAAGCATTTGCATTGATTCCAAGCGCTTTCCGTGACTACGGCCGCGCAGCTCATAGTCGGATTGGGTTCGGTGTCAAATTGCACAATGAGCCTGGAATTGATCGAATTCGTCTCAGCCTTGGCATAAGCCAAAATACCCGCGACTTCATCCGTTGCGGCAATCACCCGCCGCTTTTCCAACAGATCAGCCATCGAAGGCGCGGCAATCGCCATCAGGATGGAAAGTACGGCCACCCCGATCAGAATCTCAACCAGGGTGAGCCCGGGCATGCGAGCGGCGAATGCATGAAAACTCTTTTTCATGGTTATTTTGGCCAGCAAATGTCCTTGGTGTCGCGATCCGTACCCGAATTGTCTGGGTCACCGATGGCCGAATAGGTGACTACGGCGCCCTCCAATTTCACGGTCAAGCTCTTGCAGGCAATATCGCCGGCCTGCTTGCCGCCAGACACCGGCGTCGCCGTGGCGTTATAGCCGATATCAAAGCTCGGGGTCGTGCCAACCCCTGTCAGAGTCACCTGGTAGTGCGGCGTGATATTGGAAATGTCAAGGTTGTTCAGATCAACCAACGAGGATGCGTAGTTGCTGGCGTTGCTGCGATAGCGCTCCTGGGCCTGCATCACTGTCGTCAGCGCAGCGATGGCGTCGGCTCGCCGACCGCGCTGCATTTGCGACGTGTAGGCCGGATAAGCGATCGAGGCAAGAATGCCGGCAATAGCGAGCGCAACCATCAACTCGATCAGACTGAAGCCATTGCTTCTGGGGCAGGGAAGCGTACGCATGGCGCGATTTTCGGTAGTCGCCGTTGGCGGCCTGTAACGGCAGTACCGCTCGTCCGCCAAGTTGCGCCGCCGGTCGGCAACCACCACGAATGAGGGGCTTATGCGCACTTGGGCATGTTGGCCACTTTGGTGCCAACGTAGCAACTGCGTACCCGACCCGTGATGGCGACAACCTGCCGGATCGCAGAGCCGCTACTCAGACGCAGCTCGATGCTGCCTGTCTGTGTCACCAGACCTTGGCGATGCTGGAACGCCATCGTCTCGGCATTGCTGCTGATCTGCACCGGCTGGCTGGATGGCAGCCATTCGGCCTTGATGACGTGGCTCCCCTGCTTTGTGCAGACGGCCTTGCCATCCGCGCAGTCGCAGTCGTTCTTGGCACCGGTGTGCAGGACGTAGCAGGCGCCAGCACCCTTGCCGCTGACGCGGAAGTAGACCGAGTCGCCGAGGCGGGCGGCCTCGCTGCGGGCGAAGCGCAGGTCGGTGGCCAGGGCATCCGATCTGACACGCAGCTTTTGCTCCTGGTGCAGCTTGCCCATGGCGGGCACGGCTTGGCTGATCAGAGCAGCACAGATGCCGACGCTGGCGCAGAGCTCCACGAGGGTGAAACCGCGGCTGGTGCGGCGGGTGTTGACGGTGCGGTTCATGCGGCTTCCCTCGATTCGTTATTTGATGTAACGAACTTTAGGAAGCGGGGCTCAACGCGTCTTTCCCCCGTAAGGCGGAACGAAGGGGGAGAGGGTGGGGGCGCATCCCCCGCGACTCCCTCTTAAGGGGGATAGGGAAACCACGGTCAGATCTCGCGGATCAGCTGGCGGAACTCGTCAACGTCCTCAAAGCTGCGATAGACCGACGCGAAGCGGACGTAGGCCACCTTGTCGATGCGCTTGAGTTCGCGCATGACCAGCTCGCCCAGGCGCGTGGACGCGATCTCGCGGGCGCCGCTGGCAAGCAGCTTTTCCTCGATGCGGTTGATGGCCGCGTCGATCTGCTCAACGCTGACCGGCCGCTTGCGCAATGCCAACTGCATGGATGCGCGCAGCTTGGAGGCGTCGAAGTCGGCGCGCCGCCCATCCTTCTTGACGACCGAGGGCATGGCGATGTCAGCCCGCTCATAGGTCGTGAAGCGCTTGTCGCAGGACAGGCAGCGGCGCCGCCGGCGGACGACGTCGCCCTCGTCCGACTCCCGGGTCTCGGAGACCTGGGTTTCGGTGTGAGAGCAGAACGGGCAGCGCACGGCGTCCGGGGCTCAGCCGCCGATCAACCGCGATACACCGGGAAGGCTGCAGTCAGCGCAGCAACCTTCTCGCGCACGGCGGCCAGGTTGGCCTCGTCGTGCGGCTTGTCCAGCACGTCGGCGATCAGGTGAGCCGTGGCGCGCACCTGCTCCTCCTTGAAACCACGCGTCGTCATGGCCGGCGTGCCGAGGCGGACGCCGCTGGTGACCATGGGCTTCTGCGGGTCGTTGGGGATGCCGTTCTTGTTGCAGGTCATGTGGGCCGCGCCCAGGATGGCCTCGGCTTCCTTGCCCGTCAGGTTCTTGGGGCGCAGGTCCACCAGCATGACGTGGCTTTCCGTGCCGCCGGAGACGATGCGCAGGCCGCGCTCGATCAGCGTGTCGGCCAGCACCTTGGCGTTCTTAACAACCTGTTCCTGGTAGGCCTTGAACTCGGGCGTCAGCGCTTCCTTGAAGGCCACGGCCTTGCCGGCGATGACGTGCATCAGCGGGCCGCCCTGGATGCCGGGGAAGATGGCCGAGTTGATCTTCTTGGCGATCGCCTCGTCGTTCGTCAGGATGATGCCGCCGCGCGGGCCGCGCAGGCTCTTGTGCGTGGTGGACGTGACGACGTCGGCATGCGGCAGCGGGTTCGGGTAGACGCCCGCGGCGATCAGGCCGGCGTAGTGGGCCATGTCGACCATGAAGTAGGCGCCGATCTCCTTGGCGATCTTGCCGAAGCGCTCGAAGTCGATGCGCAGCGAGTAGGCCGACGCGCCGGCAATGATGAGCTTGGGCTTCTTCTCGCGGGCCAGGGCTTCCATCGCGTCGTAGTCGATGGCTTCGTTCTCGTCCAGGCCGTAGCTGATGACGTTGAACCACTTGCCGCTCATGTTCAGCGCCATGCCGTGGGTCAGGTGACCGCCTTCGGCCAGGCTCATGCCCATGATGGTGTCGCCGGGCTGCAGCAGCGCGAAGAACACGCCCTGGTTGGCTTGCGAGCCGGAGTTGGGCTGCACGTTGGCGAACTCGGCGCCGAAGAGCTGCTTCACACGGTCGATGGCGAGTTGCTCGGCCACGTCGACGTATTCGCAGCCACCGTAGTAGCGCTTGCCGGGGTAACCCTCGGCGTACTTGTTCGTCAGCTGGCTGCCCTGGGCTTCCATGACGGCAGGCGACGTGTAGTTCTCGCTGGCGATCAGCTCGATGTGGTCTTCCTGGCGGCGCGTCTCGTTCTGGACAGCGGTCCAGAGCTCGGGGTCGACCAGGGCGAGGGTGGAGGTATTGCGGTCAAACATGGCAGATGTTTCCGAAGTTCAGGCGGTAAATCCAAGGCGCTCACGGCTGGCGTGATGTCCAAGGCTGCCCAGGCGAACGGCTGATAGCGGCTGTGACAACCGCCTCACGCTCCCCGGTGGTGGCCCACCTCAGGTCAGCTTGTGACCCTGATCGCCAGTCGCGTGAACGGCCAGTGTAGTTCAGCGCAGCAGGGCCACTTGAGCAGATTCGCCCGTGGGCGCCGACGCTGCTTCGCGCAGGGGGCGCACGGTGACATTCGCGGGCACCGAGCGGCCGGCCGCGACAGACTTCAGCAGGTCGTGCTCGGCCAGCACGCGCGCCGTGTAGCCGGTGTCCTCGGCCAGGTTGGCGCCGCCGACGTAGAAGCGCAGGCCGTCCTCGAGGCTGCCGGCACGCTGGATGCATTCCTTCAGCACTTGCACACCGACCCGCAGGTTCGTCACCGGGTCGAAGGCCGCCAACGTGCCACCGAAGGCCTCGTATTTGTCGTCGTGCACGCGAGTCATGACCTGCATCAGGCCCTGGGCGCCCACGGAACTCTGCGCGAAGGGGTTGAAGCGGGATTCAATGGCCATGATGGCCAGGATGAGCGTCGGCTCGACCTTGGCCCGCTGCCCAACTGCCCAGGCCTCTTGCACGAGGCGGCTAATGGGCTCGGGCGCCACGCTGTAGCGGCGTGCCAGCCAGTGGGCCACGGCAGCTTGCTGGCGGCTCAGTTCGCGCGGGTCGGTGGCGGTGGCCCGGGCGATGGCATCCGGCTCGGCAGACGTCAGCAGCGTGTTGCCCTCGGCCTCGGCACGCGCCTCGTGGCGTGCATTCAGCCAGCCCAGCGTGGCCGACTCCAGCTTCTCGCGCAGGCCTGCCTGGCTCGTGAACACCAGCAGCACCGACACCACGGCCAGCCCGACGAGGGCCAGCGTGTTGTGGCTGACCACGAGCAGGCCGTTGCCGATGTCCTTGACGAACAGCGACGCCGAATCCCGCGTGTGGCGAGCCAGGCTGAACAGGTCTTGACGTGTCGTCATGCGACTCCTTGTGTCGCGGTCCGCCTCAGGCTGCCTCAGGTAGAGAGGCTGTCTGGGTGGGGCGACGGTGATAATTTCCCGGTCGATTGCTCTGGCCTGTGGCATCTGTGTGCCCGGTGGACCCGGCCGGTTGGGTTCAGTAAAAACCCGAAGCGACGAATTTTACGGGTCGAAGATAACCCGTCAAGGCTGTTTGGCCTCTTCAATACTACTTTTGGTTATGAAATACAGCGACCTGAGGGACTTCATCGCCGGCCTGGAAGGGCTCGGGGAGCTCAAGCGCGTGCGTGAAAAAGTCTCGCCCGTGCTGGAGATGACGGCCCTCAGCGACCGTGTGCTGCGCGCCGGCGGACCCGCCCTTTTGTTCGAGGCGCCGACCGGGCATTCCACCCCCGCCTTGACCAATCTTTTCGGGACAACGCGTCGCGTCGCACTCGGCATGGGCGCTGAGTCTCTGGCCGATTTGCGCGATGTCGGCCGGGTGCTCGCCAGCCTCAAGGAGCCCGACCCGCCCAAGGGCCTGAAGGACGCCGGCAAGCTGCTGCAGATGGCCAAGGCGCTGTGGGACATGAAGCCCAGCGTGCAGCGCAAGGCGCCCTGCCAGGAAGAGGTGTTCGAGGGCAGCGACGTCGACCTCGGCCGTCTGCCCATCCAGACCTGCTGGCCCGACGACGCAGCCCCCCTGATCACGTGGGGTCTGGTTATCACCCGGGGGCCGGCACGCACCCGCCAGAACCTCGGCATCTACCGCCAGCAGCTGATCGGCCCGCGCCAGGTCATCATGCGCTGGCTGGCGCACCGCGGTGGTGCACTGGACTTCCGCGACCACGCACTGGCCCACCCGGGTGAGCCTTTCCCGATCGCCGTCGCGCTGGGTGCCGACCCCGCCACCATCCTCGGTGCCGTCACGCCCGTGCCGGATTCGCTGTCGGAATACCAGTTCGCCGGCCTGCTGCGCGGCTCCCGCACTGAGCTGGTCAACACCGGCGTGGGCACCGGCCAGCCGCTGCAGGCGCCGGCATCCGCCGAAATCGTGCTGGAAGGCCACATCCCGCCCGCTGCTGCCGGCTACACGGGGTTCAGCGAACGCGGCGTGCCGCTGAAAGAGAAGGGCGGCTACCTGCACGCGCTCGAAGGCCCGTTCGGCGACCACACCGGCTATTACAACGAGCAGGACTGGTTCCCCGTCTTCGAGATCAGCCGCCAGACCCAGCGCAAGAACCCCATCTATCACTCCACCTACACCGGCAAGCCGCCCGACGAGCCCGCCATCCTGGGCGTCGCGCTCAACGAAGTCTTCGTGCCCATCCTGCAAAAGCAGTTTCCGGAGATCGTCGACTTCTACCTGCCGCCCGAGGGTTGCAGCTACCGGATGGCTGTCGTGTCGATCAAGAAGGCCTACCCCGGCCACGCCAAGCGGCTGATGTTCGGCATCTGGAGCTTCCTGCGCCAGTTCATGTACACCAAGTTCATCGTCGTGGTCGACGACGACATCGACACGCGCAACTGGCAGGAGGTGATCTGGGCCATCACCACCCGCATGGACCCGGTGCGCGACACCACGCTGGTGGACAACACCCCCATCGACTACCTCGACTTCGCCTCGCCCGTCAGCGGCCTGGGCGGCAAGATGGGGCTGGACGCCACCAACAAGTGGCCCGGCGAGACCAGCCGCGAATGGGGCCGCGGCATCAGCCTGCCGCCTGAGATCACGGCGCGTGCCGAGGCGCTATTCGGGCAACTCTTCTTGAAGGGCTGAACACGCTCGCCTACTGTTGTATTGCCTTTTGAGGCAAACCCTCTGGCGCAATCATTGCGCGCCAGGAGCCCTTTGGCAGATCGCCTTAGAGCCCCAAGGTGGCATAGCCACCCACCCCGCCCGGCCTTAAAGCCCGGCGGGGTTTCTATTTGTGGCGCCGTCTAGCGGCCTGACCACCAGGCCAGCGTCTCGTAGACGACGTAGCGCACGCGCTCGAAGCCATCGGTCGACGGGCACCAATCGCCAAAGCTCGTCAAGGCATCGTCGCGCAGGCCGACGGGTGCCGGCACGATGCTGAGGCCCAGCGGAGCCGCCTCGGCCTCGAAGGCGCGCATGGCGCGGCGCATGTGCGTGTCATGCGTAACGAGAATGACCTGCTTGACGCCCGCCTTCGCCAACAGCGGCAGCGTGTGGGCCGCGTTCTCCCGCGTATCGCGCGAACTGGCCTCGGCCCAGCGCAACGGCAGGCCATAGTCATCGGCGGCCACGCGGGCAATGATTTCGGCCTCGGGCTGGCGCAGCTCGGTCGCCGTCCAGCCGATGCCGCCGGAAAAGGCCAACGGCCAGCCGCTGCGCCGGGCAACCCAGACACCGTAGGCCAGCCGTTCAGCGGTGATGCGAGATGGTGAGCCGGCATCAAGCTCCGGCACATGGCGCTTCACACCGCCACCCAGCACCAGCACCGCGCCGTCGGAGCGGCCGCGCAGCGCATCGACCTGGGCCGGCCCGAGGACCGTGGGCTGACCCGCGGCCCGGCTCAGCAGCTCACCCACCGCCTCCGTGCCCGACAGCCAGACGCCTATCAGCGACAGCCCCAGCAGGGCGGCACCAAAGCGCCGGCCACGCTTGAGCCGCCAGGCTCCCCAAGCCGCCAGCAGCAGCAGCGGCGCCGGCGGCAGCGCAGCCGCCAGCAGCAGGGTCTTGAAGTCGGAGTAGTCGAGGGCGAGGCTCACTGCCGGCATCATCGCCGACATCAATAATGCATCCGCCGTGACGACCACTTCCCGCTCCCCCGCCCGCACCATTCTCTGGACCCTGGCCGCCCTGTCGGCCCTGGGCACGCTGCTGCTGCTCATCGTGACGCTGGCCCTGCCGGGCTGGGTCACTGGCCGCGGCGCCGCCCTGGCAACCGAGGCCCTGGGCCGGCAGGTGCGCATCGAGGAGGCGCATTTCCAGCCTTGGCGCCTGGCCCTCGTCGTCGAGGGCCTCAGCATCGCCGGCCCCGGCGCCAATCAGCCGCCGCTGTTCACCTTGGCCAAGCTGGACGCGGCCTTGTCCCTGCGCTCCCTGCTGCGTGGCCGTGCCGTCGTCGAATCGCTGGCCCTGACCCAGCCCGAGCTGCGTGTCGCGCGCACGGCCGAGGGGCGTTATGACATCGACGACCTGATCCAGCGCTTCGCCGCAAAACCGGGTGCGCCGGAAGAAGCCGAGCCCGAGTTCGCCGTCTACAACATCGAGCTCACGGGCGGCCGCATCCTCTTCGACGACCGCCCGGTGCAGCGCAAGCACGAGCTTGCCGGCCTGCACCTGGCCCTGCCATTCCTGTCGACGCTGCCGGCTGACGTCAAGGTCAAGGTGCTGCCGCAGCTCAGTGGCAAGCTCGACGGCGTCGGTTTCGACAGCCGCGCCGAGGCGCTGCCCTTTGCCGACGACGTCAGCGCCCGCCTGTCCTTCAAGTTCGCCGGGCTGGACCTCGCGCCGCTGGCCGCCTACGTACCCACGAGCGCACCCATTCGCCTGGGCGGCGGCCGGCTCGATGTCGACCTGGCGCTGGATTTTTCCGAGCGCCCGAAACAGACGCCCGGCGTCAAGCTCAGCGGCCTCATCCAACTGCACGACCTGGCGCTGACCCAGCCCGACGGCCAGGCCCTGCTCGGCTGCAAGCGCCTGAGCCTGCCGCTGGCCGACGTGCAGCCGCTGCGCCGCCAGCTCGGCTTTGGCCAGATCCTGCTCGAATCGCCCAGCGCCTGGCTGCGCCCGCTGCCGGCCCAGCCCCAGGACACGGCCGCCCAGCCAGCGCCGCCCTGGCAGTTCAGCGTCGCGGGCGTCGAGGTCAAGGACGGCCGCTTCACCGCCAAGGACCTGGTGCTCGACGCCATCCAGCTCAAGCTGGCTCCCACGGCCTGGCCGCTGAAGGCGCCCACGCAGCTCGACGCCAGCCTGCGCCTGGACCAAGCCACGCTGAGCGCCCAGGCCAAGCTCTCGCCCGAGCTGCTTCAGGCCGATGCCACGCTGGCCGGCCTCGCCGTCGAACGCCTGGCCGCCTGGCTGCCTCTGCCCGGCAGTGCGCGGCTGAGTGCCGGGTTGTCGACCCAGTTCGGCCTGACCGTCAAAGACCCGCTGGCCGCCGGCGCCGCTGACCGCGCCCAACTGAGCCTCGCCGAGCTGCGCATCAGCGACGCGCGTCTCGGCCTGCCCGGCGCGCCCAAGCTGCTGACGCTGGCCTCGGCCCAGCTCGACAAGGCCAGCATCGACCCCGCCAGCCACAGCATCTCGCTCGGCAAGCTGACCCTCGATGCCCCGCGCGCATTGCTTGCCCGCGAGGCCGATGGCCGCCTGAACCTCGCACCACTGCTGCCACCCGACAGCGCCGCCTCCGCACCGGCCTCCGCGCCAGCCTGGAAGCTGCAACTCGCCGCCCTTGCCGTCGAACGCGGCGTGCTGCGCTGGCGTGACGCCGCCGTGCCCGCGGGCGTGGCGCCCGTGGCCCTGGCCGTCGAGCCGCTGCACCTGCAGCTCGGTGCCGTGAGCTGGCCCGCCGCTGCGCCGGTGCAGGCCCAGCTGTCGACCCAGCTCGCCGCCATTGGCGCCAACGACCAGCCCATTGCCGCCAGCGCCGGCAGCCTGCAATGGGCCGGCCGCGTCGGCCTGGCGCCGCTGTCGGCCACTGGCAGCCTGCAGGCCAAAGCCTTGCCGCTGCAGCTGCTCAACGCCTATCTCGACCCGGCGTGGGGCCTGCACCTGCAGCGCGCCGAGTTGGGGCTGAAGGCTGACGTGACGGCCAGCCAGCAAGCCGGCGGCGCCTGGGCGGCCAACCTCGGCGGCGATGTGCGCGTCGGGCCGCTCGCGCTGCTTCAGGCGCGCGTGGCGGATGGCCAGCGCGTCGTTGGCGAGGACCTGCTGAGCTGGCAGGTGCTTCAGCTCGATGGCCTCAAGCTCGCGTTGGCGCCCGGTGCTCCGCCGCGCCTTGCGGTGAAGGAGGCGCTGCTCGACGACGCCTACGCCCGCCTCATCGTCAACGAGCAGGGCCGCTTCAACCTGCGCGACATCGGGCCGGCCGAAGCGGCCTCCGCCCCGGCAGCGGCTGCCTCCGCGCCCCAGCCCGAGTTCGCCGCCGAGCGGATCCGCGTCAACCGCGGCATCGTCGACTTCAGCGACCGCTTCGTACGCCCCAACTACAGCGCCCGCCTGACCGAGCTGCAGGGTTCACTGGGCGCCTTCTCGTCCACCAACCCGGCCATGGCGCCGCTGACCTTGAAGGGCAAGGTCGCCGGCACCGGCCTGCTGGAGATCGACGGCCAGCTCAAGCCCGGCGCGCCCGTGGCCATGGACATTGCCGCCAATGCGACCGACATCGAGCTGGCGCCGCTGTCGCCCTACGCCGCCAAGTACGCCGGCTACGCCATCGAGCGCGGCAAGCTCTCCACCAAGCTGCGCTACAAGGTCGAGCCCGGCGGCCAGCTCGTCGCCAGCAACCAGATCATCCTGAACCAGCTGACCTTCGGCGACCGTGTCGACAGCCCCGATGCGACCTCGCTGCCGGTGCGCTTCGCCGTCGCGCTGCTGAAGGACGGCAACGGCGTCATCGACGTCAACCTGCCCGTCAGCGGCTCGCTGAACGACCCCGAGTTCAGCGTCGGCGGGCTGGTCTGGAAGCTCGTGCTCAACCTCATCGGCAAGGCGCTGACATCGCCCTTCGCGCTGTTCAGCGGCAGCGACAGCCCCGAGGAAGCGCAGATCGCCTTCCTGCCTGGCAGCGCGGAGCTGGCCGCCGTTGACCAGCTCGATCGCATCACCAAGCTGCTGGTCGACAAACCCGGCGTGCAGCTGACGCTGACCGGCTGGGCCGGCATCGCCGCCGAAGGCCAGTCCATCCGCGAGCAGCGCCTGGCCAGCGCGTTGAAGGCCGAAAACGCCGCGACACCGGATGCCGCGCTCAGGCGCCTTTACCAGGCCAGCAAGCTGCCCAACAAGCCCAAGAACGTCCTGGGCCTGACTAAAGACCTGCCGCCCGAGCAGATGCGCGGCCTGCTGCTGGGCAGCTACGCCGTCGACGACGAAGCGCTGCGCCAGCTTGCCGTCTCTCGTGCCACGGCCGTGCGCGACGCGCTGCTGGCCCGCGGCGCACCGAATGCCCGCGTCTTCCTCGCCGCCCCCAAGCTTTGCGACAAGGCTTGCGACGAGGTCTGGCGCCCCCATGTCGAGTTGTCCCTCGGCGCTCATTGAAAGTCATCTCATGCCTGCTACGAACCTCGAACGCCTCACCCTGGCCGGCGGCTGCTTCTGGTGCCTGGAAGCCGTCTACGAGCGCGTGCGCGGCGTGCACCGCGTGGAGAACGGCTACAGCAACGGCCAGGGCCCCAAGCCCACCTACGAGGCCGTCTGCGGGGGCAACACCGGCTATGCCGAGGTCGTGCGCATCGACTTCGACCCTGCCGAGGTCTCGCTGCGCGAGCTGCTGGAGGTCTTCTTCACCATCCACGACCCGACGACGCTGAACCGCCAGGGCGCCGACGTCGGTACGCAATACCGCTCGGCCATCTACTGGCACACCGAGGCGCAGCGCGAACTCGCCGCCGAAGTGCTGAAGGAGGCCAGCGACCACCACGGCGGCCGCGTCGTCACCGAACTGCTGCCTGAAGCCAGCTACCACCCGGCCGAGGCGTACCACCAGCATTACTACGCCCGCAACCCGGAGCAGGGCTACTGCGCCTTCGTCGTCGCGGGCAAGGTGGACAAGTTCCTGGCCAGCTTCAAGCGCCTGGTCAAGTGATGTTGAGCTGGGGCGGTCTGCGCCATCGCTATGCCGGCGGCGCCGAGATCGCCTATGCCGATTTCGCGCTGGCTTCGGGGCGGCACCTGCTGCTGCGCGGCGCCTCGGGCTCGGGCAAGTCGACCTTGCTGGCGCTGCTGGCGGGCTTGTTGCGCGTGCAGCAGGGCGAGCTCAGCGTCGCGGAAACCGAGCTGCAGACGCTGAGCCCGCGCGCGTTGGATGCGTGGCGCGGTGCCACCTTGGGTGTCGTACCGCAGCGCCTGCACTTGAGCGAGGCGCTGACGGTGGCGGAGAACCTCGCGCTGCCGGCCCTGGCCGCAGGGCAGGGCGCCGACCCGGCACGCGCGGCCGAGCTGATGGAGGCGCTGGACATTGCCGAGCTGGCCAAGCGCCGGCCTCACCAGCTCAGCGTCGGCCAGGCCCAGCGCGTGGCGTTGGCACGTGCGCTGATGCGCCGGCCACGCCTGCTGCTGGCCGACGAACCCAGCGCCAACCTCGACGACGAGCACACCCTGCACATGCTGGCGCTGCTGCTCGACGCGGCCGAGCGCGAGGGCTGCACGCTGGTCATCGCCAGCCATGACGCACGCGTCGTCGAGGCGCTCGGGGAGCGGGACGACGTCAGCGAGGTGGTGTTGTGATCCGGCTCGCCTGGCGATACCTCTGGTCCAGCCCGTTGACGACGGCGCTCAACCTGCTGCTGCTTACGCTGGGCCTCGCGGCGGTGACCTTTGTGCTGCGTGCCAGCGCCCAGGTCGAGGCCGGGCTGAAGCGCGACCTGGCCAACATCGACCTCGTCGTCGGCGCCAAGGGCAGCCCGATGCAGATCATGCTGGCCGGGGTGTTCCACCTCGATGCCCCCACCGGCAACATCCCGCTGGCAACGCTGGCGTTGCTCAAGGCACAACCGCTGGTTGCCCAAGTCGTGCCGCTTTCGTTGGGCGATTCCTTCCGCGGCTATCGCATTGCCGGCACGACGCCGGACTACCTCGACCTCTACGGCGCCAAGCTGGGTCAGGGCGCCCTGTGGGCCAAGCCCATGCAGGCCGTGCTCGGTGTCGAAGTTGCACGCACCAGCGGGCTCAAGCTGGGTGACCATTTCGCCGGCAGCCACGGGCTGGCCGAAGGGGGCGGCGCCCATGGCGAGCACCAGTTCGAAGTCGTCGGCGTGCTCGCCGAATCGGGCAGCGTGCTGGACCGCCTCGTGCTGACCGACCTGGCCTCGGTGTGGGAGGTGCACGAAGCCCACCATGCCGGCGAGGCGCATGCGGAGACCGACGTGGCCGATGCGGCCGACGAGAAGCGCGAGATCACGCTGGCCCTGGTGCGATACCGCAGCCCGCTGGCGGCCGTCATGCTGCCGCGCTGGGTCAATGCCCAGGACGGCCTGCAGTCCGCCGCCCCGGCGCTTGAGACGGCGCGGCTGATGCGGCTGGTCGGGGCGGGCACCGAGGTGCTGCGCGGCTTCGGCATCGTGCTGCTGGCTGCGGCAGGCCTGTCGGTCTGGGTGGCGTTGCTGCACGCGGTGCGCGCGCGGCAGGGCGACCTGGCCATGCTGCGCATGCTGGGCGCCCCGGCCTCACGCGTCGCCTCGCTGATCGCGCTGGAAGCCTTGCTGCTGGCCGGCTTGGCCGCTGTGCTGGGCCTGGCGGCGGGGCACGGCCTCGTCGCAGCGCTGGAGCACCTGCTCGCCGAGCGCCAGTCGCTGCGCCTCGGCGCCCTGGGCTGGAGCGAGGCCGAATGGCTGGTGCCGCTGCTGGCCGGCATGCTCGCGCTGCTGGCCGCGGCCTGGCCCGCGTGGCGGGCCTACCGGCTCGACGTCACGACCCTGCTGCAGGCGCCGCGCTGACGTTGACCACCCACGTCACGCCGAACCTGTCTTTCAACATGCCATAGAGCGGCGCCCACTGGGCGGGTGCCAACGGCTGCATGACGGTCGCGCCATCAGCCAGCCGGGCCCAGCGCTCGGTGGCTTCTTGCGGGGTGCTGCAGCCCACGCAGATGAAGTACGCGTTCTCGCCCGGCTGCCACGCGGTGTCGGTGGGCACGTCGTAAGCCATCACTTGGAAGCCATCGGCCGCGCGCACCTGGCCCCACATGACGCGGTCGGCGTCCTGTGGGTCGCGCACGGCGTGTGCGTCGCGGTAGGTCATCGCCATGATTTCTCCGCCAAAGACGGATTGGTAGAACTGCAGGGCTTCGCGCGCCTGGCCGCGCAGGTTGATGTGGGGGACGACGGAAACGGTCATGAGTGGCTTTCTTGGAAGGAATGGGAGCGTCGTCATCACCCCAGAGGAGGGCGCCCGGCGATGAACAGACGACTGCTACTCTAGGCAGCCCTCCTGCCAGTTTTCGGCAGTTGCAGAGTCAACGCCGATGTCACGCTCCGAACGCCTGTTTCGCCTGCTGCAAGCCCTGCGCACGCTGCCGTCGCCCGTCACGGCAGAGCGGCTCGCCAGGGAGACCGGTGTGTCAGTGCGCTCCATCTACCGCGACATCGAAAGCCTGCGCATGTCCGGCGCCGAGATCGGTGGCGAGCGCGGCCTGGGCTATTGCCTCATCGAGGACGGCACACTGCCGCCCCAGACCTTCACGCGTCTGGAGATCGAGGCCCTGGTGCTGGGCCTGGCCGAGGTCCGGCACATCGGCGACCCGGCGCTGGCCAAGGCCGCCGCGTCGGTACTGGCCAAGGTGGTGGCCACACTGCCGTCGGTGGGCCAGCAGCACATCCAGCACGCGGTTTCGCAAGCGCATCGCTTCAGCGAACGCCCGCAGCCGGCGGCCGACCTGCCGCTGATCCGCGAAGCCTGCTGGCGAGAAGAGGCGCTGCGCCTGCGCTACGTTGATCGCGACGGCGCGGGCACTGACCGCAAGATCTGGCCCCTGGGCCTCGTCTACATCGACCGGTTGCTGGTGCTGCTGGCCTGGTGTTGCCTGCGGCAGGGTTTTCGGATGTTCAGGCCCGAGCGGATCGAGCGCGTCGAGAACCTCGGCGAGAGTTTTCGGCCGCGGCGCGCGGCGCTGCTGCGTCAGTACCTCGAAGAGCTGAAGGCGGCGCCACAGCCCTCCGGGGAGAGTTGACATGCCGGCGGCGGCAAAATAGGCGTCTCTGCATCCAAGCGGTCCGCCATTGCCATGAAGTCCCTCGTCGCCGTCGCCTTGTTGGCCGCCACCGCCGCGTTCGCGCAAACGCCACCTGGCATTGGCCAAGGCCCGGGTTATCACGACCCGCGCAGCCCCTTCAAGCCGCTGGAAGAGCGTGCCGACATCGTGTCCTGGTCGCTGTTGTCCCAGGTCACGGCCAAGGCCGAGAAGAAGAAGATCATCCCGACCTTCCCGGCCGCCGTGCAGGCGCTGAATCGCAAGACCGTCAAGGTGCAGGGCTTCATGATGCCGCTGGAGGCGGGCGACAAGCAGCAGCACTTCCTGCTGTCGTCGGTGCCCACGACCTGCTCCTTCTGCGTGCCGGCCGGCCCCGAAGGCCTGGTTGAGGTGCGCACCAAGAAGCCGGTGCGCTACACGCTGGAGCCCGTCGTCGTCGAAGGCGTGCTGGCCGTGCTGATGGACGATCCTTACGGGCTGTACTACCGCGTTGAAGACGGTGTGTCGCTGAACTAACCTGTTCCCCCTGCGGGGCTTTGCGCGGCATCATGGCCGCCATGGCTCTCGCATTGCCCCAGCCCCAGGATGCCCGCACGCGGCTGGCGATGGTGCGGCTGTTCTTTGCGCAGAGCGGGGTGAGCCTGGTAGCCGCCAGCTTGCTCGTGCTGTTGCAGATCGGGTTCGTGGCGGGCAAGTCGCCAACCGCGCCACTGGCACTGTGGGCGCTGTCCTTTGCCGCATTGATCGTCTGGCGCGCGCGCTGGCGCTGGCAGCTTGGGGGCCTGGCCGACGAAGCCCTCTCGTTGCAGCTGCCGCGCTGGGAGCGCCGCGCCGAGGTGGGCGGCGGACTCACGGGGCTGCTCTGGGCCATCGCGCTCGCCATGGCCTTCGAGCCGCAGGAGCGCGCCAGCCAGATGTACGCCGCCATGCTGGCCTGCGTGACGTGCGTGGCCAGCATCAACGTCATGGCGCCGCTGCCGCGGGCCTTCCTGGCGCTGCTGCTGCCCGTGGTGAGTACGCTGATCGGGCTCTTCCTCGTGCATGCGGGCTGGCGCGGGGGCTACCCGGCCCTGCTGGTGGTGGCGGCCACGCTGTTGGCGACCTCGCTGCTGCTGCGCCACACGCGCCTGCTGCACGAGAGTCATGCCATGCGCTTCGAGCGCGAAGCCCTGCTCGCTGAAACGCAGGCGGCGCGCGACGCCCTGGCGCGCTTCCTGGCCGCAGCCAGCCACGACCTGCGCCAGCCCGTGCATGCCTTGGGCCTGCTGGCCGCGCAGGCCCAGGCGGAGATGCACGGGCGGCGTGCCGGCCAGACTGCCGCGCAACTGCAGGCGATGGCACAGGCGCTCGATGGCCTCGTCGAGACCCTACTCGACGTCTCGCGCCTGGACAGCGGCGCCGTGGTGCCACAGCCCGTGCCGCTGCCGCTGCAAGCCCTGTTCGACCAGCTCGCGCCCGAGTTCGCCGTGCTGGCCCAGGCGCGTGGCCTGCAATGGCGGCTACGCCCCACCTCGCTGTGGGTGTGCAGTGACGCCAAGCAACTGGAGCGCATGCTGCGCAACCTGTTGTCCAACGCGCTCAACCACAGCGTGCAGGGTGGCGTGCTGCTGGCGGCGCGGCAGCGCGGCAACGAGGTGCGGCTGTCGGTCTGGGACACCGGCCCGGGCATCGCGCCCGAGCAGCACGAGCGCATCTTTCAGGAGTTCGTGCAGCTGGACAACCCGGGGCGCGACCGGCGGCGCGGGCATGGCCTGGGCCTGGCCATCGTGGCCCGGCTCTCGCGGCTGCTGCAGCACCCGGTGAGCCTGCGCAGCCAGTTGGGGCGGGGCAGTTGCTTCAGCGTCACGCTGCCGCTCGCTGCGCCGCAGGCGCTCGACGCGAGCCCGGCCCTGCCTGGTGTCAACGAGCCGCTGCAGGGCCGCTGTGTGGCCTTGGTGGAAGACGACGAGGCGGTGCGCCAGGCCACGGTGGATTTGCTGCGCACCTGGGGCTGTGCCGTGTGGGCCGCCGCCGCCGCCGACCCGCTGCTTGCCCGGTTGCGGCAGGAGGGCGTGAGGCCGGAGCGGCTCATCAGCGATTGGCGCCTGGTTCAAGGGGACGGACTGCAGGCCCTGGCCGACCTGCGAGCCTGGTGCGGCGCCACCACGCCGGCCCTGCTCATCAGCGGTGAAACACTGCCTCTGGGCGCTGACGCCCTGGCTGCCCAGGGCATCACTGCAGCCCGCAAGCCGTTGCCGGCGGCGGCGCTGCGGGCCTGGCTGAGCCGACCGTCAGAACCGGCGTGACGGCGCTGGCCATGTCTGCCCGGCCCGGCATGCCCTCCGTGATGCCGTCAAAGTGACGGTTCAGCCGCGTTGACGCCGCCGCGTGGTGAGCAGAAGGCCGGCGCCTAGCAGCAGCCAGGCCGGCGGTTCGGGTACTGGCGCGAACTGGAGATAAAGGTCGCCGCCACTCACGCCGAGCGAGAACTGCCCACCGTGCAGATCAGGCGCGAACCCGCCGAGGTCGAGCGTCAACGCGCCTGGCGCAAAACCCTGGATGCCCTGGGTGGTGTCGATGAGCAGCCATTGCCCGGCATGCTGAGTGTCGAAGCCGGGCAGGGCGGCGGCGCGCAGGGCGAGGCTAAGCGGGAAGCGCGCGCTGTTACCGGTGTCCAGCGTCAGCCCGCCATCGATGACCCACAAGTCCCAGGCGCTGCCGGCCACACCGCTCGCTGCCGCCATGTCGAAGCTCACTTGGGCGCCTGACGCCCAGGTCGCGCTGGCGCTGTGCGCCAGACCCACGCCGTCACCCGGCGAGAAGCTGCTGCCCTTGAGCAGTTGCAAGCTGTCGTAGCGGCCGGCGCCGCTGGCCGAGGCGCCGCGTTGCAACGACAAGTCGCCCAGCACGCGGCCCTGGTTGGCCAGCGCCGCACCATCGAGCGTGAGGCTGGCGAGCTGCAAGGTGCCGCCCGCGTCCACCTGCACCGGCGCGCCCAGGAAGGCGAAGCTCAGGCCCAGCGTCGCGCCAGTGCCCACGCGGTAGGCCGAGGCGGCGCCGCTGCTCATCTTCAGCAGGCCGCCTTCAACAGTGACGCGGCCGGTGAACTGGTTGTTGCCGATCAGGCTGTAGGTGCCGGCACCGGTCTTGAGCAGGCTGCCGCTACCGCGGATATTGCCTGCGAAGTAACCCACCGATGCCGGTGGGCTGAGCGTGAGCGCCGTGCCGCCCGCCGGGTCGGTCAGCTCGACAGTGACGGTTGTGAGCTGCGCGTTGGCACTGCTCAGGTAGTCGGTGCGCACCGTGCCGCCATCGACCGTCAACGTAGCGCCGTCGGCAGCGAGGCCGAGAACCTGCGCCTGCAGCTCGCCGCCTTTGCGCACGACGATGCGGCCCAGAGCCTTCGGGCCGGATGGGTTGGGTGCTTCGCCGACGTAGATGATGCCGCTGTTGACCCAGCGCGAGCCGGCGCCATCAATGATCACAGTGCCCTTGCTATCGGAGCCGAAGCCAACCACCGCCGTGCCGGTCAGCAGCTGCCCTCCCAGGACCACTTCGACCAGGCCCTCTGAACCCCGGGCCGCACCCACTTGCAGCAGCCCACCGTCAAAGTGCCCGCCATTGTTGATTTGCAGCCAGCCCCGCGCCCGGTCGGGCCCGGCGCCGATGGCGGTGGTGCCCGCCACCGACATGCTGCCTCCTTCAACCAGCATCGCGGTGCTGATCTCGCCGAGTGCGGCCGTGCTGCCCGGCGAGCGCGGGTCTTCTTCACTGACCGCCAGGTTCTGCGTGATGAGCGTGGCGCCGCCCAGGACGCTGGCCGAGACGAGCCGCGTGTCCTGCAGGCTCGCGGCCTTGCGCACCAGCATGTCGGTGGCCTGCAGCGTGGCGCCGTTGGCGAGGATGAGGGTGCCATCGTTGACCGTCAAAGCGCCGATGCGGCTACCGTTGCCGGCCAGGGTCAGGGTGTTGTTGCCGGTCTTGGCCAAGCTGTCCGACGCTGTGGCATCGGCGCTGAGGACGCCGCTGTAGACCACGCCGCGCAGGTCGCCGCCGACACTGAGCGCCGTCTTGCCCAGGTTCAGCGCACCGGCGCCCTGCAGGCTGCCCAGCGTCACCGCGGCAGCGCCCTGCAGATCCAGGCCGTTGTCGATGTTCAGCGCCACGCCGGCCTTGGCGAGCGCCTGTGCCTCCTTGAGCACGATGCGCCCGCCGTTGACCACCACCAGGCCGTCGAAGGGGTTGAGATCCGCCAGGGTCAACCGCCCGGCGCCTTGCTTGAAGAGCAGCGTGTTGTTGGCCGTGCTCGCGCCGCTGCGTGAGATGGGGCCCTTGAGGTTCAGGTCGCCTGCGCCCTCGAGCAGCAAGCGTTGGTCAACTTGCAGCGCACTGCCCATGAGCACCGGCGCGCCACCGTTCAGGTCGATCTGCGCATTGGCGGCAAAGTGCAGCGCACCGCCGTTGATGCTGAAGGCCCCGGCGCCGGCCGCGAAGCTCAGGCGCTGCAGCAGGAACGAGTCGGGCCGGTCCTGCACGGTGTCCAGGCGCTGGGTGCCGGCAAAAGTCAGGTGTGCGGTCGGGCCACCTACCGGCGCGATGGTGCCGAACCAGTTCTTGCCCTGGCTCCAGGCGCCCGACGCCGGGCTCTCACCGGTCCAGGTCTGTGCTGCGGCCAGCGCTGGGGTCAGAGCCGACGCAAGAATCAGCAAAGAAAGTCGATGACTGCGCGACATGAGTCCTCCGGCAAACGCTGTGGATTGCCGGGCACTCTAGGGAGCCTCGCTATGCCTGCCTATTCGACGCAAGGATGGGGCGCCCCCATCCGAACGGATGGGCTGGCCGGTCGTTCGGCCTGCCTTGCTCAGGGCGCCAGGCGCTCGCGAATCCAGGCGTCGTTCTCTGTGCGGTAGACCAGCCGGTCATGCAGGCGTGAGCGCCGGCCCTGCCAGAACTCGAAGCGGTCCGGCACAAGGCGATAGCCGCCCCAATGCGGCGGCCGGTCGGGGTTCAACCCATGCTGAAGGGCGGCCTTGGCCGCGTTGGCCACGAGCACCGCACGACCGCTGATGACGCGGCTCTGTGGCGAAGCCCAGGCGCCCAGGCGCGAGTCCAGCGGCCGGCTCTTGAAGTAGTCGTCCGACTCCTCAGCCGAGGTCTTCTCGACCCGGCCCTCGATGCGAACGACGCGCTCCATCTCCACCCAGTGGAACTGCAGGGCCGCGAACGGGTGGAGTGCTAACTCCTCACCCTTGCGGCTTTCGTAGTTGGTGAACCAGACCATGCCGTGGGCATCACAGCCCTTGAGCAGCACGACGCGCGTCGAGGGGCGGCCGTTCGCGCCAACGGTGGCCACCGTCATCGCCGTCGGCTCGGAGATGTCGTGCGCGATGGCTTCATCCATCCACCGTTGGAACAGGGCCAACGGCCCATCCGTGGCTTGAGCCTCGTCCAGCTCCCCTAGTTCGTAGCTCTTCCTGAAATCGCTTAGCTTGCTCATGGATAAGGGAGGCCGTCGGGCTTGGCGTTGGGCCCGCGTTGGTTCTGCAAGGGGGCTGAGTCTAGGCGCAAGGCGCAGCGATGCCGGTGGCATCGCGAGCATTTGCAACAACGGATCGGCCCCCCCTTGCAGAACCAACCCGAAGGGCCGGGGCGATTTGCGGGGTGGTTCGGCGTTGCCAGCTCGTTGTGTGGATGGCCACACGCCTCGCAGGCGCCTTGCCCCACCCCGCAACTCGCCCCGGCGCGGGCCCAACGCCAAGCCCGACGGCCTCCCCGGTATGCAGACCTTCCCCTAAAGGCCTTCCCTTAGGTGAACGTACCAGTTTCAAGGGCAGTGTCACTCGGCATGCTTGTGGCACTGCAGCAAACGGCACAGACCGTTGCTCGGCAAGAGGGTTTGAAGGGACAAATTGCAAATGACAAAGCGACGCCCCGCCGTCGTCGTGCTGGCCGCAGGACGCGGCTCACGCTTTCGCGGCTCGGGCCACAAGCTCGAGCAGCACCTGGGCAGCACGCCCGGCGAAGACACCTTGCTGGCGCGCAGCCTGCGCCACGCCATTGCCACGCGGCTTCCTGTTGTCGTCGTCACAACGACCGCCCTCGCACCCGCCGTGCACCGGCTGATTGCGGCGCGCGACATCGTGACCCTGCCCGATCACGACGCCCAGGGCCGGCCCCAGCCTATCGGCATGGGCCATTCCATCGTCGCCGGCGTCAGCGCCACGGGCGACGCCGATGGCTGGCTCATCCTGCCGGCCGACATGCCCCTGGTGCGGCCCGCCACCATCATGGCCGTCGCCGAAGGGCTGGAGCGGTATCCCGTTTGTTACGCCCAGTACCGCGGCATCCAGGGGCATCCGGTCGGCTTCGGCACCGAGCTCTACTCCGAGCTGATGGCCCTGCAGGGCGATGAGGGTGCGCGGCGCATCGTGGCGCGCTACGCGGCACAGCCCATTGCGGTTGACGACCCCGGCGTGCATGTCGACGTGGACACCGAGGAAGACCTCGCGCGGCTGCGCGGTTGACCATCAGCTGCGTGCCTAGAGCGGCGCGCACAGGCCGTGCTGCGCGGCCAGATGAGCCTGGCGCTCCAGTTCCATGTCGCGGATGCCATGCTCGCGCAAACCCTGAACGGTGCGCAGCAGGTAGTCCAGCGTCGTGCCGTAACGGCCATTTGCGTGCTGGAAGATGTGCAGCAGCTCGGGCTCATGCAGCGGCCCGGTCCAGTTCGGGCTCTGGCGCGACAGCGTGAAGGCCAGCGCGCGCTGGCGGCCTGCTGCCGTGTCGCAGTTCAACCAGCGTGGTTCGTAGACGCCGTTGGGCATCTCACGTGCCCACAGCCTCGGGAGCACTTCCTCGCCCACGGCGCGTGGGATGCGATACACCAGGCCGCGGCAACTGCCGCCCGAGATCAGGGCCAGCACCAGCCCCGGTTCCTGCGGCGAGCCGCGGTTCACGCGCGAGCGCATGCGCAGCACGCGGTGAAAGCCCAGCACCCGCGCCGGCAGTGCCTGGGCATACTCGAATTCCGGCCGCCAGATCAGCGAGCCGTAGGCGAACAGCAGCAGGTCGTCGCCGCTGGCCCGCCACTCGGCCGTCGTGCGCTGCAGCAGATGCGCGCTGCGCGCCGGGCCGTGGGGAATGTTGATTGCCTGTGACGCCATCACCTCCATCTTGTCACGGAGAAACACCGAATTTGCCTGTTTGAGCATGCCCACAGCCAGGATGCTCATGTCGCGCGAGACTTGCACGGCGTTGCGCTGGTACCCAGGCCGTAACCCGCAAGTCCCGCTGGGCAAGTAATATGGTTACCTAAATTCCCAAGGGTCGGTTACGTGAACAAGACCCCAGGAGACACAGCATGAATTCCACACTGATCCAAGTCACCGACCGCATCCGCGAACGCAGCGCCAAGCTGCGCGGCGCCTACCTCGCCCGCATCACCCAGCTGAACAACCGCCAGCGCGGCTTCGAGCGCATGGGTTGCGCCAACGTCGCCCATGCGGTTGCGGCCCTGCCGGCCAACGACAAGCTGCGCATCGTAGCCGAGAAGGCGCCCCACCTCGGCGTCGTCACGGCCTACAACGACATGCTGTCGGCCCACCAGCCCTACGAGGACTACCCGGCCCAGATCCGCGCCGAGGCACACCGCCTGGGTGCCACCGTGCAGGTGGCCGGCGGCGTGCCGGCGATGTGCGACGGCGTCACGCAAGGCCTGCCCGGCATGGAGCTGAGCCTGTTCTCGCGCGACACCATCGCGATGAGCACGGCCATCGCGCTCACACACGACGTCTTCGACGCCGCCCTGCTGCTGGGCATCTGCGACAAGATCGTGCCGGGCCTGCTGATCGGCGCGCTGCACTTCGGCCATCTGCCCTGCGTCTTCGTGCCGGCGGGCCCGATGAGCTCGGGCATCTCCAACAGCGACAAAGCCAAGGTGCGCGAGCTGTATGCCCAGGGCAAGGTCGGCCGCGACGAGCTGCTGAAGAGCGAGTCCGCCGCCTACCACGGCGCCGGCACCTGCACCTTCTACGGCACCGCCAACAGCAACCAGATGCTGCTGGAAGCCATGGGCCTGCATGTGCCCGGCAGCGCCTTCGTGCACCCGCACGACGACCTGCGCACCGCACTGACGCGCGAGGCCGTCGGCACGGCGCTGAACATCAGCGGCCGCGTCCAGGGCCAGGCTGCCAAGCCCATCGGCCACGTCGTCGACGAGCGCTGCATCGTCAACGCGATGGCGGCCCTGCTGGCCACCGGCGGGTCCACCAATCACCTCATCCACTGGGTCGCCGTGGCGCGCTCGGCCGGCATCCTGATCGACTGGACGGACTTCTCCGACCTGTCCGCCGTCGTGCCCCTGCTGGCGCGCGTGTATCCCAACGGCAGCGCCGACGTGAACCAGTTCCAGGCCGCGGGCGGCCCGGGCTTCGTCATCCGCGAGCTGATGGACGCCGGCCTGATGCACGAGGACGTGCTCAGCGTCGCAGGCAGCAGCCTGCGCCCCTATGCCTTCGTGCCGCGCGCGGTGGGGCAGGGCGGCGAGGTTGTGCGCGAGGCCCTGCCCGTGGCCAGCGGCGACGACGGCGTTGTGCGCACGGCCGCCGCGCCTTTCAGCGCCACCGGGGGCCTCAAGCTGCTGGACGGCAACCTGGGCCGTGCCGTCATCAAGGTCTCGGCCGTGCCGGAAGACCGCCACACCGTCGAAGCGCCTTGCCGCATCTTCTCGACGCAGGAATCCATGCTGGCGGCGTTCAAGAACGGTGAGCTGGAGAAGGACGTCATCGTCGTCGTGCGCTTCCAGGGCCCGCACGCCAATGGCATGCCCGAGCTGCACAAGCTGACACCGCCGCTGGCCGTGCTGCAGGGCAAGGGCTTCAAGGTCGCTCTCGTTACCGACGGCCGCATGAGCGGCGCCTCGGGCAAAGTGCCCGCCGCCATCCATGTCAGCCCTGAAGCGCTGGCTGGTGGCCCGCTGGCAAGGTTGAAGGACGGCGACGTCGTACGCGTCTGCGCGCTGACCGGCACGCTGGCCGCTTTGGTCAGCGATGACGATTGGGCGTCTCGCGAAGTCGCGACCCTCGACCCGGCCGAGGCCGACGTCAATGCCCATGGCCTGGGCCGCGAACTCTTTGCCGGCATGCGCCGCAATGTGTTGAGCGCCGAGGAAGGCGCTGTTACCTGGTTGTAAAACAAAAGAGATCCACATGCTCGACACCCTGAGCCTGGCCAGCTACGGCCCCGTCATCCCCGTCATCGTCATCCAGCGCCTGGAAGACGCCGTGCCGCTCGCCGAAGCCCTCGTGGCCGGCGGCGTGCGCGTGCTCGAAGTGACGCTGCGCACCCCCGTCGCGCTGCAGGCCATGGAAGCCATGGCCAAGGTGCCGGGCGCCATCGTCGGCGCCGGCACGCTGCGCTCGCCGCAGGACGTGATCAACGCGAAGAACGCCGGTTGCCAGTTCGGCGTCAGCCCGGGCTACACCGATGCGCTGGCCGCCGCCTGCAAGGCCGAGGGCCTGCCGCTGCTGCCCGGTGTGTCGACGGCGTCCGAAGTCATGCAGGCCAATGCGGCCGGCTTCGGCTTCCTGAAGCTCTTTCCGGCCGTTGCGGTGGGTGGCGTGAACCTGCTGAAGTCGCTGGCCGGCCCGTTCCCGGATGTGGCCTTCTGCCCCACCGGCGGCATCTCGCTGGAGACGGCGCCGCAGTTCCTGAAGCTGCCCAACGTCAAGGTCTGCGGCGGTTCGTGGTTGACGCCGCAGGACGCCGTCGACGCCGAGGACTGGGCGCGCATCACCAAGCTGGCCTCCGAGGCCGCGGCGCTGCGCGCATGACGGAGGCTGTCGTCGCGGCCGTGTGGGCCAGTGCGACGCACAGCTTCTCCAAGTTCGCTCAAAGCGAACTGCGCGTCGTTGAAGGGCAGGGCATCGCGGGTGACGCCCACTGCGGCGTGACGGTCAAGCACCGCTCGCGCGTCGCCCAGGACCCGACCCAGCCCAATCTGCGCCAGGTCCACCTGATCCAGGGCGAGCTCTTCGACGAGCTCGGCACCCAGGGCTTCAGCGTTCGGCCCGGCCAGTTGGGCGAGAACCTCACGACGCGCGGCATCGACCTGCTGGCGCTGCCACGCGACACCGAGCTGCGCATCGGCGCGGACGTCGTGCTGCGCGTGACCGGCCTGCGCAACCCCTGCCCGCAGATCGAGAACTTCGAGGCCGGCCTGCTGAAGGCCGTTGTCGACCGTGATGCGAGCGGCGAAGTCGTGCGCAAGGCCGGCGTCATGAGCATCGTGCTGGCCGGCGGCCTCGTGAAGCCCGGCGATGCCATCACCGTGCGGCTGCCGGCGCCGCCGCACGTGAAGCTCGAGCGCGTCTAGCCCGGGATATCGAACAGCAGGCAGGTGGTGCTGGCGTGGGCGTAGAGCTTGCCATCATGGCCGACGAGCTCGGCCTCGGCCGTCGTCACCTGGCGGCCGCGATGCACCACTTTGCCGATGGCGCGCACCAGAGGCACCTTTTCGTTCAGGCCACGCACGAGGTTGACCTTGAACTCCAGCGTCGTGTAGCCCCGGCCGACCGGCAGGATGGTGTGCACCGCGCAGCCCAGCGCCGAATCGAGCAGCGTTGCGAACCAGCCGCCATGCACGCCGCCGAGCGGGTTGTAGTGCTTGAACAGCGGCCGGCCCTGGAAGATGGCCTCGCCATCGGCAACCGAGATCAACAGGAAGTCCAGCGTGCGGCTGATGGGCGCGGGCGGGCCTTCGCCGTCCAGCAAGGCCTGCATCTGCTGCAGGCCGGTCTTGCCAGCCAGCATCGCGCGCGACGCCAGGCCGGGCTCCTGCTGCTGGCGCGCCCGCGCGGCGGCCTCGTCGGCTTGCCATCTTTCGAGGACGGCAAGGGTGTCGTCGGGTGAGGAAGAACTCATGGCGGCGGCTTCAAACATTGAAGCCGCAGATTCTGCGCAATGACAGCGACCTGCGCTGTCACAAGGGTTCAGGCGGCCAGGCGTTGCTCCGCCACGGTCGCACGGCGCACAGGCTCGGCGCTGCGGAGCTTGTCCAGCACCGGCCCTTGCCAGGGCAGCAGGTAAACCAGCGTGGCCAGCGTCGCGCGGCGACGCGACGACAGCAGCGGCCGGCCGCGCTCATCCAGCAGCAGCACGTTGGAGCGCACGTTGAGCGGATCGGCTTGCACCACGGTGCCTTCGCTGATCTCGACCCAGTCCCACTCCACCCAGGCGCAGGCATCGGCATAGCAACGCTCCCAGCGTGTGGTGCCGCCGACACGGCGCTCGCCGCCTCGCGAGCGGTGCGTGTGGGTCTGGGCGTGCCTGACGTCCTGTGCGGCGCTGGAAAGGGCGGCAACGGGCCAGCAGACACTGCCTTCGGGCAACTGGATCAGGGTGGACATGGACGGCTCCTCTCTGTCGTGTGATTCGAACGGGAGCGCAGTCTCTGGTCAGGGTCCAAGTGGAACAAGCTGGCAGACTTGTCAGGTATGGCTCGGCCCGAAATGAACTACCAGCAGCTGATTGACGTCGGCTTGAGCGAAGACTTCGCGAGCTTCGAGCGCCGGCTCGTCGCCACGGCGGATGCCATGGGGTTCTCGATCATTTCCGGCATGTTGATGCGCGGTGTGCTGAAGGACAGCAGCATGCAGCTGACGACCTTCGGCAACACCCCGGCAGGCCACGTCGAAGCCGCGAAAGACCGGGACGACGCCCTGCGCGACCCGGTGATCGACAGCCTCATGACGCAGTCGGCACCCGTGGTTTACGACCAGAAGACCTACGTCAGCGCCGGCGTTGGCGAGCTGTGGGAGATGCAGGCGCCGTACGGCTACAAGACGGGCATCGCGGTCAAGCTGCACCTCCCTGGCGACAAGCACTTCCTCCTCGGCGTGGACCGCGATGAGGCGCTGCCCCAGTCGGGCATGCAATTGATGCAAATGGTTGCAGGGCTGCAGCTGCTGGGCGCGCATGCGCTGACCGCGGCGGATCGGCTGCTGAGCCCCAAGCTCAACAAGGGCGATCTGCCCAAGCTGACCAAGCGGGAACTGGACGCGCTGAGCTGGACGGCCCAGGGCAAAACGGCCTGGGAAGTCAGCGTCATCCTGGGCATGAGCGAGAAGACGGTGAACTTCCATCTCGGCAATGCCATGCGCAAGCTGGAGGTCACATCCAAGCACCAGGCGGTGCTCAAGTGCGTGGCCGCAGGCATCCTTTGAGCCGGTTTGGGGGCGGTTTGAGGGGGCGCAACCTAGCAGACTTGCTAGGTTTCTAGGGGGGTGAAAACAGGGACAGTCCGGGCTAGCGAATTTCAGCCTCGTCCCACCAGGAGCACCCCATGGAAATCATCGACCTGATCTGCGAAATCCTCGGTATCCCCCGCTTCGGCGGCTGACCGGCCCGCCCGGCGAATTGGTCGAGATGCACGCGACGACGGATTGCCCAGGTGACCAGCTCCAGACAACGAGCTCCGCACCGCTGGCCCAGCCGTCCAAGCCGCTACGCCCAGTTCCACCCGTGGCACCAGCCAGCGCAGTCACCGTGTCCATTTCCGCTGAAACCTACGCCCGGCTGATGAGCCTGGCAGACCAGGCACCGCTCGAGTGCCTGCCGCTGACGTCGCGCACGTTGGCCAGCGCCAAGACGATGGGCTACAACCAGATCGGCCAGATCCGCAGCACGCCGACGAACCGGCTGCTGGCTGACCTGGGCGCGGACCGCGCGGAAGAACTCAAGCGCGCGCTCTACGACTTCGGCATGCGCCAGCCAGGCGGCGGCGACTGACGGACTGAATCCTCCCGTTCATTTCTTGCAGCCCGGTCGCAGACGCGACCGGGCTCTTTTTCTTGCGGCGCCCGTGCGAGCATGTGAACCATGCTAGACCGCGACATCCCTCTCGAAGCCTGGCCGCGCCGTGCGGCTCTGGAACATTTCCGCCGCATGGCCCAGCCGGCCTTCAGCGTCACCGTGCCCGTCGACGTGACCGGCCTGCGCGAGCGGGCCGCACTGCACGGCGCGACACCCTGGCTGGCCTACCACCACGCCGCTCTGGAGGCGGCCAACAGCATCGATGCGATGCACCAGACCCTGACGACCGATGGCGTGCGCGAGTTCGCCGTCATCCACGCCAGCACGACGGTGTTGCGCGACGACGGTAGCTTCGGCTTCCTGACGCTGCCGCGTGATCCCTCGCTGGCGGCCTTCGCGGCGCGCGCCAAGCCGAATCTGGAGCGCGTCCGCCGGGCCAGCGGCGATCTCTTCGCCGCCGACGAGCCTGGCGATGTCCGCGAGGAAACGCTGGTCCACATGACCGCCTTGCCCTGGCTGGCCTTCACGGCCTTCACGCACGCCCGCGGCGTGGGCGACGACCGGCCCAAGGTGGCCTTCGGCCGCTTCACGCAAACGGCCGGGAGGCTGCTGATGCCGGTGGCTGTGGACGTGCACCACTCGCTGTGCGACGGCGTGCACGTGGGGCGGTTCTTCGAGCGGCTGCAGGCGAACCTGGACGCGGTCTGACGGGTTGTCGAATCCGCGGCCCTTCAATCGTCGTCTGAGAGGCAACGAAAGGAACCCCATGCCCGCCGAAGAGAAAGTCAAAGGCCCAGCCTCCTACTTCCCGTCCATCGAAAAGAAGTACGGCCAACCCATCGCCCACTGGGAACAGGTCATCGCCAAGGCGGGGCCGCTCAAGCACATGGAGCTGGTCAACAAGCTCAAGGCCGAGCACGAGATGGGCCATGGCCACGCCAACGCGTTGGTGGCCTACTTCCTGGCCAGGAAGTAGCAGTAGCGCGCCGGCTCAGCCGTCGATCGTCACGATGACCGGCGCGTGGTCGCTGGGCCGCTCGTTCTTGCGCGGCAGCTTGTCGATCTCACAGGCGGTGACGCGGCCCTTCAGCGCTTCGCTGACGAGGATGTGGTCGATGCGCAGGCCCTGGTTCTTGCGGAAAGCCAGGTTGCGATAGTCCCACCAGCTCCAGCTCTTGGGCGGCTGTTCGAAGAGGCGGAAGGCGTCCGTCAGCCCCAGGCCGATCAGCTGCTGGAAGTGTTCGCGCTCCTCGGGCGTGCAGTGGATCTGGCCGGCCCAGGCGACCGGGTCGTAGACGTCGCGGTCCTCGGGGGCGATGTTGAAGTCGCCCATCAGCACCAGCTCGGGGTGCTGCTTCATCTCTTCGGCCAGCCAGCCGCGCAGGCCGTTGAGCCAGTTCATCTTGTAGACGAACTTGTCGCTGTCCGGCGCCTGGCCGTTGGGGAAGTAGCCGCCGATGACGCGCACGCCGCCCACCGTGCCGGCGATGACGCGGGCCTGCTCGTCGGCAAAGCCGGTGATGTTCTTGACGATGTCGGTCGCCGGCTCACGGCTGATGAGGGCCACACCGTTGTAGGTCTTCTGGCCGAACCACTGCACCTGCCAGCCGGCCTCGCCGATTTCCATGGTGGGGAACTTGTCGTCGGTGAGCTTGGTCTCCTGCAGCACCAGCGCGTCGACGGGATGGGCGGCCAGCCAGTCCAGCACCTGCGGCAGGCGGACGGCGAGGGAGTTGACGTTCCAGGTGGCGAACTTCTTCATCGCGAGGGTCTCAGGGCTTGGGGGTGGCGGGCATTGTGACCGGCGCGAGCTGGGCCACAACATGGGCAATCAACTGCTGCAGCCGTCCGAGCCGGCGCAGGTCGCGGTGGTAGCCGAGATAGACCTCGCGGCTCGGCGGGGCCTCGGGCAAGGCAGCGCGCATCAGGCCCGGATGGGCGTCGCCGAGGGGGCAGGGCAGCACCGTCCAGCCTCGGCCGGCGGCGCACAGCGCGGCCTGCACCTCGCGGTTGTTGCTGCGCATGGCCACGCGCGCCTGCGGCAGCACGCGCTGCAGCCATTGCACATCGGGCATCTCGGCAAAAGCCGTGTCCATCGTGATCAGCTCGGTGCCGCTGCCGTCGCCCCAGGTCGGCGGTGCCAGGCCGGCGGCGCCGTAGAGGGCGTAGTCCAGCGTCATCAGCCGGCGCTGCACGACCTCGGCGCCCTCGAAGGGCCGGATGCGGAACACGAGATCAGCCTCGCGGCGGGAGAGGTTGAAGAGGCGGGAGTCGGTGATCAGCTCGATGACGACCCGTGGATGACGTGCCTGGAAGCCGGCGAGCACCGGCGCCAGCACGTGCACGCCGAACCAGTCGGACGAGGACACGCGGATCAATCCCTCCAGCTCCGCTTCCTGCCCCGCCAACCGGCGCTCGAAGCCCAGGGCCTCCTCTTCCATGCGCTCGGCATGGGCCAGCACCTCGGCACCGACGTCGGTCGTCACGAAGCCCGCGGGGCCGCGCTGGAACAGCGGCGTGCCCAGCCTCTCCTCGAAGGCCTTGAGCCGCCGGCCCATGGTGGGCTGGGACTGGCCGAGCGCGCGCGCCGCACCGCCCAGCGAGCCGGCGCGAGCGACGGCAAGAAACACCTTGATGTCGTCCCAGTCCATGCCGGCAAGCATACGAAATTGCATGACTGGCTTGCGAACTCGTTGGTTTTCATTCGCTGGCGCATGGCCAAAACTCCTGTCATCACCAACCCAGGAGTTCCTCATGAACCGACTTGCCCCCACGATGCGCGCCCTGCGCGTGGACCAACCCGGCGGCGATTTCGTTGCCGTCGACCTGCCCAAGCCCCAGCCCGACGCGGGCCAGGTGCTGGTGCGCATCCATGCCAGCGGCGTGAACCCGCTGGACACCAAGATCCGCGCCGGCCAGGCCGCCCACGCCCGCCAGCCGTTGCCGGCGGTGCTCGGCATTGACATGGCCGGCGTCGTCGAGCAGGTAGGCCCTGGCGTGACGGGCTGGAAGGCGGGCGACGAGGTCTACGCCATGGCCGCCGGCATCGGCGGGCTGCAGGGCACGCTGGCGGAGTACATCGCCGTCGACGCCGGCCTGCTGGCGCGCAAGCCGGCGCAGCTGACGATGCGCGAGGCCGCGGCGCTGCCGCTGGCCGTCATCACGGCCTGGGAGGGGCTGGTGGACCGCGCCCAGGTGCGGGCCGGCCAGAAGGTGCTGGTGCAGGGCGGCGCCGGTGGCGTCGGCCATGTGGCCGTGCAATTGGCGCGTGCCCGAGGCGCGGAGGTGTTCGCGACCGTTGCGGCCGAGGACTTCGAGCTCGTTCGTTCCTGGGGCGCCACGCCCATCGACTTCCGCGGCGAAACGGTCGCGGACTATGTCGGCCGGCACACCGGCGGACAGGGCTTCGACGTCGTCTTCGATGCCGTCGGCGGCGCCGTGCTGGATGCGTCTTTCACCGCGGCGCGCCGCTACGGCGGCCATGTCGTCAGCATCCTGGGCTGGGGCACGCACAGCCTGGCGCCGCTGTCCTTCCGGGCCGCGACCTACTCGGGCGTGTTCACGCTGCTGCCGCTGCTGAGCGGCGAGGGCCGCGAGCAGCATGGCCGCATCCTGGCCGAGGCCGCGGCACTCGTGGATGCCAGCCTGCTGACACCGCGCGTGGATGCACGCCACTTCACGCTGTCCACGGCGGGTGCCGCCCACGAGCTCGTTGCGACGGGGCAGGGCCAGGGCAAGGTCGTCATCGACACCCAGGCAGCCTGAGCCTCAGCGGCAGGTGTAGCCGCCGTCCACCACCAGTTCACTGCCGGTGACGAACTTGCTTTCCTCGCTGGCCAGGTAGACGCAGGCCCAGCCGATGTCGTCGGCCTCGCCGAGGTGGCCCAGCGGGTGCAGGGCCGCTGTGGCGGCCCTGGCCGCGGACGGGTCGGCCTGGGCCTTCAGGAAGCCGTCGACCATGGGCGTCCAGATGAAGCCGGGGTGGACGCTGTTCACGCGGATGCGGTCGGCGGCGTAGAGCAGGGCGTCGGTCTTGGTCATCATGCGCACGGCGCCCTTGCTGGCGTGGTACGGCGGCACGTCCGGCGCGCTGACGAGGCCGTAGATGCTGGACAGGTTGATGACGCTGCCGCCGCCCGCCTCGCGCATCTGCGCGATGACATGCTTGGTGCCGAGGAAGACGCCGCGCACGTTGACTGCCAGCACCTGCTCGAACTCCGCCACGCTGAGCTCGTGCGTGGGCTTGTTGGGCCCGGCGATGCCGGCGTTGTTGACCAGCACCGTGATCGGCCCGAAGCGTTGCCCCACCGCGGTGAAGACGCGCCTGACCTGGGCCTCGTCGCTGACGTCCAGATGCCAGTAGGCCGCCTGCCCGCCGCGGGCCAGGATGGCCACCGCGACTGCCTCGCCGCGTTCGTCATCGAGATCGGTGACCGCCACCCTGGCGCCCTCGGCGGCCATCAGCCGGCAGATCGCCTCGCCAATGCCCATCGCACCGCCGGTGACCACCACCACCTTGCCCTTGAGCCTGTCCATGTCGATCTCCTGAAGGATGGCCTTCAATGTCGCGCCGCTTCCTGCCGCGCGACTTGAGATCGATCAAGGCTTGCGCATCAGGCGCCCACTTCGGCCGAGGTGTCGCAGTCCAGGCAGTTCTCGATGGGGGGTGACGGCAGGTGCAGGTCGCTGCTGAGTTGGCGCAGCGCGGTGCGCAAGCCTTCCTCGACGACCGGGTGATAGAAGGGGCTGTCCAGCATCTGCTGAACCGTGTCGCCGCGCTGCACGCTCCAGGCCAGCAGATGGCCGATGTGTTCCGCCGCCGGGCCGATCATCTCGGCGCCCAGCAACCGGCCCGTGCCGCGTTCGGCATAGACATGCAGCCCCCCGCGGTTGACGAGCATGACGCGGCTGCGGCCCTGGTCGGCAAAGCTGACGCGGCCGGTGTCGAAGCTGCGGCCGGCGGCCACCAGCTCGGCGTGGCTGGCGCCGGCAATGGCGATCTGAGGCTCGCTGAAGACGATGGCCAGCGGCGCGCGGCGCGGGCGGTGGTGCACATCGGGCCAGCGCGCCGCGTTGTCGCCGGCGATGCGGCCGGCGTCGGAGGCCTCGTGCAGCAGCGGGCGGTCGTTGGTGACGTCGCCGGCGATGAAGACCGGCATGCCGCCCCACTGGCTGGTGTGGCGGTCGACGAGCGGATGGCCCTCGGCGTCGTGCGGCAGGTTCAAGGTCTCCAGCCCCAGGCCGTCGAGATTGGCCTGGCGGCCGGCGGTGCAGAGCAGGGCATCGAAGCGCTCGCCGCCGACGAGGACCTGATCGCCGTCCAGCACCGGGTCCAGCGTGGCGGCGTTCAAGGTCAGCGGCACATCCTCGGCAAACAGCTTCTGGGCCAGCGGCTGCAGCTCGGGGTCGGTCAGAGGCCCGACGCGGTTGCCGCGCGCGAACAGGCGCACGCGCACACCCAGCTTGTGCAGGGCCAGGGCCAGCTCCAGGCCAATGACGCCGGCGCCAACGACGGCGATGGACTTCGGCAGGTCGACCCAGTCGAAGACGTCGTCGTTGACGATGAGCTTGGCGCCCAGCCGCTCGCGCCAGCCGGCCGGCACGAAGGGCCGCGAGCCGGTCGCGATGACCACGGTCCGAGCTTCGACGCGCTCGCCATCGACATCCAGCACGCCCTGCGCCAGGAAGCGCGCGCGGCCGAACAGCCGCGTGGATTCGGGCCAGCCGTGCACGGTCTCCACCACGAAGCCGACAAAGCGATCCCGCTCATCCCGCACCCGCTGCATGACGGCGCGGCCATCGATGCGCGGCGCCTCGGCCTGCACGCCGAAGCGATGCGCCTCGCGCACGCCTTCAGCCGCCTCGGCCGCGGCGATCAGCAGCTTGCTGGGCATGCAGCCGACGCGGGCGCAGGTGGTGCCGTAGCGGGCCGCCTCGATGAGCAGCACCTTGTCCGTGTGCACTCGGGCGGCGCGGTAGGCCGCCATACCGGCGGTGCCGGCGCCAATGATGGCGACGTCGCATTTGAGGGTCATGGCAGGGGCTTTCTGAAGGTCTGCGAGGGCAGCTCGCCGAAGAGTTCGCGGTAACGGGCGCCGAAATGACTCAACTGCTCGAAGCCGGCGTCGCCCGCGGCCTGGGACACGCTGAGTTCGGCGGTCGGTGTCGCCAGCAACCGGCGGCGCACGGCGTTGAGCCTGAGGCTGCGTAGATAGTGCGCGGCCGTTGTGTCCGCCACTTGGCGGAAGCCGTTCTGCAGGCTGCGCCGGCTGGTGCGCAGGCGCTGGCAGAGTGTTTCGATATCGGGCGGTTCATCGCCGCTTACCGCGACGAGGCGGTGGCAGGCTGCCACGATGTAGGCGGCCGATGCGCTGCCCGCGCGTTGGGCAGGGCCGGCGGCGGCCTCGAAGAGCTCGGTCAGCGCAGCAAAAACGGCTGCGGCCGTGGATGCCTGCAACAGCACGCTGCGCAGAGCCTGCAACTCGGCTGCAGGCGCCTGCACGCTGGACCGCGACAGCAGCGCACTCGCCGACACCGACCAGGGCCGCGCATCCAGCAGCCGACGGAAGGTTTCGGCATCGAAAGTGCAGGCCAGCAATGCCATGCCCGGTGGGCGCTGCAGCATGAACTCCTGGCCGGCGCGCAGCACGAAGATCAGGTCCTCGCCCAGTTCGCGCCCCTGCATCCAGGGCTGGCCCGCGCCGCCGCCATGCAGCATCGCAAAGCAGATCTGGCCCGTGGGCAGGCAGCCCTGCTGCACGACGCGCTCGCTCATCCACTTGCGGAACACATGCAGGCCCGGCGCCGTCGTTTCGATGAGGGCGCTGCGCATGATGCCGGGCGAAAGCTGGACGTAGCGCTGCTCCCACTCGGGCGCCGAAGCGCCGTGCAGGTGGAAGTCGTCGAACACGTCGAGGCGAATCGCCATGCGGGCAAGGATAGCCCGCAGGCCTTCGCCCTGCGGCCCCCACGTTTTGCCGATTTGGGCTAACGCGCGGGCTGGGTCGCCGCCCAAACTGCGCCACGAAGGAGGCCCCCAATGATGTGGACCCGACGCGCCGCGCTGGCCCTGTGCCTGGCGGCTTCAGCCCTGAAAGCCGATGCCATGACTCTCGACGACCTGAAAACCCAACTGCTGGGCGACTGGCGCAGCCTTGCCCCGGAGCTGCGCCCCAGCAGCCTGAAGAACCCCGACGGCAGCATCAAGCCCTTCCACTTGAAGCGCGAGTTCCGCTACTCGGCCGGCGACCGCTTCGAGTTGGTGATCAGCCAGTACGCCGACCCGTTCGGCCGCGTGCCGCTGGCGCGCATCCTCATCCGTGGCCACATGCTGTGGCGCGGCGAGCATCCGGTTGCAGCCGGCGCGCAGAAGGTGGACTTCATCGCCGACGAGGCCTACGAGGTCACGCCGCTGATCCAGGGCTTTGCCGACCTGCTGAACCAGGTGGCCGCCAAGGGCTATGCGAAGTGGGAGGTGGGCGCGGCGCAAAGCGTCTTCGGCAAGACCTTCGCGCCCTTTGGCCTGGTGGAGGGCCGCAACTTCATGGAGTACGACCTCGTTCATCTGAGCAACGGCCTGCTGTTCTGGGGCGCTCGCCACATCGACGGCCGCGGCTTCGACAGCGAGGAGAACCGGCCGACGAATCTGCAGATTCCGCTGGCTCGCAGGCTCTGACGAGGGCATCAGCTTCATGTAAGTTCGCGCTGATTCCAAGCTCAAGTCGTTGTTTCGGATTCTTGTGCGCGCGTCCTTCGAACTCAGCTAGCCACCGACACCGGACTTGCACCGGATTCAGTCCGCCCCAACCAGTTCCACGTCAGCGCGTCTTCGATCGACTATTGATGGCGGCAAGGCCGAAATGGCTCGAACGGAGAAGCTGACACGCCGCCCAGGCACGCCATCGCCGGCTCAGGAATTCCCGATCTTTGTCTGATCGGTAGAGCGTAGGGCACCGTTAGGTACGTGCTGCCCTGCTGTCTTCGTGTTGACTTGATTGAGCGTACGAGCTTCGGCTGCCTCCCCAGCACTTTCGCGAATAGTGTTCTGCGCGCTATCCGCCGAGGATGCGCTTTCCAGACGCGCCAAGAACAAGTCGATTAGCGCGCCGTTGGAGAGGGAGGCTCATCAATGTCAAGTTCATCGTCGATGAAGATGCCTGAGTGGTTGGTGTTCCTGCGCGCCGTCTTGCTCGGGGCGGTCCTGGCGGAGATCTGGCGGATTGGCTTTCTAGCCAGTGCATCGCTCGGGCGACAGCTTGCAGAGAAAGGCCTTATCGGACCTGTCATCGTGGGCGTTACCGTAATCTGTGCCGGCCTTTTTGCCTACGCTTACCAGCGCGAAGTCCATCAACACGCTCGGCGCGTCATCTCCAGTCGCCGCTATGACCTAGCCACGCTGGTGCTGGCCGGCATTTGGATTGATCAGCTGCTCGCGCCCGAGCTGGCCACCTTCCATGCGGCCGTTTCCGGTCTCGACGCGGGGTGGTCCCAAGCCACGTTGCTGGTATTGCTTACGATCCTGCTTTCTCCGGTCCTGCGACAGGTCTTCCGGCGAAGCAAACCTGATCTGACTCAGCTCTATTTCATCTCGGACGCCGAGATCAACGAGCCTGGCCAGGATGCCTTAGGCGTAACTAAGCAGGCCACCGATTTCGCTGACACAGTTCTGACCAGTGGCGCTCGCTCCGGGATGGTGTTTGGCGTTGACGGTCCGTGGGGTGTTGGCAAGACCAGTTTTCTCAACATTGCTGCTAGGCGCTGGGCAGAGGTCGCCCCCGACAGCGCCATCGTCTTCAAGTTCGAACCGCTGCGGTACGCGTCAGAACCGGACCTGTCGGAGCGATTCATTAAAGACCTGTGCGCCAAGATTCGGCAGGAGGTCTTCGCACCTGAATTCCTGCCTGCGGCCACACGCTACTCGAGGATGCTTAAGGGCAAGACCGATGTCTCTATCCTCGGAATCAAGCTCACATTGGAACCATCCAACGAGACCATCGATGAACTGCTCAGAGACATCGGCGACCTACTTGAAGAGATTGACCGACGACTGATCATCATCATCGACGACCTTGATCGACTGGAACCGAAGCTGGTCAACAACGTTCTCTTTACGGTGAGAAGGACGTTCAACCTCAGGCAAGCCACCTATATCCTTTGTTACGACACCGAACTGCTGGTAGCTGGCAAAGACGAAGGCAGCAGGGCTCGTGACTTCCTTGAAAAGTTCATCACCGCCAAGCTCAGTCTGTTCGTGGATCTCCAGGCCATCAAGGCCTTTCTGGATACGGACTGGCACGCCAATGCTGCTAGCTTCCAGACGGTCCCGCAGGACGTCATGCTCAAGCTGCGGCAAATCACCAGTGAGGTTGGTTCGCTGATCTCCGGACCGCAAGCCCACCAATACGTCCCCTTGTTGGGGGATCTGCGCAAGGTCAAACGCTTCGTTAACGCCATGCTCCTGATGAATCTGGAGAAAACAGACCTCGGACGGAGCGACTTCCATCGCGCGGACCTA
Organism: Roseateles sp. GW821-FHT02E12; assembly: GCF_059421665.1. Classification (NCBI taxonomy): domain Bacteria; kingdom Pseudomonadati; phylum Pseudomonadota; class Betaproteobacteria; order Burkholderiales; family Sphaerotilaceae; genus Roseateles; species Roseateles sp. GW821-FHT02E12. The sequence goes on from NZ_JBWKVK010000004.1 coordinate 456,300, forward strand.
GTGCATCTGGTGCTGCTGCACCTCTGCTACCCAGGTCTGTTCCGCCGGATCCATGCCGAGGAGACCGAGGGGCGCACAGGCTCGTTCTCGGTCCGCCGCGGCAAGAGCTCGGCTGCCTCTGGCTTAGAAAACGCGCCAGGGCTCGACGAAATCGTCAATAAAGCCGAAGCACCCGCACAGTTCCTGCTCAAACAGCTGTTTGATGTGGCGACGATTAATTTCCCGTCGTATTTCGCCAGCGACGAAGGTGTGTGGCGGACGCGAGCTTGTTTCAACCTCGAGTCGCGCAACCTTGAGAACTATCTGCAACTGATCGTCCGCTTCAAGGTTCCCGAGCTGACGACGACCTTCAAGATGTACAAGGACCTGCTGGAAGAGGTCATGGAGGACAAGGCGTCGGTCGCGAAGGTACTGAGCAAGCCCGAGTTTTCTGCTCGAACGAGCGAGGGCGTCCATGATCAGTTCTGGCGGATCCTCGTCAACAATGCGCACCTCCTGGGCCGGAGAGCGGCGGATGACGCTATCAATACGCTGGTCGAGTGGCTGCCCCGGTACTCAATGCTCGACTACGGGGACCGCAGCCTGAGGCAGCGGTCGATCTACTCGCTCGTTCTACTCCTCGACCGGGCCGGTTTTGGCGAGCCGCGCGACGGCGGGACCAGGTCTTCGACCGCCGTCGTCGAAATTGCTGATCGAATCCTGGGCAGTAAGCAGCTTCAGTCGTCGCCAAATCTCATCCAGCAACTGGCGGCACCGGCGCGCGGGCCGCTTGGCTGGGAAGACCTAATGCTCTTCAGGCTCACGTGCTGCGCGGACCGGCTGGGCCAGGTCCACAACATCTACTCAGCCCTGGTGCGGCACGAGGAACCAAGTGCTCGGGCTGAGGGCGATGTGGGCGTGATCGCGCAGAACTCCATGCGCAGATTCACTCAGCAGGTCTTTCGGGAGTTTAGGAGGCGATACATCGATGCAAAGGTCAACTTCTTTATCGACGTCGACGGCGTTAGCGATGACGCGATCCTGGGGGAGTTCACTTCGGCCACTACAAGTGACTCCGATGACACCAATCTGAAGGCTGCCCGCTCGGCTATCAAGAGCTTTGTGATTTACCAACTAGCGAACCAGCGACGCAACGACGGCAGCGGGATTGGATGCGGCGTTTACGACGAGACAGGCGTGCATGACGATGGTGGCATCCACAAGGCAATGAGCGAGTACCTGTTCGGTTTTTGCTTCAACCCCGCGCTCGGCCTCGCCCATGCGCGCACCTTCGGCGACTACTGCCTCCGAGCATTTCGCGACGAGATGATTGAGAACCTGGGCAGACTCGATGTGCTCGCGACACAGACTGTTCTGACCAAGCTACTAGGTCGAGATGACATGAGGGCGTTTTGGTCCACATCGAGTGACCAAATCAAGGCGCTGCTGAACGCCGATAACCGCACGGTAATCAGCTACCACTACAAGGCGACCTATTCAGAGCGCCTGCCCCTAGTGTTCACCGCCCTCGACCAATTGGTTGCCAGCGATCCTCCGACACCGCACAGTGCCCAGCGTGCCGACAAGGCTGGCGCCCAAACACTTGCACTCTGAGGATTAGCGGAGCCTGGGCAGCCACCGGCAACTGCTACGGCATCACTTGGCCGACAGGCCGCGCCTTGCGGCTTCTTCACGCAAGCAGTTCAGCATCAGCTCGGCACCCGGCGATAGCTGGTGGCCGCGGCGGGTGACGATGCCATAGGCGTCCATGCGCAGGCCGAGGTCGAAGTTCAGCACCGTCAGCAGGCCGGCCTCGAGGTAAGGCTTCACCAGCTCCTCGGGCAAGGCCGACACCATGTCGGACTGGCTCAGCAGGCTGGTCACGACGGGCAGGGACAAGGTCTCGACGGTCTGCTGGGGTTGGTCCAGGCCGGCGGAGAGGAAGAGGGCGGTCAGGCGGTCGCGCAGGATGCTGCCGCCAGGCGGCAGGATCCAGCTCTGGCGGGCCAGTTCCTGCAGGCTCAGGTCACTGCGGCCCGCGAGCGGGTGGCCGGCGCGCACGACGAGGCTGTGGGGTTCGTCGGTCAGTGGCTCGAAGCTCAGGTGCGCGGCGGACTCGCTGTCCAGCACGCGGCCGATGACGAGATCCAGTTCGCCGCTTTGCAGGTGCTGGATCATCGGCTTGCTGGTGTCCACCGTGATGGCGATGTGCACGCGCGGCTGGCGCGCCTTCAGCAGCGTGATGGCGGCGGGCAGCAGCGTGGTGGATGGCGTCAGCACGGCGCCGACGGCGACGCGGCCCGAGAGGCCCGACAGCAGCTCCATGACCTCCTGGTGGCCGGCATCCAGCTCGGCCAGCGCCGCACCGGCGCGGCGGATCATCACCTCGCCATACCAGGTGGGCGCCACGCCGCGCGGCAGGCGCTCGAAGAGCTTCACGCCCAACGCGTGCTCCAGGTCGGCCAGCAGCTTGGAGGCGGCGGGCTGCGTCAGGTTGGCGGCTTGGGCGGCATGCAGGATCGAGCCGTTGCGCCCCAGCTCCACCAGCAGCACGAGCTGGCGGGTTTTCAGGTGGGAGCGGACGAAGCGATCCGAGCGCGGGTCAGTCATTCGTGATAGAGCTGCGAGCGGCCGCCGTCGATGAGGATGTCGGTGGCGTTGATGAAGCGGGCTTCATCGCTGGCGAGGAAAAGGGCAGTGTAGGCAACCTCGATGGGCTCGCCGATGCGCTTCGGGGGCAGCAACTCGACCTGGCGTTTGGCGTCCTCGGGCGAGTTGGCCAGCCATTCAACGACGCGCTCGGACAGGATCAGTCCCGGCGAAATCGAATTCACGCGAACACCGTGCGCCGCGTACTGGATGCCCAGTGCCTTGGTCATGCCGATCAGCGCATGCTTGGCGACCGGGTAGGGGAAGGCGTTGGGGATGATGCGGTGGCCGTGCACGGACGCCACGTTGACGATGCTGCCGCCGCCTTGCTCCAGCATGCCGGGCAGCACGGCGCGGCTGCAGTGCATGGCGCCGTCCAGGTCGACGGCGAAACAACGTTGCCACTGGGCTGTCGTCATCGCCAGCGGCTCGGTGAAGACGTCCATGCCGGCGTTGTTGATCAGCACGTTGATGGTGCCGAAGCGCTCGGCACCGCGGGCAGCCATGGCACGCACGGCGCCTTCGTCGGCGATGTCGGCGGCGATGAAGAGCGCGTTGTCTTCGCCCAGTTCCTGCACCAGGGCCGCGCCCAGCGCCTCGTCGGCCGCCAGTCCGTTGAGGATGACCTTGGCGCCCTCGGCGACGAAGAGGCGGGCGATGGCCTTGCCGATGCCCTGGGTGGAGCCGGTCACCAGCGCGACCTTGCCTTGTAGACGGAGAGAACTCATTGCGTGTACTGCTTCCAGATATCGAGCACGGGCAGGGCCTTGCCCTGGAAGTCGAAGAGGGTGGTGTTGGAGACGACGTTGGGGCCGGGCTGGCCCGTGCCCTCCTTCAGCGCCCAGCCAACCTTGGGGTTGGCGATCATGATGGGGTCCCAGTAGAGGACGCCGAGAACGCGCGGCGTGGACTTCATCGCGCCCAACAGTTCGGCCATGAAGTCGCGCTGGCCCTCGGGGCTGCTCATGCTGGCCGGGTAGGGGCCGTTGTGCTCCAGCTGGCCGGGCCAGCCGTCATGGCGCGTGGGCGAGAAATTGAAGCCGGCCTCCATGATCAGGATGTCGCTGTCGTAGCGCTTGGCGACGGTCTCGCAGAACGTGGCGAGCTGGCTGACGTTCTTCTTGGTCCAGAACGGGTAGTAGGACGAGCCGATGACGTCCCACTTCACGCCTTGCTTCCTGGCGTTGTCGAACCAGTCGAAGTACTTGGCCTCGTTGCCGCCGTCGTCCAGGTGCAGCACGACGCGCGATGTCGGGCTCACGGCCTTCACCGCCGCGTAGCCCACCTTCAGCAGAGCGCCCAGCAACGGCCAGACCTTGGTACTGCCGTAGGGGTAGAGCATGCCGTGCTCGATCTCGTTGCCCAGCGACACGAACTCGGGTGGCGTGCCCTGGTCCACCAGCGCCTGCATGACCTCGCGGGTGCGCTGTTCGACCAGCACGAGCAGGCGCTTGAAGCGGGCCGTGTTGTCGGGCAGCTGCCTCAGCTCCGCGCGCCAGGCGGTGGGCGGCTCCTGCGTCTTGGAATTGGTCCAGAAGTCGCTGTAGTGGAAGCTGAACTGGATCTGCATGCCCTGCGCCTTGGCGCGGCGCGACAGCGCCAGCACGTCGGGCAGGTCCATGGAGCCCTCGGGCCAGTACCAGCCGTCGTTGCCGGTACCCGGCCCGGTCTTGTCGTAAAGGCGGATGCGCGCGATGCTGTGGCCGTAGCGCTTCAGGAGGGCCAGGCAGTCGCCCGGCTGGCCGTCGCGGTCCTTGTAGACGGTGCCGGCGCGTTCCATCCAGGTCAGCGCGGAGATGTCGCCGCCGGCCAGGAAAGGCGTGGCGGCCTGCGCTGGCAGGGCAACCGCCAGCGATGAAGCCAGCAGGGTTCGCCGATCAAGCACGGCGTTCGCCTCGGGTCTTGAGTTGGTCCAGCAGCACGGCAGCCAGCAGGATCAGGCCGCGCACCAGGTACTGGTAGAACGCGTCGACGTTCAACAGATTCATGACGTTCTCGACCGTGCCCATGATGAGCACGCCGATGACGACGCCGAAGATGCGCGCCTTGCCGCCCTGCAGCGACACGCCGCCCAGCACGCAGGCCGAGATGACGTCCAGCTCGAAGCCGGTGGCCGCGTTGGGCTGACCGCTGGTGATGCGGGCCGACAGGATGAGCCCGGCCAGGGCCGTAACCACGCCTTGCAGCAGGAAGATCCACACACGCAGCTGCTCGACCTTCACACCCGCCAGCCGTGCGGCCTCGGGGTTGCCGCCGATGGCCAGCGTGTTGCGGCCGAACACCGTGTGGTTGAGCAGCACACCGAAGACGAGGAAGCACAGCGCCGTCATCCAGATCGGCAGCGGCAGGTTCAGGAAGGTGGTGTCGCCGAAGGAGATGAAGCCCTCGTCGGCAATGCCCACCGCCTGGCCCTTGGACACGATGAAGGCCAGGCCGCGCACCATCAGCATGGTGGCCAGCGTGGCGATCAGCGCGTTGACGCGAAGGTAGGCGATCAGCACGCCGTTGCCCGCACCGATCAGCGCGCCGGCCAGCAGCCCGCCGCCGATGGCCAGGCCCACGCTGCCGGTGCGCTCCAGCACCATGGCGCCCAGCACACCAGCGAAGGCGATGGTGGAGCCGACGCTGAGGTCGAAGTCCCGCGAGGCCAGGCACAGCATCATGGTGCAGGCCACCATGCCGATCTGGGCGACCGACAGCAGCAGGCCGATGACGTTGGCCGTGGAGAAGAAGTTCTCGACGGTGAAGGCCAGCACGACGAACAGCAGGCCGTAGCCCAGCGTCATGCTGTGTTCCTTGAGCAGGGCGCGGGACGTGGTGGACATGGAGGGGCGTTGCGTAAGAGTGGTCGTGTTCATGATCAATGCAGGGGCGCGGCAGGCGCTCCGTCCGGTAGGGCCAGGGCGAGCGCGGCGGTCTCGCTGGCGTTGGCGCGGTCCAGCTCGCCGCTGATACGGCCGTCGCGCATGACGATGAGGCGGTCGGTGATGCCCAGCACCTCGGGCAGCTCGCTGGAGATGACGATGACGCAGCAGCCCGTGGCGGCCACGTCGTGGATGATCTTGTAGATCTCGTTCTTGGCACCCACGTCGATGCCACGCGTCGGCTCGTCGAGGATCAGCACCTTCAGCCCCGGCTCGGCCAGCCAGCGCGCAAGGATGACCTTCTGCTGGTTGCCACCCGACAGCAGGCGGATCTCCTGCTCGCGGTTGGGCGTCTTGATGCGCAGCTTCTTGATGAAGTCGTCGGCGCGCTGGGCCTCCTGGCCGTGGCGCAGGAAGATGCCCCCCGCCAGGCCATGCCGGCGGCAGCTGATGTTGATGTTCTCGGCCACCGACGAGTGAGCCAGGATGCCTTGCTCCTTGCGGTCCTCGGGGCACAGCACGATGCCTGCGGCGATGGCCGCCGACGGGCCGGCCGTGGACACCTTCTGGCCATCGAGCAGCACCTCACCGCCACGGCGCGCATCGGCGCCGTAAAGCAGGCGCATCAGCTCGCTGCGGCCGGCACCCACCAGGCCGAAGAAGCCCAGCACCTCGCCGCCGCGCATTGCAAAGCTCAGCGGCTCGGGCAGGCGGGCGCTGTGAAGGCCGCGCGCTTCCAGGCGCATGGGGCCGTGCTGGCGGCTGCGGTAGTCGTAGATGTCCTGCAGCTCGCGGCCGACCATGTCGGAGATGAGGCGTTCGCGCGGCACCTCGGCCATCACCTCGTGCGTGACGATCTTGCGGCCGTCGCGGAAGATGGTGCAGGCGTCGCACAGCTCGTACAGCTCCTCCAGCCGGTGCGAGATGTAGATCAGCGTGCGGCCTTCGGCGCGCAGGCGCTTCACCAGCCGGAACAGGATTTCCGTCTCGCGGTGCGACAGGCTGCTGGTGGGCTCGTCGAAAGCGATGACCTTGGCGTCCTGCATGACGGCCTTGCAGATCTCCACCATCTGGCGCTGGGCGATGGACAGCTCGGACAGGCGCGCGGCCGGGTCCAGGTCGACCCCAATCGCGGCCAGTTGCTCCGCCACCAGCCGGCGTGCGGCCTTGTGGTCGACGAGGCCGAAGCGCGTGGGCAGGCGGCCCAGCAGCACGTTCTCGGCCACCGTCAGCTCGGCCACGTACTGCAGCTCCTGGTGAATGATGGCCACGCCGGCGGCGATGGCGTCACCCGCCGACGTGAAGTGCCGCTCCTGGCCTTCGAGCAGCAGGCGGCCGCCGTCGGGCTTGTACTGGCCGCCGAGGATCTTCAGCAGCGTGCTCTTGCCCGCGCCGTTTTCCCCGAGCAGACCATGCACCTGGCCGGCACGCGCCTCGAAGCTCACCCCGTTCAGCGCCTTGACGCCGGGGAAGTGCTTGCTGATGTTGTCGAACTGCAGGGAAGACATGTCAGAGGCCCATTTGCTTCCGCAACTCAGCCTGGTTCTGGCGCGTCATCAGCGTGCCGGCGGTCAGCGTGACGGGCGGGGGTGCCTTGCCAGCGGTGGCCCATTCGTAGACGAACACGGCGGTCTCGTAGCCATGGCGCTTCGGGCTGATCAGCACCGTGCCGAAGAAGCCGGTGGGCGTGGGCTTGGTGAACTCGTTGAGTGCCGTCTGGCTGCCGCCGATGCCGATGGCCAGCATCGCGTCCTGCTTGATGCCGCGGCCTTCCGCCGCGCGCACGGCGCCGAGAGCCGCTTCATCGTTCAAGCCGAAGGCGACCCATTTCTTGAACTTGGCGTTCTTCGTGAAGGCGATGTTGGCGGCGTTGAAGGCGCTCTCGGTGTCGGTCTTGGCCTGCGGCGCATCGACGACGTTGGCGGCCGGGATGCCGGCGGCCTTCAGCGCGTCTGCGGCGCCCATGGTGCGGTCGCGGCCGGTGGGCAGTTGGTCGAAAGCCACGCGCAGCACGCCAACTTCGTCGAGCTTCCAGCCACGCGCCTTGATTTCAGCCAGCAGACCCTGGCCGACCTGCTTGCCGATCTCGTAACCCGAGATGCCCATGTGCGGGATGTCGGTGATGGGCTTGCCGGCGCCGTCGACGAGTTGGTCGTCCACGGACATGACCTTGAGGTTGTGGCGCTTGGCGGCGCGGTTGATGGCCACACCCAGCTTCACGTCCGGCGCGCAGACGACGAAGCCCACGGCCTTCTGAGCGGCCAGGTTGTCGATGGCAGCCAGCGTCTTCTCGCCGTTGGGGATGCCGATCTTCACGAGCGTGAAGCCCTTCTCCTTGGCGGCTTGTTCGGCAAAGCGCCATTCGTCCTGGAACCAGGGTTCCTCGGCCTGCTTGACGAGGAAGCCGACCTTGACCGGTTCGGCCGCCTGCAGCGCAAAGGGCGTGGCCAGCAGGGCCAGGGCGAGAGCAGCGCGTCTTTGAATCTTCATGGTTGTCTCCTTCTTAGTCTTCAAACAGGGCGTCAGCCACACCTAACGACTTGGGCAGGCGCAGCCCGAACAGGCTGCCGGACAGCGGCTGCGCGGCGAGCGCATCGCGGCCCAGCTCGGCGCGGGCGCTGGTGAGCATCAGTTGATCCATGCCCTCGCCGCCGATGGCGGGGCAGGTGGTGTGGGCGGCCGGGGCGCTGAACGTGCCCATCAGCCGGCCCTCGAGGTCGTAGCGTGCCACACGGCCGGCGCCCCATTGGGCGTTCCACAGGCAGCCTTCGGCGTCGATGACCGAGCCGTCGGGCCAGGCGTCGTCGCGGTCCATCTGCGTGAACGGGCGGATGTTGTCCACCTGGGCCGTCTCGGAGTCGTAGTCGCACTGCTGGATGCGCTGGGTCAGCGTGTCGCAGAAGTACATCGTGCGGCCGTCGAGGCTGAAGCAGGTGCTGTTGGCAATGGCCACCGCCGGCAGGGCCAGGCGGCGCAGGCCGTGCGCCATCGAGTATTGGTAGAAGCTGGCAATCGTCGATTTCGGCCGACGCTCCTTGGCCTCGTTCATCGTGCCGAACACGAAGCGGCCGCTGCGGTCGGTGCGGCCGTCATTGATGCGCGTGCGCGGCTCGGCGGCGTCCACCGGGGCCAGCGTCAGCAACTGGCCCAGTTCCAGGTTCTCACCGAGCGACGCCAGCGCCAGGCGCTTCGCCAGCCCGAGCAGCACGCGGCCGGAGCGGCAGTGGGCGAAGCTGCCCAGCCGGTCCGGCAGGCGGCAGAACTGCGGCCCGGCCGTGCCGGGTTGCCAGGCGAAGAGGGTGGCGGCCTCGATGTCCGTCCACCACCAGCGGCCGCCCTGCCACAGCAGGCCCTCGCCAAGGGTGGCGCTGTGCGGCAGCACGAGGTCGAGGCTGTCGGTCTCAAACATGGAGTTCAGGGCGCGATCGCGACACGGCGGACGGTGAGCAGCCGGGCGCCGCGCAGCTCCGCCACCTGGGTCTGTCCAGCGGCGAAGGCGGGGCGGTGGGCGGCGTCGATGTAGACGGGCGCATCGGCGCGCAGGGGCAGCACGCTGAGCTGCAGTTCGGCGCCCGGCTTCAGCGCGAACTGGCGCAGGCCGATCTGCCAGTGCTGGCCGTTGTAGTACCAGTCGTCCAGCATCCGGGTACCGGCAAAGACGCGGCCGATGTCGCCGACGAAGTCCAGCTCCAGCAGCACGTCCTCGGCCTTGGGTGCCAGCTTTGCGGGCAGCTTCAGCGACCAGGTCGCGGCGGTGGCAAAGGCCTCGGGGATGGGCTGCACGGCGGCATTGGCCAGGCCGCCCTTGAGCACGCGCGGCGCATTGCCGGCCTTGCGAGTGGAGCTGATCTGCAGCGTCGACTGGGCGTTGTCGCCCGCCAGCTCCAGGCGCTGCAGCAGGCCGTCCTGGGTCACCTGCAGGCCCGCCGCACGCGGCTTGGGCAGGGCAGGGAAGATGGCAGCGCGCAGCGCCTGCGGGCCCACGCCGCGCAGTTGCAGCTTGCTGTCGGCCACCCAGGCCTGCTGCTCGCTGAAGACGAGGCGGCGTTGGCCGGCAATCTCCAGCACGTTCAGCTGTTCAACCTGCTCGGGGGCCAGCAGCAGCACGCTCACCGCCCGGCCATTGCTGGTACCGATGCGTTGCAGTTGGTTGGCGTCAGCCTTCAGCGTCTTGATGCCGTCCGGCAAAGCGAACTCGGCGGGGATGCCGGCCGTCGTCGCAAACACGTGGACGACGCCCTGCGCGCCTGCGTCGACCCGCGTGACCGGCTGAGCCGTCGCGTGGCGCAGCTTCACGCCGTCGAGGTCGAGGTTGACGGGCCAGATGAAGTAGGCGCCGTTGGGGATGTCGACCGGCGTGCTGGGCAGCGTGACCGTGCCGCCCGGCAGCTGGATCTCGAAGCGCACGCCGACCTGAGCCGGCATGGCGTACTGGCGCACGTGGTTGTTGAAGAACAGGAAGCCGCGGTCGCCGTTGCTGCGCACGGACCAGCGCGGCGTCTGCAGGTCGGCCGGCGTGGCGGGCGAGCGCTCGGGCTGGCGCACCGTCATCGTGGCCAGCGCCGCGCCGTGTTCGCGCAGGAAGTAGTGGAAGGGGCGCAGCTTGGCCAGCACCGGGCGCTGCTGGCCGTCGGGGCCGAGCGGCGCCTGAAAGTCGTAGCTGATGCGCGGCGTGTCGTTGTAGCCGCCGCTCAGGGAGCTTTCCTCCAGACCCGTGCCGGCAGCGCTGACCGGGTTGCGGCCGCCATGGAACATGTAGTAGCCGAACAGGTTCACGCCCGAACCGATCTGCACCGGCAGCATGGCCGCGATGTCGTCGGGCGACACCAGCGTGCGGCGGCGGTACATGGCCGGCAGGCCGGGGCCGTACTCGGCACCGAGGAAGGGCACTTTGTCCTTGTCGGTTTCGGCCGTGCCGGGCGCATGGGACTGGGTCTGCGCGCCCAGGTCGCCGCTGACGCGGGTGTTGAAGCGGAAGGCGTGCGTCTCCTTGGGCGGCAGCTCCTGCGTGCTCGTCGCCCAAGGCTCGTCCGGGTAGCCGCCGAACACGGGCGTGACCTCGCCGGACGGGTAGACGGTGCCGTCCCAGCCGGTCACGGTGTACAGCGGCACGTCCATGCCGGCCTTCAGCGCCAGTGCCTTGAGCGCGCTGATGTGTTCCTCGCCACGGCCGGGGCCGCGGATGTTGTATTCGTTCTCGATCTGCACGCCGACGACGGGGCCGCCGTCCTTCCACAGCAGGCCCTTGATCTGCGCACCGATCTCGGCGTACAGGCGCTCGACGTGGCCCATGTACTCCGCGTCGTTGCTGCGCACGGGCATCTTGTCGACCACCCAGTCCGGGATGCCGCCGTAGCGGGCTTCACCATGCGCCCACGGGCCCAGCCGCACAACGACCTGCAGGCCCGCGGCCTGGGCCAGCTGCACGAAGCGGCGCAGGTCGTGGTTGCCCTTCCAGTCGAAGCGTCCCTGGCTCTCCTCGTGGTGGTTCCAGAACACGTAGCTGGCAACTATGTCGATACCGGCGGCCTTCATCAGGCGCAGCTGGGCGTCCCATTGCGAGGCCGGCGCGCGGGTGAAGTGGTACTCGCCCATGACCGGCAGCCAGGGCTTGCCGTCGCGCATCAGGTACTGGCTGTTCACAGCCAGCGTGTGGCCCTGGGGCGAGCGGGCCGTGCCGAGCTTGAGGTGGCCGGTCTGCGGCGCGGGGGCATCGGCACGGGCGTCCAGCCTGAGCTGCGTGTCGGCACCAGCGGCCGGGCCGAGTGTGCTCAGCACCAGCCCCGCGCACAGCGAGAGGATGCGGTTCATGGGGTGTCTCCGGATGTTCTTGTTGTGTGCGCCGTTCAGCGGCGCATTCAGTACGTTTGCCAGGCCTGCACGAAGGCCTTGGCGCGCTGGGCCACCTCGGCGGCGGCCAGGCCGGGGCTGTACAGCGCCGAGCCGAGGCCGAAGCCAGAAGCGCCCGCCTTGCGGTAAACGGTCATCGTGTCGGGCGTGATGCCGCCCACGGGCAGCAGGCGCAGCTCCTTGGGCAGCACGGCGCGCATGGCCTTGAGCACAGCGGGCGTGACGAGTTCGGCCGGGAAGAGCTTGAGCGCATCGGCACCGGCCTGCAGCGCGGCGAAGGCTTCGGTCGGCGTGGCAGCACCCGGCACGCAGGCCAGGCCGCGGGCCTTGGCCACGCGGATGACGGCGACGTCGGCATGCGGCATGACGATGAGGCGGCCGCCGGCGATCTGCACGTCGCGCACGGCGTCGGCGCTGAGCACGGTGCCGGCGCCGATCAGTGCGTCGTCGGGCATGCGGCGCGCAAGGCGGCCGATGGAGTCCAGCGCCTGAGGCGAGTTCAGCGGCACCTCGATGACGCGAAAGCCTTCGACGTAAAGGGCGTCGGCGACGGCCTCGACTTCGTCGGGCTTCACGCCGCGCAGGATGGCGACGAGGGGGAGTTGTTGCAGTGCCTGGTCGAGCATGTCAAAGCCCCATGGTTTGCGCCAGCCGCCACAGGCCGGCGGGCGCGGTGTTGTCGAGTTGCAGCGGTGCCGCGAGGCCGAACTGGCCAAGTGCAAGCGCATAGCGCTCGCACAGCGCCGGCTCGCCGATAAGCGCCAGGCGCTCGGGCGCTGAGGCCTTCAGCTCATGGGCGATCTCGTGGCCGATGAGCAGGCCGGAGAGGTAGTCGGGCAGTTGCTCGGCGGGCAGGCGCTTGAAGAGGCCCAGCGTGCGCACGGCGAAGAGCTGGTGGCCTAAGGCGCCGTCCTGGCGTGCGGCGTTGACGCCGGCCAGGAAGGCATCAGGGGAGGGCGCCGCACCGCCGTCCACCGGCATCAGGCGGGCCAGCACCGAGTGCTGGCGCAGCAGCGCGTACAGCTCGCCGGTCATGTGGGTGGCAAACCCCGTCACTCGGCCGGCTTCGACGCGGGCCCATTTCGAGTGCGTGCCGGGCAGCACTAGGCAGGCTTGTTCGGCCAGTTCGGGGTGCAAGGCGAGGGCGCCGACGATCTGCGTCTCCTCGCCGCGCATGACGTCGGGTTGGGCGCCGTCGTGCATCAGGCCGGGCAGGATCCAGAAGCGCGAGTCAACCTGCAGCGCCTGGCGGGCCAGCGCGGCAGCGTCGGCCGGGCAGGGCGCGTAGGGCGCCTCTTTCCAGCCGTGCTGGCTGCCCACCATGCCGCAGGCGAGCTGCGAGAGTTGGGGCCAGTCAGCCGTCACGGCGGCCAGCGCCTGGGCGAAAGCGACGGTGCCGGAGAGCGTCGAGGCGCCCTGCTCGGACTGGCGCGAGGCGAGCACGGCGCCGTCCACGCCGAGCAGGAAGGCACGCAGCCGCGTGCTGCCCCAGTCCAGCGCGATCAGGCGTGCGTCTTCGTTCATCACCATTCGGCGACGCTCCCGTCCGCGTGGCGCCACAGCGGGTTGCGCCAGTCCGGCGCGTTCTTGCTGGCCTCGATGACCTTTTCCTCGTCCACCACCACGCCCAGGCCCGGCTTGGTCAGCGGCTTCATGTAGCCGTTCTCGACGTGGAAGTCTTCCTTGTTCAGCACGTAGTCGAGCAGCTCGCCACCCTGGTTGTAGTGGATGCCCATGCTCTGCTCCTGCAGCACGGCGTTGTGCGAGACGAAGTCCACGTGCAGGCAGGCCGCCAGTGCGATGGGGCCCAGCGGGCAGTGCGGCGCCAGGGCCACGTCGTAGGCCTCGGCCATAGAGGCGATCTTCATGCACTCGGTGATGCCGCCGGCGTGCGACAGGTCGGGCTGCACGATGGCGAGGCCACCGGCCTGGAAGACGCGCTTGAACTCGAAGCGCGAGTACATGCGCTCGCCGGCCGCCAGCGGGATGGCCGTGTGCTGGGCCAGGCGCGCGTAGGTTTCGTCCTGCTCGGCCAGCACGGGCTCTTCAACGAACAGCGGCCGGTAGGGCTCCAGCGCCTTCAGCATGACCTTGGCCATCGGCGCGCCGATGCGGCCATGGAAGTCGATGCCGAACTCGATGTCGTGGCCGAAGGCTTCGCGGATCTCGGCGATGCGGGCGACGGCCTCGTCCACCTTGCGGGCGCTGTCGATAAGGCCCATCTCCTCGGAGCCGTTCATCTTGAAGGTGTCGAAACCGCCTTCGCGCAGCCGCTTGATGTCGCGGATGACGTCGGCCGGGCGGTCGCCACCGACCCAGGAGTACACCTTCATCCTGTCGCGCACCAGGCCGCCCAGCAGTTCGTGGACGGGCGCGCCCAGGGCTTTGCCCTTGATGTCCCAGAGTGCCTGGTCGATGCCGGCAATGGCGCTCATCAGGATGGCGCCACCGCGGTAGAAACCGCCGCGGTACATGACCTGCCAGAGGTCGTTGATGCGGGAGGCGTCCTGGCCGATCAGATAGGGCTCGAACTCATGCACCGCGGCCTCGACGCTGCGCGCCTTGCCTTCGATGACGGGCTCGCCCCAGCCGCTGATGCCGGCGTCGGTATCGATCTTCAGGAACATCCACCTCGGGGCGAGGCGGTACGTCGTCAGCTTGGTGATTCGCATGGGCCGTAACTGGTGCAGGAACGGCCGAAGCTTAGGAGGGGCTGCTAGTTCTGAAATATCGAAATTTCGGCGTTAGCTATGTCAATTTCATATGTCGCACGCGGGATCAGGCAAAACAAAAGGGCTGCAGATGCAGCCCTTAGGTCGGTTGAGTAGCGAGTTCAGTCGCGCTTGGTGGTGATGTCAGCCAGTTGAGCGATGACAGCCACGGTCGAGAGCGTCAGAGCAACGATCAGCAGTTCCATTTGTTTCCCTTTCTTTGTTGATGCAGCGCCATCTTAGGGTTTTTACCTGGATAAACAGGGTTAACCCTATGCATTGCCGGCATGGAACGATGCGGTACCGGTGCGGCAACGCCGGCAACGGTGCTTTGCGTGAAAGATGACCGCAGGCCCTTGGCCTGCCTCCGTCGCGGAATCCCGCAAGCCGCACCACTCCTAGCTGGATGAACCAGATTGCTACCGGTGGCGGCGAGGTCTGCGGCAAGAGGATGCGCAGCAGAGCCGCCTTTACGCTTTAGATGAGGTCACTAGCACCATCGACCAGTCGTCATCAGCCCCGACCAGACCGATGACGAGATGTCGGTGGGCTAGTCGTCCTTCCACTTCGGCTTTGTCAAGCGCGGGCCGAACGACATCCCGTGGATGGTCTCCATGCCTGTGGCCATCGGAATTGGGGCTGCCTCATGAACCGGCGAGACGCCAGCGTGCTCGGCAAACTTCGACGACCGAGCCGTGCCTGGCACAAGTGTCAGTTCGCTGCTTTGGACGGAATGAACTTCGCCTCGTAGGAAGCAATACGAGTATGGCCTTGGCCGCCGAGCGCCCAGAAAAAGCCCTTCTTTGTTTCCATCACCAAGCTGATCTGAATTGTTCCGCCGGTGTTGGCGGGCAAGTTGGTGGAGGGAATGAAATCCTTGCGGTTTTCCAGTTGGATCTTTGTGACGGGAGACCTGGAGCGGAACACAAGGCTGTTGTCTAGGTGCATGATGCCCCAGGCTATTGAGCCTCTCTGGCACGTCATATCAAGTGTCCAGGGGTTTGGGGAATCCTCAATGGACCAGTTAGGGGCCCCAGTCCGAATGAACTCGACTTGGTAGGCGTAGATGGTGCCCTGCTCTTTGAGGTCGTCATCATGGATCAAGCACTCTCTCGATGCCCGCGGCGGCGCATCCTCTGCAAAAACTCTTTTCTCTGCGGCAACGGCTCTCTTCACGAGCAAGTCCAACAGGTCGACTGAGGTTTTCTCTATCTTTTCCTTCTGGGGAAGAGGGACGGCTGCAGGCGCGTTTGAGTCGCGCGGCGTTCTTTTAGCGTCTCTATCCGTACCGTAGGTTCCGCTCAGCAGAAGTGCAGGCGCGGCGATGCCGGCAAACAATGCGTTTCGCAAAGCTCGTTCCTTGGTGGCGCAACACATAACAGCGCCAACGATGAAGTAGATGGCAACGCCTGCCCAAAAACCGGTCGTAGGTAGATCTGCGGTCGTGCTTCCAATCAGAGAGGTCGCCAAACGGGTCAGCGTGGGCAGCGTTCCACCGATGCCTGCGATCAGGACACACAGCCAAAAGGGGTCTGGCACCTCTTGCTGACTGGGTCTACCAGCTTTCGATCCAGGGCCACGTACTGCAGGGCTGCCTTGACCTTCTGCAGAGTCGGTGCCTTCGACAATTGAAGTGGACTTGGGCATCCTTTGCTCCGAAACATTTGTCTAGGCCGTGTCATAGATCCAGAGCCGTGCCGGGGCAAGTCTTGGCGTCGTGGCGCGTCCGCAAAGTGTGGGACGTTCCGAGTTGCGATTGGGCTGCGTGTTGGCTTTTCAGGTGGGCAATAGCCACTGTGTAGCCAGTTGGCTCAGGTCAAGAGCATGTGGCTAGACGCGCTTCCCACTACGTGGCCGGATTCCCATGCAGCAGCCACTTGGCTATGAACTCCCAGCCCGCGAACGCTCACCCCCTGACACAGAATATCGACAATGTGCATTATGTAAAATGACAATTGTTGTTTGGATGGGCTGGATGCCAAGCACCCCGAACTGGCTGGACAACGTGATCCCTGTACCGATGTCCTCCGGCGGAGCCGCCTGATGATGCGCCGTGGGGGCCTTGGATCCGTCGCCCAACGTTTACCGGCGGTGGCCGCCGATATGACAGCAACGTTGGGCGTGGTCGTCCTGTCCAACCTTCACCTACTTGTGGCCGTTTCGCCCAACGTTAGCGTACGGCCCGGTGAGCTGGTTGGCACTGTGGCACAGACCTGTCCTCAGCGCCGGCCCCGTCGTGCAGACCTGCACGCCGTCGGCAGTCCGCACAGCGTTGACCCCCGCTGGCGCACTGAGAACAACGTTGACCACCCATTTCCACGCGGACGGCCGCCTCACACAGCGTTGACCTCCGGTTTTGTGCCGGCTCAGCGCTGATCCGCATCTGCATAGCTACAAGAGTCCTTCAGTGTTCTTCAAAGCGACCGTTGCCTGTGTTTGGCTGTTGAGCTGGCTACCGTTCAAGGCGATTTCGGCCCTGGGCTGGCTCGTTGGCCACCTCATCGCTTCGATCCCGTCCTCCCGGCGCCACATCGGTCGAGTAAACCTCAGACGTTGCCTGCCTGACTGGACTGAGGCCGATCGCACCCGGCTGCTTCGGCGTCATTTCGTCGCCATGGTTCAGATGCTGTTGGAGTACGGGTACTGCTGGTTTGCGTCGCCCGAACGCCTGCGGCGCCTGATGCGCATCGAAGGCCTGGAGCATCTGAAACAGCACGAAGGCAGACCGGTGATTTTGATGATGCCGCACTTCACCGGCTTGGACCTGGCCGGCCTGCGCGTGTCGCTGGAGACGGAACTCGTCAGCATCTACTCGCGCCAAAAGGACCCCTGGCTGGACGAGTTCTTCCGGACCCGCCGGCTGCGGCTGGGTACCGGCATCATCTTTTCGCGACAGCAAGGCACACGCGCCGTCATTCGTGCGCTGAGGGACGGCTACCGGCTGTACTACCTGCCTGACCAGGACTTCGGACACCGAGACTCAGTTTTCGTGCCCTTCTTCGGTGTGAACGCCGCGACCATCACCGGCCTCTCGCGCATGGCCATGGTCGCTGGCGCGGCAGTACTGCCTTGCTACCCAAGGCGCGAGGCTACCGGCTACACCTTGGTTATCGAGCCTGCGCTGGACAACTTCCCGACCAATGACGCAGCTGCGGATGCGGCGCGCATGAATGCCGTCATCGAAGCCCAGATCCGGCGCCAGCCTTATCAATACTTCTGGCTGCACAAGCGCTTCAAGTCGAGACCTCCGGGGGAAGCAGACTTTTATGGTTAGTGCGTCAAGCTACTAGGTCCGGCAGCTCGCTCGCCGCAAAAGCCGCTTCAGCTTTCCGTACTGAACGCTGATGCGCCGTCAAATCTCAACCAAGGGTCCACCTTTCGCCAGTTGGATTCCTGCAAGCCGAGATGCACAGGCTCTGCAAAGAGGACGACGTTCCAGCCCTGCCTATGAACCGTGCTGCCATAGGCGATACCGTCCAGTCGGCCGCCAGGGAAAGCAAAGTCGCGCAGGAACTCGGTCACCACCTGGGACGGCAGATAGTCGATGTGCACGCGCTCATCACGCTCGACCGGCTTCATGACGTCGGCGGCAAAAGCGTGCAGGAATTGAAGCACCAGGCGCCGCTGGCGCCCGACTTCTGAAAACAAGCCCGGGACCGCCGGGAGCTCGCGCAGATCCAGCACCCGAAGAGGCTTCAACGCCAGCCATCTGCCAACGTCGGCGCGCGTTACCCGCGTTTCCATGACCGCCGTTCTGCGGGACGAAGCCACGTAGAGCATGGGGATGCCAGGCGGGTTCATGCGGTTGCTCTGGGTCGCAAACTCGAGAGGCGGCGTGCCGTATTCACTGGCCAGCTCCCGTCGGTCAGACGGCAGATTCGTTCGCGCACGCCAGAGGGACGTGCCCTCCTCTATTTCCCTGACAAGGCCCATCTCCCGGCTTGCGCTTGCGATCGTGGCGAGCAGCGAAGCCGGCGTGTATGAATCGACATCGTCTGATCCGGTGCTGTGGAAAAAGAAGCGGCGCCTGTGCTTCACCGTCTCGCAGAAGCTCTCCCAGCTCGTCAGCAGCGCCTGATCAAGATCCAGGCAGGTCCAATCGTGGTCGCACCATGTCTCATCCGGAAGCGCGTGCAGCAAGGCGTAGAAAAGCTTTCCCTTGTGGTCCCGCGGAAGGGAAAGCGCGATCTCGTCTCTGAGCAGGTCGTAGGTGTCCCACGTGTTGCCCCCGATATAGCCGCCTTCGGCGGTCTCATAGGGCATCTGGTCGACCGCTCGGCCCCAGTACTTTTCAATGCACGCTGTAATGAAGTCGCTGACCCCCTTGAACTCGACGGCCGGCGCATCGATCCTGCCGCAGAAATCACAACGCTGGTGCTCGCCGTTCCGGCTTATCCACGCGCTCAGGTCCTCGTCCTCAAAACACGCTGAGCAGACGTAATCTGGCATTGCTTCTCCCCTCAATTCCCATTGGTTTTCACCAACGGCTCGGTTCTGGCGGCGCTGTGCTACCGCCCTACTCCGGCTGACTGGGCACCGAACCGCCCTACTTCCAAGCCTCGCCGCCCTCCCCCGGCGCCTGGGCGCCCTGCCCCAGCGAGTTCTTGCGTCGGCTGGTCACGACTGCCCGACTTGCATGGCCGCCAGAGGCCGCGATCTTCTCAATTGTTGCGATTCGTGGATGGCCTCAAGCACCGAGCGCCAGACTCGACGCTTCGGCCAAGCCCACATGGGCCAGCGGCTTGTACTGCCTGACGTCAAGGGTCTCCTGATCGACCGCGCGGTCGTTGCAGGCAGCTGCGAGGCCGTCCAGCAAGCTGTCGCCCGCGGGTATCCAGGCCGCTTGCAGCGCCTTGCCGCTGAGCCCAACGTAGGGATGCGAGGACTCGCGCCGAGCGCCCAATGCCCGCATCGGCGCATATAAACCGCTGAGTTCCAGCTGTGGCAAATGCTGCCTCAGGGCCATCGCGATTCGCAGCCCCTCCCGGTCGAGGTCGCCCCAAAAAAACATCCGTGGGTGGCCAAACAGCTGATCCAGGCTGTGCCCGCTTCCAGTGCGGCTCAGCACCTCACATCCCCTGCTCCTCACGCTTTCCAACAACGCCAGGCCAGCACTGCTGTCCGACATCATGTTCAGGCCGTAGCCGTACGCCGCGATCAGGGCCACTTGCGCGTCGAGCCCGGCCTTCACCGCCACCTCGAAGCTGGTCGTGTTTTCGATGAAGAGAACAGCCACGGGCTGCGGTGGGCCAGCGACCACCAGGTATCGAGGCGTCGACGGCAGTCGATCCACCCCCAGCAGCCTCAGCGTGGCCAGCGGCAGGCGGCTCAACACCTTGGAGGAGCCGAGGATGTGCTGCGCGCTCACGCTGAATCCGAACTCGTCCTCCAACGAGGCCGCAGCGCCCCGGATTCGAATCAGTCCCTGGATGACATGGTGCATATCAAGGGCCTCCAGGCCATCGAAGAGCGCATGCGACACCGCCAGGGCGTCGGCGAGTTGAGCGTCGTCCGTGACTGCCGCGAGGGCCTCGCGCCAGGCCGTCTCCGTCGACGATACATCGACCGCGGCGGGGACGACGGTCAGGTAGCCCGCATACGGAATCCCCATCGTGTCGGGCTTGTACGAGACCAACTCGCTCGCCCGCAGCTGTCGCAACGCGTCGTAGACAGAGACCAGGTCCGTCCGAATCGCCTGCGCCGCGCGAGAGGCCACGTCGGCCGCAAGAAGCTTGCGCCCCTTGGGACCCGAGGTCCGACGCAACCACACGAGCAAAGGGCCGACGACATCATCCATCGAGCGCCCCGTTGCCGTTCGGTTGGCGCTTGTGCATGAAGGTGGCCAGACCCATCGAGCCCTCCGGCCGCCCGTCTTCGAACCGGATGTAGCTGCGCCCGCCTTCCGTATCGCGGTTGCCGACGCGCCGGCCAACGACATAGGTCGGGAAGATATTCGAGTTGTTGCGGTACTCGGGGTTGTGGATGAGCCCGATCAGCTGCAGGCTGCTGTCGGCCTCACCCAGCCCCTTGAACGCCTCGTCGATGAGACGACGATCGGTCAGGTTGCTGAAGAGACCGTCGAAGAACAGGACGCGTTGCGATCGGCTGCGCAGCCGCTTCTTGGAGCCGCCACCCAAGTGCCGGCGCACCGCGCATTCCAGGTGGTACTCGGACTCGCGGATGAGCCACAGCATCTGTAGGGCCGACTTCTGTCCTTCGGACATGCCAGGCTGAACCGGCCGCTCCTTGCCTTCCCACATGCCGACATGGATGAACTCGACAGAAGGATCGACGAAGATCCGCTCGATCAGCGCGCGGCGGATGTCGGTGCGGACGTTGTGCTCGCCGACGCTACGGGTCAGCTTCTGCCGGTCCTTGGCCTCGCGCTTGCGGCCCTCTATGTGATCGCGCAGGTCTTCCATCAGCTTCTTGATGCTTTCCGTCGCAATGACCTCGGCCTTGATCGTGAAACGGGCTTTCGGGTTGCGCGCCATCACGGCATTCATGGTCACCAGGTTGCCCTTGCAGCTCTCGACCAACCTCGTCAGCGTATCGATGCTCGCCGACTCGATCACTTGGGTCGACTGCTGCAGCTGCTCGAGGTCCGCCTTCTCTGCCTTCAGCTGATCGTGCAGGCGTTCACTGATCTTGGCCAGCTCCGAGAGCTCCGCAGTCGTGTTGGCGGTCTGGATGGCCTCGATCTCGCCTTCTGAGAAGCCACCGCTGGTCGATGCGCGCGCCTTGGTGCAAAACTCGCCGCGGACCCGCTCGAAGTCTGACCTGGCGCGCGTGGCGTGCTTGCGGGCGTCGCCGACCTCCTTGCCGGTGCGAGCGATGTCCATGGCTTCGACCTCTGCGCGAACCACACTGATGGCAGTGCGGTCGAACCGCCCCTGGCCGGGACGCCAGTCCCGCAACTGCCACCGCAGATATTCCATAGCCTGGTAGGCCTCATGGGCCTCCGCAGGCGAGCTGCCGACGTCGCGGCTTCTCAGATCCTCTTCGAACGGCGCCGCGGCATTCCTGCGGTTGCGCAGGAAGAAGGCGAGCTCGTGCAGCGCGTCCGAGGCCAGCTGCGTTTCTGCGATGTCACCCTCCAAGGCTTCTACCTCGCCGCCCAGACGGATCGCTTTGTTGACCGCCTCCGTGCGGCGCGCCTTCGCCTCACCGATCAGACGCTGCAGAGCCGCCTCGTCCTGCCCCTGATGCTGCTTGAAGTCGTGCGCGCGCTGATAGTTGAGCTTCTTCAGCGGATCGAGCGCATCGCGGAGTTCCTCGAGTCCGACCAGGACACGGGCCTGGGTTTCCATGAAGGCCCCATGACCGTCCGCTTCGAACTTCTGTGCCCGCACCAGCCGATCCAGCGTGGTCTGGAACGTAGACATGAAGGCGAGCTCACGAGCGCTGGCCACGATGAAATCGGACTGGCACTTCGCCAACCTTATCGCGCGCGCCGGCATCTCGGCGTCAATCGCCCCGACCTGCTGTTCAAGCAACAACCGCTTGTCGCTCAGCGCCTGGAACGTCTCGTGCCCGCCCGCCAGCACGAACCTGCGCGCGCCATCGTGCGCGACGATCGCCTCCCTCGTGATCAAGGGAGTGATCTCCGCCACCCGCTCCTCCAGCTTGACGAGCTGCCCGGCGAGTTCTTCGATGTCCAGGGTCACCGCGGCCAGGGCTTCATCGCCGCCGGCCTGCACGAACTTCCGGGCGTCCTGGAGAAGTGCCAGGGCTTCGGTGGACACGAGGCGCTTGGATGCTTCGAGCGCCTTCTCCAAAGCCCCGAGCTCGGCCTTGGCAGCACCGGCCTTGGCGACCGAGCCACGCTTCTGGGCGTCCTGGGCGCGCACGGCCTGGCGGTAGGCGTCGGTGTGCGGGGTGAGCGACTCGGCTGCCACCATGGCGGCTTGCCGGTGCCCCTCCTGCTCCTGCCGCTTCCGGGCAAGCGCCTCGCGCTCCTCCGCCAACGCCTGCGGATCAACGATGGCGCGCATCCGCCGGGACTTGGCGCCCGCAAAGAATCCCAGGGATGCCGACGTCGCTGTGTGGTGACCCGGCCCCTGCTTGAGCCGCTCAACCAGCGGATCAAGCAGCAGCACAGGCACGTCATGATCGCCGCGTTGCAGGACGGACAGCGCCGCTTCCGCCTGGTGCATGTCCGCAGCCACGGGAGCATCCAGCAACGGCCCCAGCGCGGCCAGCAGGGGCAGCGCGTCATCCTTCGGCAGATTGAGACCCAGGATCACATCCAGGACACGGCCGACGCGAACGTCCGCCGCCTCAAGGGCGCCATGGGCTGAGGCGTATTCCGCGTTGCCGACCTGTTCGAGGTTGTCGAGCGCCGCCAGCTCGAGGTCCAGCCCTGCGACTAGCGCGCGCGCCTGCCGCGCCCGCTCCAGTGCAGCGGCGTGAGCGGTGTCCGTGTCCCGCAGCCAAACGCCGGGATCCTGTCCCGTTCGCTCCAGGTGCTCCTCCAGACTCTCCGCCAACGGCTGGTGCTGGGCGTACTCCGCCTGGGCGGCGCTCAGCGCCTCCAACAGGGTTTCATGGTGTCGCTGCGGCGATGCGGTCAGCGGGTCGACATCGCCGAAGAACCGCTTGAAGTCGCGCGTGGCGCTTGCAAGGCGCTGCAGCGTCTCCTGGGTCTGCACCTTGGTGCGGCGCTGCCCGTCCCACTGCTGGCGCTTCTGGCCCAGCTGCCGTTGTTCATCCACTGGGGGAGCAACCTTCTGCGGGTCCACCTTGCCGAATATGCCGACAAACGTTTCAAACGCCTCGCGGTGTTCCGACAGCGTGCCGAGCTGCGCCACCGCGCTGGCGATGTCGCGGCGCAATTCGGATGCTGCCTTTGCCCCGTCGTCACACGCTGCCTGCGCGGTCTGCACGTCGGCCGACCGGTTCGCCTTGACGGTTTCGACTGTGGTGCGTTCGGTTTGCAGTTCGGCGATGCGATCTTCGATGCCGATCAGGCCCAGGTCATTGCGAACTTCTTTGAGCTCCACCCACCCGCCCGACAGTTCTCCGACACGCTTGATGTGCTGACTGACGGCATCAGTGCGCACCTTCGTCTGCGTTTCCAGCCAGGCCGGGACAAGTGCCGGGGCATCGTGGAAGTCCTGGGGCAGCAGATGAAGTTTTTCGCAGAACTCCTGGTACGCCCCCTGGTTCTCGCGCCACTCGGTGACCTGCCGCTCCAGGCCTTCCTTCTCGGCGTCTGCGGCCCGTCCGGTGCGCTCCGCTTCGGCGATGTCCTCCTTCAGCGTGCCTTTCCTGCGCGCCAGGCGCCGCACCTCATGGCGGAAGACATTCGTGTCCAGCATGGACCTGGCGAACTCGAACGCCTCGTCCAACACCGCGAGCAGGTCGGATGCGGCTTCCTGACGGCGCGATGCGAGTTCACGCGCCGACGTCAGGTCGTAGTACCGAAGCGCCTTGCGCTGGCCGCCACGGCCCTCGGAATCTTTGATATCACAATACAAATCAACAACTTGCGAGCTGACCGAGTGGGTTGCAACGGCGCCCTTGGTGGCTGTGACCCGACCGGCGAGCTGGTTCAGGTGACCGGTCGGTTGCCCGAGGAGCGCGGCCAGGCCGGAGCTTTCGATCAGCACGCTGCCGTCCTTGTCCAAGACCATGGTCTTCAGGCACTCCCGGATCTTGGCGCTCAGCGAGAACTCTCCCAGGGCGTTGGGGACGCCTGGCACCCTGGAATCTCTGTCGTCGACGAAGCGTGCCAGGAAGGCAGCATCGACGGCCAGGGTCTGCAACTGGGTCTGGTAGGCATTCCAGGCGTGTTCGAT
Organism: Roseateles sp. GW821-FHT02E12; assembly: GCF_059421665.1. Lineage (NCBI taxonomy): Bacteria > Pseudomonadati > Pseudomonadota > Betaproteobacteria > Burkholderiales > Sphaerotilaceae > Roseateles > Roseateles sp. GW821-FHT02E12. The sequence continues at coordinate 480,153 of NZ_JBWKVK010000004.1, forward strand.
CTTGCCGGCAGCGTCCAGTACCGGCCGAAGCTCGGCCTCCAGCGCCTCGCGGCCCTCGAGGTAGGCCTCCTTGCTTTCCACCTGCAGCTTGGCGTCGATGAAGCTGCTCATCGACCTCATGATGGTGTCTTCGACGTTGCGCTCGTCCTCCTCGGCCGACTCTCCCATGACATTCATCAGGAGCTGGGGCGCGACGATCTGGCGGAAGTAGGCTTCGTCGAACCGCTCGCCGGGGCCGGACGTGACCTTGGAGAAGGCCGCCGACGCGTCGCCGGCGCCTTCGCGATGGAACATGACGTTCTGTCTGACCACATCGGGGCTCATGAACGTCCCGACGACCTTGCCCCACTCTGCGGCGGTATTCCAGATGTTCCACTGGCCGCGGATGTTCTTGACTGCGGCTTGCAGAGCGGACGCGGTGGTGAACTCGATGGCGGTGCCATCCATTCGGCAGGCCGGCACGTCCTCCAGAGCGCCCGAGTAGCGGTAGAAGCGCGGGCTGTCGTCATCGCGGTTGGCGCAGACGCCGATCACGAAGGTTTCCGCCGGCGAGTTCTCCGGGTCAGGCGTCATCAGGTCGCGCTGGGTCAGGTCTTGATCGTGGAGGATCGCGAACTCGATGCGGATGTGGGTGGCCACCATGCCGGCCGGAGAGCACCTTTCGAGGAAGCGAGGCTTGAGCACGCGATCCTGGCTCAGCAGGTAGAGAACCGCGTTGGTCAGCGACGTTTTCCCTCCGCCATTGGGGACCTGCACTGCAGTGGACGCGCCACAGAGGTTGATGATGTTGGCTGGCCAGAGCGGACGCCAGTTCGAGACACCCATGCTGGGCACCCACCCCTCACAGAGGTAATTGACAATCTCGATGCGGTTGATGAGCGCCATGGGGTTCTCAGCTTTCGGAAGAATCGGTGGGGCGTACCAGCAGCTCACGACCCGCTTCAAGGGGGCCTGTGGCCTGGATCCAGGGCTCGAGACCTTGTAGATGGTTGTTCTTCATCTCCAGCGCGCCGAGCAGTGACTGGCGGTAGCGGTCCGCCCCGAGGCCGTCGACTTGCGCGCCGTCCACCATCAGCTCGATGAACCGACCCGCGTACTTGTCCACCTGGGTGCCGCTCTCCGAGATCAGGCAGTTGTAGACCGCGTCACTTTGCAGCGCATCCTGGCCGAGCTTGCGGACCATGTCGTTGATGTACTCGTGCATGGCCTGGACGAGGTCGGCACGCGTGAAGGTCGTCTCCACATAGCGCGTCACCTCCGTGGCGACGCGGTGCCGATGGGTGTAGAAAAGCGCGAGCAGCACGAACCAGAGCTGGGTGAACCAGATGCGGCGCGTTGTGATGGTCTCGTTTTTGAGCTGCATGCGTTCGTCGATCCATCGCTCGCTGAACAGCGCGCTCACCTGATCCAGGCGTCGCGGCAACAAGAAGACCTTGCCCCCGTGGGCCAGTCCCTGCGTCTGGAAGTCGTCCAGTGCCACGAGATCGAACCCGAACCCCTGCAGGAGACCTTCGAGTTCGGTGCGCGCCTCCAGGTCGGCGTCGTTCAGCAGCCGGGCCAGCTCACGCTCGTCCGCGCGCCCCTTCCCTCGCGGGATGGTCTCCATGCGGCGATGCTGTAGCAGGAAGGCCTGGACGCGGCCCATCTCGATTCGGTTCATGCTGATGCGCTCCTCTCGACTCTCGCCAACTCCAGGTCGGAACAGATCAACTCGCCAACTACGTCATCGGACCGGGTCGCCACCTCGCACGGGATGCGAAGTTCAATGGGATCGTCCTCGCTCAGCGCCCAAGGGGCGACATAGACGCCCAGCAGCTCCGCCAACTCGAGCGTGCCATCCAGGACACACCACCCACGTTCCAGCGCCTCGGACAGCGGCAGCGGCCCGGACGCCAGGCGAGACCGGATGACATCGCCGTACTCGCCAAGAAACCTCAAGCGGGTGTCGACAACCTGGGCGGCGCCGACGGCGGTTTCGAAGCGCGGTGCCATCTCTTCCTTGGTCAGCGAGATCCGCACCCTGCCCCGGACATCCGCCGGCGAGGGAAAGATCCCATCGAGACGAAGCGGGCCAAACCGGCGAAACAGCGACTCGAGCTGTCGGTCGGAGGGCGGACGCTTGACCAAGTTCAACGCCACTTCAAGGAAATCGGTGGCGCTGACCGCCGACGTGCGGCGCTTGGCGGCGATCTTCGTCAGCTCCGCCAAATCGCGCCCGAACGATTCCAGCGCTTGGTAGACCCGCAAGACCTGGTGCTCAATGTCGTACACATCGACGGCCAGCGTGTCATCGAGCTCGTCGCTGTCCGTTGCCCGCAAGGACTTCAGCCGGGCCTCGGCCTGGCGCAGGAGTTCCGAGGTCTTCTCGATGACGTCTCGGAATCTCGGCATCTTGACCTTGAACACCTCCGAGTCCTGGTCCACCTGGCCGCGCTCGATCTCCTGGCGCAGCTCCACGCTGGCGAACCGAATCGTGTCCAACAGGCCGTCGGAGAAGGACGGCACCACATCAAAATCACCGGACTCGATGGCGCGCAGCAGCTTGAGGGCATCACCTTCCGCATAGGCGAAATCGCTGATGTTGGAAGAGACGCTGATCGCGTCCCGGCCGGTGGAGGTCAGCCGATAGTCCTCGGCGTAGTGCGTCCGCTCCACCAAGTGCGTCTGCTTGTCGCTGACCAGGTCGGCCCTCCCATCGGAGCGGTCGATCGCCCACAGCTCCGTCGGTCGTGCGAGCACATTGAGGACGTACCGAAGCTCCTCGGGATCGACTTGCGAGTCCACCTCACGGACGGAGATCAGAAGCGCGTCGAATCCAATGAATTCATTGCCGGACTCGTGCGCGAGCCGCCTCAGCACGTCGAGCACGATGCACGCCAGGTCCAGGTAGCGCCCATCCCGCCATCCAGCGCGCTCCTCCTGTGTGTACACAGGCGAATTGCCAGGCTCCCGCTGCGCGTCGTGCAGATCCAGCAGACGTGCGCTGAGTCGGAGCAAGGGGAGGCAATTCATTGGAGGGTTAGTCTCTTCTCATTCCTAGTTAGCACAAACGATAACATATCTCTCGCGATAACTGTTGCCGGCTTGACTCTAGGCAATTCCCGCGCTGTATACTTCAACAGTTATCACTTGTGAATAATCACTCGCGTGCCACCCTCCAACGTCATGAACACCGGAAGCGGTCAGGAAGATGGGCCCGGGCGCATCAGGGACATGGACGTCCTGGTGCGCTGGGAGGGCGAGCTTTCAAACGCGCGCATCCGGGAAGTGTTCGGCGTCCAGGCAGTGCAATCCAGCCGGCTGCTGGCCACTTACATGGCGGAGCGTGGCGAGGCACTGTCCCGAGCGACCCCACGCGCACCCGTCAAGCCATCTCCACGGTTCGACGACATGGTCCCTCCGACCTCCGCCGACGACTACGTGAGACTGCTGTCCGGGGCATCGATCAGTCTGCCCGGCTCCGACCTCCTCGTCGATGCGCGCCCTTCCCTGTTGAGCGAGAACCCGCGGCTGTTCGCGGATCTGTTGACCGCGTGCCGCGCCGGTACCGGCCTCTGGATTGCCTACGGATCGATGCAGAACCCTGGCGGGATCGAAAGATCCATCTTTCCTCACAGCCTGGTTCGCGCGCCACGGCGTTGGCACATGCGTGCGTGGTGCGACCTGCGAAAAGAGTTTCGCGATTTCGCCCTCGGACGGGTGCTCTCGTACACGACGCTGGATCAGCCAGCACCAAAGCTACGTCGTCAAGATGTTGACTGGAACAAGTTCGTGAACTTGAAGGTCGTGGCGCATCCTGACTTCGGTGAGGATCATCAACGCCTGTTGCGCCGAGAGTACTTCGCCGGCAGGTCGTCCATGAACCTGCGAGTGCGCAAGGCCCTTGCGAGCTATGTCGTGCAGGATCTGCGGCTTGCGACCGACCTGAAGCGAGACCGGCCTCCCCAGTTCCAGCTCTATCTCGAGAACGCCGAGAGTCTGGGAGACCTGTTCAGCGTGGGCAGCGTCCCCTCGTGAGGTCCCGACCGAGCTGCGAACGCCGAATCTCGCCCCCTTGCGGGCTATGCGAGCCGAAAATATGAACGACGAGACTGCGCTTGGGAAGAAGACTGTTGTCTCGCAAGAGGCCCACTGCGCCGCACTGAAATAGCCGTCCCCGTCTGCGTTCAAGAGCTGGTGTTGGTCTTGTGCCGGCCGACATGGGCGATCACCGCCTTGCCGGTCGATTCGTCCCAGGCCCAGTGGATCGACAGACAGGAGTCAGCCTGCTTTGCCCCGATGGTGATGTGCGGGGAAATGTCGTAGGTCCGGCCGCCGTCCTTGGCCTCATACTCGTCGCTATAGCGGTTGCCCGAGGTCTGCGAGACGTCGTCGGCATAGGTGAAGCCCAGCTTCTTGAAGTGGTCCTTCAGAGATCCAACCGACTTCTTGGACTTCAGGCTGTTCTGCCAGACGCCTGCCACTTCATTGATCGCCTGCAGCGCCTGCAATGCACGCTCCGGATGACGGAAGGGCGAGTCGTCGGCAGAACTGAAGGCGCTTTGTAGGAACGTCAGGTGGTCGTTTTCTTCTGCGGCGCGGCGGACCGCGGCTGCGACCGTGACGACCGGCTCGCCCTCTTCAGCCGCTTCTGGCCCTGCAGCCGGCTCATCCACCGCCGGCGCTGGATCCCACATACCAGGCGACGTGAGTGCCGCGATGTTCTCCTCGTGCCGCTTCACCTGCTCGCGCAACGCGTCGTTGTCCGCCTGCGCTGTCTTGAGCCGCTCCTCCATGTCATAGAGGTCGTGAAGCAGCTTGTCGACGTCAGCTGCGTCGGCGGCGGGCTGACGCGCCGATTGGCGTTCTTCGCGGTCAGCGAGGCGCCTGAAATCCGTGATTTCCTGCGGTTCAGAAAAGCGGAACGACGCCGCGTTGAAGACCGCGGTGCACAGCTGCCGCTGGGACCGCGCGGCCATCTCGTCCGTCGAAAGCGACTTGGCAAGCCAAAGCGGATGCGCGTAGGGCTTCGCGGTCAGCGTGAACCCTGGCCAGTAGATCCGAATCGCCCCGTCAAAGCAGGCCAGTTCGCGGCCCACGAGCTCGTCCAGCTTGTAGGCCGCCCACTTGTCGGCCAGTTCATAGACCTTGGCGACGCCGGCGAGGCTCTCTGCCAACGCGCTGCTGTCGATCAGCGGAGCGTCCTGGCGCGTCCTCCGCGAGACCACAACCACTGGGTGCGCCCGCTGCGGGAGCATGAGCTCGGTGACCAAATCGTCAACTTCCGGCGCCTGGATCACTTCGGGCGTCTTGTTGTACGCGCGGCCGGCGAGGTAGACAGACCGCAGCCGGCTGATGTCTCTCACCAACCGCGGCGAACCCAGCTTGATGTTGGCTGGTGCAACCTTGAAGCTCAGGCCTGTCACGCACACCTCCAACGCCAAGTCCAGCCGGTCCGCTGTTCGGTACAGCGTCAGGTTGGTGTGCCAGCCCAAGCTCTTGTCGTACTGGTCCGGATAGCTCCAGCGCAGGTCGATGACGCGTTCGTTCGGCCGCTCGGTCGTTTGCAGGCTGCGAATGACGAGCCGGTGACCGGTCATAGGCGTTGCGTCGATGTCACCTTCGCCGATCGCTGCGACGACGTCATCGACATTGACGCGAAACCGCGCGTACCAGTCGGTGATCCACCGGCCCACCAAATCCAGCGCCGCGTGGACGTCGTTGGCGTCGTGCATAGACAGCACCGTCGCGTAAACCGTTCTCATGGGCCCCTCCCCTCGCCTGCAGATCGACCTAATTTCGCCGTGTGGTGAGTATCTGGGCCGAGACCGTGAAAGCGCATTGGGTGGCTACCCTCCCCTGGCACCTGCGACGGCGCGCCGTGCAGGGGATACCGCCTAGTTTGGCCGGCAGAGACCCCTTCAACAATCGAATGCAGGGAGGGCAAATAGGCCGTTTAAGGACCTGGATGACGGGCTCTACCTGATCAAGCAACGTCCGAGGCCAAGGAACTTGGCGTGCTCGAATTCCATGTCCGGCTCTATCAGAGGTTCAGAGCTTCAGGGTCGTCGTTGGGCAAGTCCATCCATGGATCACCAAGGGCTGCCACGCTGAGCTCGTGCCTGCGGCTCGACCACGCGTAAAACACCCCTGCCAGAACGACAGCCAGCCGACCGCTTTTCCGTTCGTGCACGAAACGTAGGCACGGTGAGCCGCTCATCCCAGCCAGTGCCGGCGGGTTTGTCACCGCCGGGTTCCATTTTTCGGGCGTCGCCTTGCCTCTGTACTCGAAGGTGCGGACACCCGTTTGCGCGTCAAGGACTGACCCGTGCAGTGCCAACGCCAAGATAGCCCGGTCGGGTCGCTGGCCTTCTCTGAAATCCAAGGAGGCGTTTTTGGATCCTGGATAGCCGAGCAGCATGAAAGAGTCGGTTGGCTCGAATGCATCGCGCGCCATCTCACGCGGGAAGATCGGCAGACCCGGAACGTGCGTGAGGCCTTGCTCGATCAGGGCGTTTGAAGGGATGTCCCAGCGCGCCAAGTCCAACGTCGGATGCAAACTGCGCAGTCCGATGTCACCCAGTTTCACGCCGGTGGTGTCGACCGTGATGCGACCGTGGGTGTGATCGAATTCTTCAAGCACGTGCCTGGCTGTGTAGAGCCTTGCCAGGGTGGCGTCGGGTGTAGCCACGAAGAAGCCAGTGCCGAGAAGTCGCTCTCTTCCTTCACGATGTTCTTTGGGAAGCAGAAAAGACGCCAGGCAGTCCTTGTGAAGCTCCGACAAGCTGCGAGCCAAGTTTTGGTCCAGAGCAGTTGGATGAAGATCTAACAGCGTTTTCATGCGTGCTTGCGGAGGCGTGCGTCATTGGATGGCCGCCACGAATGTATTGGCGGCCGAATCGCCCACTCATGGTGAAAACTCACCAAGCACCCATCCCTACCGGGTCTGTGAACTATGCCGCGCGCCGTACTGCGCCTTGCGCATCGGCCTGTCGCGCCAGTCCTTGCACGACGGCTAACGGTGGGTGCGCGAGCCGCTGAGACTCAGGGTGGTCATCGATGCAACGGCGGCGGCTCGCTGACCCCGCAATCGGAAATCCTTCGCTACGCGAGTGCCTGGATCGGGACCCTCACCGGCAGGTCATGGCGTACCCAATTGGTGGCCGCCAGGGCCCGCATGCCCTGGGCGTGGATCTCCGTATCGCCGTCGAGCGATCGCAGCGTACAGAGGATGTAGACCGTCAAGCCCTCTGCCATTGCGGGCTCGAACTCCCGCAAGAACATCCGTGCCTGCAACGCCCACGTGTCGCCGGATACCCCATTGGGGAACGACTTTCGGTGGACCTTCACAGGTGCCCACTTGCCGCCATGCTCGACCTGCGCAGCTTCGTAGCCATCGGTGCCATCCTCGCCCTTGAGCGGCACCTTGCTGTGGATGCTGTCGCTGTCCAAGGTGCCAAAGCTCAGCTCCACGTTGGCGCGGACATATTCGGCGCCCGTGTTGCCGTCCAGGGGAGGCGCGTACACCGCCGTGATGATGACCTCGCCCCGGAACTTTCCGTCGCGCAGCAGGCCAGATGGGATGGGATACGGTGCCTTGCGCCAGCGTATTGACGGAACCACGCGCGACTCGAAGATCAGCGTGAAGCTGTCCGCCCGGTCGTACAGGGCGGAGGTCACGTCCCGCGGAAGGCCCGTGCCGTAGTAGCGCCGCTCCCAGGGCGTGTACGCAGGTGACGACAGCTGCGCAGCGTGGATCATGAGAGCTTTGACCAGCGCCGGACTTGCGGTCAAGCCCGTGCCGCCGTCGATGGCTTGCCAGGCATGTGCAGCCATGCTCGCTGCGATCGGCGCTGCAAAGCTGGTTCCGAAGTTACGGGTCTGCGTGTTGCCTGCGGTCAGCACAGCGACGCTTGAAGCCCCCGTTGCCCAGGGAGCATGCACCCCGCCACCGACGTGAACGATGTCGGGCTTGGGCGTGAAAACCGGCCCTGGCCCTCGCCGGCTGTAGGCCGCCGGTTCACCGGGCTCATTCAACGCGTCGATGGCTCCCGCGTGACAGACCGATCCCACCGTGAGCGCGCGCACCGACTCCCCGGGACAAGACACCTGGTCTTGGAGCGTCGCCAGGCTGGGCCACGTGCGGCGCGGCTCTACGACATAGTTTCCGGCGGCCACGACGAAGAGCACGTTGAACTGGTCGCTCAGCTGATCAAGCGCCTGTGCGAACTCGCTGAAGGTCTGTTCGTCGCACCCATGCGGCGAACCTAGAGACAGATTCCATACCCGCACGTCTGGCTTGCCTCGCACCGCCTCTTCGAGGCGTGTGATCAGGTCGCTAACGAAGCTGCCGTTCGGGCCGGACTCCAGGCCGCACGCGTCGTACACCAAGGCGCCGACGGGTGGCAGGTCCAGGTGACCGCCGTTCATGCGATGAGCACCGGCGACCAGCGATGCCACGTGGGTGCCGTGCTCGTGATCAGTGTCCGGCGGGAGGACGAAGGTTGTCCTGCCCACGAGCCAAGGCGCCAGGTCAACTGCAGCAGGCCCGGTCCCCGTGTCGAACACGCCGACAGTCGGTAGCCCCGCGAGCGGTGGATCCAAGTGAGGCCCAGCCGCGACTGCAATTGCGCTGCCGCCGGTAGCTGCCGGCTGCAACTGCGGTTCCGGCATCAGGCGCCGTAGGCCAGGGAAACTCAGCAGCGCATCGAACTTGTCCTCGCTGAGATTGCTGACGTCCATGAGGCTGGCGTAAAACCAGCCATGACGTGACTGCCTGAAGAAGCGGTACTTCAATCCGAGATGACTCAGCAGGTGGCGAATCGCCTGGAACAACTGAGCGTTGGCGGCGTCGTTGCCGTAGCGGAAGAAGCGCAGCAGTGCGCGGCCGCGTTGCTGAACGGCCAACGTCCCCTCAGGATTGCGCTGGGCCCGCCCCCAGGATTCGATGCGCTGGATAGCACTCAGGTTGGCGCGAATCTCCTTGATGTCGCGATCAAGAATCACGCTACGCAGCGCGGTGATGCTGCCGCTGTGCGCGCCGACCAGCATCTCTTCGACACGCTCATGCCCAGCGGGCATCAGCCCTGCTTCTTCAACCACCTTGAGCGGGCGGTGGGACTTCGCAATGGCTTCATGCCGCAAGCGAAAGATCAACGGGGCGAGCGAATGCGGGTGTGCCTGCATTTGTGTCGCCAAGCCCTCCGTCGCGCCGTCCAGCGTCGCGGCGAGCGCTTGACGATAGGCGGTGTCAACCGGCACGAACTCTTTCTTGGGCCCACCGCCGGGCTGCATTCCTTGCAAATCCTGTCGATCAAACATGATCTGCTGGAATGGATTGCCCGGGCTCGGTTGCGGCACCGGTCGTTGCGGTTCAGCCGGACTGTTTGTCGTCCTCCTCGTGGCCATCTGTACCTCCCTCCTGAGTGATGTTGGTGACGTGACGCGTCGACACACCGTAGAGCTTGGCCAGCACGCGCAACGAGAAGATCTTGCGATCCCAGCGCCGCAGCCAAGCCATCTCGGCATCCTGCGTGCTCAGCGGCACGCGTTCTATCAGCGCCAGCGTCAGCCCAAGGCGCCGAAACACTTCGTCTTCATCGACCTGGGCGTGACCAGCCAGCACGGCGCTGCGCTTGGAATCCAGACAGACCTGTTGGATGACCGCGCCAGTCAGCCCCTCGGAGCGTGCGACCAAGGTCTTGAAATTGATGTTCGCAGGCGCGTAGGAGTCCAGGAACCGCTGCCAAAGCGTCTCCCGCACCAGTTCGTCGGGAAGGGGCATCGGCAGCCTGAAGCTGAACCGGCGCCAAACCGCGAGATCCAGGAGTTGGTCATGATTGGTCGCTGCCAGCAGGATGGTGCTGTCCGGCAAAGCGTCCATGTTCTGCAGCAGCGCGATGACCACTCGCTGCAACTCGCCCACGTCGCGCTCGTTGCCACGCGCGCCAGCCAGCGCATCGAACTCGTCGAGAAACAGGACACAAGGCCGCTGCTCCGCATACTCGAAAACACGCCTCAGATTCCGGCTGGTCTGCCCGAGCAGACTGCTGACCAGCGTGTCGCAGCGTACGGTCAGCAGTTGCAGGCCCAGCTGCGCGGCGACCCAGCGTGCCAGCTGGGTCTTGCCGGTCCCTGGCGGACCATGCATCAGCAGTCGATTCGGCAATGCCGCATTGGCGCGCACCAACGCGTCATGGTGGCGCACGCTGGACAGAAACTCCTGGACTCGCGACTCGATGGCACTAGGCAGGACCAACCCCACGTCCCGCACTTCGGGCTGACTCACGTCGACCGTGTGCAGCCGGCTTTCGCCGTCGACCGGGAGGTTGTTCAACGTGATGCCGTTTTCGGCACTCTGAGCTGTTGCGAGGGCGGTTGGCGCCCGCGACAGACGCTCGCGAATCTGACGCGCCTGCTGCCGATTGCCAGTCTCTTCAAGCTTGTCCGCTAAGAGGCCGGCGTAGTTCGCAGCCATACTCGCGTTGGCACGCAATGCGCCGTCGAGTATCTTGAGAACTTCAGACAGGTGGTCCACTGCGATCCGGTTTTCTGGGCTGGCGTCACAGTTTAGGCGCCCATCGATCCGTTTTTCACAGTGTTTGTGCCGATTTTTTAGGGAGGCGTATCGGTCGGCGCGCCGATGCCGGCCTTCCAGAACCATCTGCGATGCACCAGCCACCGTGGAAGCGGGGAGCAGCTCTCACCCCTCGGCATATATGCTGATCGTGCTCAATTAATGATTGCGCGATTTCCGACATCCGCACTGCTCAATGACTGCATTTCCAGCCATTGAAGGCAGTTTTTGCTATCTACGACTGCGTTTCCAGTCGTTGTCGCCGTGCGAGAAACACCACCGCTCACCTCCCGGCAGAAACGTTTGCGCGGGCCGTCGTGGGCCCTTGGCTTTACGCCGCCCTACCCGCCTCATTGCCGATGCGCGCCAGCACGGGTGAGCTCACCCAGTCAAGGTTGACACGGCGCGAGCTAAACCGCGCAAGCCGCCGCCCGAGTGCCGCCGGCAGAAAGCCGTAACAGATGCGTCACCCAACGGTTGAAAATGGGCCCTCGATCAAGTCTGGCTTGTCATATACCGGGTGGAATAAAACGCACCCATGCGCTCGATTGGCGCGCTGTTGACCGTCAACCGGTTCGCTGCAACGTTGAGGCCGGCCGTGCCGCGACTGCCGTCCGCTAAGGCAATCCGCTTCGAATCGAAGATCAAATCAGCGTCTCGGAACATCTCGCGGAAATAGAGCTTCTCCGAGAGCTGGTCGGCAACCTTCGAAAAGTCGTAGGTCTCCATGCGGCGCGTCAGGTAGTTGTAGTCGACGTGCGACGGGGTTTGCTCCGTCGTTTCCAGCGCTGCGACGGCTGTGGTGATGAAGGACTTTGCGGCATCGACGAGCTTGTCGTTCGCGTTCAGCTTGCCCTCCAGCCACTTGGCATCGTCTTCATCAAGGCCAGAGACCTTGAACTTGCCGTCGATGAGCTTGAAGTCCCATTGAGAGCCGGCAATGTCGGGGCGGCGCTTGGCGATCATGGCGCTGATCTTGCCCAGCTCTTTCTCCATGATGTTCATGCTTCGCCCGGCATCTTTGTTGTAGCCGATCTGCCTTTCCACGAATGCGCGCTGGGTAATCAGCGGCTCGGGGATTTCGGTGATCGTGACGCTGCCAAGCGCCGGGTCTTCGTAGGTGCCGCCGTTCGCGACGGCTTTAGCGAGACGTGCCGCTATCACCTCCGGTGAATCGATGGTCGGGCCTTGCTGGCTTGCAGTTCGCGCTAGTGGCGCTTGGGAAATCGAGCTGATCACATCACCTCCGCCTGATGGTGCGTTTAGGTGGTCAGCCGAACGCAACTACGTTTTCCGGTCTCTTCGGCAAACAGTGGTGAACCTTGAGATCAGGGTTTGCTCGCCCCAACCTTCGCGGCTCCTTGGCTGCGCCATCGGTGTCCTTGCCAAGGATCGGCTCGACGATGCAATAGAGGTGGTCAGCCGGCCGCGGCAGCCTTGCCTTTGGCTTTGCCAGCCGGCGCAGGCTGACTGATTCGCGCCAGGAGCTCCTTGACCATGTCGCCCTGGGACTGCGCCGTCGCGGTGGCTCCGGCCAGCAACCGCTCGAGTTCTGCGTTGCGCTGCTCCAGGTCGCTGGCCCGAGCACGCAGGGTTTCGTATTGCTGGGCCGCCTGCTGGGCCTGATCACGCAGGTTCTCGACGAGCTGGTTCTGGACGGCCAGTCGCTCTGCCGCCGACTTGAGCTCACGCAACTGATCGTCAACCTGACGCCGTTCAGCCCGGGCCGCGGAAAGATGCGCCAAGGCATCCGCCTTCTCTTGCAGCGCTGAGCGCAGTTCGGTCTGCTTGGCGGTCAGGGCTTCGGCCGCGTTGGCAACCTCGCGCTGCAGGTACTGCAGTTGCTGTTCGTGCTGGCGGGCTTCGCGGTCGCGCTGCTCGCGGGATGCATTGCGGAAGTGCTCCAGAGCCTCCCGGGCATGGATGTGCTTCTCCTCCAACGACGCCACCTGGGCTTGGGTGGCCTTGAGCTGCTCTTGGACGCCTTCCAACTGCGCGGTGAGCTGGGTGGTCACCTGGCCATGTTCCAGGCGTAGCGCGGCCAGTTCAGCCTCCACGCGTTGCCGAGCGGTCCGCTCGGTCGACAGCTCGATCTGGCTGCGCTCAGCCTCGGATCGGCCCGAGCGAGCTTCGCCCCGGGCCTTTTCCAGCTGTTCCTTCAGGCCGCGGACCTCTTCGGCGTGGCCGGCCTTCAGCGTGTCGAAGCGCTCCTGCGCCTCGAATTCCAGGCGTCCGGCCAAGTTGGTGACGAAGGCCATCAGCTCGTCGCTGACCGATCCCTGGGGCACGCCGGCGCCACCTTCGTCGGCCTCGATTTCCTTCAGATGGCGAAAGATCGTCGCCTTCGACCCGGTGTTTCCCAGTTCGATGCGGATGGCGTCGATCGACGGGTGCCTGCCCGCCTTGATCAGCGCAAGCCTGGCCCGTTGGACCTCGCCCTTCGTCACGCCTGCTCGTGCCATGTCAGCCGCCAATTTCGTATGTATTACGTATTGTCAGTATTACGTACCACGATAGATGCGTCAAGGCTGCAAGAGCAGCCAATTCCTGAGAAGTCTTAATAGGCTGTTATTGCATCTGAGCGACCCAAAGCGTAAATGCGACGCCTCGGCCGGGCAAAAAAACGGCCACATCCGATCGGAATTGGGAGCCCAAAGCCAAACAGGCCTTGAAGCGTCCCGAACTGAGGCTGAACTGCCTCGATGGGACTCAGAAGAGCGCGGCTTTTCGGCTTTCGCAGATCGGCTTGCTGGCTCGCTTGCATCGCGGCTATGCAGGATCGTGGGGCAATCACCGACAGCCAATACACGGCTTATGCGGATCAGTTGATGGCGGATCAGCGTCTCAGCCACCACAGCAACAGCCCGGTCATGCCCGTCGCAGCCAAGGCGATACCAAGCACGGCGTTCACCGCCTCAAGCGCGAAGCCGCCGAGTTCGCCTGTGTGCAGCGGGTAGATGACGCTGTTGGCGCTCGCCCCGGGGTCCAGCTCGTTCCAACGGTCGGCCCGCAACACTGCGCCGGTCAGCGGATGCATCCAGACCGAGGTCAGGCCGTTGGGATGCGGGTCGTCGGCCAGCATCAGCCGCACGCGCACCGGCTTGGCCGCACCTGCGGGCAGCGCGATGTAGCCGACGGGCGCGCCGCCGAAGCGGGCCATCGCCGTCGCGACCAGGGCATCCAGCGGGGCGGGCTGCAGGGCCGTGTCGCCGACTTTGATCTTGGGCGGGGTCCGCGGCGTCTGCCCTGCCATCGAGGTCACCGCTTGGGACAGCGGCTTCCAGGCCATGTAGGCCCCGCTGGCAACCGGCACAGCGATCAGCAGGCCGAGCAGAGCGCCGGCGGTGCGGTGCAGGTCGAACAGCCCGCGCAATACGCCGCGATCCAGTGTCAGCGCAAAGGCCTGCTTCCAGCGTTTGGGCCACCACAGCACCAAGCCGCCGATCAACAGCACCAAATAGGCCAAGGCCAGCACGGCCAACAGCGGCTTGCCGGTCTCGTTCAGCAGCAACGAGCTGTGCAGCTCGAAGACGAAGTTGAATAGCCCCTCACGTTCGCCGCGGCGGCCCAGTTCGCGGGCGTCGCGCGGGTCGAGGTAGATGAAGCCTTCCCACGCCTTTCCGCGCACCGTCGCGCGCAGACTCTCACCAGCCTCGCGCGGCGGGCGCAACACGAAGGACGCTTCAGGCCCGAACTCGGCCTGCAAATGCCGGCGGGTGCGCTCCAGCAGGTCCAGCGCGGCCGGGCCGGCCGATACGCTGAATAGCTCGGCGTTGAGCCAACGGTCCAGCGGCTTGAGCACGACCAGGATGCTGCCCAGCAGCGCAACGACGATCAGCGGCAAGGCCAGTGCAAGCGCGAGCCAGCGGTGCAGCTTCAGCCAGAAGCGGCGCATCAGAAGCTGCGCCGCCAGCTGACGGTCAGCGTGCGGCCACGGCCGGCGAAGTAGTCGTCGTTGGTGCCGGCCGGGTTGGCCTGCGAGTAGTAGCCGACGTACTGGCGGTCGAAGAGGTTCTCGATGCCGACGCCGAAATCGCCCCAGGCCGTGCCATGGGTGGCCGCCAGGTCAGCCAACGTGTAGCCATCGAAGTTCTCCTCCAGCCGCGACGTGCCGACCATGCGGCCGGTGTTGATATGGCGCGAGGCCAGCCGCGTGGCCTGCAGGCGCACGTTGCCCTTAGGCGCGAACTGCCAAGCAGCGGCCATCACCAGCTTGTCAGGCCCCTGCGAACGAGCGCCCAGGCTCACGTCCAACGGTGCATCGGGTTGTGTGGCCGTCTTGCCGCGGGTGCGGGCGTAGCTGGCGCTCAGCGTCCAGTCCGCCAGCGGCTTGACCTCGCCGTTGAACTCCAAGCCCTTCACCTGCACCGGCACGCGCAGCACGCCGCCAACACCGGTGGCCGCGTCGACACGGATCTGCGAGCCCAGCTTGGAGCGCGAGTCGTAGACCGAGGCCGAGAAGCTGCCCAAGCGGCCGCGCCAGGCCAGGCCCACCTCGCGGTTGTCGGTGACGACCGGCTCCAGCGAGATCAGCTTGTCCACCGACTGGTTGGCCGTATTGACCGCACGCAGCACCAGGCCGACGTCGGGCACGCCGAAGCCCTCGTTGTAGGCCACGAAGGTGGACCAGCCGCCACCCAGGCGCCAGACCGCGCCCAGGCTCTTGACCCACTGGCTGAAGCTGCGCTCGCCGCCCTGCACGGCGGTGTTCTTGTAAAAGGCCAGCGTCTGGTAGCTGTCGACCTTGAGGTTGGCGCTCTCGCGGCGCGCACCGCCGCGGATGGTCACCGGGCCCAGTTCGTATTCCAGCTGCGCGAACGGTGCGGTGCTGGTGAACTTCAGCGGCGGCACCCACGTGCGGTTGGTCAGTGCCAGGCGCTGCTGGGACGTGTCCTTCAGCCAGTCCAGGCCGGCGGTGAGCTCCAGGCCTTCGACGAAGAGGTCGGGCCGCACCCAACTCAGCTTGACGCCGGCCTTGTCGGCGACCACCTCGGACTGGTCGATGAGCTGGCCCTGCGGCGCGATGCGGGTGTCCTGGAAGGTGGTCGCAGCTGTCGCGCCGTAGAGGGCGGCGAAGTCCTGCTTGTAGACCTGGGCGCGCGCCTGGCCGCCGGCCAGATCGGCGTGGCTCCAGTCCAGCGAGACCGTGCGCACGTCGTTGCGCGGCGGGCTGCCCGGCGGCGTGCCAGGCGTGGCGCCGGTGAGCTGGCCGGTGGCGCGGTTGCCGGGCACCGGCTTCCAGTCGCCATCGCCTTCGAGGCGGAACTTGTTGAACGAGAACTGCAGGCGCTGGGCGCCGAAGTCGTGGCCCAGCTTCAGGAAGATGTCGTCGGCGCGCGAGTCCTGCGTGTCGCCCTGCACGGCCTCCAGGCCGAGGCGGCGGCCGTCGCCGTCCACGCCCACGCCGCGCAGCGTCGCGCCGACGTGCAGCAGCGCGTCGAAGTTGCCCTTGTGCTCCAGCGTGTAGGCGGCCTTCCACAGCGCGTCGTCGCTGTGGCCCTGGGTGCCGTACTTCAGCTCGACGCGCTGGCGGGTGCCGGTTTCGCGCGGTGTCTTGGAGATGAAGTTGATGATGCCGCCGGTGGCGCCGAGGCCCTGGGCGGCGGAGGCGCCGGAAATGACTTCGATGCGCTCGATCAGCGAAGGGTCAGCGAAATACCCCTCGCGGGCGCCGTTGCGCAGCGGGTTGCTCTGCGGCACGCCGTCGAACAGCAGCAGCGCCGTGCGTCCGCGCATGGATTCACCGAAGCTGGTCATCTTCTGGCGCGACGGTGCATAGGAGGGCGCCAGCACGGACAACACCGCGCTCAGGTCCTCGGCGACCAGGGTTTGCGTCTCGATCTCCTGGGCGGTGATGACCGATACCGCGCCGGGAATCTTGTCGATGGCCTTGGTGCCGCGGGTGGCGGTAACGACGACGCGCTGCAGTTGCGGGTCGGCGGGCTGCTGGGCGACGGCGGGAAGCACAGAGAACAGAGCAAGGGCGAGCGGGCTGAAGCGCAGGGAGGTCACGGTTTGGATTTCGAAAGTGGGGGGCACTGCCGGAGGAGCGCTCGGCTCGATACAAAGCAATGTTAATTCATAATGCGAATCAATCTCATTTGCATGTTTCGCGTCCCCCGATTGCCGCGATGTACTCCGGCCATTTACGTGTGGAATGGCCGCGGCCCGGGACACGGTGACCGTTGGCCGGCAGCGTTCCGTGCAGGATCCTGGGGTTCAACGGCTTGGGGTGATGCCTGGGCCTGGGGAGCCGCTACGTTTGCCCGTCGCCTGATGACCTGGTCGGCCGTGCGCCGCCGCTGAGCCGCCCTGCCGGCGCAATCCGCACTTGGTCCTGCCTGCAGAGTGGGGAGCTGCTTGGTCTGCACGCTCCTCATGCGCTGCTAGCCTGACAGGCCTGCCGCCGATCTGCCGCAGACCCTGGCGCACGCCGCTGCCTCCGCGTGCAAGCTGCCCAGCCTGGACCGCATTCGTCCGCCTGCTTCCTAGCCGAGCCCGTCTTCGTGCCCGCCACCAAGCTCCAGTGCGCGGATGCCGCTGGAGCGAGGCCCGGCATTGGTCAAGAGCAGTTGGATATCTGGCAAGCCAGCGGAACTCGAACCTGCGCTGCGGTGCTCGCGTCGCGCATGCCAACTGCACGGATTCCGCCGGCAAGCAACAACTGTCAGTCCTTCAACTCTTGTCGAAAGGCACGCAAGGGGTCCAAGAACGAGGGCGCCCATCTTTCGGACCCTGCACTCCCCTCAGGAAGCCATCTCGCTTCAGGGAAATGTCGCTCCGCAAAATGCGCCCACCTCCGCAGTGGGTCGTCGACCGGAAGTGTGCTCTGCAGGACCACCAACATGAGCCGCCCAGCTGCAAACGCCACGCCCCACGCCGCCGTGGGAATATGAGTCGCGCCTTCCAACCAGACGGTGATGTCCGTCTCGTGCGGGAAGCCCTTGAGCGCAGCCTGCGCGCCGCACCTGAGATCCATAGACAGACGCTGCTCTTGCGTCACGGTCTCGAGTAGCTCGCGCGTTTCGCGTAACGATCGCAAATATTCTTCTTGTGTCGACATGCCTCCATTTTTCGAGAGTCGCGTGCTCGCCGCTTTCGGACACCGCTTTTCCCAATATTGCACTCGGAAGTTTGAATTCCGATTTGGCATGCCAACGGAACAGTGCTACCTCGTGGCGACGCACATCAGCGTGGAGCTTCTCCCAGCAAACTAGCCCAGATCAGGCGGTATTCCGAATCTGAATGTTTACCTGATCGCATCATGCTGGCACTGCACACCAGTGCTTGGTGTTTCAAAGGCGGTGTCAGAACATTTGGACATCGCTTCCAACCTCGCAGCGCCGACTACTCACTACCTCGGCGCACGAGCTTTCATGTTCACCACCTATCCACCCTATGAGTTCCCCATCCCACCAGGCCTGGCCCATCCTGACGCGCGCTGTTGGCGCGTAGTGGAACTATCTCTGCACGCCCCGTGGTTCCTTCTGTCGGTTGAGGTGCCTGATGGCGAAGCCGGGATGAGCTTCGTGCGCACCATGATCTTTGGCTGGGAGAGCGACCTCATCAGCTTCATACCCACCGTGGACGCTGGGGAGATCAAAGGGTTGGTGTGCATGGTTCCCGGCTGGAAGGCGCCATGTGGTCAATGGACCTCCCGAGAAGTTCGCGAGGTCTGGCTCGCTAGCGCTGATGATGGACACCAGTTCCTGCAACTGATCGACGCGGATGGTCAAGCGCTAGATGTAGGCCTGCCGACTGAACCAGATACCGCTGTCGCTGATCGTCAGTTGCTGCTGAAGTTCAAGCCGCGCCGCCGGCGGCAGGCCGCCGCCCGCCGACTCAGGAACTCCGCGCGAGCAGGCGCAAAGCATGCATGGACAGCTGATCAGTCAGCATGATCTTCTTCGTGAATGAGCCTGATCCCCCGCCTGTCGAAGAACAGGCGACAGTGGAGGTTCTGTCGTGGCGCCTCTTTCAGGCGCCCGCCGGCGCTCTTCACTTGATGACGTACCGCGATGGACAAACTGTTCGGGTCACGTCGCCCGTCAGCGCCGTGGACCTGAAGCGACGCACCCTAGCTACATCGTCGGGCCGCCTTTACAAGCTCCTTGCTTCGCCCGAAGAGGACCGTATGGCCGTCGCGCTGCTGCGCGCCAACGCCATCCGAGTAGGACTCCTGGGAGCCATTGACGTGAGCGACGACGCCTGGACAGAGTTTCTCGGCCATGTCGTCGCCCGTTCGCTTTTCCGCAGCAGCGCCGGGCTTCAGTAGCTACTTTCGTGTGTAGTAGCTACTTCAACACCATGCAGGACGCACGGCAAGAACCGTCCTCGCGAGGGCTACACCGCGCAGTAGCAGTTCTTGCCTGCGCGGTTGGCGCGAAATCGAAGCTCGGTTCGCGGGCTGATTGATCGAGCGAGCATTCGGTTTCGACGACGAACGGCCGATCGAGATGGCCAGTGAGCCTGCGGCCTCTCGCCGCTGAGACGATGCCTTTCGGCGTTCAGGCGCACGGGGGTCGCGCCATCGTCGACAACGGACGGCTGATGCCGCTCGAGCGCAGGCGGTCTCTGCACAAACGTACACTCAATCGCACTCACACTAATTCATACAGTGTAGCGGATGGACGGACCCATGCCTCAGACGGCCGAAGCACTTCCCAACCAGCGGCGCAGATCGCCGAGCACGGCGTTGGGAGATGAATTCCCTTTCCGAATATTCCGGACGGTCGCGTAGCGTGTCGCCCGAAAGGTTCTCATGGGCAAGACTCTCCACAGCCGACACAACACCATCTTCCTGGACATGCTCAGGGGCCTGCGCGAGCGGAAGCGGCTGCGGCAGACCGACCTTGCCGTCCTGCTGGGCAAGAGTCAGGCAACGGTCAGCAAGGTCGAGCGAGGCGAGCGGCGCCTCGACGTCATTCAGTTGAGAGACTGGATAGCTGCGCTGGACATCAGCTTCTTGAGATTTGTTCGAACGCTGGACGCAGAGCTGCGCTCCCACGGGATCACCGATCCGCGCATGCGCCAAAGAACGCGTCGACGCCAACTTCGAGCCGGCACAACGCGACGGCGCCCCCGGAGCGATGAGTAGTCCCTCCAATTGAGGAGTCTGCGCGGACGCGGTCAACCTCTCGGTGGTCACACAGAGGATTGAGACCGGCGCGGCGCTGGCTGCGCGCAAAGGCCAAAAAGGGTCGCTTGGGATGGTCACGTGCGCCACCAAATTGACGCGCATCGCGCCGACTTCCTCGGCGAGACTAGAAAGCCGGCGTAGACAACATGCGGGGGATCGCCTGAACGCGAGCGGTTGACCTCCGCGCAAATGCAGCGGCAGTGCATATACTGTGCTTTTGTACAGCGCGAGTGCGACTTGCGCGCACCAGTGGCGAGATGCCCATCCGCGCAGACCAGCGGGCTGAGCAACTCTGGCACTGCCGAGGCAGCATCGGAGGCCGTGTGTCGATCGCAGGAGCACCATCAGACAGAATTCCGATCTATGCCCGCGAAGGTCGAAGACTATGTGCTTGCCGCTGACCGTGAGAACACGGTTCGGAGCTATGCCAGTGCCCTCAAAAACTTCGAGGAAGTCTGGAAGGGCCTGCTGCCCAGCACGAGCGACACCGTAGCCCGCTACCTGGCCGAGCACGCGACCACCTACCGACTCAGCACGTTACGGCTGCACATCGCCGCGCTGTCCCGGTGGCATGCGGACAACGGGTTCCCCGACCCAACGCGGGCGCCACTCGTCCACAAGGTGCTCCGCGGCATCCGCTCCAAGCATGCGACGGCTCAACGACGCGCCAGACCGCTGCTGCTGGATGTTCTTGCGGACGTCTCCAACTGGCTGCTGGCTGCCCAGGCAGCTGCGCGCCAGCAGGGGAACCGCACCAAGGAGCTGCGCCTAAGCCGGGACCGCGCGCTGGTGCTGCTCGGCTTCTGGCGAGCCTTTCGGTCAGACGAGCTTGCCAGCATGCGGATTTCGGAAGTGCAAGCCGTGCGGGGTCAAGGACTGACTTGCCGGCCAGGCCGGACCAAGACGACCGACGAGGACGAAGACCGGAGCTTCTACTGCCCTGCCCTTTCGAGGCTGTGCCCGGTCGACGCCTACATCGATTGGATCGAGCTCAGTGGCCGCACGTCCGGGCCGGTGTTCCCCGGCATCGACCGCTGGGGCAACATCTCCGCCGCTCACATGGCGAGCCAAGCCATCCTTCCGTTGCTTCGTCGCATCCTCGCTGAGGCCGGGACTGCCGAGGCCGCCACCTATTCGAGTCATTCCCTGCGGCGAGGTTTCGCGGGCTGGGCCAGCGCCAATGGATGGGAGTTGAAGGAGCTGATGGAGCACGTTGGGTGGCGCGACGCCAGCTCGGCGCTGCGCTACATCGACGTGCCTCGTGATGCCGTGAAGGCTAAGTTCGAGCGTGGCCTTTCCAACAGCAGCCCAGGGGCTGCCGGCACGCAGGGGTGATGGCCCCCTGACGATTACCCCCCAACGAGCCCCTGCATCAGATGCCGCAATTGACCCTCCCTCGAAAGCTCTGGCATGAGTCCACGGATGGAGCGGTGACCGTTGAACAAGCCGCTTTGCCGTCCCGAACAGACTCGTTCGTCGTTCTGGGTGAGGCAGGCATGGGCAAGACCGAGCTGCTCAGCTGGTTGGGACAGCAGCCGGGCCATGTCTACTGCACCGCGCGCAAGTTGAACAACACCCGGCTGGATGCGGCTCGATTGCTTGGCGACGCCACGACGGTGGTCATTGATGCCCTCGACGAGCTCAGCGTCCAGGGAGACGGGGACGCCGTTGACCTCGTTCTTCAGCGGCTCGGTGACTTGGGATACCCACGGTTCGTGCTGTCGTGCCGCGTAGCGGACTGGCGCAACGCAACCGCCGTTGCCGCGATCCATGAGGTCTACGCAGAGCCCGAAGTGTCGGTGATGCACATGTGCGCCTTCGACGATGACGAGGTCCTTGCCATCTTGACCGGCAAGCTCGGCACCGAAGCCGCCGCGGTCGCTGTCGTCGAGCACTTCGAAGGCGTCGGACTGGGCGGGCTCCTGGCCAACCCTCAAACGCTGGAGATGATCGCCAGTGTCGCCAAGGCGGGTCCGCTTCCCAACACCAAGGAGGCCCTCTTCCGGCGCGCCGCAGATGTGCTGCGCTTTGAACACCGCGATGAAAAGATCGAACGCCAGCCGAGCATGGAGGCAGCGTTGGATGCCGCCGGCGCTGCATTCGCGGCCTTGATCCTGACCGGCAGCGACGCTGTGACGGTGGCCACGGCCAACTCGGAAGATGGAGAAATAGCGTTTGCGGAGGCGGCGGCGCTGCCCATGGCCTCGGAGTTGCGGCCGGTCTTGGGCACCCGGCTTTTCGCCACAGTTGGCGCGGCGAGTCGTTTCAGCTACTGCCACCGGCGCATCGGGGAATATCTCGGCGCGCGGTGGCTGGCGAAGCAATGCTCCACGGTGATGAAGCGCAAGCGCTTGCTGGCCCTTTTCCACTCGCATGACGTCGTGCCGTCGTCGCTTCGAGGCCTTCACGCCTGGCTGGCCACCCATCACGGTGACCTGGCCGCTGAGGTCATCGGCAAAGATCCCATGGGCGTCATCGAATACGGCGACGCTGATTCCCTGGATCGAGCCCAGGCCGGTCTGCTGCTGGATGCGTTGGAACAGGCTGCACGGGAAGACCCCAACTTCCTCAAAGGGCCTTGGCAACGGTTCACGATATCCAGCGTGGCGCAGCCGTTCCATCTAGATCGGGTGCTTGGCCTGGTCAGCCAGAGGAGCACCCCGCTGCGGTTGCGCATGCTGCTGCTCGGCGCCGTCCGGGGCTCCGGTATTGCCGATCCGCTGTTCGATGCCTGCATGCACATCGCAATCGACCCACAGGAGGCCTTCGCCGTCCGATCTCGCGTCTGCGACGTGCTGATCGATTCCTCGCGCACGAACCTCCCTGAACTTGTTCAAGCGCTGCGAAGTGCCGGAGATGACGGCGTGCGGCTTGCTCTGGACGTCGTCGAGGAAAAGGGCTTCGGGCCGTTCAGTGATGCGGACATCGCGCAGTTGGTCGTCAGCCACGCACAGCGCAACGACAGGACCATCGGCTTGTTTTCGAAGATGGTCCGGATCGCTCCCGACGCACGCGTCAGCGGCATCCTGGATGAGCTGGCCAAGCTGTTGGCGCCTCCGAGCAGCCGGTTCGAGCGGGCTGGCAATCACGAGCTGACCGACCTTGCGTATAGGCTTATCGCCAGGCGGCTTGCATGGCAACCGGTTGAGGCTTTGGATTTGTGGAGGTGGCTCAAGCCTTTTCACACCGACACGTATTACGGTGGCTCAGAACGGGTAAGGGTGCATGAATTCATCAAGAACCGCCCTGACCTCCGCCGCCCCATTCAGCGCCTGGTGCTGCTTGAAGAGCCAGGTCCGAAGACGATCTATCAGCGAGGGTGGCGCCTCGAAAGCCGCTCCAGCGGCTACGGCTACACCGACGACGACATCGTGGCTCTTCTTGAGAGCTTGGACCCGACAAACCGGTCTGACAAGCGCTGGCGCGATCTGCTGACGCTGGTGCGCCACTCCGACAGCGCGGGCAAGGGCCCGCGTGACGCAGCCAAACGCTTCGTGCAGAACCGGCCCGACATGCAGGCTTGGATCGACCGGTTGGCTGAACCCCGGACGCCTGAATGGGAGATCAAGCAAGAGCAGGAGAAACGCAGGCGCGCCGCAAAACAGGCCGTTCAATGGCAGCAGCATCGTGCGACTTTCGGCAAGAAGCTGACCGCCATCGCAAGCGGGCAACTTCAACCCATGATCGACCTGTCGAGCGCCTACCTCGACAAGTTTCACGATCTGAACCATGACGCGACGCCGGTCGAGCGCCTCACCCAGTGGCTGGGCCCCCAAATCACCGCGGCCGCTTTGGAAGGATTTGAGGCCTTCCTCCACAACGGTACCGCCCTGAGCCCGGCCACCATGGCCGCCAGCCATGCCGAGTCCAAGCGGTGGCAAACGGGCGCCATCATCGTCGCGGCCATCGCCGAGCGGCTGCGCACCGGACGCGGGTTCGATGGGATCAGCGACGAGAGGATTGCCGCTTGCTTCCTGGAATTGCGGGACACGCGGATCGACGACCACGCCAAGCTGCCGACGCTGCAAGACGCCGTCGAAGCCGAGGCGAAGTCACGAGGTCTCGTCGCGCCGACGTTGGCGATATGGATCCGCCCCCAGCTGGAGGCACGGCGCAGCTACGTGTCTGAACTCCACTCCATGGTCTGGGACGACCTGTCGGATCAGCAGGCGGCTGATCAGTCCCTTCAGTGGCTCCAAGAGATACCTGACATGGCCGGGGAGCCCGAGGCCACGCTCATCGACCGTCTCATCGCATCCCGTAGGTTCACAGCGCTGATCTCGCTGGCCCAAGCGCGGCTGAAACAGCAGCTGAGCGATGAGCGTCGACGAAACTGGCAGGCCGTGCAGTTCGTCGCCAACTTCGACTCGTACCAGTCCCAACTGTCAGGCTGGGCCAGAGCCGACGCCGAACTGATCATGGCGGTTCGCAGCCGATCTGCCAGCAGCCGAAACCGCCGGTTCAGCGTTGCGCTTTCGCCGGCTCAGCTCACGTGGCTGCTCGCTACTTTCCGGGGTGTCTTCCCCCATGGGCGTAGGGGGAGCGACACCGGCGACGACACCCGCGCGCCGGCGTCCGAGTTCCTGTCCGACGTGGCGGACCGGTTGGCAGAGATGACATCTGACGAAGCGATATCCGGATTGACCGCACTTCGCAATGCGCCCGAGGACAGCCACACGGAATACCTCAAGGTGCTGGCGGCCGAGCAGCGAAGAAAAGCCACGGAAGAGCGATACCGCCCACCCACGCTCGCCAGCGTAGGAGCCATCGTGCGTGCCCAGCCGCCGTCCACGGTGGCAGACCTGCAATCGACCGTGCTCTGCCTTCTCGAAGAGGTGCAAGCGCGGGTTCGCTCGGACCCGGCCGATTCATGGCGGGGTTTCTACGGTCCGACGGGTCCACACAACGAAGAAATCTGTCGTGACTACTTGCTGGTCATGCTGGGCCCCAGGCCCGAGTCAATTCAAATGTTGCCGGAGGGGCACCTGGCGAACGACAAGCGTGCCGACATCATCGGGATCCTGGCCGGTATGCGGCTTCCCGTCGAGATCAAGGGGCAGTGGCATGCCGACGTCTGGACCGCCGCCGACTCCCAGCTCGACAGGCTCTACACCGCTGACTACGCGGCCGAGCGCCGCGGCATTTACCTGGTCCTCTGGTTCGGCCGTCAGGTCCTGAAATCCAAGCTGCCGAGATCATCGGGACGCGGCAAAAGAGCCCCCACCAGCCCCGAAGAGTTCCGCACCAAGCTCATTGCGTCCAGTCGATCTGCACAGGAGGGACGGGTGGTCGTCGTCGTGCTGGACCTCGAGCGCACATCGATCACCCGCTTGCTGCCGCATGCTCATGCCGCGACGGCGCAGCCCTGATCCCTGGTCTCGAGCCTCAGCAGTTTGAGGGTTGCAGCCCCCACTTATGCGTAGCAAGCTTTGTCGCTAACCTATCGACGACAAGACCATCCAGGGGAGCCATCATGCCGTCACGCTTCGACGTGTTCATCGCTGGGGGATTCCCCACGCATACCTACGTCCATCGTCGGTTCACCGACCCGGTGTCAAAGCGTTTGCGGGACCCGGAGAACGAGATCACCGAGGCCTTCAACAGGCCCGGCATGATCGTCCAGGTATCGGGCCCCTCCAAGTCGGGCAAGACCGTTGCCTTGCACCGCATGATCCCCGAGGCCCAGTTCGTGAAAGTGCCTGGATCCTCGCTATACAGCGAGGAGTCGCTGTGGCGGATCGTGTCCGCAAAGCTGGAAGTTCGGGTAGACCGCAAGGCCACCACCCAAACGACGATGGAAAAAGGCGCCGAGGTCGAAGGCGAAGTCGGTCTCGAACTGGGCGTCGTGAGCCTGGGCGGCAAGATCGGCGGCTCCGGAAAGACCTCCCAAGAGCGATCGTTTGAGCACGCCATCGAAGACGACCTCTTCGGTGCGGCGACCGACGAGTTGCTGCGCAAGGGGCGGTTCTTGTTCATCGACGACTTCCACACCATCCCTTCGACCATGAAGAGGTATGTGGCGGCTCAGCTCAAGGCCGCGGCGGAAAAGAACGTCAAGATCGTGCTGGCCGAGGTGCCGCACATGGCCGACGATCCGATCGCCAATCTGCCCGACCTGTCCGGCCGCATCGAGCGTATCGAGTTCAGTTACTGGTCCGCCGAGGACCTGGTATCGATTGCTATGAAGGGCTTCGAGAAGCTGAACGTGATCATCAACGAATCCGCGCTGCTCGCGATTGCAGACGAGTCAGCCGGCAGTCCGCAGCTCATGCAGCGTCTGTGCCTGGATCTGTGCAAGGAGCTGGAGATCAGCGAGGCTCGACCCGCCCCGGAACGCTTCCAGGTTCGGCTGGACCAGCTCAATGCGGTGTTCGGCACAACGATCCGGTCCGTGGACTACAGCGCCAGCATCTACTTGCTCGAGAACACGCCCAAGCCTGCGGCGCCCAGGGTCTTCCGCGCCAAGGGCGAGGGAACCCTGACGATGAACGAGCTGGCCGTTGCCACACTCTGTTTGAGCCCGCCGAGGATCAACATTCCCTTCGTGGCACAGCGCGACTCATTGGAAGAACGTGCCGCGCGGCTCGTTGCCGATGACAAGGGTCCAGATCGTGAGCTACTGGCAGAGACATTCAGCCTGATGACCGAGGTCGCCCAGAACAAGTCCTTCAAGATTCCCACGCTGGACT
The DNA here is from genome assembly GCF_059421665.1 of Roseateles sp. GW821-FHT02E12. Lineage (NCBI taxonomy): Bacteria > Pseudomonadati > Pseudomonadota > Betaproteobacteria > Burkholderiales > Sphaerotilaceae > Roseateles > Roseateles sp. GW821-FHT02E12. Next base: position 506,536 of record NZ_JBWKVK010000004.1, read on the forward strand.
TCAAGCCTCACCGCGGCGTGACCATCCTGGACCCATATTTCTTGTACTCGTTGCGGTGGAGCGGCCGGTACTACGACTTGCGGATGATCGTCGACCAGAGCCGGTGAAGTGATAGTTAGGTCACACCTGAGCGCTGCAGCGACGGCACCGATGTAACAGCCGCTTCACCTTCCTCACGAGGCCGCCTATGCTGGGTTCTGGCTCGGGAGGCTTCATGACACCCAGTCCGTTGCTACAAGCGAATCGGCGCGTCTTGTCCGCACAGCGTATCTACAGCGCGGCTCTGGCACGAGTCCGGCCGGGTGACGCCGCCTCGATGTCACGCCTCAGCAAGGCCTCGTTTGTCCTGGGCCTGGCGCATGAGCGCTGTATCCGTCCGGCCAAGTCATCTTGAAGTCGCCGCGAGTGGCGGCAAGGATCGCGTCCACGTAACTTAGGTGGACATGATGACAAGCGAGAAGGCGGGCACGAGGCGGCGGTACAGCGCGGCGATGAAGGCCCAAGTGATGGCCGAGTGCAGCGAGGCTGGGGCATCGGTCGCGAAGGTGGCGATGGTGCACGGCATCAACGCCAACGTCGTGCACCGCTGGCGGCAACTGGCCCGTGAGGGCAAGGCGGTGGCGCCCGCTGGGACAAGCGAGTTCATCGCATTGCCGCTTGCCGTGCCAGCAGCGCCTGTCGCGACGTCAGCGGACATCCGCGTCGAGCTGCACCGCGGTGCGGTCTCGATGAGCGTCAGCTGGCCGCTCAGCGCCGCGGCGGACTTCGCCGCTTGGACGCGTGAGTTGCTGCGGTGATCCGCGTGGACGCCGTGTGGCTGGCCTGCGAGCCGCTGGACATGCGCGGCGGCACCGAGTCCGCGCTGGCCCGCGTGGTGAAGGTCTTCGGCGAAGCTCGACCGCACCACGCCTACCTGTTCGCCAACAAGCGCGCGAACCGGATGAAGGCCCTGGTGCATGACGGCATCGGTGTTTGGCTGGCTGCCAGGCGGTTGAACGCCGGCCGCTTCGTCTGGCCCCAGGACGGCAGCACGCTGACGCTGACCCGCGCGCAGCTGGACGCGCTGGTCTTGGGCCTGCCCTGGCAGCGATTGGGCGAGGCCGGCATCATCCGTGTGATCTGAGGCGACCCTCGCGGCCGCTGGCAATTGCCGGATGTGCCGATGCGCGGGGCGCCTCGCTGCGGCACGATGGCCGTCCATGATCAGTGCGCAGCAACTGGACGCCTTGGAGCCGCAGACGCGGCAGGCGATGCTGTCGCTGATGGCCGAGCTGACCGCGCGCGACGCGCAGATCCAGCAGCGTGATCACGAGATTGCCTTCAAGCAGGCGCTGATCGACAAGCTCACGCACGAGATGGCGGTGCTCAAGCGGCTGAAGTTCGCCGCCACGAGCGAGCGCTTCGCCAGCACGCTGTCGCCGGAGCAGAAGAGCCTGCTGGAAGAGACGCTGGACACCGACCTGGCCGAACTCGGCCGGGAGCTTGATCGCCAGCGCGGCAACGCAGACGACAAGGGCAAGGCCGACAAGAAGCAGCCCAAACGCGCCCCGCTGCCGCCGCACCTGCCACGCCGCGACGTGCCGCACGAGCCGGCGGACACGAACTGCGGCTGCGGGCAGCCGATGCAGCGCATCGGCGAGGACGTGGCCCAGAAGCTGGACTACCAGCCGGGCACGTTCACGGTCGAGCGCCATGTGCGCGGCAAGTGGGTGTGCCGCTGCTGCCAGAAGCTGGTGCAAGCCGCCGTGCCCGCGCACGTCATCGACAAGGGCATCCCGACGGCGGGGTTGCTGGCGCACGTGCTTGTGGCCAAATTTCTGGACCATCGTGTGCCACGAACACGCTCACCTCCGTAGTTGGGAGGTGCTCGTGGTGCTTCATTGAAGATGAGGGCGGGCCCCTCGGAGTCGGCTTGCAGGAGCAGGCTCCAAACCACCTCAAGCTGCTGCGGTAAAGAGCCGTGGTGGTGAGCGTTGAGGCAAAAGGCGCGGCGTTGACCGCGTCAGGTGAGAACCAAAGAGACGAACGCAAGTGAACCGTCGTTGTGGTGTCGAAATGAATTCAGATGGCGTCGAAACCGGGCCAGAGTGGTTAGCCCGGGATGAAGGTCGAGGGAAGCCTGCCGACTGCTCGACCGGCGCCCGGCATGAAGGCGGCGTGACTCTGGTTCAGGCTTCAGTGAGGAACGTGGGAACCTGTCGTCCCGATGCCAAGGGAGAAGCTCAAGCGGACAGCCTCCGCAAGGGCGAGAGTACCGATGCGGGGCACAGGGACGGAGACGCTCGTAGTAGGGCTGAAGGTTCTGTAACGGGACTGGACCGAAGGGGCGTCGTTGTTCAGCTTCGCCGCGTGCACAACCTGCGAGGGGATGACGCGCGTGGTTGAAGCAAAGTCGTTTGAAATCGCCAAGCGCGAAGTGTGGGAGGCGTACAAGCGCGTCAAGGCCAATCGCGGTGCGGCAGGTAGCGACGGGGTCACGATCGCCATGTTCGAGCAGGATCTGAGCAAGAACCTGTATCGGATCTGGAATCGCATGTCCTCGGGTAGCTACTTCCCGCCGCCGGTTAAGCGCGTAGATATCCCGAAAGGTGATGGCAAGACACGGCCGTTGGGCATCCCCACGGTGGCGGACCGAATTGCACAGATGGTTGTCCAGCGACGGCTAGAGCCGCTGCTGGAGCCGGTGTTCCATGCGAACTCGTATGGCTACCGGCCAGGACGCTCGGCACACGATGCCTTGCGCGCCGCGAGAACCCAGTGCTGGCGTCACGACTGGGTGCTTGATCTTGACATCAAGGGGTTCTTCGACAACATCGACTGGACCCTCTTGATGAAGGCCGTGCGCAAGCACACGGACTGCCAGTGGGCCGTGCTCTATATCGAGCGCTGGCTTAAGGCGAACGTGCAGATGCCCGATGGGACGCTGTTGAAAAGGGACAAGGGCACGCCGCAAGGGGGTGTCATCAGCCCCTTGCTGGCCAACTTATTCCTGCACTACGCCTTCGATCAATGGATGGTGCGGCACCACCCCCAGGTGCCGTTCGAGCGCTACGCGGATGACATCATCTGCCACTGCGACAGCCAGGCCGAGGCTGATGCCCTACGGGCGCAGCTCGAAGCACGACTGGCGGCATGCCGGCTGGAACTGCATCCCGACAAGACCCGTGTAGTCTACTGCGCCGATGCCAATCGGCGTGAGGACCATGATGTACGTCGATTCGACTTCCTGGGCTACACCTTCAAGCCCAGGACGGCGATGAATCGATCGCGAAAGCTGTTCACCAGCTTCTCGCCGGCCGTTGGCGACAAAGCGGGCAAAGCCATGCGCCATGAGATCCGTAGCTGGGGTCTACAGCGACTCAGTCGCTACGACCTGGGTGAACTGCTTGAGCGGTATCGCCCGGTGCTCGTGGGATGGGTTCGTTACTACGGGCTCTTCCATCCGTCGACCTTGCAGACCGCTCTCAAGACGCTGGACCTCCATCTGGTGCAGTGGGCGCAACGCAAGTACAAGAAGCTGCGAGGGCACCTCAGCCGCGCGTGGGATTGGCTGCGCGAGTTGCGCCAGCGCGCCCCGACGTTGTTCCCGCACTGGGGCGCGGCGATTGCTGCGACTGAACGATAGGAGCCGGATGAGTCGAGAGGTTCATGTCCGGTTCTGGGAGAGCGTGGGGGTGCGATTCCCCCGCGCCACTCAACTGCCGCTGTACCGGCAGGAAGCCATCTTCGAGCGTGCCGGCCACCTGATTGCCCGCTCGACGCTGGCGCAATGGGTGGGCGAGTGCGGCGCGCAGCTGCAGCCACTGGTACAGGCCCTGGCGGATGAGCTGCGACGCCACCTGGTGCTGCACGCCGACGAGACGCCGGTGGCGATGCTCAAGCCGGCGAAGCTGCGCGACGGCAAGACGCATCGGGCCTACATCTGGTCGTACTGCACCACGAGCGCGAACCCGACCAAGGCGGTGGTGTACGAGTTCTGCGAGACCCGCAGCGGCGAGAACGTGCGCGAGTTCCTCAAGCTCGACACCGAGCAGGCCTGGCAGGGCACACTGGTGACGGACGGGTTCAGCGGCTACTCGGCCTGCGCCGAGAAAGGCGTGACTTCGGCGCAATGCATGGCACATGCCCGCAGGAAGTTCAACGACCTGTGGGCCAACCATGGCAGCGAGGTCGGCCGCAAGGCGCTGCGCTACCACCAGTGCCTGTTCAGGATCGAACGTGAGATCGAACAGCTGCCCGCCGACGAGCGCCAGCGGATCCGGCAGCGCAAGTCGCGCCGGGTGCTGGCCGTCTTCCATCGTTGGCTGTTCGCGCAGCGGCAGTTGGTGCCGCCGGGCTCGGCCACGATCAAGGCGATCGATTACAGCCTCAAGCGCTGGAAGGAACTCACGCGCTTCGTCGAGGACGGCGACGTGCCGATCTCGAACAATTGGGTCGAGAACCAGATCCGGCCGATTGCACTCGGACGGGGGAATTGGTTGTTCGCCGGCAGCCTGCGCGCGGGCAAGCGGGCCGCGGCGGTGATGAGCCTATTGCACTCGGCGCGCATCAACGGACACGACCCCTACGCGTACTTCAAGGACGTGCTCGAGCGACTGCCGACCCACCCGGCCAGTCGGATCGACGAGCTGCTGCCGCACCGCTGGTCGCCGCAGATCTGAAGGTCGGCGCGAACCGCGCGCCGTTCGTCAATGTCAATGGGTGACTTGGTCGGACGGATACTGAGCGCTATGTGCAACTCGCGAAACGAAGATCGCTGCCTGCCTGAGACGCACGCGCTAACACTCCCCTGCCCTTTCGTCTGGACGGCATCAAACCGCATCTGACGACGGGGCAGCGCCGAGCACAAACTTCCATGCGTCAGACCGTTGCAGCGCCTGGTTGAACAAGTCGATCTCGGCTGGCATGTGGTGCCCGGTCTCGGCCACCTTGAGAGAGCACTCCATCTCGATCATCAGGATCACGACCTGACGCATGAACGTGTCGATTTCCGCTCGGGCGTCCACCCGCATCCACAGCTCGCCACAACCGTCGTCGCTGGTGATCAGGTCGATCCGGTTTCCCCCAGCCCCTCCGTAGACCCGAAAGTCCTTGAACATCTCCGACGGTTGGCCGTAATGTTCGGCCAGCAGCTTCTCCGCCCGACGGCGGAGCGGTGGCGGCAGTGAGGTGCTGCCGTCAAAGACTGCCAAAACATCGAACTGCCAAGCGGCCATGGGCATGCTCTAAATGCCAAAGCATGCATTGTGATCAAGCGTGACGGCCCAGACGTCCGAATCGACCTAGCGCCCTCGTTGTTAGGGATAGGCCTCCGTCAGCGTGACGGTCGCTCCGGTCGCCTTGATTCCGTTGACGATGTCGTTGATCGTGCGCGGAATGAACTGGCTCGAATCACCAGTGACAGTCCGCGCCAGCGTGGCGCCCAAGGTCGCCGCGCTGAACGCGCCGGACGCTTTCGTGAAGGTCGAATAGATGTTCACCGAGTACCCGCCCTCGTAGGGCATCACGCAGGCGAAAAACGTCGTCCCCTCGCCGTACTTGGACATCGACGTGTCGCGGCCGTTGGCGGTCATGATCGCGCCTTCACAGGTGGGCACCTGCAGGGACTGGCCGGAAACTGCGGCAAGCGCGGCGAGACCGGTGCCCTTGAGCGGCGACGCCAGCTGAAACCTTGGCGCTCGTTGAGGCAGCGGCGAGGGCGGGATGCCGTTGTTGATCTGGACCGCGCTCATGTTCTTTTGCAGGCCGACTTTGACCGCTTCCACAAGGCGTGCAGGCGCCACGTCGGGGGCCTTCACGTCATAGATCGCATAGGCTTGGCTCGTCTCCCGCGTGGGCGTGGTGCTTGCGCATCCCGCCAGGCCTGAGGCCACCAGAAACAGCCCTGCAGCGCTGGCGAGCGCTTGCAAGAACCGAGCAGACACCGATGACGTGGAAGCGAGATGTGAAACGGTCATGGATCCTCCTTGATGTATGAGCTGACGAAAACATCCGAACGGGAACATCGGCCAGAACAGCGTGCGCCGAAATGTACGAATTAGTGTGTGTATGAATGAGTGTACTTTCTGGAAAGTGCGCGCGTGTCCACACGTGCAATTGCTCCCCAGAAGGCTTTCGGCTCCCGCATCAAGGAGCTGCGGCTGCTTGCCGGCATGACCCAGGAAGACCTGGCCGAGCGCTGTGGGCTGTTCAGGACCTACATGAGCCGCATCGAGACGGGCCAGGCCAATCCGACGCTGACGATGATTCACGCGCTGGCAACCAGCCTTGCCGTGACACCGGGCTCCCTTTTTGATCCAGCGGGCGATCCGCCGGAAGAAGCGGTGCCGGCGCCGCGCAAGCCCCGCCCCTCCCGTGGCCGCGTTCGCTAAGCGTCAGTCATCAACCCGAGCGGCCCGGGTACCGAACGAAGACCGCGTCCGCTACCTCTTTGCCGTCCTGAGGGTGGTGGCGGACATCCAGCCGCATGAAATTGGTGCCGGCCTTGAACAACAGGCAATCGACCGCGGACCGGGGTGGAAGTGGCAGTTCAAGGCGCGTCTCGACGAATATGAGCAGCTGCACAGGTTGAATCCGGACCAGAAGAGCCATCTCCTGCGATGCCTGCGCATGTGCGAGGAGTCTCCCAACCTGTTGCGAGGGGGCTTGCTGTTGGCGGCTTGGTCCTTGGTGCTGGCGACCCTATGCAACCTGAGCTGGCTTCTCGCCCCGCAGCCAGTGCTCTATCTCGTGACCCTGGGACTGACTGGTTTGCTCGGCTACGCGACCGCGGCGACCTTGAGCATCTTTGATCACGAGGTCTCAACGGCCACGCGCTGGCAGCGGCGGATGCTCTGCTCAACAGCAGGTGCGTTTGCCGTCGCTGTTTCCATGCTGGTGCCCGATTCGGCCATGCTGATCATCCAGTCCGCTTCCAAGCGCTCGTTCCAGCTCGAACGCGAAGCCTATGCCGCCGATCCAGGGGGTTTCGAAGCGATCCGGCAGCTTGCAAGTGACACCTTTGGCGTCAACGTGGTCCTCGGTGGCGTCGATCAGAGCTGGTCTCTGACCAGTGTGCGCGTGCCAGAGGCTTCGGTCGCGTCGATGGGTCTGGGGTCAGGCTTTTGTACCCTCAACTTTTCACCAAACCGAATTCATGCCGGCTTCGGGGGCGGCTCCGGTGTGGATCCAGCGTTGTGGGTCCGGGGCGTTGCTATCCATGAGCTGGGCCATTGCGTCGACACGTGGCGCGATCTGGCTCTCGCGTCCAGCCGCAAAGTCGCCACGCATTCGATAGCGCCGGTCCAAGCGACCAAGGTGTCCGACATCAACGGCTACTTGGCCGCCACTGAAGAGCCGGCAACACAGCAATGGCGCGAGGTGTTCTCCGACATTTTTCTCGTTGGCTACTGGCGACTGAGCGCGCCTGACCAAGCGCCCGCGTTGATCGATGCGCTGGTGGCTCATCGAGATGCCAATGCGCAAAACGATCGCGTCCACTACACCACCTGCTGGGTCAATCTTGCAAGGCGGTCGTCCCTACCTGACGACCTCAAAGGCCTGCTGGTCTGGACCGACAGCCTGCGTGACGATGCTTCCTGCCAACTGACTGCTAAACCTGCCCACCCGGCCGGCATCAAGGCTCGCCTGAGAGATCTCCTCGGTCTAGATTGACGTGACGGCCCGTCAAACGTCGCCCACCACCAAAGTGAAGGTCTGCAGGAAGTGGAAGTCCGGACGCCGCAGCGCGAACTCCGGATGCTGAGGATCGCAAAGTCGGGACAGTTCTTCGTAGTCGTCTTGCGCGAGATAGGGCTTCAGCCGTGCTCCCCACGTCTTCTGGAAGATGGCCTCGAGGAGGTAGCCTTCGTCCTCCGGACGCAACGGCGTCACGCGCTCGATGACAAAGGTGCGCGCGTTGACGCGCCGAAGACCGGCCGATCGAAGAAGGCCCACGATGGCCCGGATATCGGCCAAGTCGCGTTCTTCGAGGCTATAGCGATCCCGGTAGTAGCGCCGCACCGCTTCGTTCGTCAGCCGCTCCAGCCGCGAATCCCAGGCGAAGACCATGTCCGGCAGCAGCGCGCTCTGTGCCAGCGCGATCCGCCCACCTGGTCGAAGTAGGCCCGACACCGCCTTCACGGCTTCCAGACGGTCACGCAAATGGTTGAAGGTGTTGGAGGACCAGATGACGTCGAAGCTCGCGGCGGCCAGTGGTGCACGCTGCAGGTCACCCTGGATGACCAGGGAGCCTTCGGGCGCCCGGGAATGCGCCGCAGTCACGTGTGCTGTCGACAGGTCCATGCCGACAACCGTGCCTCCAGGTTGCACCGCCGCAGACAACCAGCCGAGTGCCTCGCCCGTGCCGCACCCCGCATCGAGGACGTGCATGCCGGGTTCAAGAGCAAGACTCGCAATCGCCAGGCGGATCTCCGGCGCGGCGAACGCGTTGAAGAGCGTCAACTTGCGCGCGTAGTCCCGCGCCGAGGTGTCGCCGAGAAGCCCGGGAGCGGCGGTCGCGGCGTTCATTCCGGCGCGTGGTCCAACGCCCGCCTCGCGATACGCGAAGCATGTTCTTTCTCGATGACCGTCTCACACACCTGCACTCTCCCTTTGAATGGGTGGCAACAAGGTTAGCGGCAACTCGGCGCCTGGCCGGCATCGAGCCGTGGCGCACGCCGGTCATTTTGAAGCTGAGCGGATTGAGGATCGGCGTATCCCGGACGGTTCGTGTTCGGGGCCAATCTCCTGGAGCTGCTGCAGGGAGGGTCTCGGACGCGGCCGGCCGCAGCAAATTGTCGGCATATCGCGCGCCGATGCCTCACACAGGGTGACGTGGTCGATCGGGCGCCCTGCAATGGGGCTTGACCTTCCTACTATGGGAAGGTCTACAGTGGAAGAACTGGCTCCTCAGCCTTGGCCTGGCAGGCTGAAAACGTAAGGAAAAGCCGGTAGCCACGACCTAATCTATGAACATGAAAACGTCCCGCAATCACCGCATCCTGACCGCGCTCATCGCGCTGTTCAGCATGCTGTTCATGCAGGCGGCCGTGGCGTCATATTCCTGTCCGGACCTTCAAAGCGAGGGCGCCCCCGATAGTTGGGTTGCTGACCAGGCACCAGCATCGAAGATGCCTGGCTGCGATCAGCCGGACGCTGCCAGCCTCGGTCTTTGCCACGCGCATTGCCTTGACGGCAAGTCGTCGCTGGACAAGCCAGAAGTGCCGACGGTCACACCGGCTGTCGCAATCGTCTCGACCATCCTTCTCCCGCTGCAACCCCTTGTCGCCTTGCCACTCCCGGCAGCCGAGCAGGCGTCGTTCCTGCAGCGCACGACGGCGCCGCCCATTGCGATTCGACACTGCTGCTTCCGACTTTGATCCCTTGCCGCAGCGCGCGCTGAGTTGACTCCCTTGGCCAGCCGCGCAGACACGCGCGCTGGGTCACGTCATCCCCACTACGCCAACACACGGCGAGCGTCTGAGCACGTCCGTACCGAGGCGAGCTGGGCCGCGCGAACTCACCGTTTCATCAGTTCTACGCCGGTCGCTGAGCGACACCGGTTCATCAATGCGCGTGCTGGCAGTACCCCGCCAGTCCACGAAGGAGTTCATCATGAAGAAGTTACTCATCACCCTCATCGGCTCATTCACTCTTTCAGCCGCTGCACCAGCGCTGGCAGGCCCTGATTGGCAGATCATCGAGAAGGCTCGGAAGGACAAGCAGGCCGCTGTCCAACCTGCCCAACATGCCAGTTCCTTGCCCCCATCAGGTGCACAAGGCGAATGTCGTGTGGACCCACTGGTGCTGCAACTCGACCACGGACCACGGGCGGATACGAGTCCCTACATCAATCAATTGCGCAGAGAGCGCCACGAAGCACAGTTGAAGGCGTGCGCGTCAAAGACCAAGTGAACCGGCGGTGACCTCAGGCATAGCCCCGGCTCCTAGGAGAAGGCGGCTGCGGCCTTGCGGCCAAAAGTCACGCCAAGGCGGCGGGGAACTCCCTAGCTAGACAGGCAACCGACGGCTTGGTGCAATGCAGCACATTCACTTGCCGCCGCATGAAGCTCCTCGCCTTTTGGCTCCTCGTCTTGTTCGCCGTTTTGATACCGGCGACAGCGGTCATTGCTTCGGCAACGACCGCTCCGACGTCCGCTGAACTGCGTCGGGAGGCAACCCAGAGCGCGAGCGTCTCCAAGCACGCGGCCGCGTCGGGTGTTCATGCCAAGATGGCCAAAGCCAAGCCCAAGGCAAAGGCGAAGGTCCAGATTGCGAAGGCTGCTTCTGCCGATCAGCAAGGCGACCACTGCTGCGATCTGACGCCCTGCAGCCAATGCTCTGGCTGCGGTACCTGCCCGGTCATGGCTATGAACGCGGATGTCGGGACCGATGCGCTCCCGCTTCCGCTCACCCTCCTCCCCGAGTCCCTGGGACCGAGAGCGGAATTTCTGCTGTCAGGGCAGGAACGCCCACCCAGAGCCAGCTGACTCAGCACCGCCGCCGGCAGGCTGCGAGCGCGATGGCGCACGCACTTACTGCTGGCACAAGGTTTGGCTGAGTCGCATGCGTCGATAGACGGCCGGCTCTCTCATCGCGCCCCCGTTTCGAGCCCAATTCCTTCCGGCTCGTCCTTCGCCATGTACTCGCCAACGAACAACTGTTCGCAGGTGCCTTGAATCGCGTCCGGCCACTGAATCGGCGACGCCAGGCACCCAACTGGATGTACATGATGCCCATCAGACTTACCCAAACGGCAGTCGCTGCCGCCGTCCTCTTTCTCGTCAACAGCGCGTCGGCCCAAGCTCCCGCCGCTGACGCCGGCGCTGCACCTACGTCACTGGACAAGGTGCAAATCACCGGCAGCCGCATCAACCTGAAGCAGGCCCAGATCTCCGGTGTTGGCCCGGTCACCATGATCGATGCCGAAACCATCCAGCGCACGGGCGCCATCTCCGCCGAAACCCTCTTGCAGCGGCTGCCCGCCTCGGCCGGCACCGCCGGCAACCAGACCAGCGCCTACTGGACCGGCAACGGCTACGGCACGACCCAAGTCAACTTGCGCGGCCTGGGCATCAACCGCACCCTGGTGCTGCTCAACGGCCGCCGCGTGGTCAACGGCGGCACCGGTGCCAACAGCTCCGTCGACCTGAACATGATCCCGGTCGCCATGATCGAGCGCATCGAGGTGCTCAAGGACGGCGCGTCGGCGATCTATGGCGCGGATGCGGTCGCCGGCGTCGTCAACATCATCACCAAGACCGGTCTGAAGGGCGTGGAAGCCTCCGTGCGCTACGGAGAGACCACCCGCGGCGACGGTGATGAAAAAGCAATCGACCTGACGTGGGGACTGCAGGCCGCTGGCGGCTCGCTCGTGACCGGCATCAACTATTCAGAGAGTGGCGCCATCAACATGGCCACCCGCGCACCCTGCGGCCTGGGTGAAGTCAACGGCAAGCTCGAATGCGTGGGCAGCTCCGCCACCATCGGTGGGCGGGCCCGCCTCGCCGACGGGACGCGTGTCAACTTCAACCAGACGCCCGGCGGCAATCCGAGCGCGTATGAGCCGTACTCGGCGGCGAAGCACAACTACAACAGCAACCCGGCGCTGAACGCGGTCAATCCGATCAAGCGCCTGGGCCTGAGCGCCTTCGGCACGGTGAAGCTGACCGAAGACACCCAGCTGTTCACCGAGATGCTGTTCTCGCACCGCGAGTCGAACCAGTTGGCCACCCCCGGTTCGCTCGGCGTCTACCGCACCATCAACATCGCGGCCAACCATCCCACCAACCCCACCGGCCAGAGCCTCGTGCTCGAGCGCCGGCGACTTGAAGAGGCTGGCACCCGGACCTTCTCGCAGGAATCGAACATCTTCCGCGTCGTGGCCGGCGTGAAGGGCAGCATTGGCGACAACTGGGACTGGTCCGCGGCAGTCAACTGGGGACGCAACACCGGTGTAGACGGCACGACCAACGTGGCCAACCTTGACCGGGTCGATCAGACGCTGGACCGCACCAAGTGCAGTACGGCACCTGGCGCCGCGATTCCGTGCGGCAACTACCTCGGCTACGGCAACCTGACACCCGAGGTGTTGCGCTACATCCTTGCGACGACGCGCGACACTGGCGGCAACGACCAGAAGAGCATCAGCGCCAACATCAGCGGCGAGCTGTTCACGCTGCCTGCCGGTCCGGTGGGATTTGCGGCAGGTGCAGAAGTTCGCAAGGAAAGCGGCTGGCGCAACCCGGACAACCTGACGGTCATCGGCGTGGCCAACACCAACCGGCAAGATCCCATCTCCGGCACCTACACGGCACGCGAGGTTTATGCGGAACTCGCCGTGCCGCTGCTCAAGCGCATCCCCTTCGTCGAGTCGCTGCAGTTCAACACCGCGGCGCGCTTCTCTGACTACAGCCTGTTCGGTTCCAAGAGCACCTACAAGGCTGGCCTGGACTGGCAAGTCGTGCCGAGCCTGAAGTTCCGGAGCAACGTGTCCTCGGCGTTCCGTGTCCCGAACATCCCCGAGCTCTACGGCGGCGTGTCGGAAGGCAACCTGACGACGACCGACCCCTGCAGCAATTGGAGCACGCTACCGACCTCGTCCGTCGTGTCGCAGAACTGCAAGGCGGCCGGCGTTCCCGCAGGCTTCAAGCAGCTGGGCAACACCATCCTCACCACGGTGGGCGGCAATCCCAAGCTCGAGCCTGAAGACGCCAAGACCATGACCGCAGGCGTGGTCTGGTCTCCAATGAAGACCCTCACCCTGACGCTGGACTACTACAACATCAAGGTGACCAACGCGATCCAGAGCGTGGCCGGATCGACGAAGCTGGCGACTTGCTACAACACGCCGGGCCTCACGCACATCTTCTGCAGCCCTTCCAGCTTCACGCGCAACAAGACCACGGGCGAGATCGACTTCCTGTCGTCGCAACCGGTCAACGCGGCCGATGAGAAAATCTCTGGCTTCGACCTGGGCGGCCTGTACGAGTTCAGCTTCGGCGGTTTCACGAGCACGATCAATGCCGAGGTGTCGCACCTGAAGAACTACCAGGTTCGTCCGTTCCCAGGCGCCGCTGCCATCGACTACACCAACAAGACCACCGGCGGTCGAGGCAGCTATACGCAATGGCGTTCGCTGACTTCGTTGACGGTGGCCAAGGGGGCATGGTCGGGGGCCTACACGCTGCAGTACATCGGCTCGGCCGACGACATCAATGCCGCACCGACGGACATCGGGGCCAAGGCACCGGCGATCACCTACCACTCGGCGCAGCTGAAGTTCGCCTACAGCAAGCAGTTGGACTTCGCTGTCGGTGTCGACAACCTGCTCGACAAGAAGGCGCCGTTCGTCAAGTCCTATACCGATGCGAACACCGACACGATGACCTATGACCTCCAAGGTCGTCGCTGGCACGTTCGCGCCGGCTATCGCTGGTAAGTCCAGCGGGGCGCCGCGGTTCACCCCGCGGTGCCCCGTGACGCATCAAATGCAGTGAGACATCTCCTATGAACCTACCCTTCTGGGTGCGCCGAGCCCACAAATGGATCGGCCTTGTCATTGGCGTCCAGGCCTTGCTCTGGATGGTCAGTGGCCTGTACATGACCGCGATATCGCTCGAAGTGATCCATGGCGACCACCTCGCCCATGTCTTCGATGGCCCTCTCGACCAGGTCAGCGAGCGGCTGGACATCGAGCAACTCGCCAAGATCCGCCCCGGCTTCGAGTCGATGAAGCTCAAGAAGTTCCTCGGGAAGGAGGTCTACGAGCTGCGTGCCGGCGGCAAGGCAACCCTCGTCGACGCGCGAAAAGGCAATGTGCTGAGCCCGTTGGCAAGGGAGCAAATCGTTGCGCGCGCCAAGGACATCTACCAGGGTGAGGCTGAAATCCGCGAGGTGACCTGGATCACGCAGGCACCCCAGGAGGTGGCAAAGCGGCCGGTGCCGATGTGGGCCGTCCGTTTCGACGACCGATCCAACACGACGCTGTACTTCTCGCCGGACACCGGCGACCTTCTGGCCCGCCGTCACGATCTCTGGCGCTGGTTCGACTTCCTGTGGATGTTCCACATCATGGACTACGACACGCGCGACGACGTCAACAACAACCTGCTGCGCGTCGCGGCCGGCACCGGGCTGGTGTTCGCGCTGAGTGGCGCCTGGCTCGTGTTCTACAGCTTCCGTCGGAGGGCACAGCCATGACCCCCTGGATGCGCAAGATTCACAAGTGGATCGGTTTGCTGATCGGCTTGCAGCTCGTGCTGTGGATGTGCAGCGGCCTGGTGATGAGTCTTCTGGATGCTGAGAAGGTTCGAGGGCGGGAGTTCCGAGCGCCTGCGGCCGCCAAAAGGCCCTGGCCTCAGGATGTTCAACCGGTCGGCAGCCTGCTGGCGCAGGAACGTACCCTGACCCAGGTGGCTTCCACCGGCTGGTTGATGGATCGCCCCGTCTACCGGCTGGTCAGCGAGAAGTCGACCCAGTTGATCGACGCCCGCAGCGGCCAGCGGGTCGAGCTCGATGCCGCCCTGGCTCAGCGCCTCGCGCAGGCCTCGTACCGCGGCCCGGGCACGGTGAAGTCTGCGGAGCTCGTCGACAAGTCGCTGGAGACTCGTGCTCACGACGGCAAGGTGTGGCGCGTCGTCTTCGCGGACGCAGAAGACACCACCGTCTACCTGACCTTGCAGGGCGATGTGCTGGAGCACCGTAACAAGACCTGGCGGCTGTTCGACTTCTTCTGGATGCTCCACATCATGGACTACAGCGGACGCCAGGACTTCAACAATCCGCTCGTGGTCAGCGCTGCCGTCGGAGGATTCTGGCTGGCGTTGAGCGGCATCTGGTTGCTGTTCACGAGCTTCAGCCTGGCCGAGTTCATACCGAAGCGATGGCGCGGCACCCGGGCGCTGATGATCCATGCGCCGGATGGCAGTCGCCTGCGCAGCGTGCGTGCCCACGCCGGCGACACCGTGTTCTCCGCGCTGGCCCAGCAAGGGCTGCAGCTGCCGTCCAACTGCGGTGGTGGCCAGACCTGCGGTCTGTGCGAGGTGCGCGTGCGCGGAGCAGCTCCCGACGCAACCAGCGCGGATCGCGCGCTGCTTTCGCCGTCGAGGATAGAAGCCGGCTGCCGTCTGGCCTGCAATCTCAAGCTCGACCGCAACCTGGACATCGAAGTCCGCGGTGGTGCCGAACTTGGGGCCGTGCACGATGCCGAAGTCGAAAGCGTCCGCGCGCTGTCGCCTTTCTTGCGGGAGGTCGTGCTGCTGCCCAAGGACAAGCTCGGCCCTGACTACCGGCCCGGTTCGTTCATCCAGATCCATGTGCCGGCCTACAAGATGGGCAAGCACCAGATCGAATCGCCCGACGAACACCGCCCAGCATGGGCCGGTCTGCATCTGCCGACTCAATGGACCAGCGGCAGCTTGTTGCGCAGGTCCTACTCGTTGTCGGCACCGGTCCACCAGACGAACGGGCGGCTGTCTTTGCTCGTGCGCTTCTGCCACGGCAAACAGGGTGGCAAGAACCATCCGCCAGGCAAAGGATCGTCCTATGTCTTTGGCCTCAAGGCGGGTGACAAGCTGAAGTACAGCGGGCCCTTCGGGGACTTCGCTATTCGCCACGGCGAGCGGGAGAAGATCTTCATCGGCGGCGGCGCAGGGATGGCGCCATTGCGCGCCATGGTGAGGGATCTGCTGGAGTCCGGTGCCGAAGAGCCCATCCACTTCTGGTACGGCGCTCGCACGGTTGCCGATGCTCCCTACGTCGACGAGATGCAGGCGCTGGCGGCGCGCTATCCCAATTTCAGTTGGCAGTTGGTCCTGTCGGACGAGCGAGGTACGGAGCATCCCTTCGGCATGGTTCACGAGGTGGTGAGGGAACGAGTGCTGCAGTCACACCCTGACCTGCAGGCCTGCGATTTCTACTTGTGTGGTCCGCCGGCGATGCTGGCCGCGATGCTTGCGCTGCTAAAGAAACTCGGTGTGGAGGACGACCGGGTGGCCTTCGACGACTTCAAGATCTGATCGTTTCTCGGCTATCGCGCCGCGAACTTGCCCCCAGAAATGTAGAAAGCCCCTCAAGCGTCCAGCGAACCCGTCTTGAGAAGCGCTTTGGGAGTGCTATCGATCTTGTCCAACCGGCAATTGGCTGGACAAGATGGAAGCTAAGAACGGCGTCAAAAATCAGACGCGACCGATCGCGCTGGGCCGTTGGGACTGGCTGTTCGCAGGCTCACTGCATACGGGCAAGCGCGCTGCCGCGGTGATGAGCCGCTGCAGCTGCTGCCGCACCGTTGGCGCCCATCAGGCGCCGCAACTCGAGCAGCCCCGCTGCGTTTGCACCGGCGGGCACTTGACCGAGCCGTACGAACAGAACACGCAGCAGTCACCGGCCTTTGGCCGCAACACGGTCTTGCAGTGCTCGCACTCGTAGAAGAACTGGCAGGCGTCAGTCGGCATGACCTCGCGCTTGGCGTGGCTGCACTCCGGGCATGTCAGCATCGACTCCAATTGAGGTGCGGTCGTTATCACTTGTGAACCGTCGAGGGGTAGCCCGCGTCGGTCGTGGCCTTGGTCAATGCCGTCGCATTGGTCTTGTCAGTGTCGAACGTCACGGTGGCCGTCTTTTTCGCGAAGTCGATCCGCACCTGAGTCACGCCGGCCACTTGCTCCAGCGACTTTTTCACTGTCACCGGGCACAGCCCGCAGGTCATGTTCTGGACGTCGAGAACGGCGGTCTGCGGCGTGGCGGCAAGCGCGGCCAACGGCATCACTGCGACAAGTACAGCGGCAAACAAGTTACGCATGGGTAGTCCCTTCAGAGGAAAAGCGGTGCCAACCAAGGCACAGACAACAACGAGAGGAGTGCCAGTGCAACAACCCAGAAGATCAGCCGCTGGCGCTTGAGGACGATTGGCTCAACGCACATAGCACCTGGTTCGCAGGCCTGCGGCCGCAGGTACAGGTGCCGGAACGCCAGGCCCAGGAAAAGCAACGTCGTGGCCAGGAGCCAGGGCCTCAGCGGCTCCAGCGCAGTCAGGCTGGAGACCCATGCGCCACCTATGCCCAGCGTCAGCAGTACCAGCGGCCCGACGCAACATACCGACGCGCCGACCGCCGCCAGCACGCTAGCAATCAGCGAACCCTTGATCCTCAACATTGCCATCACCGGGGTGAACTTATTCGATGGCGCACAGTCTAGAGTCCGTACCATGGTACGGAGTCAAGGGGATTCAGATGACAACCGAGCTGACGATAGGGCGACTGGCCAACGAGGCCGGCGTGAACGTCGAGACGATCCGCTTCTACCAACGCCGCGGCTTGATGGCCGAACCCGACAAGCCGACGAGCGGGCATCGCCGCTATGCCTCGGATGCAATCAAGCGTGTGCGCTTCATCAAGCGAGCACAGGTGCTGGGCTTCACCTTGGACGAAGTGGGCAGCTTGCTCGAACTCGACGAGGCCTGCGCCTGTGCCGAAACACGCGAGCTGGCCGCGCACAAGCTGCAGGTCATCGAAGAGAAGCTAGCCGACCTGAAAGCGATGCGCAAAGCGCTGACGGCGCTGCTGCATCAATGCGACACGGGGGTAACCAAGGGCGGCTGCCCAATCATCCACGCACTGGCCGCTGACTGATCCGCCACAAGACGGGATCGTCGGACGCTTGCGAAGCCCCTCCGGGCTTCTTTCTCCGAGGTAAACAAACCGGACCGGCGTGCAAGCGCTGTAGAACCGAAGTCACTTGTTGGCGGCCAGCCACTTGTCGAACTGCGCGATCTCTTTCTTCTGCGCGCTGATGATCATCTGCGCCATGTCGCGCATCTCTTGCGACTTGCCATTGCGCAGTTCGATCTCGGCCATGTCCAGCGCTTGTTGGTGGTGCATCTTCATCATCATCGCGAAGTCCTTGTCGACGTTGCCTGTGGGCTTCAACGCCTGCATGCTTTCCATGCCGCCTCTCATCTTTTGATGCAGCTGCTGTGAGCCTTGATCAGCTTGCCCCTTCATACCCATCGAGTCAGTCTGGGCGAAGCTCACTGCCGGCACAGCGATGATGAAGGAAACCACGATAGGTAGGGCGAAACGGGTGCGCATGTGTGCTCCTGAAAGTTGAGCCTAACCTCGGCAATCTGCGTGCCCGTCTCAGCTGACGCGACCTGAACTTGACGTCAGCCGCCGTGACCTTCGCGCAACAGGGAATCCAGGCGTGCAACTTCGTTGCCAACGGCCTTGATCTCTCGGCCGTCCTTGGCCTTCAGCGTCTCGCCGGCCTTGAGGAAGACGGCGCGGCCGAAGGAGTCTTCCCTGGCCATCTTGCCGTCCTTGAACACGTACAGCGTCGAGCCGTCCTGCAGCTCGATCGTCGTCTTGACGGCGTTTTCCAGCGCGTCACGCGCCTGCACCGGCGCGGCGATGCCTGCGAGTGCGGCGACCAGCGTGGTGGTGATGATGAGCGTCTTCATGTGTGTTCCTTTCGTTGGTTGAGTGCCCGAAGCACGCTTGAACTCTAGGAACCGGGCACCGACGCCAGGCCAACGCGCGGATTACGATTTCGTCATGGGTCTCCATGCGGCTCGATGGCCCCATCGCCAGGCAACGGGCTCGCCTCTGCGGTGCGGAGCGTGAAGCCAACTTTTGTGATGCAGCCTGCGCTCGCGGCAAAGGCATCCCCGCCATGCATGCGCGCGATCGCGCGGACGATGGCCAGTCCCAGCCCGTGATGCTCGGCAGATCCTTGGCGCGATGTGTCCGCACGGAAGAACCTCTCGAACAACCGCGGCAGCACCACCGGGTCGATGCCCTCACCAGGATTGACCACGGTGATGGCGACTCGTTCGTCGCTGGAGGTCGCTGCCACCGTGCTCAGCTGGATCGAGATGGTTCGGCCGGCCGGCGTGTATCGGCTCGCATTGCTCAACAGGTTGGCCAGCGCGCGTCGGACGAGAGCAGCATTCACAGGCGCTTGAGCCTCGCCGACGATATCGACCCGCTGAAGCCGCTCGTCGAGCACCGCGTCGAAGTACTCGACGACCTGCCCCGCGACCAGTCGCAGATCCGTGACTACCAAGGTCTGCGCCGTGCCACCCTGGTCGGCGCGCGCAAGGAACAGCATGTCGTTGACCATCGTCGTCAACTGGTGAAGGGACTCGAGGTTTCCAGACAGCGTGTCGCGCAGCTCTGCGACCGTGCGCTCTCGGGCGAGCTCGACCTCCGTGGCGCTGATCATGGTGGTGAGCGGCGTTCGCAGCTCATGCGCGACGTCGGCACTGAACGCTTCCAGGTGCTCGTAGGCCGATTGCACCCGGTCCAGCGCACGGTTGAAGCTGTCGACCAGGTCTTCGAGCTCGACGCTCACGCCCTGGGACGACAGTCGCAACGACAGCGCTCGTGGCGAAATCGCGGCTGCTTCCGTGGACAGTTCGCGCACAGGCCGCAGTTCGCGCCTCGCCACCCATGCGCCCAGCGCAGAGAGCGCTGCCACACCCAGCCCGCAGACAAAGACCAGAGCGCCCAGATACGCACTGAGCAAGCGCTGGTCGCTGCGAGTGTCGACACCAATCAGCGCGATGCCGTCGGGCACAGGGCCATGCGCTTTGACGCGAAATGACCGCCCCGTCAACGCCACGCCGTCCTCGCGCCAGATCGTCAGCTTTCCCACCGGGGCGTTGGGATCTGCAGGCTGAGTTGCAGGTCGGGTCTTGCCGCCATAGACCACGGCGCCTGAGTCCGCGATCAACCAGATGCGCAGTTGGCCATCGCCGATCAGCACGTCGTCCAGGTGATGCCGCAGTTCGGAAAGATCGTCCCCTGCCTCGACCTCGTCCAGAAAATGGGCAACGACGTCGGCCCGGCCATCGAGATCGCGGTCGCGCATGCGCTCCAGCTCACGCCGCAGAGCCCACTGGAGCATCGATCCCACCACCACGAAGACCGCCAACCCCACGATGGCGACCGCCAACGTCAATCGGCCCGAGATGGAACGCATGGACAGCGATATGGTCTCGCGCAAGGAGAGGGACGGCTCCGGCGAAGAATCGCAGCACCCGCCCATCAGCGCTCTTCCAGAACGTAGCCCATGCCGCGGACGGTGTGCAACAGCGGCTGGTCGAACGGGTCATCCAGCTTTGATCGCAAACGCCGCACAGCCACGTCCACGACATTCGTTTCGCTGTCGAAATTCATGTCCCAGACCTGCTCGGCGAGGACCGTCCTGGACAGCACCTCTCCCTGCCGGCGCAGCATCAGCGTGAGCAAGTTGAATTCCTTGGGCGTCAGGTCCAAGCGTTGGCCCCCACGCGTCGCCTTGCGCCGCGCCAAATCCAGCTCAAGGTCGCCCAGCCGCATCGACGTCAGCGGCTGGGACGTCACCGCACCGCCACGTCGCAGCAGCGCCTCCACGCGCGCCAGAAGCTCGCTGAACGCGAATGGCTTGACGAGATAGTCGTCCGCGCCGCCCTTGAGTCCCTGGACGCGATCCTCGACCTTGTCCCGCGCTGTCAGCATCAGCACCGGCGTGTTGCGCGTTTCACGCAACTTCCGGAGGACCCCGAAGCCGTCGATGCCGGGCAGCATCACGTCCAGCACGATGAGGTCGTAGTCGCCCTCCGTTGCCAAATGGCTGCCGTCGACGCCGTTGTTCGCCACGTCCACGACGTAGCCGGCTTCGGTCAGGCCCTTCTTGAGGTAGTCCGCGAGCCGAGGCTCGTCTTCGGTGACGAGGATGCGCATCGTCGAAGTGTCGCTGTGGCTCGCCTGGCTTTCATTACGAATTCGTAATGTTGCAGTCACCCTCAAGTGCCAGCCAAGTGCATAAAGTGGCGCCCAGAGGAACAAGCACCCGCGGGTTCCTAGCAACAGCCAAGCTTCCCAGGAGTTATCCATGTCCATCCGAATGATCTTCTCCGTCCTGACGATTGCCTCCCTCGGTGCGATCGCCCCGTGGGCGCTGGCCGCAGGCGACGCCGCATCGGCACCGATGCAGGCGACCGCGCCCGCAGCCAAGGGCGCCAGCTTCGCCGAGGGCGAGATCAAGAAAATCGATGTCGAGCAGAGCAAGGTCACCATCAAGCATGGCCCGATCGACAACCTCGGCATGCCGGGCATGACCATGGTGTTCCGCGCCGACGCTGCCACGCTTTCCGGTTTCAAGGTGGGTGACGCCGTGAAGTTCAAGGCCGACCGCGTCGACGGCGCCATCAAGGTGACGGAGCTGGTGGCACGCTGAATCAGCCTGGGCTTATGACCGTGGGCTGCCTTGTGCAAGTCAGGCAGCCCGGACAGATGCCTCTTCCGAGACGCTCTACTAGACTTTGCGAATGCGGTCCTGGCTCAGATCAGCGCTGATGTGGCTCCTTGCCCTCGCACTTCCCATGCAGGGATGGGCGTCTGCATCGATGCTGTGCTGCGGCCCAGACCATCACCACGTGTCGATCGGCGCTGCCTCAGTCGTGCAGTCGACCGCGGCACCCTCTGGCTCGCTACCCGACAGCCTGTCCCCTGCGGGCGGCGAAGGCCACGAAGCGCGTGGCCACCACCATGCCGGCCACGACCATCCCGCCGATGATCACGCCGCTAACGGCGGTTCAAGCAGCCAGCCGAACGATGAGCACGGTGGCGGGCATCATGACCTGAGCAAGCCAGGAAAGATGAAGTGCAGCGTCTGCGCAAGCTGCTGCACGATCGCCGCGCTGCCATCGCGCACCCTGATCATCGATGAGGCGGTGCCCATCCAGGGCGTTATGGCTTGGACTTCGCAGGCGCCCATTGCCTTCTTGACGAGCGGGCCCGAGCGGCCGCCACGAACGTCGCGCTCCTGAAGCGCCGGTCGGGCCGGCGCGGCGCCGCCATGCCTGCACACGCCGTGCGCGAGCTGGATGAGCCCCGACCGACCCAGTCGTTGCGCCGCCAGATCCGGCGCGCCGAAACGATCTCCCCTTCCCTGGCAAGCGTGTGTCCATCCTCGGCGCGCCTTGCTCGCACAAGCAGGAATTTCATGTCACCTCACCACACCGTGCTGATCGCTGCAGCGTTGGCCAGTTCGGCACTGGCCGGCCCTGCCAGCGCGCAGAGCACTACATCGCCGGCGGTCAAGCAGAGCGCAACCGCTGCCCAGACCAACAGCACCGCGCCTGCCAAGGCTGCGTCCGGCGCCTCGGCCACCTATCGGTCGGCCTTCGAGGGCTACCGCGCATTCACCGAGCAGCCGGTCACCAATTGGCGACAGTCCAACGACCTGGTTCGCCAGATTGGCGGCTGGCAGGCGTATGCGCAGGAAGCCCAGGGGGGTAATCCTGCGCCGGCATCAGCCAACGACGCGATGCCCGCGAGCCATGGTGGGATGAAGATGCCGGCAGAAGGTGGCCCCTCCGCTGCTGGGCAAGTCGTACCCCTTGCCCCGGCTGCGAGCACGCCGAGCAGCGCGTCGGCGCCAGGTAAGGCATCACCGCATCAAGGTCACGCGATGCCCATGCAAGGTCAACCCGTGTCGCCTACACCCAAGCCCCCGCCTGCCGGGGCTGCGAAATCCCCTGCCATGCCCGCGGCTCAGCCCGCGTCCGTCCCCGCATCGGGCTCTCACTCCGGCCACCACTGAGCATGACCACATCAACCACGCCATATTCGGGCGCTGAACAGCGCACGTCACGACTGCGTCGCAGCCCCAAGCTCGCGGTCGCAGCCCTGGCCGCCATCCTGGTCCTCAGTGGCTGCGCAAGCACCTCGATCAACCAGAATTTCGAGGCGGCCCGCGACTTGGGACGCCAGCAATCTGGTGCCGTGGCCCGCTGGCTCACGACGGACGAAGCACGTCAGCAGGCTCAGTCCGACCTCGATGCTCGCCTGGCCCGGCCGCTGGGAGCAGACGACGCCGTGCAGATCGCGCTGGCCTACAGCCCGTCACTTCAAGCGATGCTGTACGAAGCGGCTGCCGACTCCGCCGCGGCCACGCAAAGCGCCCGGCTGCCGAATCCGGTGTTCGCGTTCGAGCGGCTGGTGCGCAATGAGGGCGGCACTCGGGACCTCGAAATCAATCGCGTCCTGAGCTTCTCGGTGCTCGACCTGCTCCTGCTGCCAGCCCACCTGCGCATGGCCAGCTACCAGCAGGAGATGACTCGCCTGTCGCTGGCCGGCAGCGTCGTACAGGCCGCCAATGAGGCGCGGGGCGCCTGGGTCAACGCTGTCGCAGCCCAGCAATCCCTCCTGTATGCACAGCAGATCAAGGCGACTGCGGATGCCAGCGCCGAACTGGCCCGCCGCATGCAGGCCGTGGGCAACTACAGCAAGCTGCAGCGCGCCCGCGAGCAGGCCTTCGCGGCAGACGCCGTAGCGCAGCTGGCCCGCGCCCAGCATGCCGAGCGTAGTGCCCGCGAAACCCTCATCCGCGTGCTCGGCCTGAACGACGCGCAGGCGGCGCAGCTGAAGCTGCCTGATCGGCTGCCAGAACTGCCGAAGACGCCGCGCGACGAGGCCAGTGTGGCCCGTACCGCCCTAGACCAACGGCTGGATGTGCAGCTCGCACGTTCGCGCCTGAACTTCCTCGCTCGGGAACAAGGCCTCACCCGGGTCACCAGCGTCGTCAACGCGCTGGAGATCGGGGTGTCGAGAAACAGCGCGACCGGAGCCGCGCCGCAGAAGGGCTATGACGTCAGCCTGCCGCTGCCGATCTTCGACTTCGGTGATGTCCGCCGAGCCGGCGCGCAGGCCGCCTACATGGCTGCCGTGAACCGGACGGCCCAGATCGCCGTGCAGGCGAACTCCCGCGTGCGCGAGCAATACAGCGCCTACCGAACCGCGTACGACCTGGCGCGCCACTACCGCGACGAAATCGTGCCGCTGCGCAAGACCATCGCCGAGGAGAACGTGCTTCGCTACAACGGCATGCTCATTGGCGTGTTCGAGCTGCTGGCCGATGCGCGCGAGCAGATCACCAGCGTGTCTCAGGCCATCGATGCCCAGCGCGACTTCTGGCTGGCCGACGCAGGTCTGCAGGCCGAACTCCTCGGAACGCCCGGTGCCGACATGAGCCGCATGACCGAGGCTGCGCCCGGCCGCTCAGGCGCCGCTGCGCACTGATCAGTCACTGAACCCAACACCCCACCATGACATCCAATCGACGCAATTTCCTGATCGGTAGCGCCAGCGCCGGCGTGGCTGTGACTGCGGCCAGCGTGAGCCGCGTGGCGATGGCCGCGCTTCCTGAGCCGGTGCTGCAGGACAAACCCGACACCATGGCGCCGCTGGTGCCCAACACCGGCCGTCCCTACAACCCGGTGGTCACGCTCAACGGCTGGACCCTGCCCTGGCGCATGAACAACGGCGTCAAGGAGTTCCACCTGGTCGCTGAGCCCGTGGTGCGCGAAATGGCGCCGGGCTTCAAGGCGCACCTCTGGGGCTACAACGGCCAATCGCCCGGCCCGACGATCGAAGTCGTCGAGGGTGATCGCGTCCGCGTCTTCGTGACCAACAAGCTTCCCGAGCGCACCTCCATCCACTGGCATGGCCAGCGCCTGCCCAATGGTATGGACGGCGTTGTCGGCCTCAATCAGATGCCCATCGAGCCCGGCAAGACCTTTGTCTATGAGTTCGTAGCGAGGCGGCCGGGTACCTTCATGTACCACCCGCACGCCGACGAGATGACGCAGATGGCGATGGGAATGATGGGCTTCTGGGTGACGCACCCCAAGGCCAAGCACCCGTTGATCGAAGAAGTCGACCGCGACTTCGTCTTCCTGCTCAACGCCTACGACATCGAGCCGGGTGCCTACACGCCCAAGATCATGACGATGCTCGACTTCAACCTGTGGTCGTGGAACAGCCGCATCTTCCCGGGCATCGACTCGCTGAACGTGCGCAAGGGCGACAAGGTGCGCATCCGCATGGGCAACCTGACGATGACCAACCACCCCATCCACCTGCATGGCCACGAGTTCCTGGTCACCGGCACCGACGGCGGCCCGACTCCCAAGTCCACGCGCTGGTACGAGGTCACCACGGACGTTGCGGTGGGCCAGATGCGCCAGATCGAGTTCCTGGCCGACGAGGAAGGTGACTGGGCATTCCACTGCCACAAGAGCCACCACACGATGAACGCGATGGGCCACGACGTGCCCACCATGATCGGCGTGGAGCACCGCGGCGTGGTCAAGGAGATCAACAAGCTGATCCCCGACTACATGGTGATGGGTGAGCGCGGCATGGGAGACATGTCCGAGATGGAGATGCCCATCCCCGACAACACCGCCCGGATGATGGGCGGCGAAGGCCCCTTCGGCTCCGTCGAGATGGGCGGCATGTTCAGCGTGGTGAAGGTGCGCGCCGACCAGAAGGCGGGGGACTACAAAGATCCGGGCTGGTTCAAGCACCCCAAGGGCACCAACGCCTTCGAATGGACCGGCTCCATGCCGGAGCCCGCCCGCTTTGCGAGCGAAGGCGGCCAATCCATGCCGCCGTCCAAGCGCAACAAGCCGCGAGAGATCGAGGTCCAGATCCGCAAGCCCACAGGCGGCTCCGGTCACAACCACTGAAAACAGCCTGGGTCGTAGAGGCCCGGCCGCACCACTTCCCTTTCCGTTCATCAGTTCAGAAGAGAGTTCCCATGAAAAAGTCGTTCATCGCCATCGCAGCCGCGCTTGTCGCGCTCTCCCCCCTCGCCAGCCAGGCCCATGACGGCGTAGACCATGCCGCTTCCGCGCCGGCCGCCAAAGCTGGCGCCAAGGCTGCCGACGGCCACGCTCACAGCCACGGCGACAGCGACGCCATCGGTGAGGCCGGCAAAGCCGCCAAGGTCACGCGCACCGTCAATGTCGACATGACCGACAACATGCGCTTCACGCCGTCCAGCCTGGACGTCAAGCAGGGCGAAACGGTCCGCTTCGTGGTCAAGAACTCCGGTGGGGTCAAGCACGAGTTCGTGCTGGGCACTCAAGCCGAGCTGAAGGAGCACTACGAGCTGATGAAGAAGTTCCCGGAGATGGAGCACTCGGACCCCAACCAGGTCACCGTCGCGCCGGGAAAGACCGGTGAGGTCATCTGGCAATTCACCAAGGCCGGCAAGGTCGACTTCGCCTGCCTGCAGCCCGGCCACTACGACGCCGGCATGAAGGGTGCAGTCACCGTCGCCGCCGCAAAGGGTTCGAGCAAGCCCACCGCCGCCAAGGCCGATGGCCACGCCGACCACAAGCACTGAGGCCGGCATGTCCTCGCAGATGCATCAGGGGGCCGGGGCATCACGCCGCGAGCTCCTGCGACTGAGCATGAAGGCCGCCCTGGGCGTGGCGATCTTTGGCGGCGTGTCGTCTCGATCCTTTGCAGTCGCTCCCCAACCCAGCATCGAGGTTTGGCGCACCCGCGATTGCTCCTGCTGCGGCAAGTGGATCAAGCATCTGCAGGATCACGGCTTCGCTGTGCAGGCACGCATCGTGGCGGACGTCGCGCTCTTCCGGAAGACCTTCGGCATGCCGGAATCGCTGAGCTCCTGCCACACCGCAAGGATCGACGGCTATGTCGTCGAAGGACACGTGCCTGCCGCGGACATCCTGCGCCTCACTCGCGAGCGCCCTGCCGCGCTGGGTCTGAGCGTCCCTGAGATGCCTCTGGGTTCACCCGGCATGGAAAGCGGTGGAGTCAAGGCAGCCTACGACGTGCTGCTCGTGGCGAAGGACGGCGGCACCCGTGTCTTCAACTCCTATCGATGACCTTTTGAGCCAGAAAGGAACCTCGATGAAATCCAGCATCAACGCCCCAGGCAGCGATACCGCGATGCGCAAGGGAGATCGTGCACGGGCTCCCGCCATCGACCCTGGTCAATAGCAAACCCATCAGTCGCAGCCGTGCATCCGGTAGACGACATGACCTACGAACTGGAAGCCGTCGTGCTGCTTCTGGCTTTAGTCGGCGCGGTAGCCGTGTGCTCTTTCGCCGGCTGGCTCGAATGGCGGCACCGCCACGGCCACCACACGCATGACGAAGCGCACCCAACCACGCCGCCCTCACCTCCACCCACTCCAAGGCCACCCCCATGAACTCCAAGCGCCGTCCGTTCTACTTCCTCGCCGCTGCAGCCTTGATCGTTGCCGCACCGCGGGCGAAAGCCGAACTCATCCAGGTCACCTGGGACGCGAATGGGCGCTACGAGCACCAGTTGACCGTAGCGCCTGCCAAGTTCGCTGAGGTGTGCGACGGGCTCAAACCGGGCGCGCAGGTGCAATGGACCTTTGAGGGAAGCGCACCGACGAACTTCAACATCCATTACCACGAGGACAAGGCCGTGCGCTTTCCTGCAAAAGAGGATGGAAGCACCTCGTCCAAAGGCACCTTGAACGTGACGAGTGAGCAGGTGTACTGCTGGACGTGGAGCAACAAGGGCCAAGCAGACGTGCGGTTGAAGCTCGAGCTCGTCAAGCAGCCCTGAGACGAGCAAACAAGTCAGCGTCGTGACGATGTCCCGGCGCTGATGAACTCAGCGGAGAACTTCCAAGAGCCGGGAAAACTTGCTGCACCAGATCCCGCACGCCATACGTGTCTCGGTCCTGACCGATGACAGGAGAACACGCGCCGCTGGATCGGCGCTTTTCGGCCACAACCAGCCACGAGACGCTGGCTCGCGCTGGCGTGCGAATTGCAGATGCTGCGCATCAGGTCTGGACGCAGGCCTGAACCTCAAGCCCAGGAGCCAGCATGGATCTCACTTCGGAACAAGTTCACTGGATCGGAGGTGCTGCCTTCGTAGTGGTCTCGCTGCTGATGCTTGTCCGAGCGAGCGGCCTTTGGCGCTGGCAGTGGATCCCGTGGCTGCTACCAGCACTGTTCGTCGGCTACGGCCTGGAATCCGTGGCCGATGTTTGGATCCATGGCGATGCCGTACCCGTGAACTACGCAGCAGAGACGCGGCAACACCTTCTGCAGGGCGGCAGCCTGTTCGTCGCCGGCGTAGTGGAGGCGTTGGTGCTGAGTGGCCGGCTGTCGACCCCCATCTGGCGGCTCGCAGTTCCGATGGCCCTCGCGGTGACGGCAACTGTCTTTGCTGCCCATGCGCAACACGGTGGATCAGCTGATGCTGCCGCGATGGCGCTAATGCAAGTCCAACACCGCGGTTTTGCTATCGCCCTGTTCACGGCCGCGGCGGCACGCGGTGCGGAGGTCCTCATGACGAGATCCGCCGCGTCTCGCCAAGCCCCCGGCGCAACAGCTTCTCAGGACTCTCCGGCCAGGCTGAGGGACGCCTGGCTGCTACCGTTGTTGATCTTCGGCTTGCTGATGCTGACCTACACGGAGCCGGCAATGCGCCACTCTTGACCTGCGCCAGCGCGGACGCGATCCAGCGCCACACACGGCGCGACGACGCTCCGCATTCCTCCTTTCACCTCTCGACGCTGACCCGCATGGTTCTTCCCCGCCACATTGGCTTCATCCCCGACGGCAACCGCCGCTGGGCCGTTGGAAACGAACTGCCGAAGGAGGCTGGCTACGCGCATGGCATCGAGCCCGGTCTATCGCTTTTCGAGCAATGCCAACGCCTCGGCATCGAAGAGGTGTCGGTCTACGGATTTACCCAGGACAACACCCGCCGGCCCACCGCACAGACGGAACACTTTCGGTCGGCCTGCGTGGCCTTTGCGCAAGAGATCGTCCGCCGTGGTGCTGCCCTTCTCGTTGTCGGCGATGAGCGGTCATCCCAGTTCCCCGCCGAACTGGCCGGCTACCGGCAGCGGTGCGCAGGCGGCATCAAGGTCAATTTCCTCGTTAACTACGGCTGGGAGTGGGACCTGGATGGCCTGCGCACCGGTCAGCTGCATTCCGAGCAGGTGTCGCGCATGGAGTTGATCGTGCGTTGGGGCGGCGGTCGTCGCCTCAGCGGTTTTTTGCCCGTGCAATCGGTCTATGCCGACATCTATGTCGTGGACGAACTCTGGCCAGACTTTGACCCATCGCATCTCGACAGCGCTCTCGCCTGGTTCCAGAAGCAGGACCGCACCCTGGGCGGCTGAACGCTGTGGAGTCTTACCGCCGTGAATCGCGGTCTTCAGTCGATCAGCAGCTCCGTCCTGTCAAGCTGCAGGTGATGCATGGAAATCTTGACCTTCAGCTCGCCGCCGGATCGCGGCACCGGTGAGGTGACGGCGCATTCCAGCGTCACTTCGCCATCCTCAAAGCGCGACTCTGTCTTGCTCCCCTCCTTGCAGGTGACAGGGGCGCCACTGAGCGTGACCACACGAAGCGACACCACGCTGTCGTCGTGGCTGCCAAGGAAACGCGCCTGAAAGCGGACTGCCCTGTCGGTCTGAAACGTCGGCAGCGCGCATACCGCCTCCGCTTCCTCGTCGTTCAAAACGGTGCTCCGACACTCAGACGCGGCACGAGACTCCGCCGCGCCGGCAACCGGAGCCATCAGAGCGGTGAGCAGCACCGGTGCCGCACATGCGAAAAAGCGCGAGGCGAGGTTGTCAAGCATGGCCGGATGGTGACGCCGGACGGTGACACCGCCGTGGCACCACCCACAGAGACCTACCTGCCCATGCGCAGCCTGACGCTGCACGCGCGCCCTGCCCTACTTCCCAGATGCGTCCGCTGAGCCCAAGGCGTTGTGGATCGACGCGGCGGCGATGGCGGCATGGCCCACGGCAACGCTGATCTGGTCCAGCGCGCTCACCACGTCTCCCGCGGCATACACATTGGGCACGTTCGTTCGGCAATGGTGGTCGACGACGATGCATTGCCGATCATCGAGCTTGACGCCCAGCGACAAGGCCAGTGACGCGCGGGGATCTACTCCAAGCGCCGAGTACAGGACGTCGACGCTTTGCTGATGGCTTCGCCGCACCTGGACGATCACGCTGCCTGACGGATCCACAGACAGTTCAGTGGCAAGGCCGGCAAGACATTCCAGCCCCAACTCGGCTGCCTGGGCCCCGATGGATTCCACACAACCCTCCACTGGGATGACCTTCACCGAATCACTGAAGTTCTTCAGGAACTTGGCCTCGGCCAGGCTGTGGGCAGAGTTGGCCAGCACGCCGATGCGCTTGCCCGTGTGCTCATAGCCGTCACAAACGGGGCAGTAGCGCATCAGGTCGGCATGCTCAACCAAGTCAGCGCCCGGTATGGAAGCCGGCCGGTCGACGACGCCGGTGCAGAGAAGCACAAAGCGACATCGCAGAGTCGACTCTTCCAGCCCCACTTCGAACAAACCCTCTTCGACCCGAATCACGGATTGCACCTCGCCTCGGGTGACGACGCCGCCCATGCGTTCGAGGTGAACCGCCATCCGGAGCAGCAGTTCGTGGCCCGCGATCCCATCGGGAAACCCTGGAACGTTGTGAGACCGGGAAATCTTCCCGGCGCGCGGCTCGCCCGCATCGATCACCCGAACGTCCCGGTGAAATCGTCGGAGGTAGATGGCGGCGGTGAGTCCCGCCGGCCCAGCCCCGATGACGACGCAGTCGACGATATCGGTGACGCGAGGTCTGGCTTGAGCGTTGGGCAAAGCCTGGGTGGGGATGTCCTGCACCTGCTGTCTCCGATCAGTCTCGGACATTCAACACCATCATCAGCCCGCCGCCTCCGTGGTGCTCGACGTTGTTGTTGGTCGTGTGATGGGGGATGTGGCAATGCACCAGCCACGCCCCGGGGCGGCGCGCCGTCCAGAGCACGTCGTAGCGCTGGCCAGGGCCCACATTGACAGTGTCCGCCTCGAATCGCGCGCTTGGTTTGAGGTCGTAGCCATCGCGGGCGACGACGGTGAACGGCCCGCCGTGCACGTGCATGGGGTGAACGAAATTGTTGTTGGTGCCGATGAAGCGCAACTTGATCGTCTGCCCTACCTTCATCGTGACGGTATCCGTCGACGGGAAGGCCTTGCCGTTGATGGTGAAGTAGTTCGGCAACCCGCCCTCCATCAGCATGGCCGGGTACGTCAGGCCTTCCCGCTGCAGCCACTCCTGCAGCTGGATGACGTATTCCTTGTCGGCGCGCAGCTCGGTTGCAGCCGGTGATCCCGGCTTGGGATCGATGATCAGCGCGCCATAGAGTCCCAGCGCCTGTTGACGGTCTGCGTGATCGTGCGTGTGATAGAAAAATGTGCCCGCCTGCTCCGTCGTGAACTCGTAGGTGAAGCTGCCACCTGGGGGGATCGGTTGCTGAGTGATGTTGGCGGGTCCATCCATGCCGTTGGGCAAGATGAGCCCATGCCAGTGCACCGTTGTCGACTCGGGCAGCCGGTTGGTCACCTTGATGCGCACCCGGTCGCCCTCGGTGACGCGGATGCGTGGGCCGGGGATTTGCTGGTTGAAGGCGTAGCCCTCGACCTTGACGTCGGGCAGCACGTTCCAGCGCACGACCCCGGTCTCGAGCTCAAACACTTTGACGCCGTCTTCATTGCGTTCGAACAGGGGGCGGTCTCCACGCGCGTCGGCAGGCGGCTCGTGCTGGACCAGACGCGGATGGACTGCCGCCATGTCGCGCATGGCCTCGCCTGGCGTGTCCCAGAAGGACTTCATCCCCGGCGGCATGATCGACGCCTGGACGTCACGCGCTGAGAGTCGCATGTTCACGAAGATCGCCGGGAAGGTCATGCCGCCGGCCAGCATCAACGTAGTGAACAGACTGACCGTCACCAGTTGCGGCCGCGTCACCTGAGGCTGCATGGCATGAGCGCCATGTTGTCCGCCATGCGAGGCGCCTTGTGATGCACCGCTTTGACCGGTTTCGGAACCCTCCGACTTCGCGTGTTCTCCATGGTTAGAAGAACGACTGGCCGGGGCCATGGCCTTCTCGTGTCCAGCGCTTTCGGCCACATGCTTCCCGTGGCCCGCGTGGTCCTGGTGTGCCATCGAGGCCGGCGTGTTCTCGGCGCTTTGCTTCGTGGGCGCGTTCGGCGCCTTTTCGTCATGAGCCTTGTCGCGCTGCGTCATCAGGCCGTGCTTCATCTGCCGGGACACCATCCAGACGTTGACGGGGTAGGCGATCGCAAAGCCGGCGATGACGCCCACCGACATCACACCCCAAAAGAGCATCTCGGTCGGCTCCATGGCGCGCATGTCCCGACCCATCATCAGCAAGGTCATCACCGGCGCCATCCCAGCCATCATGGCGTTCATGCTGATGAACTCGGGCATGAACGACTTGCGCACGTTCTCCCAGTAGCTGCCGCCCATCATGTTTTTCATGAACAGCGACTGGAAGATGAACAGGCCGAAAGCGAAGCCCGCCACGTACTCCACGATCAAGTCGACCCACATCGGCAGCCCGAGCGATGCCGTCACGACCGCGGCCAGGATGATCCCGGTCGCGTCGCCTGCGACACAGTGGATCGTCGAGCCCACGCCCTGCTTCCAAAGCGGCTTGATGAAGACCTCGTGCTCGCCCGGCGCAGGCTCCTTGTCCGCCATCACGTACAGCAGCAGCCCGATCGGCCCCATGTAGAGGGTCACCAGCACGAACCCCCACTTCATCACCACGGGCTCGGGGTTGTGGCGAAACTGGTCCCATGCCACGTAGGCCGCACTCAGGCCGGCGAGCGCGAACCAGACGATCAGGAAATAGTCGATGGGCTGGACGATCATGGGTTCTCCGAGAGCTGAGACATAGGCGGTGCGGGCGCAGCGGAACACGGCGACAGGGGGCTGGCCGCCGGCACGCTGAAGGTCGCGCGGTGGCAATACGCGTTCCTCTGCATGTCCACTGGGCATGGCCACCGCCACAATCCACCTTGATCTGGGAGGATTGAATGCACGACAGCCTTGCCTTGCTGATTGACCACTGGAAGGCCGATCCGCACAGCACCTACAACAGCTGGTTCCTGTGGGAAGAGCGGCTGAAGAATTTCCGGTCGATCCGCCGAGGCATCGGCGAGGTGGTGAAGGACATCGAGGCCGGAACCTTCGGCAACGCGTACCGTGGTTCGACGTTGGAGACGGTGGTGGGCTCGGTTGCCGAGCAGCGGCAGATCTTCAAGGGTGCGGACCACGCCTTCTTGTGGAAGCCCAAGCTCCGCATCCCCGACATCTACGAAAACGCCGACAACCAACGGGCGTTTGCGCGGCTGCTGCACGCGTGTGACTGCTGCGATACCGCGGAGGCGGTCATCGACGCGATCCAGCGCATCGACGCGCAGCAGATCAAGGGGCTGGGCCCAGCGGTCGCAAACCTGCTGTACTTCATCCACCCCACGCTGGTCCTGCCGTTCAACACCGCCATCGTCAAGGGCTACAACGCGGTGACGGGCAGCAATGTGAAGCTTGGTCGCTGGGACCACTACCTGTCCATGCGCGAGGGGGCGATCCGGCTGAATACTCAACACCGCACGCGCCTGTCCAACGACCTTGGCGCGCTGGCTGGTTTGCTGTTCGAAATCGGCTCGGGTCGCTACCAGGCGCCTCCGTTGGCCACTGACAGTGCACGCCTTCAGGCCTGGGAAGCCGACCTGGCGCAGGTGCGCGCCGAGTCTGCGGCCCTGCAGAAGCAGTGGGCGGCTGAACGGGAGAGCGACACCACGCACACGCAGATTCAAGGCTGGCTGAGGGACCTCGGCAAGGCGCTGGGGTTCGAGGTGTGGATCGCCACCAATGATCGAGGCCGGGCCTATGGCGACGGCCAACTCGGAGACGGTTGCACCGCTGAGCTCACCCGCGCCAGCACGGCCGGCGCAGAGTCGGTCCGGCTCATCGACGTGGTCTGGCTCGAGGCAGGAAGCGGCAAGGTGTGCGCCGCGTTCGAGGTCGAGCACTCGACATCGATCTATTCGGGCATCGTGCGCATGCTGGACCTGGCGCTGGGGACCACAGTCGGCGCGGGCAGCACGCTGTTCCTTGTGGCGCCCGACAGCCGGCGCGACGATGTTCAACTGCAGCTGAGGCGACCGGCGTTCTCCCGCGTGTCGGAGCTCGGCATCCGCTACCTTCCGTACAGCCAGCTGCAACAGCATCGGGAGGCGGCGGCGCGCTTCGGATCTGGCCTCAAACCGATGCTCGAAATGTCCCAGCTCTTGCGGTGAGGTCATGAGGTATGTCGCTCGTCGGCGCCCTGCGCAGGACGCGAGCCGCAGATCATGAAGGTTGCCCCGATGGGAAGGTCAAGCACGAACGCTCGCTACCCCCGCGTTTGAAGTGAAGCCGGCTGCGCCGTCATCCGCTGTCACGGCGGCCTGCCGGCGGCATTAAATCCGCTCGCCCATCGAGGGCGCCGAACATTACGGAAATGTCATCTCCGTGTGCGTTTGGCGTTCGGTAGGAGCTTCTAAGGTGGCCTATGCGCGCTGCAAGAGCCACCGCCCGTCGTGGCTTTCATCGCAAGCGTGTACCCAGCCTCTTTGCCTCCGACCCCAGCCAGATGTAGTTTTGACCTGAACGACTGCAACATCTTCCTGAAGCATCGACCGACGTCTCGCGGACAGCGCAGGCAGGGGTCGGTGCGCTTGTGTTTGGGTCTTTGGCTGGGGTAGCAGTGGGCGCGCGTCTTGCCTTTTGAGGGAGCCGAATTTCCGGTTTCATCGAAGGAGCAAGAACATGGCCCACCAACAACACGCCTCGTGCATCGAGGCCTGCGATCAATGCGCCGCCGCGTGCAATCACTGCTCGACGGCATGCCTGCAAGAGCAGGACGTGAAGATGATGGCGCGCTGCATCGCGCTGGACATGGATTGCGCAGCCATCTGCCAACTTGCCTCGGCCGCCATGGCTCGGGGCAGCGAGAACGCACCGGCGATTTGCACGCTTTGCTCTGACATCTGCGAGGCATGTGCCGAGGAGTGCGCCAAGCACCAGATGGACCACTGCCAAGCGTGCGCCGAGGCGTGCCGTCGTTGCGCCGACGAGTGCCGTCGCATGGCTCAGGCATCGACTTCCACAACAGGTCAGTCCGGCACCGATCACTCGCATTGATCAGCGCCGTTCCAAGCGCTGCCGCAATCCGCCCCTGAGGCGCGAGCGATGCAGCCGACGCTCTGGCTGTGGAGCCTCTGCGAGGCCATCAAACGGCGCGGCGTCCCCCTCCCCTTGCCGAGACATGACATGACTACACGACTTCTTACCCGCTGGGCTGCCATTGCGGTGACCTGCACATCCCTCGTGGTGCCCTTCACGGCCAAGGCCGACGCCCCGGGCGTTGGACTGACTGCCGCATTCGAGATCGAGTTCCTGCAGATGAGCATCGATCACCACTACGCAGCGCTGCGGATCACCGAGCTGGCTGCCGGAACGGACGTACAGCGCAACGGTGAGATTTCACCGTCCGAGGGCACCTCACCGACGCCCGGCTTCGCCGTGACGCCAGCCAAGGCCACGCTGGACGACCTGAAGTCGATGGCACGGCGCAACAACCGCATGCAGCGCGAAGAGATTCTTACGCTCAAAGGCTTCCTGCGCGACTGGTACGGCATCGACTACCAGCCCAAGCTTCGCGACGAAAGCCGCCGCATGATCGCCGTGCTGGACCAGGCACGGCCAGGTGCCGACTTCAATCACCTGTTCTATGAAGTCTTCAGCCGCCACCACTACACCCTGATGGAACCCGTCAACGCGTGCGTCACCGGCAGCGACCTGAGCCACGAAGAATTGCGCAGGGAATGCCGGACCATGTGGATGAGCCAAACGGCTGACATCGAGATGATGCGAAACGAGCTCAAGCGGCACTTTGGCGTCGCTGACTACCAGCCCTTCAAGGGGCGTGAGCCGCTTGCGGGCAGCCGTGGAGGGCCGAAGGGCCAGCACAGCGGTGGCAATCACGGTGATTGAACGGTCCGCGGCACATAAAAACAATTTGCGCAAAACCGCTTGACCTTGCCACGGTGGGAAGCTTCAAAGTGCATGCACCGAGTAACCAACCTGGAGTTGTAGATGATCACTTTTGAAGTCAACGACATGACCTGCGGCCACTGCGTGAGCATGATCACCAAGGCGGTGAAACAAGCGGACAAGGACGCCGACGTCTCCGTCGACCTTGCCACCAAGCGCGTCCAGATCGAATCCAAATCAGGCGATGAGGCCGACTTCAAGGAAGCGATCCAAGAAGCCGGCTACACACCGATCCCGGCCTCGGCAGCAGCAACGCCGTCCTCCCAGGCCGGTGCAAGCTGTTGCGGTGGGTGCCACTGAGGCGGGCGCTTGATCGAGGTCAAGGGGTGGGGCCGCCAGTTCACCGAGCATGGGCTCATGAACACGCCCACCTCCTCCTCGAATCGCCCGGCTCGCCGCTTCGTTGCCGTCGTCGCCTGGGTGCTTGGTGCCATTGGCGCCTACTTCCTGTTGACACGCCATTTCGACCACGTCCTGCAGGCGGTGCCCTTCCTGCTTCTGCTGGCATGCCCACTGATGCATCTCTTCGGACACCGCCACGGTCACGGCGCACATCAGAAAGAGCACATTGAGCGTCCAAAAGACGACGATTGAGTTCTGGCGGCCGGCCCGGCGACCGCTGCAGGTTCAATGTGGAGAACAAGTTGGATCACCATTCCCATGACGACCACGGCCAGCACCCGTCCGCGCCAGACGTGACGCCATAGTACAGCTGCCCGATGCACCCTGAGGTCCAGCAGCCGGCACCCGGGCGTTGTCCGAAATGCGGCATGAACCTCGTCCTGCAAGGCGCCTCGGCCAAAGCCAAGGGCAGCGACCACCATGGACATCATGCCGTCCACGGCATGTCGGCCGCACACAAACACCATGACCACGGGGCGGTGCCCGACGAGCCGCCGGCGTCGGCGGGCCCCGCCGCCGCGTTGCGGCCTGCCGCGGCCGCGATCTCCAACGTGGGAGAAGCGGCTGCGGCGAGCGCGACGATCTACACCTGTCCCATGCACCCGGAGATTCGACAGGATCGGCCGGGCAACTGCCCCAAGTGCGGGATGACGCTGGAGCCGCTGATCCCGGAGGCGACGGCAGACGACGACAACCCGGAGCTGCGCGACTTCTCCCGCCGCTTCTGGTGGACGTTGCCGCTGACGGTCGTGGTCACGGTCCTGGCAATGGGCGGACACCGCCTGGGCCTGATGGCGCCCGCTGCGCAAAGCTGGCTCGAACTGGTGCTTTCGCTGCCCATCGTTTTCTGGGCGGGCTGGCCCTTCTTCGAGCGCTGCTGGCAGTCTCTGCTGCACCGCAGTCCCAACATGTGGACGTTGATTGGCATCGGCACCGGCGCCGCGTTCCTCTACAGCGTCGTGGCGACCGCGGCGCCGCAACTCTTCCCGCAGAGCTTCGCGGCTCATGGCCGCATCGGTGTCTACTTTGAAGCTGCGGCCGTCATCATCTCGCTCACACTGTTGGGTCAGATGCTGGAACTGCGGGCTCGTTCGCAGACCTCTGCGGCCATCAAGTCGTTGCTCGGGCTGGCGCCCAAGACCGCCCGCCGCATCGAGCCGGACGGCTCCGAGGCCGACGTGCCGCTCACCCATGTGCACGTCGGCGATCGGCTGCGCGTGCGGCCTGGTGAAAAAGTCCCAGTCGACGGCGTGGTCCTCGAAGGTTCCAGCGCGATCGACGAGGCCATGCTGACGGGCGAGCCGGTTCCCGTGATGAAACGTCCCGGCGACAAGGTCATCGGCGCGACGATCAACACCACCGGGTCGCTGGTGATGCAGTCCGAGCGGGTGGGCTCCCAGACCATGCTGTCCCAG
Source organism: Roseateles sp. GW821-FHT02E12 (assembly GCF_059421665.1). Taxonomy (NCBI): domain Bacteria; kingdom Pseudomonadati; phylum Pseudomonadota; class Betaproteobacteria; order Burkholderiales; family Sphaerotilaceae; genus Roseateles; species Roseateles sp. GW821-FHT02E12. The sequence goes on from NZ_JBWKVK010000004.1 coordinate 544,111, forward strand.
ATCGTGCAGATGGTCGCGCAGGCTCAGCGTTCGAAGGCGCCGATGCAACGCATGGCCGACCAGGTCGCCGGCTGGTTCGTGCTCGTCGTGATCGGCATCGCGCTGACCGCCTTCTTCGCGTGGGGTCTGCTCGGTGGTCCCCAGGGCTGGCAATACGGGCTTATCAACGCCGTCTCGGTGCTGATCATCGCCTGCCCTTGCGCTCTTGGCTTGGCGACCCCGATGTCCATCATGGTTGCGACGGGCAAGGCGGCAACGCAGGGCATCTTGTTCCGTGACGCCTCGGCGATCGAGAACTTCCGCCGCGTCGACACCATGATCGTGGACAAGACCGGCACGCTGACGGAGGGCAAACCGACGTTCGAGCGAGCCATCGCCGTCCCAGGACGGTCTGACGACGAAATCCTCCTTCTGGCGGCCAGCCTGGACCAAGGCAGTGAGCATCCGCTGGCCCATGCCATCGTGGACGCCGGCCGCGCCCGTAAGCTGCCGCTGGAACAGGCCGTTGATTTCGAGTCGTCCACCGGTATCGGCGTCCGCGGCCAGGTTTCCGGTCGCCGGTTGGCGCTGGGCAACACCGCGTTGATGGGACAGGACGGGGTCGATGTGTCACCGCTTCGCGCCCCGGCAGAGGAACTGCGGCAAAAGGGCAGCAGCGTCATGTTCCTCGCGGAGGACGGCTGGCTGCTCGGGATCCTGGCCGTATCGGACCCGATCAAGCAGAGCACACCAGAGGCGGTGCAGAGTCTTCGGAGCGCTGGGATGCGGGTGGTCATGGCCACCGGCGACGGCTTGACCACCGCCGAATCCGTCGCCCGCCAACTGGGCATCGACGAGTTCCACGGCGAAGTGAAGCCAGCCGACAAGCTGGCCCTCGTCGACCGCCTGCAAAAGGAGGGTCGCGTGGTCGGCATGGCCGGAGACGGCATCAACGACGCCCCTGCACTGGCCAAGGCCGATGTGGGCGTCGCCATGGGCACCGGCACCGACGTGGCGATGAACAGCGCCCAGGTCACCTTGGTCAAGGGTGACTTGCGCGGCATCGCCCGGGCCCGGGCCATCTCCGAGGCGACGGTCGCCAACATGCGGCAGAACCTGATGTTCGCCTTTATCTACAACTCGCTGGGTGTGCCGCTGGCCGCCGGCGTGCTCTACCCGTTCACGGGCTGGGTCTTGTCGCCCATGATCGCCGCCCTGGCCATGAGCCTGTCGTCGGTCAGCGTCGTCTTCAACTCGCTTCGCCTTCGCGCGGGAAAATAGCCGCCATCAAGTCAACGACATGGGAAGCGCATGTACAACCTGCTGGTATCTGGCAGAGACGGGACCTGGGACGGCAGCCCCTGGACCATCGAGGCGTCGCGCTGCGTGTGCGAGTACACCGACAAGGAAATCAGCCGCAAGTTCGAAGCGTTGGACGCTGGGGCGATCAACGAGCTGAAGAAGCTCCCCTGCATCTTCGCGTATGAGACCCCGAGCAGCACGCCGCCCCAGTTTGGCGTGCTGACCGACATCACCAAGCGCCAGGGCCAGGTGCGCCTGGAATACGAGCTGCAGGCTGTGCAGCCCTTCCTGTCGGCCAAGGACCTCGTCACGTACTCCTTCGAGCTGGACATCGGCAAGTGGGAATTGAACCGCACCCATTGGGCGGTCAAGGAGGTCAACCTGGCCAAGGAGCTGCGGGCCACCGGCATCGCGCTGCCGCCCTGGGTCCGCGACATCTCGCGAGCAGTCGACATCACCACCCATGTGTTCGACGTCGGCCTGTCTTTCCCCGGGGAAGCCCGAGCGACGGTGGAAGCGGTGGCCGCCGAGCTGGAACGGCGCCTCGGGCCCAACTCCTACTTCTACGACAACAACTACGTGTCGCAGCTGGCCCGTCCTTCGCTGGACAACCTGCTGCAGGACCTCTACCGCAATCGCTCCAAGCTGATCGTCGTCTTCATCGGCGGCGACTACCAGCGCAAGGAATGGTGCGGCATCGAGTTCCGGGCGATCAAGGAGATCCTCATGGAGCGCGATCACGGCCGGATCATGTTCGTCCGCACCGACGACGGGCCCGTGGAAGGGGTCTTCAAGACCGACGGCTACGTCGACGCCCGGCGCTTCACGCCGGCCCAGATTGCCGGCTTCATCGAGGAGCGGGTCCGGCTGCTGGGCTGAGACACGCCGGTCGCGGCGGGTCGCCGAAAGTTCTACGCAAAAACCGCTTGACCTTCCCATCATGGCAAGCTTGAGACTTCCGTTCATGGCCGACACACGACGCGCCGGAAAAGGAAAACCATGAACACGACGGCCTCCATCACACCCAGCGCCGCCACCCGGCAGTGGCAGCTTCCCGTGGCGGGCATGACCTGCGCATCTTGCGTGAGCCGTGTCGAGAAGGCGCTGTCCAAGCTGCCTGGCGTGCGTGAGGCCACCGTCAACCTCGCCACCGAGGCCGCCACGGTCGACGCCGGGCCCGAGGTCAGCCTCGACAGCCTGCGCGCCGCGGTCCAGAAAGCCGGCTACGACGTTCCCGAGCAGGCCGTGACGCTCCAGGTCGAGGGCATGACCTGCGCATCCTGCGTCGCGCGCGTCGAGAAGGCCTTGAAAAAGGTGCCCGGGGTGACCGCGGCAGAGGTCAACCTCGCCACCGAGCAAGCCCACGTCAAGGTCACAACACGGGAAGCCGACCTCGCCGCGTTACTGTCGGCCGTCGACAAGGCCGGCTACGCCTCGCGCGTCGTACCCGCCCCTGGTTCAGCTGCAGCCAGTGCCAATGATTTAAGCGGCCGGGATGCTCCGTCGGCAAAACCGGCTTTGCCCGAATGGTGGCCCATCGCGGTGGCCATGGCGCTCTCCGCCCCGCTCGTGCTTCCGATGTTCGCCACGCTGTTCGGTGCCCACTGGATGCTCCCGGGCTGGCTGCAACTCGCGTTGGCCACGCCGGTCCAGTTCTGGCTTGGCGCGCGCTTCTACCGGGCTGGATGGAAAGCGTTGCGCGCCGGCGCCGGGAATATGGACTTGCTCGTCGCCCTGGGCACAAGTGCGGGCTACGGCTTGAGCGCCTATCAGCTGTGGGTCCATGGCGACCGGGGCATGAACCACTTGTACTTCGAAGCCTCGGCGGTCGTTATCACGCTGGTCCTGCTCGGCAAGTGGCTGGAGACGCGTGCCAAGCGGCAGACCACGGAGGCGATTCGCGCGCTCAACGCCCTCCGCCCCGAACGAGCCCGGGTTCGCCGCAACGGTGCCGATCTGGATGTGGCGATCGCCGAGGTTCGTGTTGACGACCAGGTTGTCGTGCGCCCGGGCGAGCGGATTCCTGTCGACGGCGAGGTGGTTGAGGGTGCCAGCGAGATCGACGAATCGCTGATCACCGGTGAAAGCCTGCCCGTGGCCAAGCATGTCGGTGACCGCGTGACCGGCGGCTCCGTCAACGCTGAGGGTCTGCTGCTCATCCGGACCACGGCGGTCGGTGCCGAATCCACCCTCGCACGCATCGTTCGGCTTGTCGAGTCGGCGCAGGCGAAAAAGGCGCCTATCCAGCGACTTGTCGACCAGGTGAGCGCCGTGTTCGTCCCGGTGGTCATCGGCATCGCTGCCCTGACACTGCTGGGCTGGGGGCTGGGCACGGGCAACTGGGAGGCTGCGATCCTCAATGCCGTTGCAGTGCTGGTCATTGCCTGCCCGTGCGCCCTTGGCCTGGCCACGCCCACCGCCATCATGGCCGGCACCGGCGTTGCCGCACGTCACGGGATTCTGATCAAGGACGCCGAAGCACTCGAGGTCGCGCACAGCGTCAAGGTCGTCGCCTTCGACAAGACCGGGACGCTGACCGAGGGCAAGCCGGAACTCGTGGCGTTTGAGGCGGTCGATGGCAACACCAGCAGCATGCTCGGAGCGGCTGCAGCCATCCAGAACAACAGCGAGCATCCGCTGGCGCGTGCTGTCATCGAGGCTGCCAAGCGGGAGCGGGTCGGTGTGCCGCCGGCCAGCGAGGTCCGAGCAATTGCCGGACGTGGGATGGCGGCCGTCGTGCGCGGCCGAAACCTCAGGCTGGGCAGCACGCGGTTCATGCAGGAACTCAACGTCGACCTGTCGGCGATGGCCAAGATCGCCGCCGCGCTGGAAGCTCAGGGACGCACGGTGTCCTGGCTCGCCGAAGCTGGTGAGCGCCCTCACCTGCTTGGACTGCTGGCGTTCGGTGACGCGGCCAAGGCGTCTGCGGTGGACGCCATTCGGCGCCTGCATGAGATGGACGTCAGCACGGTGATGCTCACCGGCGACAACCGCGGCAGCGCCACCGCCATCAGCCGCCAGCTCGGGATCGACGAATTCCGGGCCGAGCTCCTCCCCCAGGACAAGGCCGATATCGTTGCCGAGCTCAAGAGCGGAAACAGGCGCGTGGCGATGGTCGGCGACGGCATCAACGACGCCCCTGCCCTGGCGGCTGCCGACGTGGGCATCGCGATGTCGACAGGTACTGACGTGGCCATGCACGCCGCTGGGATCACTCTGATGCGGGGCAACCCGGCGCTGGTCGCTGACGCCATCGACATCTCGCGGCGCACCTACGCCAAGATCCGCCAGAACTTGTTCTGGGCTTTTGCCTACAACGTCGTCGGCATACCGCTGGCCACCTTCGGGCTGCTCAGCCCGGTGGTCGCAGGAGCGGCCATGGCCTTCAGCAGCGTGAGCGTCGTCACCAACGCGCTGATGCTGCGCCGCTGGAAAGGAAGTATTCAATGAGCAGCATGAGCATGACCGGCCCCTTCAACATCGGTGAGGCGGCCAGCCAGTCGGGGGTGTCCGCCAAGATGGTCCGGCACTACGAATCGCTGGGGCTGCTGCCCAAGATCGGGCGGACCGACTCCGGCTATCGCCAGTACACCGACAAGGAAGTGCACACCCTGCGTTTCATCCGGCGAGCTCGGGACCTGGGCTTCAGCATGGCGGAGATCGCCGAACTCCTGAAGCTTTGGCAGGACCGGCGCCGGGCCAGCGCCAACGTCAAGCGCATCGCGCTGGCGCACGTCGCCGACCTGGAAGTCCGGATGAAGGAGATGGACGCCATGAAGCGAACCCTGGAGCGCCTGGCCGAGTGCTGCCACGGGGACCATCGGCCGGACTGCCCGATCCTGGACGAGCTGGCCGACTGACGCTCCGCGCTCTCGCTCCTTCTGCAGAAAGCTGGCTGACAGCTGCACGTTGACACCATGCGCACACAATGAGAATAATAACGATTCTCATTTGCATTGGATAAGCATGCTCCTGTCTTCTCAGCGCGTGGCGACCGCCACGGTCATTGGCCTGGCCCTTCTTTCTCGCTCCGCCGTCGCTGGCGAATCCCCTATGGGCTGGATCTACACCGCTGAAGTCGCGCCTCCAGGGACTAGGGAATTCGAGCAATGGGTCGACGTTCAGACCAAGCAGACACGGGGCGACTACACCAACGTCCGCTTGCGCTCCGAGCTGGAGTTCGGCATCACGTCTAAATATCAAACGGCCATCTACCTGAACTCCCGCTTCATCCGCGCCTATCGCAACCAGATGGACGGCACGACCGCTGGCCCCAACACCGACATCCCCGACACCTTCGATCCCACATCCCGCTACAAGATGAGTCGCGTGGAGTCGGTGTCATGGGAAAACATCTATCAGCTATCCAACCCATTGGTGGACCCTGTCGGGCTGGCCGTCTATGTCGAGCCCTCCTGGGGGCGTCGCAACAAGGAGCTGGAATTCAAGCTCATCCTGCAGAAGAACTTCTTGGACGACCGCGTCATCTGGGCCACCAATCTGAGCACCGCCCTGGAGAACAACAAGCGGGGCAGCGACGTCGAAAAGGCGACGGAGCTCGATCTGCTGACAGGGGTCTCCTACCGCTTCATGAACAACTGGTCTGCAGGTATCGAAGTCCGCAACCATCGCGAGTTCACGGGCTACGGGTACGGGGTGGCCAACCACTCGGCGTGGTTCCTTGGGCCGAACGTCCACTACGCCACCAAGGGCTGGTGGCTGACGGCGGCCTGGCGCAGCCAGATGCCCTGGGCGAGTGGCTTCCAGGATGATCAGAAGGAGGTGATCAGCGGCGGCCGTATCTACGGCGACGAGCACACACGCAACCAGTTCGTGCTGAAGCTGGGAGTGCCGTTCTGATGCGCTGGGAACCCTTCTTCGCCGTTCCCCTGGCTGTCGCCTCGACCGCCGCTTCGGCCAGCGTCTTCTTCTCGACCGAACAGGCTCAGCAGGTCATGTTCCCCGCGGGGAAGTTCACCAAGGTCGCGCTGGCCATGACGCCAGAGCAGCGTGATGGACTGTTCGCCCGATCGGGCGTCCACGAGCCGTTTCGGGAAGACGGCGTCTGGTCGGTGGAAGGCCAAGGGTTCTTCATCGTCGATCAAGTCGTCGGCAAGCACGAGCTGATCACCTATGCCGTGGGGCTCAACCTCGATGGCAGCGTGAAGCAGATTGAGATCCTCGAATACCGCGAGACCTACGGCTCAGAGGTGCGAGGGGCCGCGTGGCGGCAGCAGTTTGTCGGCAAGACTGCCGCGTCGCCAGTCAGGCTCAACAAGGACATCGCCAACATCACGGGCGCCACGCTGTCCTCCAAGCACATCACAGACGGGGTGCGGCGGGTTCTGGCTGTCTATGACTTGGCGTTGAAGGGGCTTCACAGTGGCAAGCGTTGAACGCATGCAGCCATTGCTGGGCACGTTTGTCACCATACGGGCACAAGGCCAGGAAGGCGTGCCTGAATCCGAGGTGACGGGCGCGGTCAGCGCTGCGTTCTCGGCCATAGCCCGGGTGCAGCGGCTGATGAGCTTTCATCGCCATGACAGCGACGTGGGCCGGCTCAACCGGGCTCGCCCTGGCTGTCACCTGCGCGTGCATCGCTGGACGAGCGCTGTGCTCAGCGAGGCGTTGCAGCTGCACATGGCGAGCGCCGGTGCTTTCGATTGCAACGTCGGTCGGGTTCTCGTGCGAGGCGGCTTGCTACCTCGCTCACGCCCCGCCGTTGTCGGCCGATCCAAAACGTCCATGTCCCGTGCCATCAGGTTGGCAGAGGGTGGCCGCGTCAACGTCGCCCAACGGGTTTCGCTTGATCTCGGAGGCATCGCAAAAGGATTTGCTGTCGACCAGGCGGTGCGTGTCCTGCGCAGTCGGGGCATGCAAAGTGGGCTTGTCAACGCCGGGGGCGACCTCTACGCCTTCGGCTCGGCGCCACAAGAAATCTGGGTTCGATGCCCGAAGTCGCCGACTGACATGAAGTTGATCGGACGGCTGCAAAACGGTGCCGTCGCGACGTCCGCCAGCTATTTCGCCTCCAACCTGGGCAACGACGGCAAGGCGGCAAGTGCCATCGTGAATCCGAGGCACCAGAGGCGTGTTGGCCTGCCAGGGAGCGTTTCTGTGGTCGCGAAAAGCTGCCTGCAGGCCGATGCGCTCACGAAAATAGTTGCGTTGCGAGGCTCCCTTCCCGCCAGCATCCAGAGGCGAGCGCGAGCAACGGTCATCCGACTATGACGACGACAAGACCTCAACCGTTCAGCATTCGCCTGCCAGCTTTTCAGCGGTGGGCGACCTATGGCACGTTGGCAGTGGTCGCAGCAAGCGGAACTGCCTGGCTCGTCGTTCATGACTGGCTGCGGTTGAACTGGTTTGCCGCTGAGCACAGGCTGCTCGTGACACACGGCGTTGCCGCCGCCCTTGCACTTACCGTTGTCGGAGGTTTGCTGCCGCTGCATATCCGGCTGGCCTGGCGCATCCGCCGCAACCTTTGGTCCGGTGCGTTCACCCTCATCATCATGGGACTGCTCGGCTTGAGCGGTTGGTTCCTCTACTACGGTGACGAGGAGTGGCGGGAAATTACCCGTTGGCTGCATATTGCAGTTGGCCTGCTCAGTTGCGCCGTGGTCCCGTTCCATGTCTGGATGGGCAGGCGTCGCTCGGCAAAGCAGCAAGCCCCTCAAGCGCTGCCTACGCAGGTAGGCAAGGAATCGTTGGCCACGAACTGTGCCCCTTAGCGGACCCAGTTCCGGCGTTTTCCCATCTATGACGAGCGCATCCTGTTGCAGCCGCGAGGCTGGCGGTATCACAGCTGTCGATTCCGATCACCGAACCGTGGGAGGTGCATTGTGCAAATGAGATTGACGCCGATGGACTCGATCCAGTCGATCGCTCGCTCGGCCGAGGCACTGACCAAGCCGGCTTCGGTACAAGGGCGAGGGTTTCAGGATGCCTTGGCAAGTGCGCTTCAAACCACCAGCGACCTGCAAAAGGAGTCGGGCAGGTTGAGCAAGGAGTTCTCGCTGGACAACCCCACGGTCAGTCTCGAGGAAACGATGATCGCCGGACAAAAGTCGAACATCGCTTTTCAGGCGACTTTGCAGGTGCGCAACCGGCTGGTTCAGGCCTACAGCGAAGTCATGAACATGCAGATCTGAGGCGATAACCAGGTCGATCAAGGGCCCCTCCGTGTCAAACCTGCCGTGGTGTAAGGCGACGGAACCCGTCGCCGACGCATACCGCTTACGCGTTGGCTCTGGACGGAAACGCGCAGACTTTGATCTGGATCTAACGCCCCCGGCCACACGCGGATAGACTTTGCCCATGATGTTGAACAAGACCTACCGGCGCTGGATCGCGAGCTTGCTCGCGGCGGTGCTGGTGTGTCTGCAGCTCTCTACGGCAGCCTACGCCTGCCCCGTCCCGACCGGCTCGGAGTCGATGCCGATGGTCAGCATGGCCGGCATGGCCGACTGCGACCAGATGTCCGGGATGGACACCGAACAGCCGCAGCTGTGCAAGGCGCATTGCGACCGCGACAAGCAGACGGTCAACAACGCGCCGGCGCCTGACCTTGCGCCCGCGGTTCTCCTCGATCAGCTCTTCACCCGCCTGGCCCTCTGGCTCCCGCCCGAGACCGCAGAGGCACTCCCTGCGGTCATTACCGCCCACACCGGCCCGCCAGACGGCACGCTGCCGGTGTATCTCACCCTCCAGGTCCTCCGCAATTAAGCCCTGACGTCCGCGCTGCCGCACGCGCGGCGGCGTGCCCACGTCTCGCGTCGCTTGCCGACTGCTTCCAGGCTTTTTGTGGAGCGCCATCATGGCCATCTTCTTTTGGGCGGGATCTTGGTCCCGCTCCGGCGGCACAGGAGCTACCTGCCGCCGCATCCGCAAGGCTGTCATCGCGGCAGGCTTACTTGCAGGCGCCGCCGTGCATGCGGCCCCCGTCACCTTCGAACAGGCCTTGTTGCTCGCTGAACAGCGCTCCGCCGCACTGACGGCGCGCCAGGCCGCGGCAGAAGGCGCGCAACAGGCGCGCACGGCCGCAGGGCGCCTGCCCGACCCCAAGCTGGCTGTCGGCATCGAGAACTTCCCGATCTCAGGTCGCGAGCGTTTCAGCTGGAACCGCGAGTCCATGACCATGCGACGTGTCGGCGTCATGCAGGACGTGCCCAACGCTGCCAAGCGGGCCGCCCAGCGCGACGCTGCCGACGCCAAGGCCGAGCGCGAGCACGCGATGCTGGAAGCCGAACGCCTGGCGGTACGCCGCGAGGCGGCGCTGGCCTGGCTCGCCCTGCACTTCGCCGAGCAAAAGCTGAACGTCTTCGCAACGCTCGAGCAAGAGAACCGCCTCTTGCAGGACACGTTGTCTGCCCGCGTCGCATCCGGAGCCGCCACGCCCGGCGATGCGCTGATGGTGCGCCAGGAGGCCTTGGAGCTGGCCGACCGAAGGGACGAACTGCAGGCCGGCGTCGAGCAGGCACGGGTCCAACTGCGGCGCTGGACCGGCGACCAGCCGGAACTGTCCGCTGAGGCTGAACCGCCCCCGCTGCGGCCGGACCTGGCGCGATTGCTGGGCGGGCTTGATCGGCATGCCGAACTGCTGGCCTTCAACCCGATGCTCGCAATGGCTCGCGCCGACCTCAGCGAGGCAGAAGCGATGCGCCAGGGTGATTGGGGCTGGGAGGTCGCCTACGGCAACCGCGCACGGTCCTTCGGTGACATGGTCTCGTTCCAGCTCACCTTCGAGCTGCCCGTCTCACGGGCCACGCGCCAGGAACCCGTTGTCGCTTCCCGCCGTAAGGACGTCGAGCGGCTTGAGGCCGAGCGGGAGGATGCGCTGCGCCGCATCCGCGCCGAGGTGGATACCCAGGTTGCGGAGTTGCAGCGACTGGAGCGTGTGCTGCAGCGCCAGCTAACCGCCACGCAACCGCTTGCCCGGGAGCGCGCCCAGGTGACCCTGGCCAGCTACCAGTCCGGCCGCGCCGACCTCGGTGCCGTGCTCACCGCCCGCAAGAGCGCTGCCGAAGCGCAGTTGCGCGGTCTCGATCTTCAAGCCCAGGTGCTGGCCCAGCAGGCCCGCCTGGCCTATCTCATTGCGGAGTGACCCCATGACCTCCAACAAGAAACTGTCCGCCGTCGCCATGCTGCTCGTCGCTGCGGGCGCAGGCCTGGGCTACGGCGTCGCCCATTGGCGTACGGCCTCGATGTCGGACCCATCCGCCACGGTGTCCGGAACCAAAGAGACGACCAAGAGTCCGGCCGGTGAGCGCAAGGCCCTGTATTGGTACGACCCCATGGTGCCGCAGCAGAAGTTCGACAAGCCAGGTAAGTCGCCGTTCATGGACATGCAGCTGGTGCCCAAGTACGCCGATGAGGCGCCCTCAGGTGGCGTTGCCGTCGACCCGCGCGTCGCCCAGACCCTGGGGGTACGCACCGCAACCGTGGAGAAGCAGCGGCTCGGCGCCTCGTTCCAGGTGCCGGCCGTCGTGCAGCTCAACGAACGCGACGTGGCCATCCTGCAGGCGCGCACCGCTGGCTTCGTCCAACGGGTGGCCCGCCTGGCACCGGGCGATGTCGTCGCTAACGGTGCCTTCATCGCCGAACTGCTGGTTCCCGAGTGGGCAGGCGCCCAGCAGGAATTCCTGGCGGTGCGCCAAACGGGCGATGCGGCCCTGACCGCCGCGGCCCGCCAGCGCTTGGTGCTGCTCGGCATGCCGACGTCCCTGATCCAGCAGGTGGAACACAGCGGACAGGTACAGGCGCTCTCCAACGTGCACGCCCCCACCGGCGGGCTGGTACAGGAGTTGATGGTGCGACCCGGCATGACAGTGTCCCAAGGCATGAGCCTCGCCCGCATCACCGGTTTGTCGACCGTCTGGCTAGAAGCCGCCCTCCCCGAAACCCAGGCCAGCGTCGCCCGCGTCGGACAGCCCGTCGAGGTGTTGTTGGCGGCGTTTCCCGGCGAGACACTGCGCGGCAAGATCACAGCGATCCTGCCTGAGGCGAATGCTGAGACACGCACCCTGCGCGTCCGGGCCGAGCTCCCAAATCCGCAAGGCCGGCTGCGGGCGGGGATGTTTGCTCAGATGCGCCTGGGCGGGACGGCCGAAGAGGTGCTCGTCGTGCCTGCCGAGGCCGTGATCCGCACAGGCCAGCGTGCTGTCGTCTATGTGGCTGAGCAGCTTGGGCGCTTTACGCCGGTCCAGGTGCGTCTGGGTCGCGAGCTGGGTGACAAGCTGGAGGTGCTGGAGGGATTGCAGCCCGGCCAACAGGTTGTGGCGTCCGGCCAATTCCTGATCGACTCGGAAGCGAGCATGCAGGGTGTGCTGCAGCGCCAGGCCACTCCGGCAGCGCCTGCTGCCAGCGCGGCTGCCGTGCCGGCGGCCTCATCGACAGCTTCTGCCGTTTCGGCACTTCAGGCGGTCGGCAGGATCGTGGAGCTTTCGGGGCAGAGCGTCACGCTGGATCACAGCGCCGTGCCGGCCCTCAAATGGCCAGCCATGCAGATGGGCTTCCGGCTCGCGCGGCCGGAGCTGGCCAAGGGCGTGAAGGTGGGCGACACCGTCCGCTTCACCTTCCGGGAAAGCCAGGACGGCTATGAAGTCGTCGCCATGCAGCGCGAGACACCGGGAGGCGCACGATGATCGGCGCGCTGATCCGCTGGTCGGTCGGCAATCGCTTCCTGGTGCTGCTGTCCACGCTCTTCCTCGCCGTCGCCGGCGTGCTGTCGCTGCGCTCGACACCGATCGACGCCCTGCCCGACCTGTCCGACGTACAGGTCATCATCCGCACCAGCTACCCCGGCCAGGCGCCACAGATCGTCGAGAACCAGGTCACCTATCCACTGGCGACCACCATGCTGTCGGTGCCCGGCGCCAAGGCCGTGCGGGCGTTCTCCTTCTTCGGCGACTCCTTCGTCTATGTGCTGTTCGATGACGGCACGGACCTGTACTGGGCTCGTTCCCGCGTGCTGGAGTACCTCAGCCAGGTGCAGGGCCGGCTGCCAGCGACGGCCAAGCCCTCGCTCGGCCCCGACGCGACCGGCGTGGGCTGGGTCTTCCAGTACGCCCTCGTGGACCGCACAGGTCGCCATGACCTGTCACAGCTGCGGGCGCTGCAGGATTGGTTCCTCAAGTTCGAGCTGAAGGCCGTCGCCAACGTGGCCGAGGTGGCCACGGTGGGCGGCATGGTCAAGCAGTACCAGGTGGTGGTCGACCCGGCCAAGCTCATCGCCTACGGGATCACGCATAACCAGGTACGCGAGGCGCTGATGAACGGCAACCAGGAGGCTGGCGGCGCCGTGCTGGAGCTGGCCGAGGCCGAGTACATGGTGCGCGCCAGCGGCTTCCTGAAGTCGCTGGATGAATTCCGCAGCATCGTGCTGGCCAGCCGCAACGGCGTGCCGGTGTTGCTGAGCCAGGTCGCGACCGTGCAGGTCGGACCGGAGATGCGCCGTGGCATCACCGAACTGGACGGCGAAGGCGAGGCGGTCGGCGGCGTGGTGATCCTGCGCAACGGCAAGAACGCCCAGGCGACGATTGCCGCGATCAAGGACAAGCTCAAGCAGCTGCAGTCCAGCCTGCCTCAGGGTGTCGAGATCGTCACGACCTATGACCGCAGCTCCTTGATCCAGCGCGCCATCGACAACCTGTCGATGAAGCTGCTCGAAGAGTTTGCGGTGGTCGCCCTGGTCTGCGTGGTTTTCCTGTGGCACCTGCGCTCGGCGTTGGTGGCAATCATCTCGCTGCCGCTGGGCGTGATGGCGGCCTTCCTGGTGATGCAGCAGCAGGGGTTGAACGCCAACATCATGTCGCTCGGGGGTATCGCCATCGCCATCGGCGCCATGGTCGATGCCGCAGTCGTCATGATCGAGAACGCGCATAAGAAGCTGGAGGCTTGGCAGCACGCCCACCCCGGCGAGGAACTGAAGGGCGAAGCGCGCTGGGCAGTCATCACCGACGCCGCAGTCGAGGTCGGCCCGGCGCTGTTCTTCTCGCTGCTGATCATCACGCTGTCCTTCGTGCCGGTCTTTACGTTGCAGGCGCAGGAAGGACGGCTGTTCGGGCCACTGGCCTATACCAAAACCTATGCCATGGCAGCGGCCGCCGGCCTGTCCATCACCCTCATTCCCGTGCTGATGGGTTACTGGATCCGCGGGCGCATTCCCGACGAACAGCGCAACCCCATCACGCGCGCACTGATCGCGCTATACCGCCCCGCGCTGGACGCGGTCCTGCGCTGGCCCAAGGCCACGCTCGTCGTGGCCGTCGCGGTCTTCGCCACCACCGCCTGGCCCGTGATGCGCCTGGGTGGCGAGTTCCTGCCGCCGCTGGATGAGGGTGACCTGCTGTACATGCCTTCCGCACTGCCAGGTTTGTCCGCCCAGAAGGCCGCCGAGCTGCTGCAGATCACCGATCGCATGATCAAGACGGTGCCAGAGGTGCAACGGGTGTTTGGCAAGGCCGGCCGGGCGGAGACCGCTACCGACCCCGCGCCGCTGGAGATGTTCGAAACCACCGTGCAGCTCAAGCCACGCGATCAGTGGCGCCCTGGCATGACCCCGGAAAAACTCGTCGAGGAGCTTGATCGCACGGTGAAAGTGCCGGGCCTGACCAACATCTGGATCCCGCCGATCCGCAATCGCATCGACATGCTGGCCACCGGCATCAAGAGCCCCATCGGCGTGAAGGTGTCCGGCACCGATCTCTCCGCGATTGACCGGATCGCCGCCCAGGTCGAGGCGGCCGCCAAGAACGTGCCGGGCGTCAGCTCGGCGCTGGCCGAGCGGCTGACCGGCGGACGCTATGTCGACGTGCAGATCGACCGCGTGGCCGCCGCGCGCTACGGCATGAACGTGAGCGACATTCAGTCCGTGATCTCAGGGGCGATAGGCGGCGAGAACGTCGGCGAGACGGTAGAAGGCCTGGCGCGCTTCCCCATCAACCTGCGCTATCCGCGCGAGCTGCGCGATACGCCGGAGAAGCTGCGCAATCTGCCGGTGCTCACGCCCGCTGGCCAGCAGGTGACGCTCGGCACTCTGGCAGCCGTGACCCTCGTTGACGGACCACCCATGCTCAAGAGCGAGAACGCCCGCCCATCGGGCTGGGTCTACATCGACGTGCGAGGACGGGACATCGCCTCGGTGGTTGGCGATTTGCGGCGGGAGGTCGCCCAACAGGTGCGGCTCGAGCCAGGCATGAGCCTGGCCTACTCTGGCCAGTTCGAATACATGGAGCGGGCCAACGAACGGCTCAAGGTGGTGGTGCCTGCCACGCTCTTGATCATCTTCGTGCTGCTGTACCTGACGTTCCGGCGCGCCGAGGAGGCTGCCCTCATCATGGCCACGTTGCCGCTGGCGCTGACCGGAGGAATCTGGTTCCTCTACCTGTTGGGCTACAACCTGTCCGTGGCCACCGGCGTTGGCTTCATCGCGCTGGCGGGCGTATCGGCCGAGTTCGGCGTCGTCATGCTGCTGTATCTCAAGCACGCCCTGGAAGACCGGATGCGCGCCGGTATGCCCATCACACGCGAGGTCGTGCTCGACGCCATCCGTGAGGGTGCAGTGCTGCGCGTGCGTCCGAAGGCGATGACGGTGGCCGTGATCCTCGCCGGCCTGCTGCCCATCGTCTGGGGATCTGGCACGGGCTCCGAGGTCATGAGCCGCATTGCTGCGCCGATGCTGGGCGGGATGGTGACGGCACCGCTGCTGTCGCTTTTCGTGGTCCCAGCCGCGTTTGCCTTGATGCGCGTGCGACGCGTCAATAACTATCCCCATCATCACGAGCCGACAGGCCAAGTCACTTGAGCTGCGCTTATCGGTATGACTTGGCCGCAGCAGGCTTGACGATGAAACTTTCGCTGCCATGGCATCCGTCAAGTTTCCATTTGCGGTTGGAATCCCGGCGGCGGGCGTCCAGGCGAGGCAGAAAAAACGCGGCCCCGGCAAGAGCCGGGGCCATAAAGCTTCGACGCTGTCATCACGCCGACGCTCCTGCTCAGGGAGGTAAAGCAGGGAGACCAGCACCGCCAGTCTCGAGAGCAACTTTAGCAGCCAACGCCCCTTTGTTTGCGCGGCGGGTATACCGACTCTCAGTGCTTGTGCACCGAGCGCAGATGGCTTGCACTCTGATCCGCCGGCGTTTTCTCTTGCGAAGCTTCGGCGAGACCGGAAAGGATGCCGCACTGGTCCGTGCGCCTGGCGTCCCCACAACGCTGGCGAAGTTCCTTGAGCTGCTGTTCCAGCGCTCGCAGCTCCTTGATGCGCTTGGACACGTGTCCGATGTGCTCGTCGAGCAGCGAGTTGACGTCCCCGCAGTCCTCACCAGGTGCGTCCCTGAAGCGCAGCAGAACACGAACCTCGTCCAGCGACATGTCGAGGCCTCGGCAGTAGCGAATGAACTGAAGCCGCTCCAGGTGCGGCGCCTCGTACACACGAAAGTTGCCCTGCGTACGGCCAGGCGCAGGCAGCAACCCCTCCCGCTCGTAGAAGCGGATGGTCTCGATGGGCGTTGTTGACGCAGCGGACAAGTCACCAATCTTCATGGGTCCCCCGGGGCTTACAGGACAGAAGTGTAGGGACTTGACTCTGTAGCAGCTACAGGTTGTCAAATACCCTCAATAGCTGAAGAACGATCAAGCATGAGCACCCACAAGCACGACCACAGTGACCACGCGGAGCACCATCATGAGGACGGCCATGCTCATGGGTCCGGGCACGGGCACGGGCATGGCGATGCACATGAGCACGGGCATGGCGATGCACATGAGCACGGGCGTGAGCCGTCGTGCTGTGGCACTGCATCCGTCGCAGCGGCGAAGGCCCAGACATCCACTGCGTCTGGCGGCCTGCTGCTGCGCATTCCCTCCATGGACTGCCCGACCGAGGAAGGACAGATACGCCGCGCGTTGGAGGGTTTCCCCGAAGTACGAGGATTGCGGTTCGATCTGCCGGCACGCGCGCTGGACATCGACGCCCCGCCGGCAGCCTGGGAGCCCGTCATTGCCGCCATCAATGGCATCGGCTTCAAGACGGAGACGCTGTCGGCGCCGCCTCCTGCGGAGGACACTGCAAAGGCTCAGCGCACCGAGTTGACGCGCCTGGTTGCGGCGCTGCTGGTTGCCATTGCTGCGGAGCTGGTTGACTTCTTCGCGCCGGACATGCTGGCCTGGAAGGTCGTCGGTATGGCTGTTGCAGCCGGGGCAATTTGGCTTTCTGGTCTTGCCGTGTTCCGCAAAGGCCTTTCTGCCATCGTGCGGCGTGACCTCAACATCAACGCCCTGATGTCGGTGGCGGTCGCAGGCGCGTTCGTCATTGGGCAATGGCCTGAAGCGGCGATGGTGATGGCGCTGTATTCCCTGGCGGAGCTCATCGAGGCACGCTCGGTTGAGCGTGCGCGCAACGCCATCACTGGCCTTCTCGCGCTGTCACCGCCACAGGTGGAGGTGCGCCAAGCCGACGGCACATGGACCAGCGCGGACGCCAAGACGGTGGCAGTTGGGGCGACGGCGCGCGTGAAGCCTGGCGAACGCTTCGCCCTTGATGGTCGCGTGACCGCGGGCCAGGGCGCTGTGGATCAGTCCCCCGTTACCGGCGAGAGCATTCCCATCGACAAGGCACCGGGCGATGACGTCTTCGCAGGGACCATCAACCAGAGCGGTGCCCTCGAGTTCGAAGTGACCAAGCCCGCCAGCGACACAGTGCTGGCCCGCATCATCCATGCCGTCGAAGCTGCCCAGGGGCAGCGGGCGCCTACCCAGCGCTTCGTCGACAAGTTCGCTGCCATCTACACCCCGGCCGTCTTCGTGCTGGCGCTGGCGGTCGCCGTCGGAACGCCCTTCATCATGGGCTGGCCGTGGCTGACGGCGGTCTACAAGGCGCTGGTGCTGCTCGTCATCGCCTGCCCTTGCGCACTCGTCATCTCGACGCCGGTTACCGTCGTCAGCGGCTTGGCTGCCGCGGCGCGACGCGGCATCCTCATCAAGGGTGGCGTTTACCTCGAAGAGGCTCGCAAGCTCAAGGTAGTCGCGCTCGACAAGACCGGTACGCTGACCGAGGGAAAGCCGCGCCTCGTCGCACAGGCGGCGCTGTCGCAGAGCCTTCCTGAAGCCGAGGTGTTGCGCATTGCCAAGAGCCTGGCCTCGCGCTCTGACCACCCGGTGTCCAAGGCTGTGTCCAACGGCTTGGACGGGGAAGAGCTGGCCGTCGAAGACTTCGGCGCCGACATGGGCCGAGGCGTTCACGGCACCATCCACGGACGTAAGTACATCCTCGGCAATCACCGCTGGGTGCACGAGCGAGGCCTGTGCTCCGCAGAGCTGGAGGCGCGGCTGGAAGAGCACGAGGCGCAAGGGCACACGCTGTCATTGCTGGCAGACAGCGAGCGAGTCCTGGGACTGTTCGCGGTCGCCGACACCGTCAAGGAGACCAGCAGGCAAGCCGTCGCCGATCTGAAGACTCTGGGCATCCGGTCAATCATGCTGACCGGCGACAACCCGTCGACCGCCAAGGCAATCGCCGGCCAGGTCGGCATCGACGACGTTCAGGCCAACCTGCTCCCCGAGGACAAGCTCAAGGTGATTTCCGAGCTGGGTCAAACCCAGCAGACGGGCATGGTCGGCGATGGCGTCAACGATTCGCCGAGCCTGGCTGCGGCGTCGGTGGGCTTCTCCATGGGCGGTGCTGGCACCGATACCGCGAAGGAAGCGGCCGACGTGCTCATCATGAACGACGACCTGCGCAAAGTGCCCGAGACCATCCGGCTTTCGAAACGGACGCACGCCATCCTCTGGCAAAACATCGTCCTCGCGCTTGGCATCAAGGCCGTGTTCTTCGTCCTCGCAGTCTTCGGCAGCGCCACCATGTGGATGGCCGTCTTCGCCGACATGGGCGCGAGCCTGCTGGTTGTCTTCAACGGTCTGCGCCTGTTGAAAAGCACTCGCTAAATCCATCGGCCACATCGGCTCGCATCGTGCGGGCCATCTTTTTGCTCGAGAACCGAAATGAGTCTCACTAAGACAGTCCATCGCAGCGCCAGGGGGCTGGCCATCCTGGTCACGTTCCTCTTCTCAAGCGTGTCGCAGGCGTCGGAAGCCGACGTGAAGCGCGTTTGGCAAATCCTCGACTACTTGGCTGTCGACTACGCCGGCGCCGTCAAGGATGGCAAGGTCGTCTCTCAGTCCGAGTACGACGAGATGAAGGAGTTCGCACTGACGGCGCGAACCAAAATCGCGACGCTCGAAACCAAGAGCGAGCAGCCCGCGTTGATTGCACAGGCTACGGAGCTTGAAGCAGCCATCGGCGATCGAGCTGACGCAAGCAAGGTTGGCGCGCTGTCCAAGGCGTTGGCCAAGTACCTTGTCGCCGTCTATCCCGTCCCGCTGGCGCCCTCGAGAATTCCGGACGTTGGGCTCGGGGCGAAGATCTACGCCCAGAACTGCGCCAGCTGCCACGGCGCGACTGGCAACGGCGACGGCCCCGTGGGGAAGTCACTGAACCCTAAGCCCATCGCGTTCACTGACAAAGAGCGTGCAAGTCAACGCAGCCTCTTTGCGCTCTACCAAGCTGTGTCGCAAGGTCTCGCCGGCACGGCGATGCCCGCGTTCGGTCAGCTGTCTGAAGAAGACCGATGGGCTGTGGCGACTTACCTGGGCACCTTTGCGCACGACAGCAGCGAAATCGAGCAAGGCAAGAAGGTGTGGAGCGAAGGAGAAAGGGCGAAGGCCGCTGTCCCCAATGTCGACCGCTTCGTCGGCCTCACGCAGAACGACTTGGCTGAGACGCTGAGCGGAAAGGAAGCGAGCGTGGTCATGGCGTACCTGCATGCAAATCCGGATGCGCTCAACCAGGCTCCTGCTGGTGACCTGACGCTCGCGCGAAAGCAGCTGCAGCTCAGCTTGGCGGCCTACAAGGCCGGTGACATCAAGAAGGCTCAAGACCTTGCTCTATCTTCCTACTTGGACGGTGTTGAGCCCTATGAGCATGCATTGGCTGCAAAGGATGGCTCGCTGAAAAGCCAGATTGAAGTGGCGATGAGCCGCTACCGGTCACAGCTTTCAGACAAGGCTCCGATTGACCGAGTAGCCGCATCTGCTTCTGATGTGGAGCGTCTCTTCACCCAGGGGGACCAGGTGCTCTCTGACTCGAAGGCAGACTCGACGGCTGCCTTCTTGGGGAGCCTCACCATCCTGCTACGAGAAGGTCTTGAAGCTCTGCTGGTCGTGGTGGGCATGATTGCGTTCCTGCGAAAGGCGGAACGCCCGGACGTGCTCGGCTACGTTCACGCCGGCTGGCTGACGGCCCTCGCCGCAGGTGCGGCAACGTGGGGGGCCGCGACGTACCTCGTCACCATCAGCGGCGCCAACCGTGAGGTGACAGAAGGGCTGTCGAGTCTGTTCGCCGCCGCGGTGTTGGTCAGTGTGGGCATCTGGATGCACCAGAAGAGCGTTGCTGGTCAGTGGCAGGTCTATCTGCGCGAACGCATGTCTGCAGCCTTGAACCGGAAGTCAGCGTTTTTCATGTTCGGTCTGGCCTTCGTTGCGGTGTATCGCGAGGTCTTCGAGACCATCCTGTTCTACGCGGCGCTCTGGGGCCAGGGCAATGACCGCGCGATCTTGGTTGGCCTGGCGGCCGGCGTCCTGTGCCTGGCAGCAATCACCGTCTTGCTGCTGCGCTTCAGCGCAAAGCTACCCATCGGCAAGTTCTTCTCCGCCAGCTCCTGGCTCGTCGCCGTGCTCGCCGTTGTCCTGACCGGCAAGGGTGTAGCCGCACTGCAGGAAGCCGGTTGGATTGCCCCTAGCGCCCTGCCATCGCCGCGCGTTGAGCTGCTAGGCGTATACCCTTCCACCATCGGGCTCGCCGCCCAAGCGGTCGTTCTGGCGTTCGTGTCGGGGTTCTTCCTGTGGAATGGACGTGCGCAATCCAAGCCGGAGCAGCACGCATGACGCCTGGAGGACCGCCTCGCCTTGGCGCAGTCCGGATCGCAGTCTGCCTAGCGACGGCACGGCCGGAGCGCTAAAGGCTCGCGGTAGCATCACCAGTTATCCGGCGGTCGGATTGGGGGGCAATGGCATCGAGAAGCAGCATCCCGCCAGCAACGCGACGTTGCGCCTGAGACCGTATTTTGACGCCGGCATCACTCCGGAGCAGGCGGCTTCCACCACGCTCCCGGCACACACGCCCAGTGCCGGGCTGCGCAACGCATACGCTGGGGTGGGATTCATCACCGCTCTCACGCCGCGTTGGATCCTCTTCGGCAACGCGGGGACATCGAGATTGATCGGTGATGCGGCCGCCAGTCCGCTGACCCTGAACCGCAGTTCCTACTCGGCTGGCCTGGGCCTGGCGTATCGCTGCTGCCGTTGGTAGGCGCCGCAAATCCTGATGGAGGGTGTGACTGGTCGGCGGTCCGCGCGCGGGGCACGTCGTAGCACGCCACACTGACGCCATGCATCTGATCCACAAAGTACGCGCATGGGCACGAAGCATCAAGCGCGACGCGTTGACTCTCTGGTTCGCACGTCGCCATCCCGATGCGCCATTGATCTCAAAACTGCTCGCCGCGTTCGTCGTGGCCTACGCGCTGAGTCCGATCGACCTCATCCCGGACTTCATCCCGGTGCTCGGCTACGTCGACGATGTGCTGCTGCTGCCTGGCTTGATATGGCTGGCTATCCGTCTGCTGCCCGCGTCTGTGTTGGACGCGGCACGCCTTGAAGCCGAGACCTGGATCACCGGCCGGCGCGACAAGCCGCGCAGCGTGGTCGGAGCGGCCGTGATCATCTCGATATGGTTGATCGTTGCTGTTGCGATTTCACTGTGGGCAGCTCGACATTTCCAGTTCGGCGTTTGAGTCGAGTGGTAGATTCGAGATCGAAGCTTGGCTGCGGCCAGTTTCCCTGCTTTTCCTCCCTGAGCAGGCGCGTTAACGTTATGACAGCGAAGATGCGTTGAGCCCCGGCCAGCCCGGGGCTTTTGTTTTTCTGCTGCAGCCGCAACGCTTTTCTCGAGCTTGGCGCTGTTGACCCTGGATTCACGCCCCCAACAACTTGAGCGCGTGCAAGCCTTCATAGCCGACATAGAGCCCGACGAGCAATATCAAGGCGCTTGAGAAGTACGGCGCCTTGCGTGCGAACGCTCCGAAGCCGCTCCAGCGCTTGGATACGTGCTTGACGCTCAACGCGGCGAGCGCGCCCGACGTCACCATCGTCAACGCCAGGCCGATGCTGAAGCACAAGACCAACGCTGCGCCCAGCGTGAACTTCTTCAGCTGCAGGCACAGCAGCAACACGGTGATGGATGCGGGACAAGGGATCAGCCCACCGGTCAGGCCGAAGATGATGATCTGGCCTGTGGTGACATTGCGGTTGGCAAAGCGGCGCTTGATATCGTTCGCATGAGCGCGCTCGTGTGCGTCTTGAAACTCCAAGTCGCCTGCTTCAAGCTCGTCATGGGTGTGCTGGTGTTCTTCAAACGTCAGTGAATAGTCGTGGTGCTCTCCACCGAGGCCCAGACTGACTTGGGCTTTGAACGCGTGCGGCTCGGGAATCTCGTCAAGGGACTCTAGGAATCCGTCCTTGCGAACGAACTTGAAGAGCTGCCGGCCGCCATCCTCACGAATCGTCGTGACCTCCGCTTCCGCAGCGTCCCAGCCCTGTCCGCTCTCCGCGATCAGGCGAAAGCGCGGCGGCGCGTTGGTCTCGAAGATCTCGACACGCAGCACGCCGTGACCGGTGACGATGCGTTGCGGCTCGTCGTGCCCGTGGTCATGGTGATGATCGTGCTCGTGCTGGTCGCGCCAGGTACGCCACAGCATCCAGACCGCGACAGCGATGATGAGGACCGCAGAAGCGACCTGGAAGTAGGGCTCGGTCGCTTCCGCCTGCCAGTTCCGCCCAAAGTACAGGCCAGCCAAAGCTACGAGCCAGACGACCGCCGTATGTGACAGCGTGGCAGACAGCCCAAGCAGGATGGCCTGCGTCATCGTGCCGCGGATCGCGACGATGAAGGCGGCCATCATGGTCTTGGAATGCCCGGGCTCCAGCCCGTGAAGCGCGCCCAACAGGATGGCGCTGGGAACGAACAGCCAAGCGTTGCCTTGCTGCAGCAGGGTTGCAAAGTCGGTCATGATGCGGGCGCACCGGATGCCATTTGGCGCGCACGGAATTTGAATGAAGGTACTCTACCCCAGTACCCTACCTAGGCGAACAGAATGACGCACACCGTCAAAGGACAAAAGAGCTTGCTGGCGCGGGTGCGCCGCATCAAGGGCCAAGCCGATGGGCTCGAGCGCCTCATCGAGACTGGTGAGGACATGGACTGCGGCAAGGTCCTTCAGCAGATTGCAGCTATCCGCGGTGCCGTCGCAGGCCTGATGGCCGAAGTTCTGGAAGGACATCTTCGCGATCACGTCGCGGCAGTCGACATCACGCCGGCCCAGCGTCAGGTCGAGGTCGATGAAGTCGTTGCGATCTTGCGAACCTACTTGAAGTAGCTGCGTCTCCAGCGGTCATCCTTCACAATCTTAAAGGTACCCCCACCCAGTACCTTGCCAGCGGACGGTCGATGCCGCATACTGCCGTTCGCATGAAATCGTCGGTGGAGCCCCACCGCTTCACTGAACTCGCCAAATCAAACCTCCCATGAGTCAGACCCCTACCATCGCTCGGCAGCCCGTCGTCAAGACGGCTTTGCTCATGCGCTGGTTTGTCGTTCTGCTCGTGGCGTTCGATCTCCTGAGCGCCCCGTTGCATGCCCACGCCCATGACATGGGCCCCGACATGCTGCTGCCTCACACGCACCAGGAGGCACACCGTGAAGTTCATGCCGATCATGTAGATCCGGATGTGAACAGCGAGTGGTCTCACGCCGAAGAAGCTGTCCACGACACGCTAGGGCACTCGAACGCCGCGCTGCGCGCCTCGGACGGTAGGGTTGACGTAAGTCCCTCCCTGGACCTCATCGTCTCCCGCGTGTGGGAAATCGTGGTTCGCCCCTGCGACGATCCCTTGGCGGTGCTGCCGGGAACGCCGGCGGCCGACCACATCCCGATACCCAGTCGTTGTACGTTGCGCCCCGAGGGGCGCGCACCTCCCCTGCTCCACAGCTGATCGCACGTCGCGCCGCACTGCGGCGCCGGATCTCGGCCGCCCCTGTCATGGCGGTCACTGTGGAGTTCTCCCATGTTTCAAATGCCCCGGGCGCGCGCTCTCGCGTCCGCAATTCCTGGCGCGCTCCTCTGCGCCGGCCTGCCTCTGTCCGCCATTGCAGCTGAGCCCGCCGCCGAGTTCGCCGTTTCGCCAGCCCAGATGCAGTCTCTGGGCGTCACGGTGCGCAAGTTGGACCAGCCCGCGGCGATCGCCGGCCTGGCCTCGCCAGCGCGGGTCGTTCTGCCGCCGAACCAAGACATCATGGTCAGCGCGCCGGTCGATGGCGTCATCGACCGGCTGCTCATCAATCCTCAGGATGTAGTCAAGACAGGCCAGCCGCTACTGCGGATCGCCAGCCCGGCCTACGGTGATCTTCAGCTCAAGCTCATGGAAGCCGACAGCCGCGCGAAGCTGGCAAGGCAGACCATGGAGCGCGAAAAGCAACTCCTCGCTGAGGGCATCATCCCCGGGCGGCGAGTGCAGGAAGCGCAGGCCGCGCAAGCCGGCGCGGATGCCGCGGTGAGGCAGGCCGAAGCCGCCCTGCGCCTTGCCGGCGCTGACGCTGCATCGGCGCGCAAGGCAGCGGCAAACGGCAGCCTGGATGACGCAATCACCGTCCGTGCACGCAGTGATGGCCTGGTGGCGTCGCTGGACGCCAAGCTTGGCCAGCGTGTGAAAGAAGCAGATCCCCTGCTGCGAATCGCCAACCTCCGCGAGTTGTGGCTGGAGGTGCAGGTGGCCGCCGGTACGGCGGTCCCACGAAATGCCGAGATCACAGTTCCTGGTCGCGACGTCAGCGCCTCTGCCATGTCAGTCGGCTCGCTGGTGGGAGAAGGCCAAACCCAGACCCTCAGGGCCCGGGTCACGAAAGGCGTAGACAAGCTGCGCCCGGGAGAGGTCGTGCAGGCACGCGTGCCGTTTGCTGCTGCCGGCGGCGGCTGGGGCCTTCCGCTGGCATCAGTCACGTACCAAGACGACAAGGCCTATGTCTTCGTGCGCAGCACAAAGGGCTTTGTCGCCGTGCCGGTGACCGTCGTCAGCAGCGCCGGCCAAGCCCTGCAAGTGCATGGCAACCTGAAAAGCGGCCAGGAAGTGGCAGTGACCTCTGTCATCGCGCTCAAGTCAGCTTGGTTGGGCATGGGCGGAGGCGAGTGATGCTGACCCGCCTCGTTCAATTTGCGCTCTCACAGCGCATCTTCATCCTGCTGGGGGCTGCCTTGCTGGCGGGCTTCGGCTGGTACGCCTTCCGCAACCTCCCCATCGACGCCTTCCCCGACGTCTCCAGCACCCAGGTCAAGGTGATCCTGAAGGCGCCCGGCATGACGCCTGAAGAGGTTGAGAGCCGCATCGTCGCGCCCATCGAAGTGGAGATGCTTGGCATCCCGCGCCAGAAGATGCTGCGCTCGGTGTCGAAGTACGGCATCTTCGACGTCACCATCGATTTCGAAGACGGAACCGATCTTTACTGGGCGCGCCAGCAAGTGGCTGAGCGCCTGGCGAACATCCAGGGCGACCTGCCCCAGGGCCTCTCCGGTGGCATGGCGCCAATCACGACGCCGTTGGGCGAGATGTACCAGTTCACCGTCGAGGCGCCCGAGATGACGCTCGAACAGCGTCGCGAGGTGTTGGACTGGGTCATACGCCCTGCCCTGCGCACGGTCCCAGGCGTGGCGGACGTGAACTCGCTGGGTGGCAAGGTTCGCAGCTTTGAGGTGGTCCCCGACATGGCCCGCCTGGGCATGATGGGCCTCTCCACCGAGGCGCTCAAGACTGCGATTGAGAAGAACAACCGGAACGATGGCGCTGGCCGACTGGGCCAGGGGGACGAAGTCCTGCTGGTTCGCGCCGAAGGCAGCCTGAAGAACGCAGACGACATCAAGGCGATCGTTGTCACCGTCAAAGGCAATGTACCCGTCCGGCTCGGCGACGTGGCTGATGTTCGCCTTGGCAGCGTGACACGCTATGGCGTTGTCACCAAGGACGGCCAGGCCGAAGCCGTCGAAGGGCTTGTGCTGGGGCTTGCAGGCGCCAACGCTCAAAAGGTAGTCGAAGGCGTCAAGCGCAAGCTCGCCGAGCTTGAGCCAACCCTGCCCAAGGGTGTCCACGTCAAGGCGTTCTACGACCGGGCCCAGCTCGTGGAGAAGGCCGTCGGCACGGTGTCGAAGGCCTTGTTGGAAGCCACCGTGCTGGTGCTGATCCTTCTCGGGGCGTTTCTGGGCAACCTGCGCGCGGCAGTCACCGTCGCCCTGGTGCTGCCACTCGCGGCACTGGCCACCTTCATCGCCATGCGCCTGAGCGGCATGTCCGCCAACCTCATGAGCCTCGGCGGCCTGGCGATCGCGTTGGGCATGCTCGTGGACGCAGCCGTCGTGGTCGTCGAGAACGTTGTGCAGCACCTCGGACACGACAAGACCGCGGGCAAGTTGCCACGGTTGCACGTGGTCCTGCGCGCCGTCAGGGAAGTCGCGACACCCGTGGTGGCCGGCGTCCTCATCATCGTGGTCGTGTTCTTGCCGCTGCTGACCTTGCAGGATCTGGAAGGCAAGTTCTTTGTGCCTGTCGCGATGACCATCGTCTTCGCGCTCTTCGGCTCGCTGGTGCTGTCGCTCACGGTCATTCCAGTGGTCGCGTCATTTCTGATCAAGCAGGTTTCGCATGAGGACCCCTGGGTGGTGCGAAAGCTGCTCAAGGGCTATGTACCGCTGCTCAACGGCGCTCTGCGGCGCGAGAAGGTCGTGTACGTCGTGGCCGTTGCAATGTTGGTCGTGGCGGGCCTCGTCTATACACAGGTCGGCAAGACCTTTTTGCCGACGATGGACGAGGGAGATCTCATCGTTGGCATCGAGAAGCTGCCCTCGGTCAGCCTGGAGGAGACCGCAGCGCTGGATCTGAAGATCCAACAGGCGCTGATGAAAAACATCCCTGAAATCACCGGGGTGGTGGCACGGGCCGGTTCAGACGAGATCGGACTGGACCCCATGGGTCTGAACCAGACGGACACCTTCCTCGTACTCAAGCCGCGCGAGGAATGGCAACTGGCGAACAAGGACGCGCTGATTGCGAAGGTGCGAACGGTGCTCGACCAGATGCCTGGCATCAAGTACAGCTTTACCCAGCCCATCGACATGCGCGTGTCCGAAATGATCATCGGCGTGCGCGGAGATCTGGCGATCAAGGTATTCGGACCCGACCTGCCGACGCTGAACCAGATCGCCGCCAAGATCGAAGGCGTCATGAAGACGGTGCCTGGCAACCAGGACGTCTACACGGTGCAAAACGACGGCGTGCAGTACCTGCGCGTGGTGATTGACCGCCTGGCCGCCGGCAACTACGGCTTGTCTGTCGAGGATGTTCAAGACGCGCTGCGGGCGCAGATCGAAGGACAGCGAGCTGGAACCGTCATCGAAGGCGCGCGACGCGTTCCCATCGTGTTGCGCGGCCCAGAACGCATGCGGATGTCACCAGCGGAGTTCGCTGCGCTGCGCATCTCGACATCAGACGGCCGCTCCGTCCCTCTGGAAACCATCGCCACCCTGCAGCGTGACACCGGGCCCGTGCAGATCAATCGTGAGCTGGGCAGCCGCTACAGCGTGGTCATCGCCAAGGTGTCCGGTCGCGACCTGGTCGGATTCGTGGAGGAGGCCAAGCAGAAGGTCGGCTCC
Organism: Roseateles sp. GW821-FHT02E12; assembly: GCF_059421665.1. Lineage (NCBI taxonomy): Bacteria > Pseudomonadati > Pseudomonadota > Betaproteobacteria > Burkholderiales > Sphaerotilaceae > Roseateles > Roseateles sp. GW821-FHT02E12. Next base: position 571,197 of record NZ_JBWKVK010000004.1, read on the forward strand.
GCGGTCCAGCTCCCCACGGGCTACCGCATCAGCTGGGGCGGCCAATTCGAGAACCAGCAGCGAGCCGCGGCGCGTCTTGGACTCGTCGTGCCGCTGGCGCTCGGCATCATCTTCATGATCCTGTTCTCCACCTTTGGCTCCGTGCGCCAGGCGCTGCTGGTCCTCAGCAACGTGCCATTCGCGCTGGTCGGCGGCATCGTCGGGTTGTGGGTGACCGGCGAATACCTGTCCGTGCCGGCGTCGGTCGGCTTCATCGCACTGCTGGGCATCGCAGTGCTCAACGGCGTCGTGCTGGTCAGCTACTTCAACCAGCTGCACGCCGAAGGCATGACGCTGCTCGACAGCGTGACGCTGGGGGCCAGACGGCGATTGCGACCGGTGCTCATGACCGCGTCCATCACGGCCTTCGGCCTGATCCCCCTGCTGTTCGCGACCGGGCCAGGCTCGGAGATCCAGCGTCCTCTGGCCATCGTCGTCATCGGCGGGCTCATCACCGCCACGGCGCTGACCTTGGTGCTGCTGCCGCTGCTTTACCTGCGCTTCGGCCAGCCGCGGGCGGCTGCACTTGCAACGCCGGAGGTGGCCCATGGCTGATTTCCCATCAAACCTGGTCTGTCTGCACCTGCTGTGCCCGGCGCTGACCGAAGAGCGGGTGCTCGACGCTCTGCTGGCCGTCGGCGAGGCAGGCGTTTTCACCAGCTCGCCAGCCTCGGGCCACGGCTACGGGCATGGCGCTCTGAGCACCCAGGATCAGGTCAGTGGCCGCAGCGATGCAGCCGTGGTTCAGGTGCTGGTCGCGCACGACCAACTGGACGCCCTGTTGACCCGGTTGCAACCCGAGCTGGTCCGTACCGGCGCGCGCTATTGGGCCACGCCCGTCGTTCGACAAGGAGAATTCAAATGAAGCGGCTGGCAGCGAGATTCATCGCATGCGCCTGGCTCTGCGTGACGCTGTCCGCGCGTGCTGAAGACGTGCCGACCCCCGGCTTCCTGCCCTCCACCGCACAGGCGAGTGCCTGGATCGAGGCCGATCCGGCCGTAGCGCGCGCCCGTCTCGCCGCGGAGGCCGCCAACCACGGTGGTGCGGCCATTGCGGCTGGCCCGCATGAGTGGACTGCCCGCGTTCAGGGCCAGCGGCGCAGCTACCAGGACAGCGGCGCACGCTCCAACGAATGGACGGCGGCGCTCGAGCGCGCCATCCGCGTCAACGGCAAAGCCGGATTGGACCGCCAGCTAAGGGACCTGGAGGTGGAGTTGGGCCGAGCCCGCCTCGGCGAGGCGCGCCACGAGGCGGCCCGGACGCTGGCCGATGCCTGGACGGGCGTCATCGTTGCCAAACGCCAGCACGCACTGCTGCGCGACCAGCTTGCCATCGCCATGAGCAATCTCGACGTGGTGACCAAGCGCCAGCGGGCCGGTGATGCGTCGGCGCTGGACTCCAATGTCGCGCAGGGCGACATCGGCAGCATTGCGCGTGATGTCAGCCAGGCCGCCACCGAAGTCGTCAAGGCTGAAGCCACGCTGCGCGTGCGCTTTGCGGCCGTGGTGCCGGACGGCATCGTGCTGCCACCTCCCCAGACGCCGGTCTGGCCCGAGGCCCAGTGGCGCGAGCGCGTGCTGGAGGAAGCCGACCCCATCAAGACTGCGGAGACGGAGTGGCGGCGCGCCGGCGTGACGGCCGCGCGGGCGCGGGCCGACCGCATCGCTGACCCCACGGTGGGCGTCTTCGCGGCCAACGAGGCGATGCGCAACGAACGGGTCGTGGGCCTGTCGATCAGCATCCCTTTCGGTGGCAGCTACCGCAGCGCGCGGGCGTTGCAGGCCGGCAAAGAGACCGACGCACTGCAGGCGGCGCTGGACCAAACGCGCCGCGAGATCGAGCTCGAAGCGGCACAGACCTACGCCGAGGCCACCGGCAGCCTGGAGCGCTGGCGCATCGCAAGCGAGACAGCCCGTCTCAGCGCTGAGAGCGCACGCTTGATGCAGCGCGCCTACGGCCTGGGCGCGGCGGACCTGCAGGCCTTGCTGCTGGCACGCCGCCAAGCTACCGATGCGGCACGCGCTGCCGTGCAGGCCCAGGGCGAGGCGGTGCGCTGGGAGATGCGTCTGCTGATTGACGCCCACCTGATCTGGGACCTGGCCCAAGACTGATCCACGTAATCAAGAAGGTCACTCATGCTCCGACTCTTTGCCCGGCCGCTGCTTGCGGTGGGCTTGTTCCTCACCTCGCTGGCCGCCTGGGCCCATGGCATCTCGGAAGCCGACAAGCAGCGCATGCTGGATGGCGGATACCTGCAGTACGTCAGCCTGGGAGCCAGCCACATGCTGACCGGCTATGACCACCTGCTCTTCCTGTTCGGCGTGGTGTTCTTCCTCACGCGGTTTGTGGATGTCGCCAAGTTCGTCACCGCCTTCACGCTCGGCCACTGCATCACGCTGATCTTGGCGACCTTCCTGAAGATCACGTGGAACTTTTGGCTGGTCGATGCGCTGATCGCCATCAGCGTGATCTACAAGGGTTTCGACAACAACGGCGGTTTCCAGAAGCACTTCGGCCGCGCCTCGCCCAACCTGCTGGCCGTCGTCTTCGGCTTCGGCCTGCTGCACGGCTTCGGCTTGTCGACGCGGCTGCAGCAACTGCCGCTGGGAGACGACCAGGTAGGCATGCTGATGCGCATCCTCAGCTTCAACGTCGGCGTAGAGCTGGGCCAGATCGCGGCCCTCGTCGTCATGGTCGGCCTGCTGTCGGTCTGGCGTCGGCGCGAGTCGTTTGCACGCTTCAGCGTGCTGGCTAACAACGCGCTGATGGCGGTGGGTAGCCTGCTGCTGCTGATGCAGCTGCACGGCTACCACCACGACATTGATGCAGAGAACCTGCGTTTCCCCGTCAAGGCGCATCGGCACGCCCACGAGGACCTGGAAGTCGAGAACAGCACCAAGACCGGGCGCGACAGCCTCTAAACAATATTCCCCTCCCCCCACCAAGGACTCACCATGAAGCAATTCGTCAGCACCTTTGCGGCCCTGGCCGCCCTGTCCCTCTCGGCGCCAGCCTTTGCCGGCGGCGAGGGCGACTGCCATTTCCACGGTTCCACCCCGGCCAAGGCCGAGACCGTGTCTGGCTGCGCCGTCAAACGCCAGCAGCAGCTCATCGCCAGCGGCAAGCTCGACAAGTCTTGGCAGGCCGTGAAACCCGCCGCACCCGAGCAAGTCGACGGCCAGAAGGGCAAGGAATGGAAGGTCACTTTCAAGGACGCTGCTGCGACGGACAAATCCAAGGAGACCCTCTACATGTTCTTCACCCCGCAGGGCAATTTCATCGCTGCCAACTTCACCGGTAACTGATGCGCCCACCTCGGTGGGCACATCGCCTGCCGAGGTCATTCAATATCAGCGGAGAAGCACCATGCTCGACGTCCTCGCCAACCGCACCTATCGGCATCTCTTCTTCGCTCAGGTCATCGCTCTGGTCGGCACAGGCCTGGCCACGGTCGCCCTGGGCCTGCTGGCCTACGACCTGGCAGGGGCAGACGCCGGGGCGGTCCTTGGCACGGCGCTGGCCATCAAGATGCTGGCCTACATCGGCGTTGCGCCGGTGGCCTCCGCCTTCGCCGAACAACTGCCCCGCCGCACTCTGCTCGTCACTCTGGACTTGGTGCGCGCAGCGGTCGCCCTGCTGCTGCCTTTCGTCACTGAGATCTGGCAGGTCTATGTGCTGATCTTCGTGCTGCAGTCCGCCTCGGCCGCATTCACGCCCACCTTCCAGGCCACCATCCCCGACGTGCTTCCCAAGGAGGCGGACTACACCAAAGCATTGTCGCTGTCCCGCTTGGCCTACGACCTGGAGAGCCTGGGCAGTCCGGCGCTTGCCGCAGTGCTGCTGACGGTCGTCAGCTTCCACAGCCTCTTCCTCGGCACCGTCGTGGGTTTCATCGCGTCGGCGTTGTTCGTCGTGTCGGCCGTGCTGCCCAAGGCCAAAAAGCCGTCGCGCCGCAGCGTCTACGAGCGTACGACGCGCGGCAGCCGCATCTATCTGGCCACGCCGCGGCTGCGCGGGCTGCTGGCGTTGAACCTGGCCATCGCGTCGGCGAGCGCCATGGTCATCGTCAACACCGTCGTGCTCGTGCAAAGCCAGCTGCAGCTCAGCCAGCGCTTCACGGCCGGCGCGCTGGCAGCTTTTGGCGCAGGGTCCATGCTGGTGGCCCTGGGGCTGCCCAAGCTGCTGGAGCGGCTGCCGGATCGAAGGGTCATGCTGTTCGGTGCCGGGTTGCTGGCAACCGGTCTCTTCCTCGGGCCACTGGCGGTCGGGCGATTCGAGATGCTGGTGGCGCTGTGGCTGTTGCTCGGCATCGGCTATTCGCTGGCACAGACACCGTCGGGCCGGCTGCTGCGGCGCTCCGCCAACGAAGAAGACCGACCTGCCCTCTTCGCCGCGCAGTTCGCCTTGTCGCATGCCTGCTGGCTCATCACTTACCCAATGGCCGGCTGGATGGGCGCGCGGGTAGGGCTCAATGCCAGCTTCCTCGCCCTCGGCACGCTGGCCGCGCTGACGACGATCATGGGCATGTGGCTGTGGCCCAGCGACGACCCGGCCGAAGTGCCACACACCCACCCTGACATGCCGGCAGAACATGCCCATCTCCACGCCCCGGCGGTCGATGACCAGGGGCGGCATAGCCACGCCTACGTCATCGATGACGAGCACCAGCGCTGGCCGAGAGACTGACCATGAGTGTCAAGACACGCTGCTAAGACTCCGTACGTCGTGGCAACCGCGTGGCGGTTCGCGTCGACGGTCGGCGCGGCTTGGACGCAATTCCTGATTCGGTTGTCTGAATCTGGTTGCGACCCGGATCGCACGGGCTGCCGTTGGACTGGCAGGGCCGTAGTGACGCAGGACGCTGCTCTTGGGGCCGGCGAACAGCGGTTTCTGGAGATCAACGGCTCGCCAATGATCCGCGCCACGTGCTACTGCTGGCCGGCCGGCGAAGTTGGCGGCGCGAAGCGACGCGCGATCCAGTCGAAGCTGAGTGCCGACATACCTGTCCGCCTCCTGAGGCGATATCGCGAGGCTTTGCTTGGCCTGAACAGCTTGGTCTGAAAGCCGGTCACCGTCTCCTCGACTGTTACCGTTTGCTTGCCACGGTTCTGCCAGTACCAGCCGTGGCTGCCATCGAAGGGCGCCGTGAACGACCCTGTTTCTTAGCGCTGGGCACCGTCCACGCAGTAGCTCGTGTCCTCCTCGTCGGCGTCGGGCCACTCGCCGTTCATGTCAACGAGTACTTCCGCACTGGCCGTCCACCGGAAGACTGTGGACGGCCCTCGGTCAACGCAGCCTTCACTTCAGCGCCCTTGCCGGGTGCAAAGGTCAGCGTCTCGGTCTTGGGCCACTCGTTGCTGGCCGTGAAGGCCCGAGCGTCAAAGCTGTGGCCGGGCTGCCGGCCCGCGACGGCCTCGGCCTCGGCGGGGAGAGCGATGTCAGCTGGGTTTTCAGCTTCGGTAGCCCGAGCCAGCGTCTGAGCTACGGAGAGGCTGAGCGCGAGCACGGGTGCGTTCGTCTGCGTCCGGAAGTCTCTTGACTTCACTCAGGGGGTTGTGTGCGCATGAATGTCGACAAGGCAATCGCTGTCGGCACCTCTGCCGTCCTCCCTCTTGATATGTCCCTCGCCGTGCGCTGCTTCGTACGGCGACATAGCCACGCAGTCGACGACGTACCGGAGTTCACAACTGCCATTCTTTTCTCCCTGGAGCTCGACGCTCTGTCTCGCCGTGCCCGCCGACTGCAACTTGGCGGGGGGGGCTGAAGTACGCCGAGACCGGCCGATTCAGCCCCCCCGAACGCAAATCCAACCCAAAAAACTCGTTTGGTGCTTTCGGGAGGGGGAGGTTTCGCCATCCGAATGAAGTTCGCCCCCTGAAACTTGCTGTCAGGCCAGGTTGAGGGGGCTGTTTAGGCTGAAACCAACCAAGGCCCACATGCCAGGTCCATCGACGATCCTTGCCTCAACTTCGGCCATCCGGCGAACCGTATTCACAACTCAAGTCAAAGAGGAGATCCCATGCTTGCTCAGTTCACCAAGATCATCAATGCATTCAGAGGGTTGCTCGAGAGCGCTGACCAGCACCGGGTAGGAGCATGCTTCATGCTCGCTACCGGCCTACTGATCGTTGCCGCGATCTACCTTATCCGTCATTGAGGGAGCTCGCCTACATGGGAAAGCGGCCCAGCGGCAAGTGCGCGGCGAGTTCCGCTGCTACCTTGGACATCCACTCGTCCCAATGGAGACCGCGATGACCAACTCCTCTGCCGGCCCAGCGCCCGCGCCTGGTGACCATCAGAAATCCCCCGTCCAGTTGCCGACCGAGCCGGACAAGCCGGTCGACGCGCCCATCACGCCGCAGCCGGAAGACAGCCCTGGACACGCCAATGCCAAGGCTCAGCCCGATCGGGTCGCGCAAAGCATTGAGGACGCCCATGCCGACGGGAGCGATCGGTCGAGCGAGACCGAATCGCCCCGAGGCTCAGGACCTTGAGTACACCGATCTCAGGCTTTCATCCGCCGCGGAGCACCATGTAGACGGTCGTGCCGCTGATCGCGGCGCCCAGAAGCGCGCCCACAACGGCTCCGATGATCACAGGTAGCCACCAGTTTTGCTTGAGGCGGTCCGCCTCGAGATTGACAGCAGACACAGCTGAGTTGGTTTCAGTCGTCAAGTTGGTCAGTGCCGTCTTGGCCTTGCCTTCCGCCTTGGTCAACTGCTGCCCGATGCGATCAGCTGCATCATCAACAGTGGTGTTGAACTTGCCTGCCACGACTTTTTCGATGTCGGCAGCCATCTGCTGTTGATTGGCGACCAACGTCTTCACGGTGCCAGCGACGAGCGCTGCGGCCGTGTTAACGCGCTGCACGGCGTCGCCTGCTGCTCCTTGCAGCGTCTGAGCGTGTTCGATGACGTCGGCAACGATGGGGACCAGCTCTTCGAGCGTCTCTGGTCGCTTCTTATCGGGATTGGATGACATGTGAGGTAGGTGATGAGGGCCTGCGGATGCTTGCAAATCTCCGCCCTGCGGTTGAAATGAGGTCAGAGGGATGGACCATGATCAAGCGTTTGCTGCTTCGGCTCGACTCCGTGTGCCAGCTCGCCAGACACCTCTCGGCGCTGCAGTTCCTGTCGCACAGCAGATGAAAACGCGCCGCGCGCGGCCTGACTTCGCGTGAACTCTTCCTCCCTGGCGCGCAGCCGGGCACGAAGCACACGAGAAGTCGCCTTCAGGTCTGTGATGTTCTCAAGCGGCAGGTATGACAAACCGCCATTGCTGCCGACGCCCACGAGTAGCCCAGAAGTTTCGTAACCGTCGAGGCAGCCGAAAAGCTTGATCAAGCGGAGGTACAGGTCCAGCTCTGCCTTATTCGGTGGGTCTTTGTGCGCATCCTCGGCAACCTGCTCGGCAAAGGCCTCAAGTGAGATCCCTCCGTGCTCCTCGAGCTCCAGGTAGGGCCGCACGTTCATTTGAAACGTCGAGTTGTCAAACTCGTCAATGATGTGCTGCCCGGTCTCGACAAACCAGTGAGCTCGCAAAGACGCTTTGCGAAGATCAACGTCTCGGCGCGTGGCGCCTCGGTACGTCGCCAGCTTGACGCGCTCCTTCTTCAGGTTGGCGCCAACGCGCTTGAACTCGATCAGCCGCCAAGCTCCAGGGAACTGCAGCATGACGTCACCCAGGACCTTGTCCAGTGGCGTCTGCTGCAGCAGATTCACGCATGAATCGATCTGCCTCGGGTTCTTGCCCATCACGAGCCCAAGCCCGTAGATGAAGTTCCCGATGATGACGTTCTCGTAAGGCGAAAGCATTCGTTCCTCCCCTGCCCTCTGGCTACGGGCCTCCTTGTTGATCCGGGGCTACCGCGGTCACGGCCGTACCGTGCCATCGCCGCACGACGCGCTGGAAGAACAGGCTGTTGGGCAGTTGCAGCGTTGTGCCGTTCTGCTGATCGCCGCTTTCGAGAAGCGTGGTGTAGACCGGATTGATTTCGACCACGCGTCCCTTCATCCCCGGCTTGTCACCCGCTTCTAGCAGTTCGACCGTGTCGCCAATCCGAAAGGACTTGGTGATGTAGATGAGCAGCGTGCAGAACAAGTTCGACAGCACGCTCCATGCTGCGAAGAACGCGACCGCGCCGACGGTTGCAAACCCCGTGAACGCCGTCCAGAGCACTGCGCCCGAGACACCCATGCGCTCCAACGCCCAGAGCAGCGCGCCGAGGTAGACCAGGGCGCCGACCACGCGAAGAAACAACGATGCCATGTTGACCGGCAGGCCGTACTTGGTCGTGACTCGGTCGATCAGCTTGTGGGCCAGCCGCATCAGCAGCCAGGCGCCCAAGACGATCATCACAACCTCCACCGCAGGAATGAGGATGTCGAGCCAGTCCGCTGCCCAGACGGGCAACTGGTCGTGTAGCGCTTGGATGAGCTTTCTCATGGAGGGAATGTCGTCGTCAGAAGTTTGAACGGATGTTCGCAGGCAGGAGTTTTACCTGCGCCGCCGCTTCGCGCCGGCAGTGTCGAGCTTGCGCTCAACAAGCTGTCTGCGAACCCTCCGCCGCCCCGCCCGGAAGCGCCATCGCCTCGTCCAGTTCGGCCTTCGCCATGCGCGCCCAGCGTCCCCCTCCACGAAGGACATCCAGTTCGTTAGAGCACGCCCTGGCAAAGAACATCGATTCGGCCAGACCATGAGCCTGTAGGACCTGCTTCAACCTCACCATGCGATGACGAAGATCGAAGTCCTGGAACTCTGCACCCCGTACGCCGCCGCCAGCGACTTGCGCCACGACGCGTCGCAGGTTGTGCTGGACTGACTCCGAGATGGCCGGCACCGCGCGCGGCGCGGAAAGCTTGGCATGGCGGATGAACGGATTGCGCCCCACGACGAGCCCCCACGGGCGCTGGCTGCCCACGAGGTCCACGGTCATCGCCTCGAGCTTGGTCAGCCCGAAATCCCTGGCCACCTGAAGCCGAAGTGCGAGCCCAGGACTGGACTGCTCAATCTCCTCCAGCGCGCGGGCTGCATCGACGTCACGGCTGTCCACGGGAAGAACGAAGGTGCACAGCAACCGGTGGGCGGCCTCATCGCCCGCTTGTGCCGCTTGGTACAGCCAGTGCATGCCTTGCTCGACATCGCGCAGCGAGCCTGATGCCCGCAGGATGGTTGCACCCAGCCGCCGCTGGGCAATCACTGCGCCGCTGGCCGCCGCCTTCTCCAGGCAGAACCGCGCCATAGGCGGGTTGGCAACCGATCCGTTGTGGTTCGAGTGAATCTCGTACAGCCGGCTCCATGCCTCGCCGTGGCCACCGTCAGCGGCGCGCATCAGGAGCGCTGAGGCCTTTCGGAAGTTTTGGCTCGTCACCAGCGATTCCCACGCCAGGGCACCGACATCCTGGCCGCTCAAGGCCAGTCCCAACATCAACGCCGCGCCGGTGTTGCCTCGTGCAACGCAGTCGTCGAGAAGGGCCTCAATCGCCCGACGATCAACAGCGGTATCCACGGGCTGCACCTTGCTGGCATAGCTGAGGGCTTCGAACACCTTGTCCGCCAAGCCAGCCTCAGGTGATCCATCCAACTCCAAGCTCACCGCCAGCGCCCGGAACAGGATCTGCGGCTCTTGACGCATCAACGCCCTGTCCATCGCAAACGTCAGCAAAGCGGCCCAGCCGATGCCCGGCACAGCCTTGAGGGAGCGAAGCCGCGCCACGACGCGTTCTTCGGACAAATCGTCCGGGGTATAGGCGGTCAGCACCTTCCTGGCAGCTGTCTCACCACCCGCCGCAGCGCTTCGGAACCAGCGCATCGCCTCTTCGGGATCGACGGCCGTCAATGAAAGCCAGATTGCCAGCTTCATCTGCGCGGCCGCTCTGCCGGCCTGCGCTGCTCGCTGCAGCGTGGCGACTCGCCCATGCGCAGCGATCTCGTAGAGGTCCAGCGACTCGACGATGAGCTGCAGCGTGTCGTCGGCTCGGGCGCGCTCAGCCTGCTGCAAGTACTCGAGCCCGAGCGTCACGTGGCGCGGGAATCCGCTCGTGCCTTGCAGGTATTTGCGGCCGGCCTCCAGGCAGGCCGCGATGTCTCCTCGTCGCGCCCTCGATATCAGTTGAGCATCGGGTCTTCTCATCCGCGCCTTCTTTGCAGTGGCCCTTGCCAAGCCGCCTGCGTCCGTAACGGCGTCGTGGACGCCAGTGCCAACGGGCAAGCGTAAGAAGGCGGCCATGACCGCTGCCCGTCCGGCGGATTACGGTTTTGTCAGGTTGGCGCGCCGATTCACGGGTTTGTCCAGCTATGACAAGGGTGTGAATCGAAATCGCTCATTTCGCGCAAGTGCCCCCTGTCGATTCGAAGGCACAGCAACCCTGCCTTTGCGGCACCGCGCACCAGCACGCGCCCACCCAAACGGTCGAGATCATGGATTTCCCTAGGCAGCTTCCCTAGCCTGCGTAGCGCTGGGGGCGATCCAGATCCCCCGGTACCTACTGAATAGGAGAAGTACATGAAGAAGCCAGTCCTCTTGGCCTTGGCATGCAGCGCGATGGCGAGCACCGCTTTCGCGCAAACCTCGTCGGTCACGCTGTTCGGTGTCGCCGATGCGGCCGTCCGCCAGGTGAAGAACGGCAGCGCAGGCACGGTCAAGGGCGTCACTTCGGGCGCCAACACGACCAGCCGCCTGGGCGTTCGTGGCGTTGAACAACTTGGCGGCGGCCTGTCTGCCGGCTTCCATCTGGAATCGGGTGTCGAGCTCGACACCGGCGCGGCCAACGCCAGCAAGTTCTGGAACCGCCGCTCCACCGTCAGCCTGATGGGCGAGTTTGGTGAGATCCGCCTCGGCCGCGATACCACCCCGACGTACAACAACGCGCTCAACGACGAGTTCGGCATCGTCGGCGTGGGTTCGCGCGGTGTTTTCGTCTACGGCTCCAGCGCAGTGCTGGGCAGCGGTGCGACCACCGCCCAACGAACCGACAACGGCGTCAGCTACTTCCTGCCCAAGAACCTGGGCGGCTGGTTTGGTCAGGTGCATGTCGCCGCCGGCGAAGGCGTCGTGGGCAACAAGTACACAGGCGGCCGTCTCGGCTTCGAGAACAACACGTTCCTGGTCGGCGGTGCCATTGGCCAGACCGACGTTGGCAGCACCCAGCCGAAGTTCAAGAACTACAACCTGCTCTTCAACTACAAGTCGCCCTGGGGCACGTTGCACACCCTCGTCGACGTGAAGAAGTGGGGCCCGCGCAAGGCTCAGGAACTGTCGATTGGCGCCACCGTCCCGGTGACCCAAGCAGGTTCGTTCCGGGTCGGCTACACCACCGTCAATCGCTCCGGTGGCCCGGTCGGCTCTGGCTATGCCGACGCCGACGACAGCACCCGCGTGGCGCTGGGCTACGTGCACGAGATGTCCAAGCGGACGGCGCTCTACGGCACCTACGCCAACATCAGCAACAAGGGTGCGGCGCGCAGCTCGGTTCTGTACACGACGCCGACCGGCATGCGCGGTGGCGAGAGCTCGTCCGGCTTGGAAGTCGGCATGCGCCACAGCTTCTGATCACCAAGGCAACTGCGAGGGGATGCGCTTCGGCGCTCCCCTTTTTCTCCGGTGGAGGTGTCCATGTCTAACGCACTCCGTCCCACGCCCAGCACAGGCACGCCTTCGGCGGCGCCGGATGACGACTGGAAGGCCACGGCTCTGGTCTTCAGGGGTCAGCGTCAGGCGCTGATCGCCAGCAACATCGCCAACGCGGATACGCCGCACTACCAGGCACGCGACATCAGCTTCTCGGCGGCGCTTGAAGAAGCCAGTCGACCCAAACCTGCGGCGCCGATGGCAACCTCATCGCCCGGCCACATCGCGCCCGACCTGGTGGCGCCCCGCAGCACCCTGCAGTTCGCGGAGCACGCCCTGCCGTCCCAGACCAACCTCGACGGCAACACGGTGGACATGGACAGGGAACGAGCGTCCTTCCTGCAGAACTCCATCCTCCACCAACTCGCCGTGGCCTCGCTGGATGACGAGCTGAAGGAGTTCAAGATGGCGGTCTCCGATCCGCGCCGCTGACCCCGGCGTCCGGGCTAGCCCCCAGGCGCGAGCGCGCCGGCGTCCACGAGAATCGTCTGCCAGCGATGCTCTCCATCCATGCCGCAGAACTCAGGCAAAACCCGTACACCGCGAACGAACCAACTGGTCGCCAAGGGCGGCGTTATCCAGCCGTCGGCACAAGTCATCCTGCTGAATCCCGATCAGTGGGAAGAGTTCATCCTGGCCGCCACGCGCCAGCGGCTGCTGCCCAGTGGTTCACCCTACGCGAACGTCAAGCGCCTCGGCGGCGCAGGCGACGGGGGCCGCGACATCGAAGCCCGGTATGGCCAGGCCCTCGTGCGCGACGGTTGGGATCTGTACCAGGGCAAGCACTACGCCTCCGGACTGAAGCCCAGCGAGGCCTTCCCCGAGATGGCCAAGTTCTTCAAGCAACTGGCCTTGAAGACCTACCCCCGCCCGAAGCACTACTACTTCTGCTGCCCGCACGCGGTCGGCAACCTGCTGCACAACATGATGGCCGCCGGTGCGGCTACCTTCAAGGCCAACTTCCTGGCCGCCTGGAAGGGCGAAAACACGGGCATGCAAGGCATGGCCGCCGAGCTGACCCAAGACGTCCAGGCCGCGATCGACGACTTCGATTTCGACGATTTCATCGAATGTCCGGTGCATGACCTGCTGGCCTGGCACGCGCTCGACCGGACGGCCCACCACGAGATGTTCGGCATCGTGCCGAAGCGCGGCGATGATGCGCCGATGCCCGCCCAACCGGCCAAGCACGAGACCGTCTACGTCGACCAGCTGCTTCGCGTGTATTCCGAAGACAAGACGTCTCCTGTCACCCTCGCCGATCTGGCCGGCAGCGAGTACGAAGAGCACTTCGATTCGCATCGCCAGCTCTTCTACTGTGCTGAGGGCCTGCAGCGGTTCAGCCGCGACATCTACCCCACTGAGCATGAGTTCGAGCGGCTGCTCGACATGGTTCATGCAGGCGTCCGGCCGACGGTGGCCCAGATCCGGCACAAAACGGGCATGGCGCGCGTCGACGCGGCCGTGGAGAAGGCATCCACCCTGCAGGTTTCGGAAAGCTGCCTGTCACCCCAGCTCCGGCCGGGTGACCTGCCCGGCACCTGCCATCACCTCGCCAATGGCGGTAGGCTCAAGTGGGTCAAATGACGAAACCCAAGCCCATCGCCGCCTTCAATTCGCCGTTCGAGCTGGGCGTGCGGATGGTGTATCTGCTGAATTCCCTGCAGCCGGCCGGTGCCGACCTCCAGAAGCTCGTCCTGCTCGACTACGCCGTCGTCTACTCGGACGATCTGGGGGGGCCTCCCAGCCTTCACACGCCGGTGCCGTACCGTGGCAGCGAATACCTCAGCCGCCGCGATCTCATTGCCCAAGGCCTGTACCTCATGAGCACCCGCGGCCTGGTCGCCGTTTCCATGGACGAATGCGGTATCACCTACTTCGCTGGCGACAGCGCACGGAGCATGGTTGGCGCGCTGACGTCGCCCTACCTGCGTGAGCTGGAAAACCGGTGCCGGTGGGCAGCCGCCACCTTCGCAGCGCTCAGCTCGCGCGACTTGACCGATAGATTCGCTCAGGAAGGGCGGCTGTGGGGCGCCGAGTTCGAAGGCGCCAACGCGCGGGGGCATCAATGGCAATAACGCTGAAGCGCCTGTCCGTCCACGGCCCTGGCTTGCTGCCGGCCGTGGTCGCGTTCGACGACCGTCGCACCCTCATCCGCGGCCCCAGCGACACCGGCAAGTCGCACATCTGGGACTGCATGTGGTTCCTGCTCGGCGGCACGGCGCAACCTGAGCAATTCCCAAAGTCGGCGGGCTATGACTCCCTCGAGCTCGCCTTTCTCCATGGCGAGCACGAGTACCTGGTGCGCAAAGCCGTGTCGGGCGGAGGCGCACGCGTCTTCGTGCGAATGGATGACCTGTGGGTCGAGGACGGCGCGCCGAACCCGCTCGAAGAGGTTGCACAGGAACTCGGCGATCTGCTCGTCAAGCTGTCCGGTGCTGAGGGGAAAAAAGTGCTCCATGCACGCAGCAAGAAGGGCGCCGTCACCGGCGACGACCTGCGGCATTGGGCGTTGCTGGCGCAGCCCAGCATGATTGCCAAGGATCCGACCAAAGGCAAGGGCCATGGGTCGGACAAGCGCGTCTCTTCCTATGCGCTGTTCCTGAGCGGCCTCGACGACTCCGCGGTCGAGCTGTACAAAAGTAGCGCGGTGAAGGACCAGGCCAAAGGCAAGCTGGCGGTAGCCCAAGCTGAGCTGGCGCGCGTGCAGAAGCTGATTCCGGCCGATACGGACCGTGCAGCTGCCGTCAAGGCTCTCGCCCGAGTCGACGAGCGACTGGACATGTTCTCCTCGCAACTTCAGGCGCGATCCTCCGTGCTCAAAGATGTCCGCCAGCAGATCGCTGCGGAAGGAGCGGCTCTTGCCGAGGCGTCAACTGAACTCGCCGGCGCCACATCGATGCGCGAGCGATTCGCGTTGCTCGACCTGAAATATTCCAGCGATCTTGCCCGGCTGGGAGCGACGGACGAGGGCATTGCCTTCTTCCAGGCCTTGCCCGAGACGCCCTGCCCGCTCTGCGGCACGCCGGTGGAACAGCACGCCGATCCCGACAGCCTGAAGCCCCGTGCGCCTTCGAAATATCGCCGCGCCATTGCCGCCGAGGCGGAGAAGATTCGCGACCTGCGCCGTGGATTGCAGCCGTCCCTTGCCCACCAGCAGGCACGCCTGGCGACGGCTGCCGCGGATGTGAGCCGTCTGACGGTGTCGTTGAAGACTCTTGAGGAGCAGGAAGCTCTCCTCCTGCGAACCGCCGGCGAGGAGTTCGATACCGACCCTCGCGAACTGGCTGCGTCCCATACCCGCTTTTCGTCCCTGATCGATGCCTTCGACGAGGCTAGCCGATTGCAGGGTGACATCGCGCGCCTCGAGCAGGAAACGAAGCAGAAGAGGACCGCGCTCGTGCGCAACATCGGGCAACACGGCGCCGAGGTCGGTGAGGTTGCTCGCCAGATGCTCAACGATTGGGGCTTCACCGGCATCAAGTCGGTCTACGTTGACGCTGCGGCGTGCGATCTGATGATCGATGGGCGCCGTCGCCTGAGCTATGGCGCCGGCAAGCGGGGCATCTTCCTGTCTGCGATGTTCATCGCGCTGATGCAGCACGCATTGAAGGAAGGTCACCCCCACTTGGGCACCGTAGTGCTGGATTCGCCGCTGAAGGCTTATGCACAGAAGCAGTCGACGGACACTGACCGCGACGTCGCGATTGCGACGGTGAACGACCGCTTCTATAGCTGGTTGTCGCGTTTCGAGGGCCCTGGCCAAGTGATCGTCCTGGAAAACGAGGAAGTGGATGCCGCCATGGCCGCCGCCTTGAATGCCATCGAGTTCACCGACGATTACGCGCAAGGGCGCCAGGGGTTCTACCCTCCCCGGCCCACGATCGCGGCAGCCCCGCCCCCTCCTGCGCCGCTCGACGATCTCGCTTAGCTTCTGGCAGCCCGCCGTGCATGCGGAAGTGGCTACCTCGAACTGCCCCGACGCTCCTTCATTCGGCGCAGGCTACGGTCGTCAGATCAGACCATCATCTCGATCATCAGGAGCGCCAGGAACCCGACGAAGAACATGGACGTCAGAACGGGTGTTTCGTCGACCTCATGAGCCTCCGTCAACAACTCCTCCGTGACTAGATAGAGCAGCGCAGCCACACCAAAAGACAGCACGCCGTCCAGCACGATAGGACTGGCGCTGGCCAGGAAGTAAGCCCCAATGCCTGCGCCGGCCATGAGCAGCACAGCAAAGGTGATGGTCGTGGCCAACACCAACCGACGCGCGTTTAGCCCTCGAACTGCAGCTGCGGTTGCCACGCCGAGGAATAGCACCTCGAGCGTCATCGCGATCGTGATCAGCAAGCCCTGCCGCTCCCCGGCAGCAAAGCTCACGCCAATCAACAGCCCATCCAGGGCGATATCGAGCGCTGAGGCCAGCAACAGGCTCGTGGGTAGCGCGGAAGGCGCGGTCTTCTCCTCGCGCTCCTCGAGCCGGCGCGCCAGCGCCTTGAGGAGGAGCATGGCAATCACACCCAGCGCGAAGCCACCCAGAGTCACCCACGGCAACCGACGGTGAACGACGTCGGGAAGAAGCTCAGTTGCCAACGCTGCGAAAAGCACGCCGGCGGCAACGTGCTGAACGGCGCTCTGCACCTTCGGGCCTGGCGTGCGCACTGCCGCCACGACACCGCCCACGATCACTGCCGCCGCAGGCACTGCGGCAAACATCATCACGCCGGCAAGCGATATCGGCTGGGCGCTCATGCGGACTGCTTTCGGTTCCAGGTCAGCGGCACCAGCAACCACATCAGGCCGATGAGCGTTCCGATGACGGCCGCTGCGACGTTGCCAACGGTGTGCCCCAGCACCTCAGACAGCACGAACTGCGTCGCCAGGACCAACGCGATCGCTAAAAGTGCTGCGCCGACCAGCATCTGCCTGCTCGCCCTCGCCTTGAAATCCGCCCGCCTTCGCAAGGGCCGCATCAGCCGGTGCTGGACAGCCGGCGCCGTGAACAGCACCAGGGCCGCCACCGAGAGCATGAACGTGGCCAGGAAGACGTTCTTCTCAGCCTGGACGATGCTCTTGAATCCCGGTGCGAACGGAACGGCGATCAGGAAGGCGGACAGCAGCTGGGCGGTGGGTAGCAGTACCCGCAGCTCTCCCAACATGTCTGTCAGGTCGCCGTCGTCATCGTCCATGGCCTGAACCGTCGGTGTCGGACGATTCTGTTGATCCTCGGGTCTCATGGCAGCCTCAGCCCTTCGCCTCGGCGGGCTTCCCAGCGTCAGCCGCCTTCGCGCTCTTGTCGAAGGGCTTGTAGGCCAGCAACCGCAATGCGTTGAACACCACGAGCAGCGTCGACCCCTCGTGGAAGATCACGGCGGTTCCGATGCTCAGGCCGAGGATGGTCGAAGGAATCAGCACCGCAACGACGCCCAGGCTCACCCACAGGTTCTGCTTGATCACGCGACTCGTGCTGCGAGACAGGCCTACCGCGAATGGAAGCTGCGCCAGGTCGTCTGCCATCAGCGCAACGTCGGCCGTTTCCAGCGCAACGTCGGAGCCGGCTGCACCCATGGCGATGCCCACGGTCGCGTTGGCCATGGCCGGTGCATCGTTGACGCCGTCTCCCACCATCGCGACCTTCCCGTGCTCGGTCCGGAGCTTCTTGATCTCCTCAACCTTCTGCTCTGGCATCAGGTCGCCCCGAGCCTCGGTCAGACCGACCGTCTGGGCTACTGCTTCGGCCACCTTCTGGTTGTCACCAGAGATCATGATCAAGCGCTCGATGCCCAGCTTGCGCAGCTCGGCCATGACCTCTCCCGCCACGGGCCGCGGCGTGTCCATCACTCCGATCACGCCCAGGAACTGGCTGCCCTTGCGAACGATCATGGTGGTCCGCCCGTCGGCCACGAGCTTCTTGTTCGCCTCGTCGACATCCGTGGGTACGTTGGAGTCGGGCAGCTCGGTGAACAACACCGGCTTACCGATGTGCACGGTCTCGCCGCTGAGCTGCGCCTGCACACCCCGTCCCGTGATGCTCTTGACCTCAGACGCCTGCAGCAAGTTGGCCTTGTCTCCCAGACGCTCCTTGGCACCCGTCACGATGGCGGCCGCGAGCGGGTGGTCGCTGTGCTCTTCCACCGCAAGCGCCACTGCCAGCAATTCCTCCTCAGGCACCCCCTGCGCAGGCACGACGTCGGTCAGCTTCGGCTTGCCCTCGGTCAGGGTGCCGGTCTTGTCGAAGGCGATGGACGTCAGCGTGCCCAGGTTCTCCAGCGGGCCGCCACCCTTGACCAGCACACCGCCGCGTGCCGCGCGCGCCACGCCGCTCAAAACGGCGCTGGGCACGGAGATCGCCAAAGCGCAGGGGCTTGCAGCCACCAGCACGGCCATTGCCCGATAGAACGTCTGCGAGAACGGCTCGTCGATGACGAAGCCTGCGCAGAGCAACAGGCCAACCAGCAACAGCACTGATGGCACAAAGATCCGCTCGAACTTCTCGGTGAACTGCTGAGTCGGTGACCGCTGTGCCTCCGCCTCTGTCACCATCTTGATGACGCGCGCCATCGTCGATTGGTCGGACTTGCGCGCCACCATCACGTCCATTGCGCCAGCGCCATTGATCGTGCCGGCGAAGACTCGGTTCTCCGCGGCGACTCGCTCGAAGTTGCCGATGGCCGTCTTGCCGTCTTCCACAGGTCGCTTGTCGACCGGCACGCTTTCACCGGTGACCGGCGCCTGGTTGACGCTCGAAGTTCCCACCACGACCACGCCGTCCGCGGGGAGGCGCTCGTTAGGCTTCACGACGACGACATCACCCACCTGCAGCTTGTCCAGAGCTACCACTTCGGTTCCGGAGTCGCGTCGGACTGTGGCCGTTTCCGGCGCGAGCTTGGCCAACGCCTCGATCGCGCGCCGCGCCCGTCCCATGGCGTAATGCTCCAACGAGTGACCCATGCTGAACAGGAACAGCAGCAGAGCGCCTTCAGCCCACGAACCCAGGGCGGCGGCGCCGGCCGCGGCGACAAGCATGAGGGTGTCGATCTCGAATCGCTTGGCGCGCAGGTTCTCGATCGCTTCCTTGACCGTGTAATACCCGCCGAAGAAATACGCGAGTACGTAGCACGCCGTCGGTAGCCAATCGGGTCCCGTGCCTGCGCGGCCGATCAGCCAGCCGGCCAAGAGGGCCATGCCCGACAAACTGGCAAAGATCAGCTCTGTCTTTTCACCGAACAGCCCGCCGTGTTCATGGCTGTGCTCGCCGCCCTCCCCCTCCTTGTCGTGGGAATGGCCGGCATGCCCTTTCTCATCGTGCTTGTGCGCAACCTTGCCCTTTTCCTCGCCGGCATGGTCATGGCTGGCCTTCGGGTCGTGGTCATGGTCGCTGTGGTCGTGTCCCGCGTGCTCATCGTTGGCAGCCTTGTCCGCAGATTCGCCCGGTTCTGGCGCGGCAGCGACGGGTTGGCTGGTCGTTTTGCGAACCGGGGCTTTCGATGCGCCTTTGTCGCCGTCGATCGTGATGTCAAGCGAAGTCAGACGCTGGTTCAGTTTGGCCTCGTCGATGCGCGTCCGATCAAACTCAATGCGCACCACGCCGCCGGGCGAAACGTCCGCCTCGATGACACCCTCCAAAGCCCGGAGCTGTTCAGCGAGCCGCTGGGCAAATCGCGCGTGCATGGGCAGGTTGACCCGTCCCAGAATATGCGCGAACCGATCCGTGAGTTCGAGCCCTTCAGACTCGACCAGCTCGCGAACGCGGCCTAGCGAGATCACGTTGGGGTCGTAGTGCACGCATAACTGGGGCTTGCCCTCGGCAACGCCAGTGACGTGGGCGGCATCGATGCCAGGTCGACCGGCCAGCTTGTCCTGCAGGCGCTTCACGCAGGGATCGTCGGTGCCGTGGATGTCCGGCAGCACCAACGGGAGATCCAGCCGCAGCTTCTGGTTCTTGCTCATGAACGGCGTCGCTTTCTTGGAAGGCGGCGGCCAGCAGTTGGGGTGAGGTTGTGCTGGCTGCCTGCTGATCGGACTCGCTTTGGCCAGCGGCCATGGAGTCCATCGGTATCGCCGGCTGAACGTTTCCGGCGGCCTACCCGTCGCTTGCGCGCCGGGCTCAGATCAAGTCAGCGATGCCCATTTGGGCCGGTCAATGGTGGGTACCAGCAACCTGGAGTGCGCTCCCCGAACGGTCGTGACCGGCTGAGCGATCTGGTCGACCCTGGGAAGAGTCTGAGCGTCCGACATCACAGTGCCGCCACTCATGTGGCAAGCAATGCAGTCGGCGTCATCGGCGCCGCCCTGCTGGCTCTTGTCGGCCGAGGCGTCGGAGGTCTTGGCAAACTTGCCTGCGTGCTTGTGCGCGTGGTGTCCAAAATGGCTCACCTCCGTGCCCTGCTCGTGCTGACAGTATCCAGCGGCCGCCCCCCAGACGAACTGGAAAGGCAGCACTGCGAGCAAGAAGGTCAGGAGAGCTTTGCGCACCGAATGATCCTAGCAGTGGCCTGTGTAGGAGGTCACCGCTTTTGGCGTGCCCGACGGCGCTTGTCACGACGCTCCTCGCGCCGCTGTTCCTTCTTGGCGCGGTCCTGGCGAAGGAAGTAGATCAGCAGCAGCAAGGAAATGACGATGACCGCAACGGAGGTGCCGAAGATGTAGGTCGCCAACCCCGGATGCCGCTCACGCAAGTGCTCAAACAAGTTCAACATGGCGGCCTCCTTTCCAAGGTGTGTTTAAGGTCATGACGGCCTCCCCGACGCGGCAGGGGCCGCCACCGCCTTCGCGTCAGACGCACCAGGGTCCTCCAGCGTGAAGCGGATGTACGTACCTTGATCCGTTGACTCCGCGATGGCGGTCCCACCGTGCATGCGTGCAATGGCTGCGACGATGGACAGTCCCAAACCGTGGTTTCGGTCGGCATTTGTTCGTGACGGATCGACGCGGTAGAACCGGTCGAACAGACGCGGCAGATGCTCGGCCGGGATGACCGGCCCCTGGTTGTGCACCCCGATCGAAACGTGCCGAGGATCGACTCGCGCAATGCGCACCTCGATCAGGGAGCCACGGGTGGCATAGCGCGACGCATTGCTCAGCAGGTTGGACATCGCCCGCCGAACCAGGCCGGCGTCTACCGCTGCGCGTGCATCTCCACGCACCTCCACGCGCAGTTCGGCCTCTTCCAGGACGAACTCGTGAAAGTCCGCGACTTCCGCTGCGAGGTCGGCAATGCTCATTGGAAAGGATCGGCGCGCAGGTGTTCCGCGTTCAGCGCTCGATAGAAAGAGCATGTCCGCCACGATGGTCGCGATCCGTCGCAGCTCCTCAAGGTTGGAGGAGAGCGTGTCATGCAGTTCAGCCGCAGATCGAGGCCGCCTGAGGGCCACTTCGCAGCTGCCGATCAGGATTGAAAGCGGATTGTTCAGTTCGTGCGCGACGTCGGCATTGAATGCCCCCATCTGCTGGTACGCGACTTGTAGTCGGTCCAACAGCGCATTGAACTGCAGGAGCAGCGACTGGACTTCCTCAGGCTGGCCCGCCGCATCCAGCCGCTGATCAAGGCGGCTCGCATCGAGCTCGGAGGTCCGACGCGCCAACGCATTCAGTGGCGCCAGCCCTCTCTTCACCAGTACGAAGCCTGTCGCCGAGACCGCAAAAGTCCCCAGGATGGAGGCGGTCAGCAGCGTCCACCACAGGCGGCTCAGCAGTGATTCATCCTTACTGACGTCGTAGATGAGTTCCGCCTGCCCTGCCCCGCCCAGCTCCGTCGGTAGCTGAACCGGGAAGCTCAGCCGCTTGCTCATCGAATCAGGGCGCTTGGGATCGTCCTTCTCGAAGACAGCGGCACGGTTCTCCTGCCGAACCACCAGTGACAGATCGTCATGACCGGCCAGGAAATCACTCATCAGGTGCTTGATGCCCGGGATGTCATGGACTTCCTGCCCCTCCTTGAGAAGTCGCTGGACCGCGATCCGCTTCTTGACCAGGGTGTCGTCCTGGCGAGCGGACAGCGTGAGCGAGATCACCAGGTAGACCGCGCCGCAGACCAGGCTCAGGCCGACCATGGTTTGCAGGGCAAACTGGCGCGACAACCGCGCTCGAAGGCTCGGTGCTTGGATGCTCGACACATTCATGGCCGTTCCTCCAGCACGTACCCCACGCCGCGCACGGTGTGGAGCAGCGGTTTCTCGAAGGGCTGGTCCAACTTCGCCCGCAAGCGACGGATTGCCACCTCGACGACGTTGGTCTCGCTGTCGAAGTTCATGTCCCAGACCTGGGCCGCAATTTCCGTACGCGAGAGCACATGGGTCTTGCGCCGCAGCAGCAAGATCAGCAGGCTGAACTCCTTGGGTGTGAGCTCCAGGCGCTGACCTGCCCGGGTCGCCTTGCGGCGCACCGTGTCGACCTCGAGATCGGCCACCTTCATGACCAGCGTTTCCGTGTCATTCCGGTGCACGCTTCCCCGACGCAGGAGCACCTGGACGCGCGCGACCAGCTCCGAGAAGGCAAATGGCTTGATCAGGTAGTCGTCCGCCCCACTCTGCAGGCCGCGCACCCGATCCTCGATCTGGCCGCGCGCGGTCAGCATGAGGACCGGAACCGACCGCGTATGACGCAAAGCCGAGAGGACCGCCAGCCCATCGATGCCCGGAAGCATCCAATCCAGGATGACAAGGTCGTACTCGTTCACGGACGCCATGTGGAGTCCGTCGACGCCGGTGTGAGCTACCTCGACTTGGTAGCCCTCCTCGGTCAGTCCTTTGCGCAGGTAAGCGGCCGCCTTGACTTCGTCTTCGACGACCAGGATTTTCATGAGGCCCTGCGGCCTTGCGGCCGCCCTCCATGCCAGAGGCTCAGGTCCGCGAAACACCGGCCTTGCGGCCGGTGCGCCGCGCAATGCGGCAGTGCGTTCATGCAAGCACCTCCTGATCCGGCTTGGCGCGCGGCGCAGGCGCGTCTTCCTCGTCATCCTTGCGGTGGGCGATGCGATACAGCACCGGCAGCACCAACAAGGTCAGTGCCGTCGAAGACAAGATGCCGCCGATCACGACCGTGGCCAACGGACGCTGCACCTCGGCGCCCGTGCCGGTAGCGATCGCCATGGGCACGAAGCCCAGCGATGCGACCAGCGCGGTCATCAAGACCGGTCGCAACCGGGTGATGGCGCCTTCGAAGATGGCCTCGTCCAGGCTACGACCCGACTCCCGCAGGTTGCGGATGAAGGAGATCATCACCAGGCCGTTCAGCACCGCCACGCCGGATAGCGCGATGAAGCCGACTGCCGCGGAGATGGACATCGGAATGTCCCGCAACCACAGAGCCACGATGCCGCCCGTCAGCGCGAACGGGATGCCGGTGAACACCAGCAAGCCGTCCTTGGCATTGCCGAACATCACGAACAGCAGCGTGAAGACCAGCAGCAGGGACACCGGCACGACGATCTTCAGGCGATTCGTCGCCGACTGCAGGTTCTCGAACTGGCCGCCCCAGGTCATCCAGTAGCCCGTGGGCAGCTTGACCTGTTGCTGGATGGCCTGCTCGGCCTCAGCGACGAAGGTGCCGATGTCGCGGCCGCGCACGTTGGCGCTGACCACCACGCGGCGCTTGCCGTTCTCGCGGCTCACCTGGTTGGGACCAGGTGACAGCGACAGATCGGCCACCTCGCTCAGCGGGATGAACTTCCGGGCGCTGCTGGTGCCGCTCGCAGGCAGAGGCACCGGCAGGCGCTTGATGGCCTCCAGGTCCGAGCGCACGTTCTCGGGCACGCGAACGATGATGTCGAAGCGACGGTCACCCTCGAACATCGTGCCGCCTTCCTTGCCGCCGACGGCGGTGGCCAGCGTGTCCTGCACGTCCTGGACGTTCAGGCCATAGCGCGCCGTCTTCTCCCGGTCGATCTGCACGCTCAGCATCGGCAGGCCAGTGGTCTGCTCGATGTTGACCTCGGTCGCGCCGGAAATGCCCTTCAGCACCGCAGCGATACGGCCAGCGGCGTTGTTCATGACGTCCATGTCGTCACCGAACACCTTGACGGCCACGTCGGAGCGCACGCCGGAGATCAGCTCGTTGAACCGCAGCTGGATGGGCTGCGAGAACTCGTAGTTCTGGCCCGGCATCTTCTCTACCTCGGCCTTGACCAGAGCGGCCAGTTCGTCACGCGTCTTGCGCGGCTCCGGCCATTCGGACACGGGCTTCAGCATCACGTAGGCATCCGAGATGTTGGGCGGCATGGGGTCGGACGCGATTTCCGCGGTACCGGTACGGGCGAACACACGCTCGATTTCCGGGAACTTGGTCTTCAGCGTCGATTCCAGTTGCTGCTGCATCGCAACCGACTGCGACAGGCTGGTGCCCGGGATCCGCAAAGTCTGAATGGAGAAGTCGCCTTCATTCAAGCTCGGCACGAACTCGCTGCCCATGCGGGTTGCAAGCAGGCCGGACAGGAACACCGTGACCAGCGCGAAGGTGATGACCAGCGGCTTGGCGTTCATGACACGCTTCAGCGCCGGCTCATAGGCGCGGCGCGCCCAGCCCATCAGGAAGTTTTCCTTCTCGGCGACCTTCTCGCCGATGAACAGCGCGACGGCTGCCGGCACGAAGGTCATCGACAGGATCATGGCGCCCACCAGCGCGATCACGACCGTGAACGCCATCGGGTGGAACATCTTCCCTTCGACGCCAGCCAGCGCAAAGATCGGCAGGTAGACGATCATGATGATCAGCTGCCCGAACAGCAGCGGACGCCGGGCCTCCTGCGACGCCAGGAACACCTCGTGGAAGCGTTCTGAGCGCGTCAGCGACCTCCCCTTGTGCTCCTGTGCATGCGCCAGGCGGCGTACGCAGTTCTCGACGATCACGACCGCGCCGTCGATGATGATCCCGAAGTCCAAGGCTCCGAGGCTCATCAGGTTCGCACTGACCTTTTGGTTCACCATGCCCGTGAACGTGAAGAGCATGGACAGCGGGATCACCATCGCGGTCAGCAGCGCCGCACGGATGTTGCCGAGGAACAGGAAGAGGATGACGATCACCAGGATCGCGCCCTCCATCAGGTTCTTCTTGACCGTGCCGATGGCTTTGTCGACCAGGGTCGTGCGGTCGTAGACCGTGACGGCGTGGATGCCGGCCGGGAGGTTCTTGTTGATCTCAGCCATCTTCTTGTCGACGGCCTGGGAAACGGTGCGGCTGTTCTCGCCGATCAGCATGAAGACGGTGCCCAGCACCACTTCTTTGCCGTTGTCGGTCGCCGCACCCGTGCGCAGTTCGCGGCCGAGCTCGACGCTGGCCACATCCTTGATGCGGACCGGCACGCTGCCCTCGTTGCGCAGGACCACGTTGCCGATGTCGGCGATGGAGCGGACCTGGCCCGGGGCGCGGATCAGGTACTGCTCGCCGCGGCGCTCGATGTAGCCGGCGCCCACGTTGGCGTTGTTGCGTTCCAGCGCGTTGACGACGTCCGCCAGCGTGATGCCATAGGAAGCCAGACGGCTCGGATCGGGAGCAACGTGGTACTCCTTGGCATAGCCACCGATGGTGTTGATCTCGGTGACACCGGTCACGTTGCGCAACTGGGGCTTGATGACCCAGTCCTGGATCTCGCGCAGGTCGGTGGCCGTGTAAGGCTCGCCGTTGGGCTTCTTTGCCCCCGGCTGCGACTCGACCGTCCACAGGTAGATCTCACCGAGGCCGGTGGAGATGGGACCGATGTTCGGCTCCACACCGGCCGGCATCTGACCGCGAGCGCTTTGGATGCGCTCATTGACCAGCTGGCGGGCGAAGTAGATGTCGGTGCCTTCCTTGAAGATCACCGTGACCTGGGACAGGCCGTAGCGCGACAGCGAGCGGGTCTGTTCAAGGCCGGGCAAGCCCGCCATGACCGTTTCGATCGGGTAGGTCACGCGCTGCTCGGTTTCGAGCGGCGAGTAGCCGGGCGCCTTGGTATTGATCTGGACCTGGACGTTGGTGATGTCGGGGACCGCGTCGATGGGCAGCTTCTGGTAGCTGAAGACGCCCAGCGCGGCCATGCCGAGCACAGCCAACATGACGAGCCATCGATGCTCGATGGCAAAACGAATGATGCGTTCAAACATGTGGACGCCTCTTTCAGTGCTCGTGGCTGGCCGAGGCCTTGCCGGCTTCAGACTTGATGACGAAGCTACCCGACGTCGCGTACTGCGCGCCTGCCTTCAGGCCGGACGTCACCTCGGTGCGCTTGCCGTCGCTTCGACCCAGCTCGACCGGTACCGGCGCAAAGCCGCTCGGCGTACGGACGAACACGATGGACTTGCCCTCCATGGTCTGGATGGCGTCAGCAGTCACCGAGACCGGGACGCTGGATTCGCCAGCCGAGACCTCGACGTTCACGAACAGGCCGGGACGCCATGCGGTGTTGGGGTTGTCGACAACGACGCGCGCCTGGGCCGTGCGGGTTTGCTCGCCAATCAAGGCGCCGACATAGGCCACCTTGCCGACGGCCTTCTGCTCGAAGGCGGTGGACTTGATGACCACGTTCTCGCCGATGCGCACCTGCGGCAGGTCGCGCGCGGGCACATTGATCTGAGCCCAGACGGACTTCAGATCAGAGATGGTGAAGACGTTGGTGTCCTCACGCACCTGTTCACCCAGCGCGATGTGCTTCTCAACGATGATCCCGTTGAAGGGCGCGCGCAGCTCGAACCGGTTCAGGGCCGACGAGTCCGCCGACGCGCCAATTGCCTGCAACTTCTGGCGTGCGTTGGCGACGGCGATCTCGGCTTCGCGCATGGCCTGCTCAGCCTGCTGAACGTCCTGCTGGGGCGAGATTCGCTGTTCGAAGAGCTGCTTCTCACGTTCGTAGGTCGTGCGAGCCAGTTGGAGGCGCTTCTGGGAGTTCTGAAACTCGGCTCGCTGGTCGGAGACGCTGGAGCTGCTGATGACAGCCAGGACCTGGCCCTTCACGACCTGTTGACCCAGGGACACGGCGACCGATTCCACAACGCCACCAACACGCGGCACGACGTGAGCGGTCCGGTCTTCGTTGAAGGCGATCTCGCCGGGCAATTGGAGCGCCGAACGGATGGTTGAAGGCGCGGAGGTATCCAGCGAGATGCCCGCTGCCTTGATCTGGTCTGCGGTCATGGTGACGGCACCCTCATCCTTGACAAAGGGGAACTGGGCGACGCCACCGCCGGTCTGAACCTCAACGGTGCCCTTGAACAGGTGCGGCTCGCTGATGATCTGGGCGCTGACCAGGGCACCGCCTTCGAGTGCGAACGCGATCTTTTCGGGGTTCTGCCCGGGACGCTCCAGCGTCACAGCCACTTGCTGCTGGCTGAGCTGCAGCGGCTTGCCGCCCTTGGTCAGCCACAGCTTGATGCGAGGAGATCCGCCCTGGTCGGCCAGGAGAAGCTCAACGCTGACTTCCTTCTGCGTGCCGATGACGTCACCACCGTTGGCGCCCTTCTTGGCTTCTTCGTGGTGCTCGCCGTCACCGTGACCTTCGGCGTCCTTGTGACCCTTTTCGCCCTTGGCCTCGCCATGGTGCTCACCGTCGGCGTGCCCCTTTGCTTCATCGTGGCCGTGACCATGCTCTTCCTCGGCGGCAGGTGCACTGCCGCCCATGCGAAGGATGGACACCGTACCGACGGCGCCCAGCGCCAGCACGGCGGCAATGGCGATCAGTTGCTTCTTGCCCAGGCTGCCACGCAGGCGGTCGAGCGTGCTTTGCTTGTCGTTCATCGTGAATTTCATGTTGGGTGTGCCTCAGGGGCGATCAGTCGTGGTGCCGAGCTGGCGGTCGATCTCTGCAGCAGTGCGGTGAACTTGGGCCACCGCGGTGTAGTACTGGCTGCGGACCTGAAGCCAGGTGCGCTGGGCATCGAGGGCGTCCAGGAAGCTGAACTTGCCGAGCTCGAAGCCGGTCTTGGCCGCCTCGTAAGCACTCTGCGCACCAGGCAGCACCTCGCGGCGCAGCGCTTCGACCTCGTCCTTGCGCGCCTGCAGGAGGTCTGCCATCTGCAGCACTTCAGAGCGCAGGCGCAGCTCCTCGGCCTGGGCGTTGGCTTGCGCGGCGTCCCGGCGACGCAGAGCCTCCAACTGGGCGCCTTGGTTCCGGTCAAAGAACGGAAGCGGCACCGACACGCTGAACACAGCCTGCGTCCGACCCAGTTCCTGGGCGCGGCGGGCACCAACGCCCACAGTCACGTCCGGCACGCCTTTGGCACGAGCAAGGGTGTAGCCCGCATCGGCGCGCTGGACCTCAAGCAAAGCGCGGCGCACGGCCGGCGCATCGGGCAGCCGCGCCATGATGTCGGGCGCTGACGGGGCTACCGGCAACACGTCGACGCTGCCGTCCAGGCGCTGGATGGTGCCCTCAGGCACGCCCATAACGGCGGTCAGCGCACGCAGCGCGGCCGAACTCTCGGCTTGCGCTTGGCGCAGATCGATTCGAGCGGTTGAAGCAGCGACTCGAGCGCGCGTCTCCTCCGTGGGCGACACCTTCCCGGCGGTCACCCGACGTGCGGCGGCATCAACGCCACTGCCGGCGATCCGCAGCGATTCTTCAGCGACCTTGACGCGCTCTTGGGCCGTCAGTGCGTCAAAGAAGGCCTGGACGGCCGTGGCACGGATGTCAGCGCGGCGAGCGATCAGATCCAGCGCTGCAATGTCCTTGCCGCGCTGTGCCAGCTCAACCCGCGCCGCTCGCTTGCCGCCGGTCTCCAGCGTCTGGCTGAGTTGCATCGTCGTGACGCGGGTGCCGGACTTGAGGTCCTCTTGGTCCACGCCAAGCACCGGATTCGGGATGAGGCCGGCCTGGCGGACAGTGCCGTCATTGGCATCGAGCTCGGCTGCGGCGGCACGAAGCTGGGGGTTCTGTGCCAGCGCCGTGTCGACCGCCGTCCTCAAGGACAACGGCGTGGTTTGCGGGGCGACCGTCGGGGTGGCTGGTACTGTCGCCTGAGCGATCTGAACGTCAGCGGAAGCGGGAGGGATCCCAGACGACTGCGCCTGGGCAAGGGAGGAAATGAGTGCCGCGCATGCAAGCGGCACGAAGGTTCTGCGCATCGAAAACTCCAGGGTTGTAGGGACAACGCGAGGGTTTCGGCGAGTGCAGTGCTGCGGCTAGGGCCGCATCAAACGAGAGGGGTTGGAACGAAACTGCGCTCGCCGAATCAGGCGACGCGCCAGTTGGGGCGTTCGAGGAGGTCAGGCCCGCGCGAACGGAAGGCCTGGTTGGACGCAGGGTCCAGAGTGAATGCGACGTTGTTGTCGAATTGCAGCGCGACGGGCACCAGCGGCTTCGCGAAGCTCAATTGGCAATAGCCACAGTCGTTGTCCCCGAGCAGCTTGCCGCCCTTGGAAGGCGACTTGTCGTCGAGATGCTTGCCGGACACCTTGGATCCGGCATCACCGGGTACCCCATGCTCATGGGCATGGTGACCGATGTGCGCCTTGGCAGGGATCTGCTCGTGCTGGCAATAGGCTGCCGCTGCCGACCAGGCGAACTGGACGGGCAGGATGAACAGCAAAAGGATGGTCAGCCAGCGACGCATGGACCGGATTGTGTCTTGAAACGGTTAAACGAGGGTGAATTGGCCTTGGCTGTTCCAGTGAAATCGTTCGCAAAGCAGCGGTGCTTCGCCTTACTGGAAGCTGTTCGCCCAGACCCGCGGTTCGTTTCCGACCGCGGATCGCAGGGCTCGGAGGGTCATGCGCCTTCGCTATCGGCGCGGGACACGTAGACCATCAACTTCTTGTCGGTGAAGCCTTGGGGCGCGATGTCGCGGACGTCGAGTGCGCGATGGCTGGCGGAACTGAATTTCCACGTGAAGCTCTTGCCCGCGCTCTGGAACGTCACCACGTCGCCGCAGTTCACGTTGATGGCCTTGCCAGCATCGACCTTGACCACACGCGCGCCTTGGGTGGCGGTGACGGCCTCGCCGTGGACCGACTTGCCGTTGAACATGCGGTCGTTCCCAGCGGCAGTACCTGCCTGGGCAGCGCCCACGGCGAACACAAGGCTGGCGATCAGGGCGGAGGCGGAAATGGTGCGGTTCATGAGAGTTCCTACTTCGGCGGACGGGTGACTCGGGAGAGCCACCTGAGGCGTTCACCATGGAAGGAACTTTAGAAATCCGTCCCCAACGGGAAGCGTGGCCTTCGCATTACAAATCCGTCATGTTGGCGCCAGCGTGACCCGCGGCTACTGTCCTTTGCATTTGCCGCTGGCCACCGTGTGCAGGTAGATCGCGAGCTGGACCAGGTCTGCCTTCAGGTCCTTGCGCGGCCCCAGGCAATCGCGCTTCTCGGTCCGAGTGATTGCAAGCGCGATGCGTTCGTCCTTCGACAGCCCGCCGAGCTGGAGTGCGACGCCAGCGCTATCGGCCATCCTGCGGAACTCCGGGCGCGCGCCGGCCATGGCCACGCCAAGATCAAGACGGATCGGCGGTGGCACGGTGCCGGGTTCAAGCTGTTCTGGCTCACCTGGCTGCTTGTCGGCATTTACATCCTGACCAGCCATTGGAGCCGTGCCCGACGGCTGCGCGTTGCTCGCGGCGCCCCTATTCCATCCCGTCCGTGAGCTTGCCGCTTGAGGCCTTCTAGCAGGGACGGCCGCGACGACCTCAGGTGCCGCGCGGCGCAGGGGTACAAGTCTGACGCTGATCGATGGGCCAGGGGCAGCTCCAACTTGAGGAATCCAACGCAAGTGGCTGGCGCTGAGCACGTGGATAAACAGACCACAGATCAACACTGATGCGGCGGCCGCGGTGGCTCGAACACGCCAGCCGGGTCTCGCCACCGCGTTCCAGTTCTCGGTAGGCCTACCGGAACCAGTCGTCATCCAGCACGTCCTTGCCCAACGCAATTTCCCGCTCAGCCTCGAGCATCACCCGGGAGATCTCTGAGTCAGGCAGCGTGACACGCACAAGGTGGGAACTTGAGACCGTCACAACGGCGTCCGGATGCGCCTCATGAACGCGGGGTTCGGCCAGGATCCGGGTTGTCTCCTTGTCCAAAGGGCTGTACGGCTTCATTTCCTCCACAGCCTCCCGGAATTTCATGAGCTGGTATTCGAGTTGGCGGCGAAGGTCGAGATCGATGTCGGCCTGGCGCTCAGCAAGCATCTCCGCGAAGGCGCTCGACTCGCGACCGACCTGATCGGCCAGCTTCTTCTCCGCCGCTTCGGCGTCTCGCAGCGCCCTCACTGCCGTCGAGATGCCTACATACAGGGATGCATACATCTGCGTGACTGGCATGTTGTAGTCAGGGGTCCCAATGCCCTGACGAGGCTTCACTTGTGAGCTCGACACCTGGTGATAGAACGTACCTGCGCCATAGGCATCCCTTGCCCATTCAAACCGCTGTCGGACGGCATCCAGTATCTGTGGATAGACCGTGCTCCAGACCCCACTGACGGCAGGCCCGCGGTCTTCCGTGAAAAGCCTGTTGACGGGGAGAACCGTGCACCGCCCCTGATCCGCCATCGCCTTGATCTCCCGCTGGTACCGCTGCGCCACCTCCGCGCCCCGGGCGTCGACGATCAGAATGAAGTGGCACTTGTCGAGTCCAACCTCTTCGAAGGCCCTGAAGATTTCGCAGATAGCACGCCCTGATACGACCGTGTCCACGAAGATGAAGTTCTCGGTTGGGAGCTTGCTGGGCAGCGCTGCCAGCCAGTTCCTCTTGGCCAGGTTTTCGACCAGTACCTTGTAGAACGTGAGGTAGGGATCAGTCCCGTCACGTCGCACGATCCCAGCAAGAACGCGGCTCCAGTAGCGCCTGATCGCCGCCGTAGTCTGCGTTGCGTCCTGCGGGTCGGCGGAGAACGGCAGGATGAGCTTCTGATGGAACGGGGAGTAGGTCAGCTCACTCATTTCCTTCAAGCGCTCGTCATAGGTCGGCAGCGATCGGATATCGAGACGCCAGGCAGCCGCGGCAGCGCTGATGAACGGTACTGCGCCTCGGCTAGGCACGACCAAGTGCCGGTAGCCCTCCTTGACCAGCACGCGGATGTACTCCGACAAATCCTTCGACGCGCGTGCGTAGTCGATCAGGTTGTCGGCGTTGAACTCGTTCTGCCAAAGCGCCGTCAAAGGCAGCGCTGATTCATTCGTCACTTGGCACGTCCTCCTTGTCGGCACGTCCTTCGGGTCGATCAATCCCTTCTGCCAGCACGACGCGAACCTCGTCCGTTTCCGGCTTCCCGAGCTGAACCAGCCACGCAGAAATCGGATTGGCCGCCCCACGCGGCTCGTCATCCTTAGGATCGAACTCCAGACCAACCTTGGCATGCGTCCATAGCACGCTGGTCAGGTACAGAACGTCCTTGTAAAGCTGTTTCCTCGACGAGGTCACCAGTTGCTGGTGTTGTTCCAGAGAGACCTCGCCGAAGGGGTTGGGCACGTGAAGGTGCTCGCCGGCGCGCTCATAAATCTCGACGAAGCGCTCAAGGGTCTGCTTTTCCTTCCCCTCATTGAAGTGCCACAGGCCGTCGCCCATCACCTGGACGCTGCCAATAGGGATCGGCAGGAAGTGCGGCGTGATCTTCGAGAGTCGCTTCAGGATGTCTCCGACCTTCCAGTCACGGGTGTAGTCCGGGTTGTCCTTGGCCTCCATGCGCAATGCGGCATAGCGCGCCTCGTCCGATGAAATTCCCGCGAAGGCCACCAGTTCAATGACCTTGCGCACCTGGAGCCAGGAGAACTCGTTGTCCGTGTCCAGAGTGAGCGTGCGGGACTTCTTGGCGCCCAGGATGCGGTTGACGGCGCGCAGGCGGCGTTTCACTTCCACCATAGCAACGTGGTAACGCTCGTGGGCTTTTGCTCGGCCGTCGGTCATCGCAGTTCTCCTCCAACGCGATCGGTTCAGCTTCAGGGTGCAAGCAAGCAGCTCAGCAGGGAGGCGTTCCGGTACGCGACCATCAAGGCATTGCGAGTAATTCCGTCAGCGCGTCCGCCCACGACCTGCACGTTGGCAGTCTCGATCACCTGCTTGAGCTTGCGCGCTGAGTCATGAATTTCGGTCAGGTCATGCTCGAGAGAAATCGCCAGGCGCAGGATCTCAACGTGACGATCCGCGTCCTGGAGATGCATTCTCAGCTGGCGCTGCCAGGGCTTGGTCGGTGGCGTCCGCTCGAGGAGCCCTCGCACGATCACGTCAATGTCGCCGATGGCTTTGCCGATTGCCTCGAAGTGCGCCGCCGCTGATTCAGGAGGAAGGTCGGGAGCCATTTCCTCTTTCTCAATGTCCTGTCGCCTCTTGTCCATCATTCACTTCCAGCCACCTTCACGTCGGCCACCAGGCGACTCTTGATCGCCCTATCCCGGATAGAGGCATCAGCCATTTCCAGGCGGTACCACTCGTTCCAGAACCAAAGGCTGCCGATCAGCTCCACGAAGAGCACTTGGCCGGCGTCTCCACGAAGTTCAAGGTCGCCCTTGCCCTTCTTCCACTCATAGCCCAGCCGATGAGAACCCGGCGTCAGGATCAACCTGACGAATGACGCCGGCGTGGTTGCCACCAGAGCCCCGCCATCGACCCCGACGTTAACCACGTTCACCACATCACCCCACCGCCGGCGCACGAGGTAGACGACGAGGCTGCCTGGAACGGGCTCGAACTTCTTCGCCTGTGCGTCTGCCGCCAGATCTGGCACTGCTGCAGGCGTGCACGTCGGCTTCGATCCTGTCTTGGTCTTCACCCGGAAACAGTATCTGTCGTCGGGTGGTTTCAGAGGCCGCTCCGCGCAGCCAGACAAAAGCGGTCCCGCGATAGTCGCAAGGCACGCAATCACAGTACGTCGATTCATAGCTACTACGGCGCCGGCCTGCCACACTGGTTGCAGAACCGTGCGCCCGGGGCGAACGGCGTCCCACAGCCCTGGCAGGCGGCAGCCACCAGTTGGCCGCCGCAGCCGCTGCAAAACCGTGCACCGGACGCTCCTGGAGTGCCGCACTTGGCACAGATCAAGCCGCTGGACGCGGCCGTAGCTGGTTGGGGCGGTACGTTCTGCGCAGGCGGGTAGTAGCCGTCCCCGTGACCGCCATGGCTGCCGTGACCTCCATGTCCGCCCTCGCGCGAGCGTCCCCCTCCGTGGTACCCGCCGCCCCCGTGACCGCCCAGTCCGCTCTTCAGCAGTCGATCCAAAAATCCCATGTGTTGCTCCTTCGTAGGGCGCGGAGTTCCCGCGCCGGTTCAATGAATTTCGTGCGCGGCGTCGATCGTCGTGACGTAGACCCAGCCAGCCGTGCGCTGGCCCGTGCGCGCCGATCGTCGGATCGCCTTGACGATCTCATCGACGCAGTCGTCGTCGCAATGCAGCTCGAGCCGCACTTCGTTGACCACCGCGAGGCCGAGGTTGACGGAGAAGTGCTGTTCGGCGTCGTCGATCGGCGGAAGGGTTCCCTGCGAAGGCGTGGCGCTCAGGTGGTAGTGATGCGGGTCGCCGTCCAGGATCTCCCAGGCCTTCGTGGACTTG
This sequence comes from Roseateles sp. GW821-FHT02E12, assembly GCF_059421665.1. Lineage (NCBI taxonomy): Bacteria > Pseudomonadati > Pseudomonadota > Betaproteobacteria > Burkholderiales > Sphaerotilaceae > Roseateles > Roseateles sp. GW821-FHT02E12. The sequence goes on from NZ_JBWKVK010000004.1 coordinate 605,313, forward strand.
ATGGCCTCGATGACGTCTGCTGCGCGATGGCTATGGATGTAGGCCTTGATCTGCTTCATGTCGACTCCTCGGGTGGTTCTGGGTGGTGCACGCCAATCTCGTTGGCGGCGTGCGACGCGGCCGGCTCCCTAGCGGCCTGACGTGCTGCCGCGCGGGACTCGGACCATTCGTAGATGAGCGGCAGCAGCAGCAGGGTGAGCGCCGTCGACGTGAAAAGGCCGCCGACCACCACCGTGGCAAGGGGCCTCTGCGTTTCCGCTCCGACTCCAGTCGAGATCAGCATCGGGATGAGACCCAGGATGGCCACCGAAGCCGTCATCAGCACCGGTCGCAGGCGCAGCGCTGCCCCGTGGCGCACCGCCTCGCGAATCGGCAAGCCTTGGCGCCTCAGGTCGTTCAGGAACGAGACCATCACGATGCCGTTCAGCATGGCCACGCCGAATACCGCGATGAAGCCGATGGCTGACGGCACGGACAGGTACTGGCCACTGATGAAGAGCCCGACGATGCCGCCGATGATGGCGAAGGGCACGTTGGCGATGATGAGCGTCGCGTGCCGGACCGAGTTGAATGCCGTGTACAGCAGGATGAAGATCAAGCCGATGGTCAGCGGCACGATCACCGCCAGGCGCGCCATGGCGCGCTGTTGGTTCTCGAACGCCCCGCCCCACTCGACCCAGTAGCCGGGCGGCAACTTCACGTTAGCTGTCAGGCGAGTGCCGGCCTCCTTGACGAAACTGTCCACGTCCCGGCCTTTGACGTCCATCTGCAGGACGGAGTAGCGCTGCAACGATTCCCGGCGCACAAACGAGTAGCCCTCGGCCATCTCGATCTTGGCCACCTGCGAGAACGGCACGAGCGCACCCTCCCCTGTGCGGATCGGAATGGCCGCGATCGAAGCTGGGTCGGCGCGGAACTCGTCAGCGAGGCGTACCGCGATATCGAAACGTTTGGTTCCGTCGATCAGCGTGCTGACCGTGGCCCCGCCGATACCGGCCTGAACCACCTCCAGGATCTCGTCGGCATTGATCCCATACCGTGCTGCGGACTCCCGATCGACCTTGATGACCAATTGCGGCTTGCCCTTGTTGGCTTCGGCAGATAGGTCGGCCACGCCCGGCACCTTGTTCAGCACGTTTTTGATCTCACCAGTGAGTCGGTCCAGCGTGTTCAGATCCTCGCCATACAACTTCAGAGCCAACGTGGCGCGCACGCCAGAGATCAGTTCCTCCACCCGCATCTGAATCGGCTGCGTCGCGCCGAAGACGGCCGTCGGCACCTGCTTCTCCAGCGACTCTTGCATCTGGGACGCCAGGCCACCGTAGGAGATCTTGTCCGGCCACTCGGACTGCGGCTTGAGCTCCAGCAGCACCTCCATGTAGTTCACGTCCGCCGTCTCGCCCCGTTCGGCGCGCCCGATGGTTGCCAGCACGGTCTTCACCTGCGGAAAGTTCTTTCGCAGGTTGGCGTCCACCTCGTTCGAAACCCGAATCGATTCATCCAGCGATGTGGACGGGATCCCGGTGATCCGGAACATGATGGAACCTTCCTGCAGTTGGGGCATGAACTCCTTGCCCAGGAAGGGGAACAGGGCCAAAGAGCCGATCAGCAGCACGACCGCGATGCCTACGACCAGGCGCTTTCTGTCCAGCGCCCAGTCCAGCAGCGGCAGGTACACGCGCTTGGCGCGCGCCACGATGAAGGTGTCCTTCTCCTCTTTAGGCTTGAGAATCAAAGCGGCAAGCACCGGTACCAAGGTCAGCGATAGGAGCAGTGAGCCGGCCATCGCGAAGGTGATGGTCAGGGCCATCGGCTTGAACAGCTTCCCCTCCAAACCGCTGAGCGAAAACAGCGGCATGAAGACCACGATGATGATGAGGATGGCAAACGCGATCGGGTTGGCCACCTCGCGCGCAGCCTCGAGGATCAAGTGCGTCTTGTCGATCGGCCCGCCCGACTCCTTCGCGTGGGCCAGAAGCCGGAAGGCGTTCTCAACCATGACGACAGCCCCGTCGACCATCATTCCGGTCCCGATCGCCAACCCGGCCAGTGACATCAGGTTGGCGGAAAGACCAAACTGGTTCATCAGCAGGAAGGCGATGAGCATGGCCAGCGGGAGGGTCACGATGACCACCACGGCCGAGCGCACCTCGCCCAGGAACAGGAACAGGACGATCGCGACCAGCACCGAGCCTTCGACCAGGGCGCTCTCGGCCGTCTTCAACGCCTTGGCGACGATCTCCGTGCGGTCGTAGATCGCCTTGAGTTCTACACCCTTAGGCAACGCCGCCTGGGCGGTCGAGATCTTGGCCTTCACCGCGTCGACGACGCTTTTGGCGTTCTCGTTGACGCGCGCCAGGGCCATGCCCAGCACGGTCTCCTTGCCGTTGCGGGTCACGGCACCGAAGCGCAACGCCGGCGCTTCTTTCACCTCGGCTATGTCGCGAACGTAGATGGGCGCTCCATTGCGCTCCTCGACGACGATGGTTCCGATGTCAGCTGTGCCTGTGACGAGCCCAAGGCCTCGCACGAGGTACTGCTCCGCGCCGAGGTTGATGTACTGGCCGCCGACCTGCTTGTTGTTGGCTGCCAGGCGCTCCATCACCTGTTTAAAGCTCAGGCCGTACTTAATGAGCTTGCGCGGATCGATCTGGACCTGGAACTGTTTCTCGTGACCGCCCCAAGAGATGACATCGTCCACACCCGGTGCCGTGCGCAGGATGAGCCGAACTGTCCAGTCATGCAGCGTGCGCAGATCCATCGCGGTCAGCTTGCTGTCCGCCGACTCGATCGTGTACCAGAACACCTGCCCAAGGCCGGAGCTGTTCGGTCCGAGCACTGGCTCCCCGTAGCCTTGCGGCAGGCGCTCCTTGGCCTCCTGCAGCTTCTCGCCAACCAGGCGGCGCGCGAAGTAGATGTCGACGTTGTCCTTGAAGTAGACGCCAACATAGGACAGGCCAAAGAGGGAGACCGAACGCACCTCCTCCACGCCCGGCAGGCCAGCCATGGCGCCTTCGATGGGTGTGGTCAGCAGCTTCTCCACATCCTCCGCAGCGAGGCCAGGGGATTCGGTATAGATGTTCACCTGTATGGGCGTCACGTCCGGAAACGCGTCTACAGGCACTTCCCGGAAAGCCTGTACCCCCAGCCCCACCAGCACGGTGAAGGCGACGATGACAAGGACCTTGTAGCGCAGGGAGGCGTCGACGATGGCATTGAGCATGGTTGACTCCTGCTCAGTGTTCGTCGCCGATTTGCGACTTCAGCACGCGCGCCTTGAGCGCATAGGTGCCTGCGATCACGACCTGCTCGCCGACCACCAACCCCGACTTGACAACAGTACGTCCGGAGAGCTTGTCGCCGAGCTCAACGGCGCGCTGCTCGTACCCGCCCTTGGCGAACAAGAAGACGGTCGGCTGCCCCTGCATGAGGACGATGGCAGCATCTGGCACGCTGATGGCCGTAGACGTCGGTGCGTCGCCGCCCGTATCGATGATCGCTTTGGCGAACATCTCAGGCTTGAGTCTGCCGTCCCTGTTGGCCACCTCGATTCGTGCGGGAATGGTGCGGGTCTCCTTGTCCAGCAAACTCGCCACGTAGGTGACCTTCCCCTGAAAGGTCTGGTCTGGATAGGCCGCCACCACCACACCCGCCGCGACGCCGGGCCTCACCTTGCCCAGCTGGTTTTCGGTGAGATTGGCTTCCACCCAGACGGTCGACAAGTCAGCAACGGTGAAAAGCGGGTCACTGGGCGTTCCCAATTCGCCAACGGTGGCCTTCTTCTGCACCACGGTGCCAGTCAGCGGCGCCGTCAACGGGAACGTGGATTCGACGCGGCTCAGCCGCTTGGGATCCACGCCCAGCAACTTCAGCCGGTCCTCGGCGGCACGCAGGGCGACAGCGGCGCGCTCGCGCTCGGCCTTGAGCCTGAGGAAGTCCTTCTGCGCAATGATCTCCTCAGCGTTCAGCGCGGATGCGCGCTTGAAGTCCGCCTCAGCCGCACGATCGGTGGACTGCGCCTGAAGCAAGGCCACCGAAGCTTCACCGATGGCAAGGCTGTCCAGTGTGGCCAATGGTTGCCCCGCCTTCACCTGGTCTCCCAGATTGGCCGACACCCCGACGATGCGTCCTTCGACCCGCGGCGCGACGCGCGCGATACGGTCCTGGTTCACGCGGATGGTGGCCGTGACGCTGATGACGTCCGGTACCGGCTTGTTTTGCACGGTCTCGTACTGGATGCCGGCACGCTGTGCCTCGTCGGGCGCTAACTTGAGTCCTTCAGGACCACTGGCCTTTCCCGAGGGAGCCTCGGCAGACTTGGCGGGATCAGGCTTGTCGGACTTGCCGCATCCACTGAAAGCCAAGACAACGGCCATCGCTGCGACCGATGCCAAGATGGCGACTGGGCGGTTCTTCATGGTTGGGTTCCTTGATCCTCGGCGGGAACCCGCCCTGCGGCGTGTTCCAAGGCAATGCGGGTGGTCTGGAAATCGACCAGTGCGTCGATGAGGTCACGTCGCGCGTCCAGCGTCTGCCGGTTCACGACGATGAGTTCCAGGAGACCAATCTCTCCCGCGCGCTGCGACTTCAAAGACAACTGCTCGTTGTCCGCCAGCGTGGGCAGCACGGAGCCTTTAAGGCGCTGCACCCTCTGCTTGAGGCTCTGTAGGCGATACCAGAGCACCCGGACCTGGCTGTCGAGATCCCGCCGGGCCGCCTCGCGTTCGATCTGTGCCTGCGTCAGGTCCGTGGACGCTTGGCCGATGGCCGCGTCGTTGCGACGGAAGACCGGCAGGGGCAGGGACACCGACAGCGTGGTGAGGCGCTCACGCGCGTCCATGCTGCCTTCCCGACCGACGTTGACGCCAACTGTGACGTCCGGGTACCGCCCTGCCCGCTCGAGTCCAAGCTTGGAACGCGCGCTGTCGACGCGCGCCGTCAGCGACCGCAGTCGCGGCTGCGAGGACGCTGTCGCGAGCAGGTCGTCCACGTTCGGCAGACCTGCATCCAGACCTCGCTCCAGGTCCCCGGTAACCTTAGGCAGGATGCGGCTGGCAGCCTGCATCGCGACACCTAGCTCAGCCGCGGCGTCATCGCGCTGCTCTTGCAGCATGGCAAGTTGGTTATGCGCTCGCTCCGACTCGACGGCGGCTAAGTTGGCGTCGAGCTTGGTGTCCTCGCCGGCAGCCCTGCGCTTTTGAACGGCGTTGGCAGTCCCTTCAAACAGGCGCACCGCCTGTTCTTCGACGGTGATTCGCTGCTGCAGCCCGAGCACGCGGAAGAACTTCTGCGCCACCTCGGCGCGAACATCCCGCCGGGTGGCCTCGATGTCTTCTTGTACGGCCGTGAGTGACGCGCCGGCGATGTCACGGCGCAGGCCCTGCTGTCCGGCGATTTCCAAAGCCTGCGTGATGCCCGCACCCCACTCCCACCGGCGGTCAGTGGGCAAGCCTGCCTGCGGCACATCCCGCCGCGTGCGGTCGATCGACACCTGCGGGTTGTTGTAGAGCGGCGAACGAGCCTCCCGGCGCGCGCCGTGAGCGGCGTCAAGCTGAGCCTGCGTGGCCCGCAAGGTGGCGTTGTTGGACTCCGCGATCTGCAGAGCCAAAGCCAGGGTCAGGTCCGGCTCTTTACCGGCCGGCGCAGACGCCGGCTGTGCTGAAACCTCCACCCAACACATGGCGGCGGACATGAGCACAGCGCTGGCAAGTACCAGCGAACGTTTTCGCATCGAATTCTCCTAGTGGCATGAACCAACGGGGAATCCGACGAGACGTCGTCGAGGTCAGAGAGGGGATAGCGCGCGTCTCGCCGGATCAGGCGATGCGCAATCTGTCAGGTCGTTCTGGCAGCCCAGGGATATGGGACGCGTGCTCTAGCGGCTCCGCAAAGACATCCTGGTTGGGGGGTGAGTCGGCGGTGATCAGCACATCCACGCTCGGAACGCTGAAGCCGAAATGGCACATCTCGCAATCAGCATGCGACAGGCTGGCCGCCTTGGTTTCCTTGGTCTGCGCCTGGCCGGAATGCTTGTGCTCGTGATGGCCGAAGTGCTTCGCGGCAATGCCGCTTTCGTGGCCGCAAAACCCGGATGCCGCTGCCCAGGTGAACTGCACCGGCAGGACGATCATCAACAGGATGACGAAAAGGCGTCTCACGCGGTGCAGTGTATCCACGGCCAAGAGAATTGCCAGCGTCGACGTGAAGGACTGACGAGCACGCCCCCAAATTCGTCATCCGAGAGCGCTTCGAGAAGCGCTTCAATCTATCTGTCTAGACGACCAAGTACGTCCCGCTGCAGCTTTGACTCGAGCGCCAGGCACAGCTGAGGCGCCTGACTATCGTGGCGTCGGCACGATGACCCGCATGCCTTCCTGTTCATACGCAAGCTTTCGCTCGTCGACAAAGGCCCATTCCCGGTTCCAGTCGCGCGACGCGCAGATCCGGCGAATCGTCCGGAGCTCGCCATCGTCGAGGGCCTTGCGGGCGCCCTCGCTTGCTTCTTGGGTCTCTCTATTCAGCTCCCCACCCATGCCGTACAGCCTGAGTGCCCGCCCCTCATCTTGGCAGGCGGCGGCGAGCCGGTTCGCAATTCGGAACCCGCCGGCGTCGATGTCACACCAGTGCCTGACTTCAGCTGCATCAGGTAGCGCCTTCAGCATCAGACGGTAGATCCGCAGCCATGAGGGGCTGGGCATGCCCGCTGTGTAGATCAACGCGCAACCCCGGTCCGCCAAAGGAAGGCGTGCCAACTCATGGAAGGTGGATAGGTTCTCGACGGTCAGCAATGTGTCGACCTCGCCCATCGGCTCAACCCCGTCGATATGCGTGGGCGACAGGCCTAGATACGGCCGACAGACATCCAGGGCGTGCCCGTTATACATCACTCGGACGCTCACACTCAATGGTGAAGCTGTTCTCGGGATCCCTCCAGCCGCTCCAAGCCCGCCACGCCTCAAATCGCCGCCAGCCATAGACCCGGATCACATCCGTCGCACCTCTATGCCACTGCCAGTCTGACGACTTCGACAAACGGACCTTCGAAGCACCGTTCTCCTATCCGCCACGCGCTTACGGCAGCAACAACCAGCAGCGTATTCCCAGGAATATGCGCTCCCTCCTTTGGAGTGACGCGGCCGGTCCAGGTCATGTTGACGCGCTCGCACACCGGTACCTCCTCGGCCACCAGTGAGTCATCGATGCAGATGTTGAAACGGTCCTCCATGTACGCCCCGCCGATCGACGCAAGGACGTCAGGGTCTGCAAGCATCTGTTGTCCGACCATGCGCTTCAACGCCTCTTCGAAGATCTTGAAGTCGGTGTGCACTTCAGCCCATTTGCTTCGAGTAGAGAAAGCCACCGAAAGCAGTTCCTGCAGAGAGCCGGCCAGCGCGCTGTGCCCAAGTGCCAGCGCTCGGCACCGCGCCAAATCCAGATCGATGACCACGTGCCGCGCCTTATGGAAGTTCCTGAGCTCAGACCCCACTGCTTGGGCTGTCTGCAAAGCAGACAGCGAGGTGTAGCCCAGGCAAGCCGCGACCAGTTCCAGAGCATGGCCGAGCTTGATTGAAATGTCGTCTGCAGCGGCTTGCTTGCTCACGGCCCTCGCAATTGCAGAGATATCAATGGTCATAATTAGTTACTTTGGTTTTGGCGTGGTCGGCTGCCGGCGGCCGTCAACGCCAGATGCCACCCCTGGACGAAGATGGGCGACGCAGGGGCAACCTCTAGACACGGCGCTGGGATCTACAGGCCGGAATCCGGCCCAGGCCACGGTTGCTTATGGCTGTGACACCGCACCGAGCGGCGGGTCGCCAGGCAAAGACAGGGATGGCTTTCCCGCGGTCGTCGAGGTCACCAGACCCAGCGTCGAGGCGTCCTCTGGTGCTTCGATCAGCCAGTGCCTCCGGTAGCGCGAAGCCAGGCGATCCACCGTGTTCAAGTCCACATGGGTCCGAACTTCGAACTCGAGTCCGCCCGGCTCGGCTGTCGGGCGCAAGCGCCAGGGCAGCAGGAAAAGCGCCTGATCGGGCAACTCGGACCACGCCACCTGAACGCCGTACCGCAGCTTGCTCATCCGGATGAGGCTGCGAACGAACAATGCTTGCACCTGACGGGCAACCAGGAGACGCATCGCGCCCGTGTGCGATGGCAGCCAAGACCAAAAGGGTTGAGCCTTAGCTGCGGGTGGCGGCAATTCACCCAGAACGAAACGCTGCACTTCGAAGGCTGCTGCCGTTTGCCAAAACGCTGCAGCCACCGTCGACACACGCAAGTCCACGCGTGCCGCGCTATGCATCGCGTTCTCCACGCCTGGCGGCATCTCTTTCAATCTCACGTGCTTGGCGAGCCGCGTGGCCAACTCCTCAAAGGCCCCGATCACGGCACCACGGACCAACGCGAAGAACTTGGGGCGGTTCAGAGGGCCATCTTCTGCAGCGAGCATGAATGACTCCGTCCGGATTTTGAGGAGCCCGAGACCCATCGACGGATCTCCCCACAGGGCGTGTGCGTGGTGCAGTCGCACCAGCACTGGACTCGCGGCAACCTCCGCCAGCCTGTCGCACCGAAGCTCGCTGCGCGATTCGCCCGGCGCCGGCGGATCGGTCACCAACCGCCGTAGGGCGGCGAAACGCTCAACGGATGGATGGCCAACCGCGCAACCGACCGATGCCCGGCGACGCTCGCTTGCCATGTTGTGATCGCAGGCGCCGCAGTAGAAATGGTTGCGCGCCAGCGCCAGCGCGTTGGTCGGTATGGCGCGGCCGCAATGCGGGCAGCCCATCCGAAGCGGCTCCAGGTGGATCGGGCACAGAACCAGTTGAGGCAACTGGAACAGCGGGGAATGGTTGCCCACCTGCAAGCACGACCGGCAGTAACGCAAGTCACCGAGCAAGACGCGCCTGGGCGGGCGCCCCGCCAGCAAGTCCGCTCCGCGCGCCTGGGCCCACATCGCCGGATCGATCGCCATCGCCTCTGCCAGGTCCAGGGCGACTTCCTCTCCCAGATGAAAGATGGACGGCTTCATCTGCCACTTCTGCTTGGACAGCGTGGCGGCCTCACTGACGTCCAGCACCATGTCCGACGAAAATTCGACGAAGGCGATGAAGGCCGACTTCTCCAGTTTGAGGTCAAGGTACTGCTTGCCGTGACGGTTCCAGATGCGTGAGCTGTCTGTCATTGCGTCGCCTCCTGATGGTCGACCGCTGGCGCCTTGCCCTTGCAATAGGACAGCATGACCTTCTTGAAGCCGTTTCGGTCGAACGCATCGAGCACCGTGTGGTGAGTGACCTCCTTCTGATCGTTGTCCGGGTCGATCAGGAAGAAGAACAGATAGTTCAAGGTCTGCCTGAGGTAGGCCATCGGGAAGAACAGCTCCATGTTCATCTTGTCGACGTCGTGAACGGACCGGATTGCTTGCTCAATCGCTGGCACCAACCTGACGATCGACCAACCGCCCTGAGCGCGCTTTGGAAAATGCTTCCAAGTGAAGTGGTGATCCGCGCCATCCAGCGCCTGCAGGAACTCGGCGATCTGGTCGAACGACAAGCCACGAAACTCGCGCAGTTCCTGGAACTGCCGGCCCATGATGTGCAGGTTCTTGTCGACGTTGGCAATCGTGGACTGAAGTTCAGGCTGGCCAATGCATATGAGGCAAGGGATGTACTTCTTTTCTGAGATCGCCGCCTCCATCAAAGCGAATTCACCGTACAGGTCCGGTGCAACGTTCTGCAGTTCGTCGCCGATCACAACGACACGCCGCGTCTGTGGTGTGCATTTCAACCAGATTTCGTCCATCAACCGAATGCGCAACGATTCACGCTCGCGGGCTGTTGAGCGAACTCCCAAGTTGGTCAGGGCCCGCTTGAGCAGTTGCTCGGGCTTCTTGAACTGTTCTCCGCCGAACTGCAACCGGACGACGACGACCGTGCCACCGAACATCTCCAGGGCCACTTTCTCGAAGTACTTGGCAAACTCGGATTTCCCAACCCGTGGCAGTCCCCAGAAAGCGGCGCCGCATTGGTCGCAGTTGATCCACAGCGCCGCGGCCTGTGCGGCATCTTCGATCTGTGGCGTCCAGCTGATGCCTTCGAAGAAATAGAGCGATTCGACATTGCTCGGCAGAGGTCCTGCATCTTCCGGCGGTTCATTGACGCTATCGCTCATCGCATCCCCCTCGGCACATTGAAGCGGCGACCAGGCAGTCGGGGCGCCACGCTCGAGCGCGCCGGCGCGGGCATCGCTGGCCCTGTCGATGGGTCACGAGTGGCGGGCGCCCTCATCGGGGTCGGCGGCACGTAGCCATCGTTGTAGACCAGGGGCGCCTCTTCGCTGCCGTATTCGATCTGTGCTGCAGCCAACTCCTCCGGCGTCACCATGCGCTTCAGGTAGCTCATGAAATAGCAGAAATCCTGCCCGATGGACCAGTCGGTCTTGGCATCGTCGGCCAGGAACTGCAGCATCTGATAGACCGATATCTCCTTGGCTTGGGTCTTGAAGCGAGCAGCCTGCTTTCGTCTGCTGATGATCTGCTGGATGCGATGGTCGAAGGGCACGCGGCCCCAGTCCCCTTCGCACCTCAAGGTATCGACGTAGGCCATGTCGTCGTTGCAGATGATGGCTGTGCGCAAGTCGTCGTAATCCTGCAAGATCCAGTACTCTCGGACGCCATCGGGCGGATTGGCCTTCAGCCATTTGCTCGAATAGCGGCGATCCACGGGGCTGATCAGAATGAACGGAAGCCGCCCGCTGGTGGTGATCTCGCACTTCACCGGAAGCCGCTTGGGCGCACAGAAGTGGTAGCCCTCTCGCTGGTGCTCGGGCAAGTAGTTGGGCTCGAAAGTTCCGCGGGCCAACAGTTCCTTCATCCGCGTGAAGGAGTCAAGGTAGCCTGCTGACGCCGAGTCCGATACGTTCTCGTTGGCCAGCTGACAGTAGAGACCCTGCTCATAGTGGTTGAAGTGCACGAGCTTCTCGGTCGGACAATCGGCGATCTGGCGAAGCGGATCCTTCGGACCGCTGCCTAGTGCCCCGGGCAGTTGAAGGTCAAAACACTTTCGGGTGCGATGGATGTTGGACTCGACTTCGGGTCGGCCTAAGGGCGTGCCTGGAGGGCCCAACACCACGCGCCCCCCGAACAGCCGCATGACCACCTCTTGCAGGTCGTTGAACAAGTGGGCTAGGGCGTTGTCCAGATAGATCACCACCGGCACAACGAACTTGAGCTTCTCGAAGATGTCCTGCGGGAAGCCTGCCCCTTCAACCGGCTTCATATTCGGATCCACCATCGGTGGAACCGGCTGGCCGAGCACTGCATTCTTGAGGAGCTTGATGACGTCCGCGCCCTTGGCCTGGCGCGTGAAGCAGACTTGGAAGGCGATGTTCATCGCGTAGTCGCCGAGGCTACGCAGGCGAAGGACAGGAAACCGGCGCACGCGGACGATGTCCCCACCCCAGCGCACGCTTGGGATGATCACCTTCGCTTCCAGGTTGGAATCGCACTCGTCGATCACCCAAGCCAGGTAGTCACAGAACGGCGTCCTGGCTTCGCCATCACCCGACAACGACGCGGCCGTCACGGCTGCGGCCTTGCCGCTGTTCTTCTTGATGTGTGCAAGCAGGTATTGAGGGATGTATTTCGTCTTGAACCAACGCAGCAGCGGTCTGAACCCCTTGGTCGCGCACCGAAGGGGATAGTCTTCGTCAGTCAGCCCCTCTTCCTTGCAGATCGCTTGAAACTTGGTGTGCAGCGTCTTGTCGCCGATCTTGTTCGGCCTTTGTTTACCGTTCAGGAACTCGACGAGCTTGGTTTCTATGGCGGGGCGGTCGGTAAAGAGCTTGCCAAACAGGCCACTGAAACCGGCGGTTGGAGCGTCCTGCGGATCCGACGGCTGGAGATCGGCAGTGCGCACCCGGTTGCTCTGCACTTTGAAGCGGACAAAGGCTCGCGTCCCCGTGATGCCGTTGCCTTCCTTCCAAGGCTCGATTGCCGTCTCGATGTAGTCCAAGACCCTGAAGGGCCGCATGCCGGCGGCCTTGGCAAGGTCGGCAACAGACTGCTTCTTGGTGAACAGGTCCGCCGCCTTGCACAGGCCGTCGTAGCGATCCAGCTCATCTACCGGTATCGTCGACCTTGCCTCCCGCGGCCACGACGCGAACTCCTGAAAGTCCTTTGGCAACTTGAGCAGCAGCGCCTTTCGACGCATCTCCGATTTCCGGGCGCTCATCGGGGCCACCTCTTGGGTTGAAGCCGAACCGAAGGTTGCGACAACCCTTCAACCCACCGCGAGAGCGCCTGACGGCCAAGGCTCCTGGTGTTGAGCGGATAGTCGTCGTCTCCCAGGCCTTCGCGCTTGCACGCCTGAACGAGCACTTGGCGCAGCTCGCGCAGCGTTAGCGAAACCGGCCGCGGCTTTTTGTTCAGATAGGCTGTGAGGGCCTGTGAGATACGCGGGTGCTGGGAAAGCAGTCGCCGAAAGGCTCCCCGGGGCACGCGATCCGCGCGCGAGCCGTCACCGGCCGGAACGCTCCGCCGGCCGTTTTTTGAAGAGGTGTCCATTCAATGGCCCTCCTCATCGGCGCTGAAATTGCTCAGGTTCTGATTCGACTCGTTGGAGCAACGCGCGAACGGCATGCTCAGCGGCCGGGCTACGACGCTCCCGACCTCCGAGGAGGAGGACGTCGCGCGCGGCAAATCACATAGCTGCGCTAGCACCCGACGGGTGTGGCCTGACTTCGCAATCGCCGTCAGATGGAGAAGCGATACGCCCTGACGAGATGGTGCAAGGATTGAAGTCATTGCATGCCTCCTGCAACCGCGGAAGTGTGCAACTCGCCGTCTTGACGATGGACAACTAGGTGACCGGCCACATGAAGCCGGGCCAGGCGTGCCCTGATCAGGTCACGTGGCGCGTCGATCTGCGAGCAGAGCTCGGCCAGCGTCCTGTTGCCCGTGGCCACCAACGCCACCAGCGCGTCGTCGTATTCGCTGCCCTTTCGTACCCACAGCACGGCCACTTGGCGGAGCTTTTCCCACCACCAGAACTCGTCAGCGCGAGTGCGGATTTCGGCGCGTGTACGGACAATGACTTGCGCGCCGTTGGCGGCCGCGATCTTGCCAAGGGCCCGCATCGCTGGGGTGGACGCATCGGTCTTGGCCACGAAGACATAGTCAACCGAGTCATCTCGCCGCGTCACGACAAAGGTAGCTTTGGCGCTGCGATCAGTGCCCGCGATGACGGCCTTCACGTCCGTTGGTTTGCGCGTCAACGACTTGGTCGTCGGCGAGAAGCGCTCCAGCACCCAGGCCTCGTAATGGAGGTCGGAGCCGAATTGCAGGGGTTGGACGCCGAAAGGGTCGTGAGCCCGGTTCTGGGTCCGCTTGAACTCGCGATAGCGTTCCTGACGGCCGCCCCAATGGGTCACGACCGAGTGGTGGTCTTGTTCTTTCATGAGAAGTGTCCAGGCATGAGCCACCATCCGGTCGGGGCACAGCCCGACCGCCAAGGCTCGATGGGATGGGTCCAAGTGCGGCTCGAAGGCCGCCCATGGCTGCGCTGGGACGGGCTGTCCTGGCCCGTCGTCTTTTCGCCGCTGGGCGCGGTGACCGAAAAGCTCAGCAGGCGCTTGACGCCTGCCCAAATCCGCCGGACACTTCCTATGTAGGTGTTAGGAAAAAGTCCCGACGCGTCAGTGGATCCCCATCCCTGACGCGTTTGGCGTTTTTGGGTCCCAGATTTCGGACGACTTGGTCCTTGCGTCTGGCACCACCTCCTGTTTTTTGCCTAGGTCCTAGGCGGATTCGAAATCGTCGACCGGCACTGATTTCATGCCCAGCGCGACGGCAATCTGAAAACTGCTTCCTCGGACAGCCTTGCGGGTCCCGGCGAGCACCTGGTAGACCAAAGCTGGGCTGAACCGCCGCTCAAGTGCCCACTCAGTGATCGTGATGCCGCGGTCGGCGAACCACTGCGCGGCTTCTTCCTTCGTCTTCAGCTTGACGGCCCTGCCTCGTCCGGTAGAAGCGGGGCCGTCAAGCTGACTTTCCTCAGCGGGCGCAATAGGCTGCATGTGTTCCACTTGCTGCGAAGCATTTCAAACTAAATAAATACTTTTGTACTTGTTTTGTTTGAAGCGCGAGTCTGCGCGCGGCGCGCCGGGTGTGTCAATCGCTGAAAATGGCCGGAAGACCTAGAAAAAACCCTGAGTTCCCTCTCCCTCCACCCGAAACCGCGGGCGAGCGGTTGGCTGCCGAACGTCGCCGCCTGGGACTTACGCAGGAGGAACTGGCAGGCATCTTGGACGTTGCTCACTCGGCTGTCCAAAAATGGGAGCAGGGCCGCAACTCCATTAAGACGCCTGTTCTTCATGCGATGCGCGAGGCGAAGATCGACGTCAATTTCGTCGTCTATGGGAAGGATCGCGAAGCACTTGAACCCCTCGATGCAGCCCTCTGGGAACGGGTAAAAGCTTGGGATGCCACCAATCCCAACGACGTCGACGGCAAGCCGCTGAATGAATACGCCCGATACCAGCGCATCACGCTCTTCTATCGATGGCTCAGGGACGGTCCGCGCAACGAGGCAGAAGTCGAAGAACGGTTGAGCCAGCTATCAGGACGGAAGGCTGCATGAGCAGGCCGCGGCTGACTGCCGAGAGCATCACCCAGCGCTCTCTGGAGCTGGCGATGGTCTTTTCGCAAAGGACGGTTGGCGGTGCCGACGTTCAGTGGCAGCAGATCGCCCAGGCAATCAACTGGCACCGCCTTTCATGCCGATCTCTTCGGATAGCCCTGCGCTGGTACCAGGCGCTGCTCAGCCGCCGGTTGACCAAGTGCTTTGCGCTAATTGCGGAGCAGAGGGCCATGCTGGAACTGGCTGCGGACGATAGCTCTAGCGACGAGGCACTCCTAGATGCACTGATCGCGCTTTCCAGGTCTCAGGTCGATTACGAGCTGGGGCCGAGCGCGACTCCGAAGCAACTTTTGGGTCTCGAGGTCTGCGAGATCCCTGAAGTCCGAGCCCGATACGCCCACCTGGTGCGAAACGGCGAGATCTCGAGCACCGCTGAAGGCCTGACGCTGACAAGAGCGAAGCGCCGAAGAATCACCGGCTATTCACTCTTCGCCATGTTCGTGGCTTGGCTGGCACTGGTATTTGTGTGGATGGCCATCGATGGCAAGCTGAACTTGACCCAGTTGATGGGCTACTTGGTCGGAAGCGTCGTAATGTCCGCTGTCTTGACCCGCGGCTTGTTTACCGAACTGACCTCCGATGAGCGCACTGTCCGAGACTTAAATGAGCGTCTGCGGCCGCGGCCGGTCGACGGCAAACCAACGGCCAAGTGATCGAAACATCCTCTGGCTGTATTACCCAGCGATGGCGACCAACTGGCTGCATTGCCCAACGATCGCCTACAGTGGCTAGGTCGCCCAACGTTGGCGTCCAGCTACCGAGAGGGAAACGCTGGGCGTTCGAATCTGGAAGTCGTTCAAGATCAAGAACTTACTTGCAAACGCCCTGCCCAGCGTTCACGTCGTACGGCCACGAACGCCGGGATCACCCCCAGTCATCCGGCCGACCGGCTCGGCCCTGGCCCTAGCTGCGCAACAAGCGACCACACCTCTCCGCCGAGCCTTTCTTGATCGGGCGCAAAGCACGACTGGCACTGGCTACCTACGCTGCATCTGCCTGACGACTCCGTCAGCGTCTGGAGATGCTCGTGGCGATAAACGTTGGTTCATTGGATCGCGTGCTTAGGCTGCTGGTCGGTGTTGCGCTGGTGGGTGCGGCAGCGCTCGGCTTTATCAGCCCGCTGGGTTACGTCGGGTTGATTCCTCTGGCGACAGGCCTCGTTGGCTACTGCCCGGTCTACCGGCTCTTCGGGCGCCGCACATGAGCGCCCGCCTCCGATGGCAGCGGCGTTTGCCGCGCGCCGTACCGCCAACGGGCGCCAACCAGCCAGCGTCCGTCCTCAATCCTCCCGACACCAGCGCCAGCACAAGCGCCAAGGAGCAGCCATGCCCAGCATGAAAGCCGCCGTCGTCCGCGCCTACCGCGAGCCGCTCAGGCTGGAGGAAGTGCCCATTCCCGAAGTTCCGCCAGGCCAGATCCTCGTCAAGGTGATGGCCTGCGGTGTCTGCCACACGGACCTGCACGCTGCCGATGGCGACTGGCCGGTGAAGCCTCCCCTGCCCTTCATCCCCGGCCACGAGGGCGTGGGCCATGTGGCGGCCGTGGGGGCAGGCGTTAAGGGCATTCGCGAGGGCGACCGCGTGGGCGTGCCCTGGCTGCACACGGCCTGCGGCCATTGCGAGCATTGCCTGACGGGCTGGGAGACGCTGTGCGACCACCAGCAGATGACGGGCTACACCGTCAACGGCGGGTTCGCGGAATACGTGCTGGCCGACCCCGCCTACGTGGGGCATCTGCCGCCAAACCTGTCGTTCGAATCGCTGGCGCCCATCCTGTGCGCGGGCGTGACGGTCTACAAGGGGCTGAAAGTGCTGGATGCCCGGCCCGGCCAGTGGGTGGCCATCGTCGGCGTGGGCGGGCTGGGCCACCTGGCCGTGCAGTACGCGCGGGCCATGGGCTATCACGTGGCTGCGGTGGACATCGACAGTACCCGGCTGCAGATGGCCCAGCGGCTGGGCGCCGAGCTGTGCGTGAACTCCGCCGAGCAGGACCCGGTGGAGGTGCTGCACAAGGAACTGCGCGGCGTGCACGGCGCCCTCGTGACGGCCGTGTCGCGTGAGTCGTTCGGCCAGGCGCTGGGCATGCTGCACAAGCGCGGCACCATGTCCATGGTGGGCCTGCCGCCCGGCGACTTCGCGCTACCCATCTTCGACGTCGTGCTCAACGCCAAGACCGTGCGGGGGTCCATCGTCGGCTCACGACAGGACTTGAACGAGGCGCTGCAGTTCGCGGCCGAGGGTGTCGTGCATGCCAGCACCACCACGCATCGGCTGGACGACATCAACCGCATCTTCGACAGCCTGCGCAACGGCCGCATCGACGGCCGCGCCGTGTTGAGCTTCGAATGAACAACCCCCCACCCATCCCCAGGAAAGTTCATCCCATGACCTATCGCAGCATGCTGGTCGCCCTCGACGCGACACCGGGCAACCCCGCGCGCGTCAACATCGCCGTCGGGCTGGCCAAGGACTTCGAAGCCCATCTGGTCGGTCTCGCGCCGACCGCCGGCATCGACATGCAGGCGCTTCCGCCAGCGGTCGTGATGGAGGACTACCTTGCCCGCGCAAGTGCCGCCGTGCTGAGCCAGGCTCGGGACGTCGCCCAGCATTTCCACCAGCGCTGCGAGGCAGCAGGACTCCCGTCCTTCGAAGCCGTGGTCGACAAGGCCACCGTGCCGGCATCGGTGGACCGGCACGCGCAGTGCGCTGACCTGCTCGTCATGAGCCAGCCTGACCCCTCGGTGCCCAATTACCGCCAGCAACTCGCCGAGTTGGAAGAGGTGCTGCTCGGCTCCGCCAGGCCGGTGCTGCTGATCCCGTACACCCATCTGGAGCCCGTGCGCGTGCGCCGCGTGCTGGTGGCCTGGGACGGCAGCCGCGAGTCGGTGCGGGCGATGACGGACGCACTGCCGCTGCTGCGCCGCGCCGAAAGCGTCTCGCTGACGCACTGGCGCAGCGAAGCCGACGACACGCACCCGCAGGAGCGCCTGGCCAGCCTGCGGCAATGGCTGGCCTTGCAGGGCGTCGAGGCGGAGGCGCGCGACGAGGTGACGACGCTGGCCATCGGCGATGCGCTGCTGAACGCGGCCTCCGACCTGGGCGCGGACCTGATCGTCATGGGCGCCTACGGCCATGCGCGCTGGGCCGAGCGGCTGTTCGGCGGCGTGTCGAGGACGCTGCTGCAGTCCATGACGGTGCCGGTGCTCATGTCGCACTGAAACCCGGCCCGCAGGGCGGGCACAGCGCACCGGATTGACCACCATCAAGGGGCCTCGCGCGGCGAGGCACTAGGGTCACGGGCATGTCCAAACGCCGTGCCTTCAGTGCCCCTGCCCTGGTTCTCGCCAGCCTGTTGCTTTCGCTGGGGCCGGTTGCGTTGACGTCGGCTGCCGTGCACGCGCCAGGCAAGTCCCAGCCCACCAGCTTCGCCGAAGCCTTCCAGCGCGGCTCAACGTGGAGCGTGGGCGTCTACATATTCGTGCCGGGCGAGGACGATCCGCGCGTTGGCGCGGGCTTCTTCGTTGACGACAAGGGAGCCATCGCCACCGCCGCCCATCTGCTGGGCGAGGCGCAGCAGATCCTCGTGGCGCTGCCCGACAAGCGCCTGCTCGCCGCCGAGGTGGAAGGCCGGGACGAAACCGCCGACATCGCGCTGCTGCGCATCAGTGCGGCGCCACGTACGCGGCCGGTGTTCGCGCCGGCCGGCAGCCTGCGTGTTGGCGACTGGGTGATGGCCGTTGGCGAACCCTTCGGCCTGGAGCATTCGGTGTCGGCCGGCATCGTCAGCGGCAAGGACAGGCATTTCGGCGACGACGGAGAACTGATGTTCATCCAGAGCGACGTGGCACTGAACCCGGGCAACTCCGGCGGCCCGCTGCTGGACGCCAGCGGTGCCATCGTGGGCATGAACGCCCGCACCATCGTCGGCCCCTTGGGCACGCCCGGCGCGAGCCTGGCCATCCCCATCGACATCGTCCTGCAGATCGTCGGGGAGCTGCGTCAGGACAACCGCGCAGCCACCCGGCCCCGCCTGGGCGCGCTGTTCGACGACGTGCCGCCGCTGACCGCCTGGGCCGCCGGCCGCCGCGAGACCACGGGCGCCCTCGTCTTGTCCGTTCCGCGCGGCAGCCTGGCCGAGCAGCTGCAACTGCGCGCTGGCGACATCGTCACGGCGATGAACGGCCGGCCCATCGGCGGCAGTGCCGACCTCGTCGCCGCGTTGCTGGCCTGGCGTGCGGTGCCGGGCACGCGATTCGTCGTGCTGCGTGGGGGCAAGGAACTGGTGCTGGCGCCGGAGTGACCCGACGCAGCCGGTGGCTTGACATCGCGCAAGGCCGGCACGGTGGTGGCGGGGGAGGATGCCGCGCATGACCCAGCGCCACCTCGACCGCCTGCTCACCCCTCAGTCCGTGGCCGTGTTCGGCGCCTCGGACAAGCCCGCCAGCGTCGGCTCCACCGTCTGGCGCAACCTTCTGGCCGGTGGCTTCAAGGGGCCGCTGGCGCCGGTGAACCCGCGGCTGGACGAACTGGACGGCCGGCGCTGCTTCGCCGACGTCGATGCCCTGCCCTTCGCCCCCGACCTGGCCGTGCTGTGCACGCCGCCCGACACGATCGCGCCCCTGGTGGCGCAGTTGGGCACCCGCGGCACGCGCGCCGTCGTCGTCGTGACGGCCGGCCTCACGCCCGAGCAGAAGCAGGCGGCCCTGGATGCTGCGCGACCCCACACGCTGCGCCTGCTGGGCCCCAACTGCATCGGCCTGCTCAGCCCCCACCTCGGGCTGAACGCCAGCTTCACGCAGGCCAACGCCCTGCCCGGCGAGCTGGCGCTGGTGTCGCAGTCCGGCGCGCTGCTGACGGCGCTGCTGGACTGGGCCAACGGCGAGCGCATCGGCTTCTCTCACATGATCTCGTTGGGCGAGCACATGGACGTGGACTTCGGTGACCTGCTTGACCACCTCGTCATGGACCGCCACACGCGCGCCATCCTGCTCTACATCGAGTCCATCAGTTCGCCGCGCAAGTTCATGTCCGCCGCCCGCGCCGCGGCTCGCGTCAAGCCCGTCATCGTCGTCAAGGCCGGCCGGGCGGCGGCCGGCATGAAGGCAGCGGCCTCGCACACCGGCGCGCTGGCCGGCGAGGACATCGTCTTCGACGCCGCCATCCGCCGCGCCGGCATGCTGCGGGTGGACACGCTGAAGGAGCTCTTCATCGCCGCGCAGACCCTGGCGCGCTTTCGCGACAACCACAGCCGCGAGCTGATGGTGATGACCAACGGCGGTGGCGCGGGCGTCATGGTGGCCGACGCGGCCTCGGCGCTGGGTGTCACGCTGGCGCAGCCGGGCGAGCGCCTGATGCAGCGCCTGGACGCCGTGCTGCCGGCCAACTGGTCGCACGGCAACCCCATCGACATCATTGGAGATGCGCCGCCGCAGCGCTATGTCGACACGCTGAAAGCCTTGTTCGACGCGCCCGAGGCCGGCGCCCTGCTCTTCGCCCACGCACCCACGGCCATCGCGCCCAGCCAGGCCATTGCGCAGGCCTGCGCACCCCTGATCGCCGCCAACCGC
This sequence comes from Roseateles sp. GW821-FHT02E12, assembly GCF_059421665.1. Taxonomy (NCBI): domain Bacteria; kingdom Pseudomonadati; phylum Pseudomonadota; class Betaproteobacteria; order Burkholderiales; family Sphaerotilaceae; genus Roseateles; species Roseateles sp. GW821-FHT02E12. The sequence goes on from NZ_JBWKVK010000004.1 coordinate 625,572, forward strand.
GGGCGCGTGCTGAGCTGCTGGCTGGGGGGCGAGACGGTGGCACCCGCGCGGCGCGCCTTCGAGGCAGCAGGCATTGCCGGCTACGACACGCCCGAAGAAGCCGTGCGCGCCTTCTCGCTGATGCAGACCTACCGCCGCAACCAGGTGGCGCTGCGCGAGACGCCGGCCGCCAGCGCCAACGGCGAGCCCGACCGGGCCCAAGCCCGCCGCCTCGTCGACGCCGGGTTGGCCTCAGGCCGCGAGTGGTTGGACGAGATTGCCGCCAAGGATCTGCTCGCCGCCTACGGCATCCCGGTGGTGGCCAGCTATCGCGTGGCGCCCACGCCCGAGGCCGCCGCCGAGGCTGCGCGCCGCATCGACGGGCCGGTGGTGCTGAAGGTCGTGTCGCCCGCCATCCTGCACAAGTCCGATGCCGGCGGCGTGCGCCTGGACCTGCTCGGTGAGAGCGCCGTGCGTACCGCTGCGCAGGGCATGCTGGCCCACCTGGCCGAGGCGCGCCCGGACGCCACGGTCGAGGGTTTCAGCGTGCAGGCGCAGGTGCAGCGGCCGCACGCCCAGGAGCTGATCGTCGGCGCCCATGTCGACCCCATCTTCGGCCCCGTGCTGCTGTTCGGCCAGGGTGGCATCGCCGTGGAAGTGCTGGGCGACCGCGCCGTGGCGCTGCCGCCGCTGAACCGCGCACTGGCCCGCGACCTGATCGACCGCACCCGCGTTTCCCGGCTGCTGGCGGGTTTTCGCGGCCGCCCGCCGGCGCACATCGATGCGATCTGCGACGTGCTGATCGCCGTCGCTCAGATGCTGGCCGACCTGCCCGAGATGGCCGAGCTCGACATCAACCCGCTGTGGGCCGACGAAAACGGCGTGATGGCGCTGGACGCCCGCGTGCGCCTGTCGGCCCAGGCGCCCTCGGGCATGGCCCATTTCGCCGTGCGCCCCTACCCCGAGGAGCTGGCGCGCAAGCTGCAATGGCAGGGCCGCAACCTGCTGCTGCGCCCCATCCGGCCGGAGGACGAAGCCCAGCACCGGGCCTTCCTCGAAGCCACCCACCCCGACGACATGCGCATGCGCTTCTTCCAGGCGCCGCACCGCATGTCGCACGACGAACTGGCCCGGCTTACGCAGATCGACTACGAACGCGAGATGGCCTTCATCGCCGTGGACGAGCAAGCGCCAGGCGGCCCGCGCACGCTGGGCGTGGCCCGCCTGGTGCGCGACCCGGACAACATCGAGGCCGAGTTCGCCGTCATGGTGCGCAGCGACCTCAAGCGCCAGGGGCTGGGGCAGCTGCTGATGCAGGCCTTGCTGGGCTATGCCGCCTCACGCGGCACACAGCGCATCGTCGGCTATGTGCTGCGCGAGAACCGCGCCATGCTGGCGCTGCTCAAGCCGCTGGGTTTCGAGGTGCGCCCCGACGACCATGAACCCTCGGAAATCGTCCGCGTGAGCCGAGCCGTTTTGCTCGGCGCCTGACCGAGCAAGCGCCGCCCATCACGCGTCAGCCCCCGCGAACGAGCAGCACGGGCACGGAGGCCGTGCGCAGCACCTGCTCGGCATCGCTGCCCAGCAGCAGTCGCTGCACGCCGCGCCGGCCGTGCGTGCCGATGGCGATGAGGTCGGCCTGCCAGTTGGCGGCCTCTTCCTGAACCAGGTCGCAGACGCGGCCGGCGATCACCTCGCGCAGCATGGCGTCCACGATGACGCCGGCCGCCGCGACGCGCTGGCGTGCGCGCTCCAGGATCTGCTGGCCGCCCTCGCGCAGCAGCGGCAGGACCTCGGCGGCGTAGTTGGCGAAGCCATCGGCCACGGCCGCCAGCGGCAGCGCATCGACGATGTGCAAGAGGTGGATCCGGCCGCCGCTGAGCTTGGCCAGGGCGATGGCCTCGCCCAGAGCCTTCTCGGACGTGGCGCTGCCGTCGGTGGGAACGAGGATGCGCTGATACATGGTCTTGCCTTGCCGTGAATGCCGCGAGCGGCGCTGGCATCACCTTAGGGCGCAGCCGCCTTGGGGTGGTTGATCGGCGTCAACCCGGGTTCATTCCGCCTTCTCGCCGGCCTTGCGCATGCGGGTGAGCCATTTCGCAACGCCGGCCTTGCCCAGCCCATCCACCATGCCGATCAGCGTCTCGCGCACCGGCGCAAAGCCGACGAAGCCCAGGATGTTTCGCTCCAGGGACTTCACGCTGTGCGCCCGGAAGTACCAGCGGTAGACCAGCGCCGGCATGCCCATGGTGACGACCACGCGCGCCGAGCGGCCTTTCAGCAGCTTGGCCGTCAGCGGGTTGCTGCCCGCCTTGCCGACGGCAAAGCCCGGCCGCGCCACCTGCTCCAGGAAGGCCTTGAGCAGCGCCGGCATGTCGCCCAGCCACAGCGGGAAGAACAGCACGACGTGGTCGGCCCAGGCCAGATCCTGCTGCACCGGCGCCAGCGCGGCAGGCACCGTGCCTTGCTCCCACTCATCCTTGGTGCGCAGCAGCGGGAAGTCGAGCTTGGCGACGTCGGCGACGCGGATTTCATGCCCGCCGTGGTGGGCGCCGTCGGCGTACGCGTCGGCCAGCGCGTGGCACAGGTGGGGGGCCGAGCCATCGGGGTGGCCCAGGATGAGCAGGATGCGATGGGCTGTCGTGTTCATGCCCCTACCCTAGCGACGCCGGCCGATGACGCCCTTGCGCTGCGTCAAGCCGTGTGCGCTGACGGGCCGGCACTCAGCCACTACGATGCCGCCCCTGGACAAGTTGAGGGCCGCAGATGCCGTGGATGGATTTCGCTGAGGTGCGCGCGTGGGCGTGAGGCTGCTCGTCGGCCTGGTCTGGCTGCTGAGCTGGCTGCCGTTTCGAGTCATCTCGGGCCTGGGCTGGGCGCTGGGCAGCCTGATCGCGGCGCTGCCAACCTCGCGCCGCCACATCGGCGAGGTCAATCTGCGCCTGTGCCTGCCGGAGCTCAGCGATGCCGAACGACAGCGCCTGCTGCGCCGCCACTTCGTGGCCATGGTGCAGATGCTGCTGGAGTACGGCTACGGCTGGTTCGCCTCGCGCGAGCGGCTGAAACGCCTGATGCGCATCGAAGGCCTGGAGCACCTGCGCGCGCTGGACGGCCGCAACGTCATCTTGATGATGCCGCACTTCACCGGGCTGGACCTGGCCGGCCTGCGGGTGTCGCTGGAGACGCCGCTGGTGAGCATCTACTCGGTGCAGAAAGACCCCTGGCTAGACGCCTTCTTCCGCGCCAAGCGGCTGCGCTTCGGCACCGGCATCATCTTTGCGCGCCAGCAGGGCACCCGGCCGACGCTGCGCGCGCTGAAGGACGGCTACCGCCTCTACTACCTGCCCGACCAGGACTTCGGCCACCGCGACTCGGTCTTCGTGCCCTTCTTCGGCGTGCCGGCGGCCACCATTGGCGGGCTGTCGCGCATGGCGGCCGTCACCAAGGCGGTGGTGCTGCCGTGCTACCCGCGGCGCGAGGCCAACGGCTACACGTTGCTCATCGAGCCGGCGCTTGAGAATTTCCCGTCTGACGATATCGTGGCTGACGCCACCCGCATGAACGCCGTCATCGAAGCTCAGGCGCGTCGACAATTGCACCAATATTTCTGGCTCCACAAGCGCTTCAAGTCCCGCCCGCCCGGCGAGGTCGACTTCTACGCCAAATGACCCACGACATTCCCTACATCAAGCTCGCCATCGTCGCGATCTTCATCGCGAGCACGGTCTACGTTCACTTCCGCGGCCGGGTTCGGTTACGGTTCTTCCGCCAGTTGATGGATCACTCCACCTTCATGGCGCCGATCAACTGCCTGATGTACCTGTTCTCCAAGCTGCCGGCCAAGCCCTATCTGCCGGTGGCCGGCTTCCCGGAGCTCAAGCTGCTGGAAGACCACTGGCAGGACATCCGCGCCGAAGCCTTCAAGCTGGCCGACGCGGGCGAGATCAAGAAGAGCGACAAGTACAACGACGCTGGCTTCAACAGCTTCTTCAAGACCGGCTGGACGCGCTTTCACCTGAAGTGGTACGGCGACGCCCACCCGTCGGCGCGCGAGCTCTGCCCGGTAACGACCGGGCTGCTGCAACGCATCCCGACGGTGAAGGCCGCGATGTTCGCGGCCCTGCCGCCGGGCGGGCGGCTGGTCACCCACCGCGACCCCTTCGCCGGCTCGGTGCGCTACCACCTGGGCCTCGTCACGCCCAATACCGACAACTGCTACATCTCGGTCGACGGCGAGCGCTACAGCTGGCGCGACGGCCAGGGCGTCATCTTCGACGAGACCTATCTGCACTACGCTGAGAACCAGTCGGACGTGATGCGCATCATCCTGTTCTGCGACGTCGAGCGGCCGCTGAACAACCCGGTGGCGCGCTGGTTCAACCACTTCATCAGCAACACGCTGATCCGCGCCGCCGCGGCCCCCAACTCCGACACCGACAAGACCGGCGGCATCAACCGCCTGTTTGCCTACGTGCAGCAGGTGCGCCTGTTCGGCAAGCGCATCAAGGCCAAGAGCCGCTTCGCTTACTACGGCTTGCAGTGGTTGATCTTTGGCGGTCTCATCGTCTGGTGGCTCTGGCCCTGAGGTGATGGTGCCCCCACGCGACCTTCGGCCGCTGCCCCCCGGGGGGGCGCGTCAACGCCTACGGGCGGCCGGGCGCCGTTGACATGCTCAAGCTGCGCCTGCTCGGTGGTTTCGAGATCGAGCGGGCCGGCCGCGTCGAGCTGACACGCCTGCCCAGCCGCGCCAGTGCGCTGCTGTTGGCCCGCCTGGCGCTGCAACCCAAGCGCCAGCATCCGCGTGAGGAGTTGGTCGAGTTGCTGTGGCCCGGCGTGGAGTTGGACGTGGGCCGCAATCGGCTGCGCCAGACGTTGTCCACGCTGCGCGCGCTGCTGGAAAGGGAAGACGCGCCCCTCTTCAACGCCGATCGCCAGCAGATCTCGCTGTTGCCCGGCGCATTGGCGTCAGACGTGCAGGACTTCGAGGCCACGCGTGCTGCACGCCACTACGGCGGCGAACTGCTGCCCGGCCATTTCGACGACTGGGTCGTCACCGAGCGCCACCGCCTGGCCGCGCTGGCCGAAGCCCTGCCCGCTCCGGTGCCGCCGGTGCTGCAGTTCGCGCCGGCTCCGGCCCCCGCCCTGCCCTCCTTCGCCACCAGCCTGCCGCGCTACCTGACGCGCTATTTCGCGCCGCCAGGGCGGCTCGAAGCGCTGGCGGCGCGCCTGCCCCAGCTGCGCCTGCTGACCCTCATCGGCCCGGGCGGCGTTGGCAAGACGCGGCTGGCAGTGGAGCTGGCCTGGCTGCAGTTCAAGCAGGCCGACTGGAGCTGCGGCATGGCGGCCCTGGCCGAGGTGCGCGACGAGGCAGGCCTTGTTGCAGCCCTGGAGCGTGCGTTGATGGTCACGCGCGGTGGCGGCTGGCCTGCCATCGAGGCCGCGCTTCAGGACCCCGGCGGCCTGCGCCTCCTGGTGCTGGACAACGCCGAGCAGGCCATCGGCGTCGTCGCCCAGGCCGTGCAGCGGCTGCTGGCGCTGGCGCCCGCGCTGTGCCTGCTGGTCACGTCCCGGCACGCGCTGGAGGTGGACGGCGAAACCCTCGTCGACGTCATGCCTTTGGCCGACGCGCAGGACACCGCCCAGGCCCTGTTCATCGACCGCGCCCGCGCCGTGCGGGCCGACTTCCATGCCAGCCGCGACAACCAGGCCGCGCTGACCGAACTGATCCGAGAGCTCGAAGGCCTTCCGCTCGCGCTGGAGCTGGCCGCGGCCCGTGTGCGTAGCTTCTCGCCGGCGCAGATGCTGGAGCAGTGGCGCGGCGTCAACGCTGCAGCCGACACGCTGCCCGCCTGGCTGGCCAGCCCCACGCGCGCACCCCGCCACGCCTCCGTGGCCGGCCTGCTGGACTGGAGCCTGGCCCTGCTGGGGCCCGAGCCGCGCGCGCTGCTGCAATGCCTGGCCGCCCTGCCCGGCGCCTTCGCCTGGCCCGACGTGGCCGCCCTCGACGGCACGCCGGCCTTGCTCAACGAGCTGACCGGCCATTCCCTGATTCAGGCCGGTGGCGACGCCGAGCCGCGCTACCGCATGCTGGAGCTGCTGCGCCGCGGCGTTCTTGCGCGTGTTGACGTGGCCGAGCAGCGCAAGGCTCGCGGCACGCTGCGGGCCGCGCTGTGCGACTGGGCATCGTCCCTTGGCCTGCAGGCGCCGATCACGGCCTGGGCGCCACGGCGCGAGCAAGCCCGCGCCCTCATCGCCTGTGCGGCTGATGACGGCGACGCGGCCACGGGCCTGCGGCTGGCCCTGGCGATGCGCCCCTGCTGGGAGAGCGACGGCGTGGACCGCACGCTGGTGGAGCAACTCGGCCAGCTGCTGCAACTGGCACCGGCCTCGTCCGCCGGCCACGAGCTGCGCGCCCAACTGGCCTTCACGCATGGCGACCGCGCTCTCGCGCTGGCCGAGGCCGAGCGGGCGCTGCAGCTTGCCGGCAGCGACCCCGCCGCCCGCGCGCCGGCCCTGGTGCGCCGCGCCTGGGTGCTGCTGGCCGGCGACAACCGCGAGCAGGGCCAGACCCGCCCGCTCGAAGAAGCCGTAGCGCTGGCCCGCCGCGTGGACGACGTGGCCACCGAGGCGCGCGCCTGGCAGCAGCTCGCGGCCATCGCCGTGTCGCGCGGCCAGCCGGCGCAGGCCGAGGCGCTGTACGCCCGCGCCCAGGAGCTGTGGGAGGCGGTTGGCCACTCGCGCCAGGCCGCCGCGCGGCTGCGCAACCGTGCCCAGTGCCTCATCGAGCTGGGCGACATCGCCACCGCCGTGGGCTGGATCACGGCCTGCCAACGGCTGGCAGAGGCCGATGGCGACGGCGTCGGCCAGCTCGACGCGGCCTACACGCTCGCGATGGCGCACGAATCCCGCCGCGACTGGTCTGCCGCGCTGGCGGCCGCGCGGCAGGCCCTGCGCATCGCCCATGCTCGCCAGCATCTGCATGCCCGGGCGCTCACGCTGCAGCTCTTTCCCCGGCCGCTCGCGCGGCTGCGGCAGCCCGAGCAGGCGCTGCAACTGGCCGCCTTTGCCGAGCAGTACTGGCTGCGCCACCTCGGCAATCTGGGCACGCGCGAGGCCCGGGCGCTGGCCCGTGTGCGCCGCCTGGCAGGTGCCCAGCTCAGCCGGGACGGCGCCAAGGCGGCCTGGTCCTCAGGACAAACCCTTGGCTTGGCAGAAGCCCTGACCTTGGCCGGGGCGTGACGAACAGGTAGGCAAGCCGTCCTTCGCTAGCATCGAAGGTTTTGGTCTTCCCAACACCTGCCTCCATGCATCGTCTGAACGCCGCTCCCGCCCTGCTGCTGGCCGCCGCCCTGGCCGCGAACGCACAAGAAGCGCCCAAGCCTGCAGCGCCCGCCGCATCTGCAGCCTGGAACGTCAACGCGCCGCCCGGCGTGGCCAAGACGGCCAACATCGACGTGAAGACCGGCACCTGGATGAGCGTGGACGTCAGCCCCGACGGCAAGACCCTCGTCTTCGACCTGCTCGGTGACCTCTACACCCTGCCCATCGGCGGCGGCGAGGCCAAGGCCCTGACGCACTCCATCGCCTGGGAACACCAGGCCCGCTTCTCGCCGGACGGCAAGCAGATCGCCTTCCTGAGCGACGCTGGCGGCGGCGACAACATCTGGCTCATGAACGCCGACGGCAGCGGTGTGCGCGCCGTGACCAAGGAAGACTTCCGCCTGCTGAACAACCCCGTCTGGCACCCGAACGGCAAGTACCTGCTGGCGCGCAAGCACTACACCGGCACGCGCAGCGCGGGCTCAGGCGAGATCTGGCTCTTTCACGTCGACGGCGATGCAGCCAAGAACAAAGGCGTGCAGCTCAACGAGAAGCCCAACTGGCAGAAGGACCTCGGCGAGCCCGCGGTGTCGCCGGACGGCAAGTACCTGTACTACTCGCAAGACACCACGCCCGGCCGCAGCTTCGAATACAACAAAGACAGCAACGGCGAGATCTACAAGATCTTCCGCCAGGACCTGAACGACGGCTCGGTCGAGGCCTTCGTGCAAGGCCCGGGCGGCGCCGTGCGGCCCACGCCTTCGCCGGACGGCAAGTACCTCGCCTTCGTGCGCCGCGTGCGCAACCAGAGCACGCTGTTCCTGAAGGATCTGCAGACCGGCCGCGAGGTCCCGGCATGGAGCGGCCTGTCGCGCGACCTGCAGGAGATCTGGGCGATGTGGGGCGTCTACCCCAGCTTCGCGTGGATGCCCGGCTCCAAGGAGCTCGTCGTCTGGGCCGAGGGCAAGATCTGGCGCGTCGACCCCTTCAAGGGCACCGCCGCCGACATCCCCTTCCACGTGAAGGACACCCGCGAGCTGCGCGAGCCGATGCGCTTTGCGCAGGACGTGGCGCCGGCCAAGTTCGCCGTGCACCAGCTGCGCGGCGCCCAGGTGTCGCCGGACGGCAAGCGCGTCGTCTACTCGGCGCTGGGCTCGCTGTACGTGAAGGACTTGCCCGATGGCGCCCCGCGCCGGCTGACGAAGCAGGACGAGTCGTTCGAGTTCGCACCCAGCTGGGCGCGTGATGGCAAGTCCGTCGTCTACGCAACCTGGCGTGACGACACGCAGGGCACCGTGCGCCGCCTGGACATCGCCTCCGGCAAGGAGACGGTGCTCGTCAAGGAACCCGGCAAATATCTGGAGCCGCGCCTGTCGCCGGACGGCAAGCAGGTCGTCTACCGCAAGGTCAAGGGCGGTGGCCTCACCAGCCCCTGGTACAGCCTGGACACCGGCCTCTACCTGGCCGCGGCCGATGGCTCGGGCAAGACCGAGCGCATCAGCAAAGAAGGCAGCGGCGCGCAGTTCGGCGCCAAGAGCGATGAGCTCTTCTTCACCAAGACCAGCAGCCCCAGCGAGGTCGAGCAGCGCTTTGCGCTGACCCGCCTGAACCTGCGCGACCACAGCGAAACCGAGATCGCGCGCAGCGAGGCGGCCGCTGAGTACAGCGTGTCGCCCGACGGCCAGTGGCTGGGCTTCGTCGAACGCTTCCACGCCTACGTGACGCCGCTGCCGAGCGTGCAGGGCCAGTCGGGCAAGAGCATCACGGTGGGCGCCAAGATGGACGCGCTGCCGGTGCGCCAGCTCGACGTGAACGCCGGCTCGGCGCTGCACTGGAGCGGTGACAGCAAGAAGCTGCACTTCACGCTGGGCGACGACCTGTTCACGGCCAACGCCGAGGGCAAGGACAAAGCGACGAGCCAGAAGATCGGCTTCGAGCAGGCCAGCGACAAGCCCGCGGGCAAGCTCGCACTCACCGGCGCCCGCATCGTGACGATGAAGGGCGATGAGGTCATCGAAGGCGGCACCATCGTCGTCGACGGCAACCGCATCCTGGCCGTCGGCAAGGACATCGCCATTCCGGCCGATGCCAAGCGCATCGACGCCAGCGGCAAGACCATCGTGCCCGGTTTCATCGACGCCCACTGGCACGGCGCGATGAACGACTCGGGCCTGATCCCGCAGCAGAGCTGGGTCAACCTCGCGTCGCTGGCCTTGGGCGTGACGACGCTGCACGACCCGTCCAACCTCAGCTCGGCCATCTTCACGCAGAGCGAGATGCAGCGTGCCGGCGTCGTGCTGGGCCCGCGCATCTATTCAACCGGCACCATCCTCTACGGCGCCCGCACGCCCTTCTATTCCAACGTCAACAGCCTGGACGACGCGCTGACCCACCTGAACCGCCAGAAGGCCGAGGGGGCCATCAGCGTGAAGAGCTACCAGCAGCCGCGCCGCGACCAGCGCCAGCAGGTGCTGGAGGCCGCGCGCCAGACCGGCATGATGGTGGTGCCCGAGGGCGGCTCGCTGTTCCAGCTGAACATGAGCATGGTCGTCGACGGCCACACCACGGTGGAGCATGCGCTGCCGCTGGCCGAGGTCTGGGACGACGTGAAGCAGCTGTGGAGCCAGAACGCCGTCGGCTACACGCCCACGCTGAACGTCGGCTACGGCGGCCTGGACGGCGAGCACTACTGGTACGCCCGCACGGACGTCTGGAAGCACCCGCTGCTGAGCCGCTACGTGCCGCGCACCGTGCTGGAACCGCGCTCGGTGCGCCGCGAAACCGCACCCGAGGAGGACTTCAACGTCATCCGCGTGGCCCGCACCGCAACCGCGTTGTCACGCGCCGGCGTCAACACCTCCATCGGCGCCCACGGCCAGCGTGAAGGCCTGGGCTCGCACTGGGAGATGTGGATGTTCGTGCTGGGCGGCATGACGCCGCACGAGGCACTGCGCACCGCCACCATCAACCCGGCGCGCAACTTCGGCTTCGAGAAGGACCTCGGTTCGCTGGAGCCGGGCAAGCTGGCCGACCTGGTCATCATCGACGGAAACCCGCTGGCCGACATCCGGCGGAGCGACCGCATCGCGCAGGTGATGCAGAACGGCCGCCTCTTCGATGCCAAGACGATGAACCAGCTGGCCCCGGTGGCCAAGGCCCGCAAGCCGCTGTTCTTCGAAGGCGCCGACGGCCAGACCATGCCCATCGACGCAGAGGCCCTGGAGTCGGGCCACGTCGGAGACTGACTAGCCTCGCGAAAGGCGCCGCCGGGCCAGCAGGACGGCGGCGCCGCAAAGCGCCATCACCCAGGTGCTCGGCTCGGGCACGGGCGCTGCCTGCAGGTAGTTGAAGCCTGAGCCCGAAGTCAGCATCACCTGGCTCTGCGGCACGCCGTTGAGCGACACGGTCATGCCGCCCCAGCGCAGGGTGTGCGACAGGTCGAAAGAAGACATGGCCAAGGCGCCACCGTGGCCGTCATAGGCCGTCTGGGCCACGCCCGTCAGCTCAACGATGAGGGGCAGGTTCTGGCCCGTCATGAACGTGGCGGTGCCCGTCAGCGTGCCCAGCGGGTCGCCGAAGTAGCCATGCTTGGCCAGCACCGGCGAGTTGTTGTACAGGATTCCATCACCAGCCAGGTCGTAGGCGCCGCCACCCATGTCGGCCCTGACCTGCCAGGACGCCGCGGCGTCATTGGACGAGCCTACGGTCAAGGTGCCGTCGAACAGCAGTTGGAAGACCACCGTGATCTGCGTGTTGGCTGGCGTGTTCGCGAGGTTGACCATGAAGTCGTCGCGAAAGCTGGCCCGGGCCACGCTGTTCAGGCTGCCCTCGGAGTTGCCGTCCACCTTCAGCGTGCCGATCTGCGCAAAGGCATGGGCCGCGCCGCTGGAACTGAAGCCCCCGGTCACCGGGCCGCTGCTCAACTCAGCCGTGCTGGACTGGGTCAGGACCGTGTTCACAGGGCCAGTGCCACCGGAGAAATTCGGATTCACACCCAACTGCACCTGGACATTGGTGACAGCACCGGCGGGCACCGCCAGGGACGCGATCGCTATGGCAAGCGCGGCGCGGATGGGTTGCATGGCGGTCTCCTCATAAATGATGGCCGCGAGTCTGCCCCTAGCTGCTTGCTCGGACAGCCCCCTAGATGTGAATAGAATCATCACTCGTCAGGAGAGCGCCCCGTTGATTTTGGGGGCCGCCGAAGGCGCAGGGCCCATCGCTCGAACGCTCAGGCAAAAGGACTGACAAAACGCCACCGGTGGCAGACACTGGGGCGTTCCTCACTGGAGAGAGGCCAGCCCTTGAGCTGGTCCACCGAAGGGGCAAGCTTGCGCGGGACTGCCAACCGCCTTGTCAATCTCTCAGGTACCCCGGACAGCGAGGACATCCAAACCCGAATTCCGTCGGAGCTCTTGATGTCCTCTTTGCTGCAAACGCCTCTTCACGCCCTTCACGTCGAACTCGGCGCCAAGATGGTTCCTTTCGCCGGCTACGACATGCCGGTGCAGTACCCCGCCGGCGTGATGGCCGAGCACAAGCACACGCGTGCGGCCGCCGGCCTGTTTGACGTGTCGCACATGGGCCAGGTGCGCCTCGTCGGCGCTGACGCCGCTGCGGCTTTGGAAACGCTGGTGCCGGTCGATATCGTCGACCTGGGCGTGTTCAAGCAACGCTACGCCCTGTTCACGAACGAGCAAGGCGGTCTGCTGGACGACCTGATGGTCTGCAAGCGGCCCGACGACCTGTTCGTAGTAGTGAACGCCGGCTGCAAGGAGCAGGACATCGCGCACATGCAAAAGCACATCGGTGCACGCTGCGAAGTCATCCCCGTGCCCGAGCGCGCGCTGCTGGCCCTGCAAGGCCCGCAGGCGGTGGACGTGCTGTCTCGCCTGAACCCCGAGGTCGCCAAGCTGACCTTCATGACGGGCGGCTTCTTCAGCCTCGACGGCATCGACACCTTCCTGACCCGCTCAGGCTACACCGGCGAGGATGGCTACGAGATCTCCGTCCACCAGGACGACGCCGTGGCGCTCGCCCGCAAGCTGCTGGCGCATGCCGAGGTCAAGCCCATCGGCCTGGGCGCGCGCGACTCGCTGCGCCTGGAAGCGGGCCTGTGCCTGTACGGCCACGACATCGACGAGACGACGACGCCCGTCGCAGCCTCCATCACCTGGGCCATCCAGAAGGTTCGCCGCGCCGGTGGCGCGCGTGCCGGTGGCTATCCCGGCGCGACCGTCATCGATGACCAGCTCGCCAACGGCGCGGCCCGCAAGCGTGTCGGCCTGGTCGGCAAGGAGCGCATGCCCGTGCGCGAGGGCGCCAAGATCGTGGCTGCCGATGGCACGGAGATCGGCGTCGTCACCAGCGGCACGCTGGGCCCCACGGTCAACCAGCCGGTGGCGCTGGCCTACCTCGACAAGGCACACACCGCCGTCGGCACCGAAGTCTTCGCCGTCGTGCGCGACAAGCGCACGCCCATGGTTGTTTCTTCCACCCCTTTCACCCCCAACCGCTACTACCGCGGCTAATCCACGGAGCCTTTGACGATGAGCATCAAGTACACCCCCGATCACGAATGGCTTGAAGTCCACGGCGACGGCACGGCCACGGTCGGCATCACCGTGCACGCGCAGGACGCGCTGGGCGACGTCGTCTTCGTGGACCTGCCCGAAGTGGGCAAGACCTTCGCCGAGAAAGACATCGCCGGCGTCGTCGAATCCGTCAAGGCCGCGGCCGACGTCTACATGCCCGTGGACGGCGAGATCACCGAGGTCAATGAAGCGCTGCGCGACGACCCGGCGCTCGCCAACACCGACCCGCTCAAGGCTGGCTGGTTCTTCAAGGTCAAGCTGAGCAACCCTGCCCAGCTCGACGCGCTGATGGACTCCACCGCCTACGACGCCCTGCTCAAGACTCTGTAAATCCGAAGTAAGACCTGCCATGCCGACGCCGCTTTCCCATCTCGAAGACGCCTCCGAATTCCACGCCCGCCACATCGGGCCGGATGCCGTCGATGAATCCCTGATGTGCGCGGCGATCGGCGTGGCCAGCCGCACCGCGCTGATCGACGCGGTCGTGCCCGCGTCCATCCGCCGTGCCGAGGGCATGAAGCTGCCCGCCCCCATCACCGAAGCCGGCGCGCTGGCCGAGTTGAAGGCGATTGCTGGCAAGAACAAGGTCTACAAGAGCTTCATCGGCCAGGGCTACTACGGCGTGCACACGCCGGGCGTCATCCTGCGCAACATCCTCGAGAACCCCGCCTGGTACACGGCCTACACGCCCTACCAGGCCGAGATCTCGCAAGGCCGCATGGAAGCCATCATCAACTTCCAGACGATGGTGACCGACCTGACCGGCATGGACATCGCCAATGGCTCGATGCTGGACGAAGCGACTTCGGCTGCCGAGGCTGTCACGCTGGCCAAGCGCGGTGTGAAGAGCAAGAGCAACACGCTCATCGTCGCCGGCGACGTGCACCCCCAGACCATCGAAGTGATCCAGACGCGCTGCGCGCCGCTGGGCATCGAGGTCAAGGTCGGCATGGCGCCCACGCTGATGGCCGAGAACGACTACTTCGCGGTCGTCTGCCAATACCCCAGCACGGCCGGCCTCATCCACGACTTGAAGGCCTTTGCCGACCAGGCGCACGCCAAGCAGGCTGCCTTCATCGTCTGCACGGACCTGCTCGCGCTGACGTTGCTGGTCTCGCCTGGCGAGTTCGGTGCTGACATCGTGGCTGGCAACAGCCAGCGCTTCGGCATGCCCATGGGCGCCGGCGGCCCGCACGCCGCCTTCCTGGCCTGCAAGGACGAGTTCAAGCGCTCCATGCCTGGCCGCTTGGTCGGCGTGTCCAAGGACGCGCAAGGCCACCCCGCTATGCGCCTGGCGCTGCAGACCCGCGAGCAGCACATCCGCCGCGAGAAGGCCACCTCCAACATCTGCACGGCGCAGGTGCTGCCGGCCGTCGTGGCCAGCATGTACGCCGTCTATCACGGCCCGCAAGGCCTGAAGCGCATCGCCGAGCGCGTGGCCAGCTACACGGCCATCCTGCATGCCGGCCTGACGCGCATGGGCGTCAAGGTCATCACGCCGCATGTGTTCGACACGCTGCTGGTGGAGTGCGATGCCGCTGCCGTCACGGCCAAGGCTGTTGCCAATCAAGCCAACCTGCGCAAGCACAGCGACAAGCACGTCAGCATCGCGCTGGACGAGACGACGTCGCGTGCCGACGTCGAAGCGATCTGGAGCTGGCTGGCCCCCGCGGGTGCAACGCTGCCGACGGTCGCTGAATTCGCCGCCGGCGTCGAGAGCCTGATCCCGACGCACCTGCGCCGCAGCAGCGCCTACCTGACACACCCGGTCTTCAACACCCACCACAGCGAAACCGAGATGCTGCGCTACATCCGCAGCCTGTCCGACAAGGACCTGGCGCTGGACCGCAGCATGATCCCGCTGGGCTCCTGCACGATGAAGCTCAACGCCACGGCCGAGATGATCCCCATCACCTGGCCAGAGTTCGCGAACATTCACCCCTTCGCGCCGCAGGAGCAGCTGGCCGGCTACACCGAGCTGGATCAACTGCTGCAGAACTGGCTCAGCGAGTGCACCGGCTACGCCGGCATCAGCCTGCAGCCCAACGCCGGTTCGCAGGGCGAGTACGCCGGCCTGCTGGCCATCAAGGCTTGGCACGAGTCGCGCGGCGATGCCAAGCGTACCGTCTGCCTGATTCCTGAAAGCGCCCACGGCACCAACCCGGCGTCCGCGCAGATGGTGGGCATGCAGGTCGTCGTCACCAAGTGCGACAAGGAAGGCAACATCGACCTGGCCGACCTGCAGGCCAAGTGCGAGCAGCACGCCGACAAGCTGGCCGCGATCATGATCACCTACCCCTCCACGTACGGCGTGTTCGACACGCACGTGAAGGAAATCTGCCAGGTGGTGAAGGCCCACGGCGGCCGCGTCTACGTGGACGGCGCCAACATGAACGCGCTGGTGGGCATCGCGGCACCCGGCCAGTTCGGCGGTGACGTGAGCCACCTGAACCTGCACAAGACCTTCTGCATCCCGCACGGCGGCGGCGGCCCTGGTGTCGGCCCGGTCTGCGTGGTGGAAGACCTCGTGCCCTTCCTGCCGGCGCACCGCACGGCCGGCCTGGGCAAGGAGACCAACATTGGCGCTGTGTCTGCTGCACCGCTCGGCAACGCCGCCGTGCTGCCCATCTCGTGGATGTACATCCGCATGATGGGCGCCGAGGGCCTGAAGAAGGCCACCGAGGTCGCCATCCTGTCCGCCAACTACGTCGCGGCCCGCCTGTCGGACCACTACGACATCCACTTCTCCGGCGGTATCGACGGCGTCAAGGGCGGCGGCGTGGCCCACGAGTGCATCCTGGACCTGCGCCCGTTGAAGGACTCGTCCGGCGTCAGCGCCGAGGACGTCGCCAAGCGCCTCATCGACTACGGCTTCCACGCGCCGACCCTGAGCTTCCCGGTCGCCGGCACGCTGATGGTCGAGCCGACCGAGAGCGAAAGCCGCGCCGAGCTGGACCGCTTCATCGACGCGATGATCCAGATCCGCCAGGAGATCGCCGACGTCGAGTCCGGCAAGCTGAGCCGCGAGGACAACCCGCTGGTCAACGCGCCGCACACGTCCATGGTCGTCAGCGCGACGGACTGGACCCACGCCTACAGCCGCGAAGCCGCCGCCTTCCCGCTGCCCTCGCTGCGCCGCCAGAAGTACTGGTCGCCGGTGGGCCGTGTGGACAACGTCTGGGGCGACCGCAACCTGTTCTGCAGTTGCGTGCCGCTTTCGGAATACGAAGAAGCCTGAAGCTCAAGCCATGCGCATCCGCTGGTATCGGAAAGCAGGCCCGCAAATCACCGCGGGCTTCGTGATCCTGATGCTGGTGGTTCTCGCATGGGCTCGCTGGGTGCCAACGCTTGCTGAGCGTTGCGCAACCGGTTGTGAAGCACAAGGCATGAAGGGGCAGCTCGTGCCCAAGTACACCGTCACTCAGACTGCGGGCACAGGTGGCCGCAGTCCCGAAGAGTGCAAATGCGTTTGAGTCTGCGAGGTCACTGAGCCATGGCTGTTTCTGTCTTCGACCTCTTCAAGATCGGCATCGGCCCGAGCAGTTCGCACACGGTCGGGCCGATGCGTGCAGCACGCCTGTTCGGCCTGCGGCTGCAGCACGATGGCCTGCTCGACAAGGTGGCCCGCGTGCAGGTCATCCTGTACGGCTCGCTGGGTGCCACAGGCAAAGGCCACGGCAGCGACAAGGCGGTGTTGCTGGGCCTGGCCGGGCACGAGCCCGACTCGGTCGACATTGAAGCCATCCCTGGCCTGCTGGAGACCATCCGCGCCGGCGACCTGCGAGTGATTGGCCAGCATGCCATCGCGTTCAACGAGGCTACGGACCTCGTCTTCAAGCGCCGCGAGACCCTGCCCTTCCACGCCAACGGCATGCGCTGCATCGCCTTCGACGCGGACGACACGGAGATCGCCAACCGCGTCTATTACTCGGTTGGCGGCGGCTTCGTCGTCAGCGACGAGGTGGCGCACGACGGCAGCAAGCAGAAGGTCATCGCGCCCGACGCGACGGTGCTGCCCTTCCCGTTCAAGAGCGGCGACGACCTGCTGAGCATGACCAAGCTGCACCGCATCAGCATCGCCGAGCTGATGCGCCGCAACGAGCGGCACTGGCGCGAGGACGACGCCACGCGTGCCGGCCTCTTGCGCATCTGGCAGGTCATGCAGGACTGCGTCAAGCGCGGCTGCAAGACCGAGGGCATCCTGCCCGGTGGCTTCAAGGTCAAGCGGCGCGCGGCGCAGCTGCATGCCGACCTGACCGCCAACCCCGAGCAAGCCCTGCGCGACCCGCTCATCGTGATGGACTGGGTCAACCTGTATGCCCTGGCCGTCAACGAAGAGAACGCGGCCGGTGGCCGCGTCGTCACGGCGCCCACCAACGGCGCCGCGGGCATCATCCCCGCGGTGCTGCACTACTACACGCGCTTCCATCACAACGCGAGCGACGATGGTGTCGTCGACTTCCTGCTGACCGCCGCGGCCATCGGCATCCTCTACAAGGAAAACGCCTCTATCAGCGGTGCCGAAGTGGGCTGCCAGGGCGAGGTCGGCGTGGCCTGTTCGATGGCGGCCGGAGCCCTTTGCGCCGTCATGGGCGGCACACCGGAGCAGGTCGAGAACGCGGCCGAGATCGGCATGGAGCACCACCTGGGCCTGACCTGCGACCCCGTGGGCGGCCTGGTGCAGATCCCCTGCATCGAGCGCAACGCCATCGCGTCGGTCAAGGCCATCAACGCGGCGCGCATGGCGCTGCGCGGCGACGGCACCCACTTCGTCAGCCTCGACAAGGTCATCAAGACCATGCGCGACACCGGCGCCGACATGATGACCAAGTACAAGGAAACGGCCCGCGGCGGGCTGGCGGTGAACATCGTCGAGTGCTGAAGACGGGCCGAAGCCTTCAGCGCGGCGGCAGATCCTGAGGCAGCCAGCGCTTGTAGATCGCCCGGAAGCTGCCGTCGCGCTTCATCGCATCGACCTCGCGCTGCCAGGCCTTCACGACACGTTTGGGCGTACCCGGCGAGAACGCGATGTAGCCGTCGCTGGCGGCAAAGGTGTAAACCTCCTCCAGCAAGGCCGGGTCGACGCCGGCCGCCGCCAGCGCACCGCCCATGCTGATGCGCTCGGACGCGAACAGCGACGCGCGTCCGGCCAGCAGCATGCGCAGGCCTTGCGTCGGGTCAGAGACGTAGCGCAGGTTGTGGAAACCCTCTGACGTGAGCTGTTGGGCCGTGTACCAGTCCCGCACGACCAGCACGTCGGCGGACTGGCGCGCATCCTCCAAGCGCTTGAGCCGCTCGGCACCCGCGCGAGCGTAGAAGCTGCTGTAGAAGGTCACGATGGGCCCCACCCATTGAAACAGCTTCTCGCGCTCGGGAATGCGCGCCGCCGAGAACAGCGCCACGGGCTGGCGGCCCTGCGCGTCGCGATAGGCACGTGCCCAGGGCTGGAACTCGATGTCCAGCGTCTGCCCCAGCCGCTTCAGAACCGCCTGCACCACCTCCACAGCCAGGCCGCTCGGGCGGCCCGCCTCGGTGAAGTTGATGGGCGGGAACTCCTCGCTCAGCAGCCGCAGCACCGCTGCGTCCCCCGCCGACGCGGCGGACGCCGGCGCGCGCGCGGCCGCCAGGGAGTCCACCGTCCATGCGAGCCCCAACAGCCCCAGCCGGCGTCTTTGCACTGTGTTCTCCAGTGTGAGGCCCGATGATAGGTGGCCCCTTCACCGCCGTCAGGGCGAGGGCCTCCCGGAAGATCCGTACTGCCCATGTGCCTCGCCGCCTTCGCCCTCAACGCTCATCCACGCTTCCCTCTCGTCATCGCCGCCAACCGCGATGAATTCTTCGCCCGTGAGGCCGCGCCCATGTCCTGGTGGCGCACAGGCGAGGTCGAGGTGCTTGCTGGCCGCGACCTCAGCGCCGGCGGCACCTGGTTTGGCATCACGCGTACGGGCCGCCTCGCGCTGCTGACCAACGTGCGCGAGCCCGGCCGCCAGGTCGCTGCCGCGCCCTCGCGCGGCGCCCTGGTCGTCGACTGGCTGAGCAGCGCAGGCGACGCCACCGGCTTCTTGCAGCAGCTGGATGGCCCGGCCTACAACGGCTTCAACCTCGTCGTGGCCGATGCGGCGCGCGGCGACTGGCACTGGTTCAGCAACCGTGCGCCCGGCCCGCAGCAGCTGGCGCCGGGCGTGCACGCGGTGTCCAACGCGGCGCTGGACACGCCCTGGCCCAAGACGGTCGGGCTCAAGGGAGAACTTGCCCTCGCACTGGATGGCGCCACGTCCGCGACGACGCTCGCGGCGCGACTGTTCGAGGCGCTCGTGGATGCCGCACCGGCACCTGACGATGCCCTGCCCGACACCGGTGTGGGCCTGGCGCGCGAGCGGCTGCTGTCGCCCCGGTTCGTTTGCCTGCCCGACCCGGCGGGCAACGGCGAGGCCCTGTATGGCACCCGTTGCTCGACGGTCTTGGTCACCGAGATCCTGTCGGACGGCCGGCATCAAACCACCGTCCAGGAGCGCAGCGTGGACGCCCGCGGCCGCTGGGCCGAGCCCGTGACGTACGTCCTGCCCGGCTGGTTCTAGAACTCGGCTCAGGCAGGCCGGATGCCAAATGCATCACAGCGCGTTTGGGGGGGCGGCGCAGATACTTCAGCGGCCGCCTCACTTCTGACCATGCTGAAGAAGATATCGACCTCCGATGTGACGCTTGGGATGTATCTGCAGACGTTGGACGGCCCCTGGCTCTCCCATCCGTTCTGGAAGTCCAAGTTCGTCTTGAACGACACGGCCGACCTCGCGATGCTCAAGGGCAGCAGCGTGCCCTCGGTCTGGATCGACGTCAGCAAGGGCTGCGACGTGGGCGCGCTGGTGCCGGCCTCGGCCCCCGATCTAGCCGCGCCCGTCGTGGCGCTGGCCGAGGTGCCGGCACTGCCCAAGCGGGTGCTCCCGCCAGCCCAACCGCGCGAAAGTCTTGAATCCGAGATCGAACGCGCCACGCAGGCACTGAACCGTTCCAAGCAGGCCGTCATGGCCTTGTTCGGCGAGGCGCGCCTGGGCAAGTCGGTCAACACCGACCGCTGCTATCCGGTCGTGGAAGAAGTCGCCTGCTCGCTGGCGCGCAACCCCTCGGCCTTCGTGAGCCTGGCCCGCCTCAAGAGCCGCGACGACTACACCTACATGCATTCGGTGGCCGTCTGCGCGCTGATGATCGGTCTCTCGCGCCAGCTCGGCCTGTCCGAGGACGAGACACGTGGCGCGGGCCTGGCCGGGTTGCTGCACGACATCGGCAAGATGCAGATGCCGCTGGACGTGCTGAACAAGCCCGGCTCGCTGACCGACGACGAATTCCTGGTCATGAAGACCCACCCCGAACACGGCTTCGACCTGCTCAAGGAAAGCGACAAGGTGCCGCCGCATGCGCTGGACGTGGCACTGCACCACCACGAGAAGTTCGACGGTTCCGGCTACCCCCATCGGCTCGCCGGCGAGCAGATCAGCCTCATGGCCCGCATGGGCGCCGTCTGCGATGTCTACGACGCGATCACCTCCGCCCGCCCCTACCGCAGCGCCTGGGACCCAGCCGGCTCGCTGCAGCGCATGGCGCAGTGGAAGGGGCATTTCGACCCGACCGTCTTCCAGGCCTTCTTGAAGAGCATCGGCATCTACCCCACGGGCACGCTGGTGCGCCTGCAGTCCGGCCGCCTGGCCGTCGTCGTCGAGCAAAGCGCAGCGTCGCTCGTGAAGCCGCGCGTCAAGGTCTTCTATTCGACCAAATCGGGCATGCCCATCCCCGTGCAGATGCTGGACTTGGCCAACCCGTCCGAGAAGGACGCCATCGTGGGCCGCGAGCCGCCCGAGAACTGGGGCTTCACCCATCTCGACGAGCTGTGGAACCCGCTGGCCAAGGGCTGAATCCGCGCTCGTTTTCGTTTCAAGTGCCTGGCGGCGCCGGGACACAATCCGCTCGACGTGTCCGCCGCCATCGCCCTCCCCCGCCGCTCACCGCCTGACCCACGCCAGCTGCAGCGCTGCCTGCTGCTGGCGGTGTTGCTCCACCTCTGGCTGGTGCTGATGTTCGGCAACGCCACCGGCACGGCCGCGCCTGGGCAAGGCGTGTGGGGCAGCCTGACCGTGAAGCTGCTGGGCCGCAGCGGCGGCAACCCCGCTGCGCCACCCGGCGAGCCGGCCAAGGAATGGCGCGACAACGGCGCGCCCGGCAGCGGCGCCCAACCGCGCCAGGGCGGCCAGGTTCGCCCGGCTGATTCGGCGCCGCCCGCCGCCGATCCCGGCTCCGCCGAACTGGGCCGCTGGAACCCGCGCGAGGTGCCACCCGAGGCGGCGCGCACCGAAGACGTCTCTGCGGCCCCACCCAGCACGGCGACGCTCGACCTGCCCGAAGGTTTCAAACCCATCGAACGCGAGAACCTCCGGACGCCGCCGCGCAGCACGCCTGCACCGACGCCGGCCGTCGAGCTCCCGGCCCCGGTGGGCCGCCTGGAGGCTCGACCCGACGCTGCCGTCTCGGCCCTGCCGTCGCCCACCAGCCTGCGCACGCCGACCCGCCCTACCGAACTACCAGTGCTGCCCACCGAGCTCCCGTCCGCCGTCAGCCGCCTGGACGCGGCTCCAACGCCGGCCCGCGCCGCCACCCTGCCCCGCCCTGCCGAGCTGCGTGCTGCCCCTGCGCCGGCGGCCGTGCCCGCGCCCAGCGCCGAGCTGCCCGCCCCGGTGCGGCGCCTCGAAGCACCCGCCGAGACGGGCGTTTCCCAGGCCCTGCCACGCCCGGCCGATTTGCGCGCGGCACCCAGCGCCGTCAGCCAGCCCGCGCCCACCAGCACGCCGCTGCCGTCTGCCGTGCAGCGACTGGAAGCCGCCACGGCCACCAGCGCCGCCGTCACGCCGCTGAGCCGTGCCAGCGAACTGCGCACGCCCGCCACCACCGCAGCAAGCCCGTTGCCGAGTGGCCAGGACCTGCCCGCCCCCGTGCGCCGGTTGGAGTCAGCGGACAGCGCCGGTGGCGTAGCGCCTTTGCAGCAGGCGGCCAACCCGCGTGCGGCGCTGGCCACGCCAGGTGCGTCGGCTTTGCCCGAGCTGTCCAACGCGCTGCCCGGCCAGGTGAGCGCACCGACGGCCGCGGCCGGCCCCGCTGGCCCAGTTAGCCCTGCAAAGGGCGACCCCACCGCCGACCCGTTCGCCGCGCCCAAGGCCTCTGCCGGCTCTCCCGACGCCGGTTCACGCCTGGGCCCCGACCTGGCCATGCCGCCCTCCGCCGCCGCCAGCGCGCCGCGAGCACCGCTGAATCTGTCGCTGCCGCGCGGCGACATCGCCGCCCGCCGCAGCCCCGGCCTGGTGGACATGCTGCCCCAGCCGCCCGAGCGCAAATCCAAGCTCGAGCAGTCCATCGACGACGCGGCCAACAAGGACTGCCGCAAGGCCTACGCCAACGCCGGCATCCTGGCCGCCCTGCCGCTGGCCATCGACGCGGCGCGTGGCAAGGGCTGCAAGTGGTGAGTCGGCTCAGGTCGGTTCGATGAGCCCTTCAACCAAGGCCTGCACCTCCGCGAAGATTTCCTCAGCCAGTGCAGCTGGCACACCCCAGCAGTCAAAGATGCCGCCATCGGCCTGGTTCTGGCCGCAAGTCACAAAGACCCCGGTGCCAAAGCGCTGCTTGAGGCGCGTGGCGAGCCAGCCGACGAAGCCACTGTTGTCGGCACCGGCCGGGAAGTGAAAGCGGAAGACGCCGAAAAGCTCCTCGCCGGCGTCTTCGCTCGGCACCAGCTGGCTCCAGACCGCGTCGTCGCGCACCAAGGCCAGCGCGTCACCGCGCACGGCTGCGGGGAAGCGATCCAGCGGGAACTCCTGGAAGGCCCAGGTGCCGGGCTGGATGCGCAAACGGGCCTGAGTGATGACGCGGCGCAGGCGGCGCTCGGCCTGGTCGACCGTTTCGTGGGAAATGTCGACCACGCCCTCAGAACCCGCTGAGCACCAGCTTGCCGCGCATGCGGCCGCTCTCGACCAGCTCATGCGCCCGGCGCAGGTTGGCCGCGTTGATGGGGCTCAGCTGCTCGCTGACCGTGCTGCGCAGCCGGCCCTCGTCCACCAAGGCCGCAACGCGCGCCAGCAGCCGGCCTTGCTCGGCGATGTCCGCGGTGCCGAACATCGGCCGCGTGAACATCATTTCCCAGTGCAGTGACAGCGCCTTGCGCTTGAGCGTCATCACGTCGATGGGGGCGGACAGGTCGTCGATGAGGCCGAGGCGGCCCTGGGGTGCCGCGGCGTCGATCAGGTCGGCCCAGTGCTGCTCGGTGTGGGTCAGGCTGGCGATGAACTCGACCTCCGCTACACCTGCCGCGACGAGCTGAGGCCGCAGCGGCTGGCTGTGGTCGATGACGGCATGGGCGCCGAGATCCTTCACCCAGGCTTGGGTCTCGGGCCGGCTGGCCGTGCCGATGACGCGCAGCTGGGTCAGCTGGCGGGCCAGTTGCACGAGGATGGAGCCCACACCGCCGGCCGCGCCGGTGACGAGCAGGCTCTGGCCCGCGCCGCCGCCCTCGGCCACACCCAGGCGGTCGAACAGCAGCTCCCAGGCCGTGATCGCCGTCAACGGCAGGGCGGCGGCTTCAGCGTCCGAGAGGCTTTGCGGTGCGCGTGCAGCAATGCGGTGATCGACGAGTTGCAGCTCGGCGTTGGAGCCGGGCCGGTTGATCGCGCCGGCGTAGTAAACGCGGTCGCCGACGGCGAAGCCGGCCACTTCCGCCCCCAGGGCTTCGACGGTGCCGACGGCATCCCAGCCCAGCACCTCGGGCTGGCCGGGCTGAGGCGCGCGGTTGCTGCGCACCTTGGTGTCCACCGGGTTCACGGACACGGCGGCCACACGCACGAGCAGGTCGCGCGGCTGCGGCACAGGCGCGGGCAGCGTCAGGTCAACAAGGGATTCGGGGTGGCTGATGGGCAGGGATTGCAGATAACCGACGGCTTTCATGGGGCGTCCTTTGAAGAGGCAAAACAACGATGACCGTCATGGTGCCGCCCGGCATTGAATGCAGAAAGCCTAGGATCGGCGAATCAGTTTCATCAACAGTGTGAAGATGGATCGCTTTTCCCCGCTGCAACTCTTCATCGCCGCCGCCGAGGCCGGCAGCTTCTCGGCCGCGGCACGGCGCCTGGACCTTGGCCCCGTGCAGGCCAGCGCCACCATCGCGCGGCTGGAGCGTGAGCTGGGTGTGCGCCTGTTCGAGCGCTCCACGCGCCGGCTGCGCCTGACCGAGGCCGGCGAACAATGGTTGCCTCATGCGCGCCAGCTGGTGGCCACCTGGGAAGACGGCCAGGCCGCGCTGCGCGATGTGGCCGGCGCAGACCAGCCGCTGAGCGGCCGACTGCGCGTCAGCCTGCCCAGCGACCTGGGCCGCCAGCATCTGTGGCGCTGGATCGAGGACTTCTGCGCCGGCGAGAGCAGCCCCGGCCTGCAACTGGAACTGCGCCTCAGCGACCGTCTGGCCGACCTCGTGCAGGAACCGGTGGACTTTGCCGTGCGCTACGGCGAGCCGCCGGACTCCAGCCTCGTCGCGCTACCGCTGGCGCCGGCCAACCGCCGCGTGCTGTGCGCCAGCCCGGCCTACATCGCCCGCCGTGGGCAGCCGCAGACACCAGCCGATTTGCGTGGCCACGATTGCCTGCGCTTCGTGCTCGGCGACAGCCTGCACGGCCGCTGGCGTTTCACGTCAGCCCAGGGCGAGACGAGTGCAGTAGAGGTCAGCGGCAGCCGCATCGCCGACGACGGCGGCCTGGTGCGGGAATGGGCGCTGGCCGGTCTGGGCATCGCCTACAAGAGCCGGCTGGACGTGGCCGCCGACCTGGCCGCAGGGCGACTGGTGGCGCTGCTGCCGGGCTCGCTCGGCGAGCCGGCGCCCCTGCACTGGATGGCGCTGGGGAGGCATCGCCTCACACCCCCGCTACGGCGCCTCGCAGAAAGCATCAGGGCCCACTGTGGGGCCCTGGATGCAAGCGAAGAGCGGCGCTGAGGCCGCGAAGCTCAAGCGCGGCGGCGATGGATAGCGCCGAGGCCCAGCAGGGCAAGGCCGGTCAGGGCCAGGCTGGCCGGCTCGGGCAGGCGATTGGGGGAAAGCACGGTGAAGTTCAACGGACCGCTGGAGAAGCCGCAGCCGTAGTTTTGAACGGTGGAATTCAAGCACTGCGAGTTGGTGGCGATGAAGCCCGAACCCGCGGCAACTGCCGTGTAGTCGATGATGAACAGGGACGGGTTCATGTCCCATGCCACACCAGCGCCCAGCGTGCCGATGACGATGTTCGTCAGGCTCAGCGCAGGCGATCCGTCGGCAGTGAAACCGCCGCCGCCGGAACCACCAGCATCCACCTCGCCGGCTGCACCGCCCTGGACGATCACTTCGACCTGGAAGGTCTGGCCAATGATCAGGTTGTTCAGGTCGACGCCACCAACGCCTTGCATGACAAGGACGGGAGCTGCTTGGGCAGCCCAAGCAGAGGCGGCGAGAGCGACGGTGGCAAAGGCGGTACGGAAGTTCATCTTGTTCTCCAGGCTATTCAACAGCTTCAAGCAAGCTTCGGGCCAGTGATGGTTTCTCCTATGAAGCGCGTCCTCTTTGTAACAAGCGCTGTAAAGCGGCCCGACACTGAAATCGGGATTAATCACCTTGATCAGATTTGACGGGCAAGCACGGGAATGGCCAGGCGAACGCGTCGAACGGTCGTACGCCGTGCTCGTTGCGCCAAGCCTCCTGCCAGGCCTGCGGTGGGTGGGCAGCCCCTGGTGCAAGGCCACGCACCACACAACCTGCGCTCGCCCCGCAAGCCCCGATCTCGGCAAGCTGAGGGGGCTCCAGCACGCCACCGATGCCTACCACGGGCGCCGGTGACATCGCCGCCCACCAGGCGAGGTTGTGCAGACCTTGCGCCCGCCAAGGCATGGCCTTGGTCAGCGTCGGCCAGACGGGGCCGCAGGCGATGTAGTCAGGCGACCAGGCCACGGCACGGGCCAGTTCCCACAAGCTGTGCGAGCTCAGGCCCAGCCGCAGCCCGCGCGCACGGGCCGCGGCGAGGTCGAGGCGATCGGGGGCGGAAAGAGCCAGCAGGTCCTCCTGGCCGAGATGGACGAAATCGACACCCGAGGCCAGCGCCTCGCGCCAGTGGTCGTTGACGATCAGGGTGGCGCCCGGCCGGCGTGCAGCGTAGATCTCGACGCGCAGGCGCATCTGCCAGGCCGCTTCGCCCTCATCCACCCCGCGCTTGACACGCAGTTGGACGGTTTGCAGGCCGGCGTCGAAAAGGCGGGCAGCGTGGGCGCCGCTGTCGGTGATGGCGTAGACACCCTCCACGGCGGGTGATCCACGATGGGGTGTCGGCCAGATGGCTGACGGCGCCTCGTCGTCGAACAGCGCCGGCAGCAGGCTGGCATCGCCGATGAATCCGGGCTGAGGCCGCACGGGCCCCGCGCCGGCACCGGGCGGCTGCACGTCGGCGCGCAGGCCCGAGGTCGTCAGCATCTTTGCGATGACGGCCGCATCGGCTGCGACAAAGCCGCGGACCAGCGCCGCGGCCATGGCGGTCGCGAAAGTGCAGCCGGTGCCATGGTTGTTGCCGGCGGCGCGGCGCGGCAGCGCCAGCCAGCCGCTTGCATGCTCGGCTGCCAGCCAATCCAGTGCGAGTGGGCCGTCTGCATCGCCGCCCGTGATGCAGACGGCGCGGGCACCCAACGCTAGCAGCGCGCGAGCCTGTGATGGCACGCTAGCCTCGCCCACCAGGCGCGCAGCCTCGCGTTGGTTGGGCGTAACGACGCTGGCGCGCGGCAGCAGTTCCTCGCGATAGGCGCGCAGCAAAGCCTCGTCGGCAAAGCTGGCACCCGTGGAGGCGCGCAACACGGGATCGACGACGAGTGCGACGGGCGCACGCTCGCGCAGGCGGTCGACCCAGCGCACGACGACGCGCAACTGCTCGACGCCGCCGAGCAGGCCCGTCTTGATCGCTGCGGGTGGCAGGTCGTCGGCAAGGGCAGCGAGCTGGGCATCGAGCTGCTCGGGCGGCACCGGGTAGATGGCCTCGACGGCGATGCTGTTCTGTGCCGTTAGCGCGGCTGCGACCGGGCAGAGATGCACACCGGCCGCATCAGCGGCGCGCTGGTCCGCCGAGAGACCCGCACCGCCGCCGCTGTCCAGCCCGGCGATGCTCCAGACGATGGGGGGCTTGCTCATGGAATCAGGAAGGGCCGGCCGGCCACGGGCGTGCTGGCCACGGCCATGTCCTGCTTGGCCATCACGCCTGCTTCGAAGCCCAGCCGCCCGGCCGCGATGGCCTGGCCGAACGCGGTAGCCATGCGAATGGGGTCGCCGGCCTGGGCGACGGCGGAGTTCAGCAACACACCGTCATAGCCCAGCTCCATGGCCTGCGCCGCGTGCGACGGCGCGCCGATGCCGGCGTCCACGATCAGCGGCACATCGGGCAACCGCTCGCGCAGCGTACGCAGCGCAAATGGGTTGAGCAGGCCCTGGCCGGAGCCGATGGGCGCGCCCCAGGGCATCAGCACTTCGCAGCCGGCGTCCAGCAGGCGGCGGCAGGTGATGAGGTCGTCGGTGCAGTACGGGAAGACCTGGAAGCCGTCTTTGACGAGCTGCGCCGCGGCCGTGACCAGCTCCCACGGGTCGGGCTGCAGCGTGTACTCGTCGCCGACGACTTCAAGCTTGATCCAGGCGGTGTCGTAGAGCTCGCGGGCCATGTGGGCCAGCGTGATGGCCTCCTGCGCGGTGCGGCAGCCAGCAGTGTTGGGGAGCAGATGGCCACTGGTTTCGCGCAGCGTCTCGCGGATGGCGGCGACGAAGCCGTTGTCGCCCGCAGCGGCCAGCGTGCGCTTGAGGCCCACGGTCAGCACCTGGGCGCCACTGGCGAGCACAGCTTGGCGCAGCACTTCGGGAGACGGATAGCCGGCGGTGCCAAGCAGGAATCGGCTCGTCAGTTGGCGCCCGTAAAAAGTGAAGTTCATGGGTGTCATCCCCCTGTGATGGGTTGGATCAAGGTCAGCTCGTCGCCGGGTTGGATCAGCGTGGCTTCACGCCGGGAGCGCGGCACGAAAGCACCGTTGAGTGCCGTGGCAACGGAGTCGGGCGCCCTGCCCTGCTCGGCCAGCAGCACAGTGACGTTGAGGTCTTCGCGCCAGGGCTGGCGTTGGTGATTGAGGGTGAACTCAGACATGCTGAAGGGCTTTTTCGGCCAGCGCCGGCGCCAGCAGCCAGCCGTGGCGGAACAGGCCGTTGATGCGCAGCAAGCCCGGCTCGTGATCGATGCGCGGGCGGTGATCCGGCAGGGCCGGGCGCAGGTTGGTGTCCATGTGCACGATGCGCGCTTCGGCCAATGCCGGCAGCACGCTGTGGGCACCCGCCATCAGCTCGACGGCGCTGCGCAGGCTGACAGGCGAGCGGTCCTCGCTCTCGACCTCCGACGCGCCAACGACGATGACATCGCCCGGCCGAGGCACGAGGTAGACGCGGTGGCGTGGGTGCAGCAGCCGCACCGGCCGATGCAGCACGACGCCGGGCGCGTGCAGCCACAGGATCTCGCCACGCACACCACGCAGGGTGGGCATGTCGGGCTTGGCGCCGAGGCCGCGTGTGTCGATGACGAGGTCGGCATCCAGGCGGTGGCCGTCGTCGAGTTCGAGCACCTTGGGTCGAACAGCGATGGCGCGGCGGCCCCAGAGCCATTCGACGCCGGGCGCCTGCTGGGCAAATGCCAACAGCAATTCGCGCGGCAGCAACTGGCCTTCGCCGGGCAGCCACCAGGCCTTGAGGTCGGGCGCGAGCGCGGGCTCCAGCGCCTGCAGCACTGCGCGGTTCAGTGGCTCGGGGCCATCGTCCAGCCGGGCCAGCACGCGCTGTGCGGCACCCACGTCGCTGCCGTGCGCCAGCAGCAGGCTGCCCTGCGTCTTCACGAGGCTGGGCTGATCCAAGGCATCGGCAATCGCGGGCCACAGTTGCAGCGACCGCCAGCCCAGCGCCACGACGTCGGGTTCGGCATGCTCCTGCTCGGCGAGCGGGCTCAGCATGCCGGCCGCCGAGAAGCCGGCAGCGCCGGGCTCGCCAGCCCCCTGCGCGGGGTCGACCACGGCGACGCGATGCCCGGCCCGCGCCAGCTGCCAGGCCAGCAGCCGGCCCATGACGCCGGCGCCTGCAATGGCGACGTGCAACATCAGGCTTTGGCGATGGGGATGTAGAGCTCACCGCCTTGGGCACGGAACTCGGCCGACTTCTTCGCCATGCCGTCGGCCACCACCTCCGATGCTTCGAGGCCCTTCGCCGCCGCGTACTCGCGCACGTCCTGCGTGATCTTCATCGAGCAGAACTTCGGCCCGCACATGGAGCAGAAGTGCGCCTCCTTGGACGAGTCCTTGGGCAGCGTCTCGTCGTGATAGTCGCGGGCCGTGTCGGGGTCCAGGCCGAGCGCGAACTGGTCGTTCCAGCGGAACTCGAAGCGGGCCTTGCTCATCGCGTCGTCGCGGGCGCGGGCGCCCGGGTGGCCCTTGGCAATGTCGGCCGCGTGGGCCGCAATCTTGTAGGCGATGAGCCCTTGCTTCACGTCATCGCGGTCGGGCAGGCCCAGGTGCTCCTTGGGTGTCACGTAGCAGAGCATGGCCGTTCCCATCCAGCCGATCATGGCCGCGCCGATGGCGCTGGCGATGTGGTCGTAGCCCGGTGCGATGTCGATGGTCAGCGGGCCCAGCGTGTAGAACGGCGCCTCGTGGCAATGCTTCAACTGCTCGGCCATGTTGGCCTGGATGAGATGCATGGGCACGTGGCCCGGGCCTTCGATCATGGTCTGCACGTCGTGCTTCCAGGCCACCTGCGTCAGTTCGCCCAGCGTGCGCAGCTCGGCGAACTGGGCCTCGTCGTTGGCGTCGGCGCCGCTGCCGGGGCGCAGGCCGTCGCCCAGCGAGAAGGTCACGTCGTAGGCCTTCATGATTTCGCAGATCTCTTCGAAGTGCGTGTACAGGAAGTTCTCGCGGTGATGCGTGATGCACCACTTGGCCAGGATGGAGCCGCCGCGCGACACGATGCCCGTGCGGCGCTTGGTCGTCAGGTGGATGAACGGCAAGCGTAGGCCGGCGTGGATGGTGAAGTAGTCGACGCCCTGCTCCGCCTGCTCGATCAGCGTGTCGCGGAACACGGCCCAACTCAGGTCCTCGGCGATGCCGCCGACCTTTTCGAGTGCCTGGTAGATGGGCACGGTGCCGATGGGCACGGGCGAATTGCGAACGATCCAGTCACGCGTGGTGTGGATGTTGCGGCCGGTGGAGAGGTCCATCACCGTGTCTGCGCCCCAGCGGATGGACCAGACGAGTTTCTCGACTTCTTCCTCGATGCTGGACGTGACGGCCGAGTTGCCGATGTTGGCGTTGACCTTCACCAGGAAGTTGCGGCCGATGATGGTCGGCTCCAGCTCCGTGTGGTTGATGTTGGCGGGAATGACCGCGCGGCCGCGAGCCACCTCCTGGCGGACGAACTCGGGCGTGATGATGTCGGGAATGGCTGCCCCGAGCGAGTCGCCGCGCAGGCGCTGTTCGCGCTCAGCGTCGCCCAGGTACTCGCGCATCCACTCGCGCTTGCCGTTCTCGCGCAGGGCCACGAACTCCATCTCCGGCGTGACGATGCCGCGGCGGGCGTAGTGCAGCTGGCTCACGTTGCCGCCGGGCAAGGCGCGGCGCGGCGGGCGCTGCAGCGCGGCGGCTTCGGCGCGCAGTTGGGCGATGCGTTCGTTGTCCTCTTTGCCGCCGTCGTCCAGCGCCACGCGTTGGCGGCCCGTGTAGGCCTCGGTGTCGCCGCGGTCGGCCACCCAGGACGCACGCACGGCAGGGAGGCCCTGGCGCACGTCGATGTGGGCGGTGGGGTCGGTGTAGGGGCCGGAGGTGTCGTGCACGACGACGGTCTCGCCGTTCGTCAGCGCGATCTCTCGCATGGGCACGCGGAGGTCGGGCCGGCTGCCGGTGACGTAGGCCTTGGTCGACGCGGGAAAGGGTTCGCGCGTCAGCGACAGGCGTTCATCGAGCGAGAGGATGGGTTCGGGGGCATTCACGGCGGTCTCCTGGAGCGAGGGGTCGGTTGCTCCGTGGCCGCCTGTGAGGTGCGTGCGAGCCACCGTGGGGTGGCATCGCCTGCACGCCGCGAGGCATGCGCTCTCCTTACGCCGGTACTAGCCGGTTCAAGTTCACGGGTTCGGTCGACATTGACCGTCTCAGCGTCTAGGTCTGGCATCAGCCAGACCCGAGCACCCCGGAGCGGTCGCGATTGTGCGGGTCAACGCGAACGCTTGGCAAGCCAGATGGCGAAGGCAAGCAAGCCTGTCGCGATGACGAAGCTCAAGTGCAGGCCGCCCGCGGCGAAAACGGCGGCCATGGCCGAGGCACCGGTGATGAGGCCGAGGTTGCGCGACAGTGTCAGCAGGCCGGAGATCACGCCGCGCTGATCGGCCGCGACATCGGCCATGACGGCCGTGTTGTTGGCGGCCTGGAAGAGCGCGTAGCCCGGCGTGACGATGACGAGTGGCCCGACGTAGGCGATGGCCCCGAGCGACGCGGGCAACAGCGCGATCAGCCCGCAGCCGACGGCCATGGCGGCAAGGCCCAGCTGCGTCATGCGCCGCGTGCCGAAACGGTCCACCAGCCGCCCGGCCGGCACGCCGCTCAGCGCCGACGCGATGGGGCCGATGGACATCAGCGCGCCGACCGCTGCCGCACCCAGGCCAAGTGCGCCGCTCAGGTGGAAGGGACCGACCACCAGTGTGGCCATCATGACGGCCGACACCAGGCAGTTCATCGCCAACGCCGCGCCAAGGATCGGATCGCGCAGGCGATCCAGCCGCACGAGTGGCGACGCGGCGCGGGCTTCGGCGCGCAGGAAGAGCATCAGGCCGATGGCGGCAATGGCGAGCAGACCCAGGTGGCGCGTCATCGCAAGGGCATAGGCCGCCAAGGTCACGGCGAGCCACAGCGTACCGGGCAGGTCAAAGGCGGCCGTGCTTCCCTGCTCCTGGTCTGCCGGCAACCGCCACCAGGCCAGTGCGAAGGCCATCAGGCCCAGCGGCAGATTGACGGCAAACACGGCCTGCCACCCCAGCGTACCGATCAGCACGCCGCCCAACGACGGCCCCAACGCCGTGCCTACCGCCGACATCGTGCCCAGCAGCCCCATCGCGCTGCCGGTGCGTGCCTTTGGCAAGGCCGCGCCCACCATGGCCATCGTCAGCGCCATCATGGCCGCCGCGCCAACGCCCTGCAGCGCACGGGCGGCGATCAGCAGCGGCAGCGTGGGCGCCAGCGCACCGAGCGCCGACGCCGCCGTGAACAGCGCGATGCCGGCCAGCAGCAGGCGGCGCTTGCCGATCAGGTCGCCCAGCCGGCCGGCGCCAACGATGAGCGTCGTGATCGCCAGCAGATAGGCCAGCACGACCCACTGCACCTCGGCGAAGCTGGCATTGAAGGCGGCGGCCAGTGTCGGCAACGCGATGTTGGCGCTGCTGATGGCCAGGGACGGCAGCAGCGTGCACAAGGCCAGGCTGGCGAGCACGCCGGCAACGGGCGCGGCGGAGGGCGAGGCAAGGGTCGTGGTGGTCATGCCTCAACCTTAGGCATTGGCGAGGCATGGCGGAAGACGCATCATTTGCACTTCATCAATGCACAAGACGCCATGTCAGACCCTGACCTGAACCTGCTGCTGACGCTGGACGCCCTGCTGGCCGAGGGCAGCGTCGCGGGCGCTGCGCGGCGCCTGAGGCTGAGCCCGTCGGCGATGAGCCGGTCCCTGGCCCGGCTGCGGGAGGCCACGGGCGACCCGCTGCTCGTACGCGCCGGCCGTGGGCTGGTGCCATCCCCTCGAGCGCTGGAACTGCGCGAGCGCATAGCGCCGCTGGTGCACGAGGCCCAGGCCGCGCTGAGGCCAGCAGCGGCGTTGCGGCTGGACACGTTGGAGCGCGAGTTCACCTTTCGCACGCGGGAGGGATTTGTCGAGAACTTCGGCGCGGCGCTGCTGGCACGGGTTGCGGCCGAAGCGCCCGGCGTGCGGCTGCGCTTTGTCCACAAGCCGGATCGGGACAGCGCGCCGCTGCGCGATGGCAGCGTGGATCTGGAGACCGGCGTTGTCGGCAGCACGACGGGGCCGGAACTGCGCGCCCAAGCGCTGTTCCGCGACCGCTTCGTGGCCGTCTTCCGCCAGGGCCATGCGCTGGCAAGCGTCAAGCTGACGGCAAAGCGCTACGCGGCTGGCCAACACGTCGCCATCTCTCGGCGTGGCACGGCGGCTGGGTCTGTCGACGAGGCGTTGTCGGCGCTGGGCCTTGGCCGCGACATCGTCGTCACGGTGGCGGGCTTCTCGGAGGCCTTGGCGCTGGCGCGCGGTACTGACCTGATTGCGACGGTGCCCGAGCGGCACACCGGGCATCTGCGTGATGGCCTGCTGAGTGTCGACCTACCACTGGCGATGGAGCCGTTCACCGTCTCGCTGCTGTGGCATCCGCGGATGGACGGGGATGCGGCGCATCGGTGGTTGCGTGGCTGCGTGCGGGAGGTCTGCCTTGCCTGATCTACGGCACGTCGCTCTCGAGTGCATCTTCACGTTTGCAACTGGGCTCCGCTTTGCCGATGTTTTATGGGCATAGTCGTTGCTCATCAATCACTTGCAGCAGCCATGCCGGTGTCATGCAGCAGTCGCTGTCGCCTCACAGCACGTTAGACGCCAACAAGATGCGCCTACCACTTCATATATCAGTTA
Source organism: Roseateles sp. GW821-FHT02E12 (assembly GCF_059421665.1). Lineage (NCBI taxonomy): Bacteria > Pseudomonadati > Pseudomonadota > Betaproteobacteria > Burkholderiales > Sphaerotilaceae > Roseateles > Roseateles sp. GW821-FHT02E12. The sequence goes on from NZ_JBWKVK010000004.1 coordinate 659,244, forward strand.
TCGCACTGGCAACGCTGCAGCCGATGTACTCAGCTGCGCAATCCCACTATGAAAATCCAGTCGACAAGAAGACCTACGTCACGTCTGGGCAGTTCAAGACCTATCAACCGAACACGCTCCGCGATACACAGGGCCAGCGCGTCACGACAGAGGGAGTAATTCTTCTCACCGGAGAGCCGGATCTAAAGTTGCGGGTCAAAGTGCAAGACCTCGCAGACTTCATCAAATCGGCAGAGACCCGGGCGTACGTCGAACTGGCGAAGAACAAGAAGGCCATGGCTGCCTTGGTTCAGTTCAACTGCCAACCGGGCAAATGCGATCTCAAACTGGCAAGCCAAGGCGAAGCAGCAGACGCCACATTGCAGTCGCTGCACGAAGCACTTTCTAAGCTGCCACCTCTCAAGTTGAGCGGCGAAGTAGGTTTCCAGGTCAAGTTCAATGTTGGCGACTAACCCTTCAATCGAAAGGGCGTGCCCCGACAAGCCGCGGCTCGCCTCTCATCGCAAACGTAGGCCACACAAGGTGAGCTCCTTGCGAATTGGGCTTGTGCCCTTGGAACCAGACAACGGGCGTTTCGTCGCTCATCTCGAACAGAGGACACCATGGGACTCTTGACCTTCAGCATCAACGTCACTCTGGACGGCTGCGTCGACCACCAGGAAGGAATCGCCGACGACGAGACACATGCCTTCTTCACCCGCCTCATGGACGAGAGCGGGGCGATGCTGTGGGGCCGCGTCACCTACGAAATGATGGAGAGCTACTGGCCGGCGGTCGCCCGCGGCGACGTGGACGCCCCGCCGGCCATCCGAGAGTGGGCGGTCAAGCTGGAGGCCAAGCCGAAGTACGTGGTGTCGTCGACGCGAAAAGACTTCTCGTGGACCAACAGCCACCACATCGCCGGCGACCTGCGCACGGCCGTGCAGGAGCTGAAAGACGCGACCCCAGACGGCGTGCTCCTCGGTAGCGGCAAGCTCGCGACCGAGCTGGACCGGCTGGATCTGATCGACGAGTACAAGTTCCTCGTCCACCCCAGGATCGCCGGCCACGGCCCGACCCTGTACGAGAGCGGGTTGCCCAGCACGCGACGGCTCGAGTTGGTCTCGGCGAAGCCGCTCAGCAGTGGCGCGGTCGCCATGCACTACCGGCGCGCGCGCTGACCACATTGACGAGCAGACTTTCTGGCTCTTTGCCGGTCGCATCGAACCCCTGATGCCAGATGAAGCCTGCATATTGGTCCCAGGCTGACGAGGCCGCGCACCAACAAAAAGGGCCGACTACTTGCGTAGCCGGCCCAGGGCGCTGAAGCGCTCGAGGGGAACCGTTTATTCCTTGTCTGCCGGCATCGCGCCGGGCATGCCGTGCAGCGGCAGCGATGAAGCGCCCTGCTCTGCCTTCTTCTTGGCGGGCTTCTTCTCCCGCACCAGATAGCTGTAGAGCACCGGCACCACCACCAAAGTCAGCAGCGTCGAGGTGATGACGCCGCCGATGATGGCGCGGCCCATGGGCGCCTGGATTTCGCCGCCGTCGTTCAACGCGATGGCCATCGGCAGCATGCCGAAGACCATGGCGGCCGTCGTCATGATGATGGGGCGCATGCGGATCAAGCCGGCCTCAAGAAGCGCCTCGGCAATCGTCGCCCCCGCCTTGCGGGCATGGTTGGCGAAGTCCACCAACAGGATGGCGTTCTTGGTCACCAGGCCCATCAGCATGACCAGGCCGATCATCGAGAAGACGTTCAGCGTAGACCTCCACAGCAACAGGGCCAGCATGACGCCGATCAGCGCGAGGGGCAGCGAGGCCATGATGGCGATGGGTTGCAGGAAGCTGCCGAACTGGCTGGCCAGCACGATGTAGATGAAGATCACCGCCAGGCCCATGGCCGCGAGCAGGCCGTTGAAGGCTTCGGCTTGCTGCTTGCCGGCGCCGTCCACCTTGAAGCTGATGCCCGGCGGCAGCTTGGTCTCCTTGATGAGCTTCTGCACGTCGGCGTTCACATCACCACCCGGGCGGCCTTGCACGCCGGCGAACACGGCCTCGCGGCGCTGCAGGTTCTCGCGGCGGATCACTTCAGGGTTGAACACGGGCTCGATAGTGGCGACCTGGTCCAGCGTGATGGGCGCGCCGTCCTTGGAGAAGGCGATGGGCAGCTTGCTCATCTGCTCGATGCGCTCGCGCTGTTCGCGCGGCAGGCGCAGCAGCACCTCGACCTGGTTGCCGTCGGGCGTCGTCCAGTAGGTGGCGACCTCGCCGTTGACGTAAGCACGCAAGCTGGAGGCGATCTGCGGCGCGGTCAGTCCGAGCTCGCGGATGGCTGAGTCCTTCAGGCGCACGGCAAAGGCAGGCAGGCCGGGCTTGACGGTCAGGTCCACGTCCACCGCACCAGGGATCTTCTTCAGCTTCTCGGCGAAGTCCAGAGCCACTTGCGTGAGCACTTCGGGGTCGCTGCCGAGGATGGTCACCCAGATCGGGCGGTTGAAGCCGACGCTGACCTCGATGCCAGGGATCTTGGCGATGTCGGCGCGGATGGCGTCCTCGATCTCCTTCTGCGTGCGCTTGCGTTCGCCACGGTCGGTCAGCGAGATATTCAGCGCAGCCTGGTTGCGGCCCGTAGACAGGCCTTCACCGGTGCTGCCCACCACCGTCGAGACGGTCTTGATCTCGGGGTAGTTCTTGAGGATCTCCTCGATCTGCGCAACCTTGGCGCTGCCGCGTTCGACGCTGGAGGCCACCGGCATGCGCAGGTTGACTTGCGTGAAGCCGTTGTCGGTCTCGGGCACGAACTCGCTGCCCACCAGCGGGGCCAGCATCAGCGCGACGACAAAGCTGGCGACGGCGCCCCACATCACCAGGCCACGCGGTGTCAGCGTTGCGAAACGGAACACGCGCTTGGCGGCCTTGTCGCGCTTGCCGTTGGCATCGAAGGGATGGCCGTAGGCGGGAGTGGGCGGCACGAAGACGCGGTAACGGCGGCCGGAGAAGGCCCACTTGATGAGGCGCTCGTAGGCGGTGTGCAGGCGGTCCATGCCCCAGTCGGTCGCGCGGATGGCATGGCCGATGACGGGCCAGTGCTTGATGCGCGTGCTCGGCGGGTCATGCCAGACCGACGACAGCATCGGGTCGAGCGTGAAGCTGACGAAGAGGCTGACCATCACCGCCACGGCGACCGTGATGCCGAACGGGTAGAAGAACTTGCCGATGATGCCGCCCATGAAGGCGACGGGCACGAACACCGCGCAGATGGCGAAGGTGGTGGCCATGACGGCCAGACCGATCTCGTTGGTGCCGTCGGCGGCCGCCGTGTGGTGGTCCTTGCCCATGGCCACGTGGCGCACGATGTTCTCTCGCACGACGATGGCGTCGTCGATCAGCAGGCCGATGCACAGCGAGAGCGCCATCATCGTCATGAAGTTCAGCGTGAAGCCGAAGGCATGCACGGCGATGAAGCTGGAAATGACGGCGATGGGCAGCGTCAGGCCCGTGATGATGGTGGAGCGCCAGCTGTGCAGGAACAGGAACACGATGGCGACGGTCAGCAGCGCGCCTTCGATCAACGTGTGCTTGAGGCCGGTCAGCGAGCCCTTGACGAAGTCGGAGTTGGCGTAGATCAGGCGCAGCTCGACGTCCTTGGGCAGCACCTTGCGCAGCTCCTCCATCGCGTCCTTGATGGCGTCGCCTGTGGCGACGATGTTGGCGTCCTGCTGCTTGAAGATGTTGAAGTTCACGGCCGGCTGGCCGTTGATGCGGGCGATGCTGTCGCGCTCTCGCTCACGCTCGACGAGGGTGCCCAGGTCGTTCAGCGTCAGCGCCAGGTTGCCGCGGCGGGCCACCACCATCTGGCCGAAGGCCTTGGGGTCCTTCACGCGGCCTTCCACGCGCAGGATGGCGTCGGAAGTGGAGTCGGACAGCAGGCCCACGGGTTGGTCGCTGTTGGCATCGGCCAGGGCCTTGGCGATCTCGGCAGGCGTCACACCGTAGGCGCGCAGCCGCATCGGGTCGAGGTCGACACGCACCTCGCGGCTGACGATGCCGCCGACGTCGACCTTGGCCACGCCTTCGACCCGGCCCAGGCGCTTGGAGACGACGAGGTCCGCCATCATGGACAGCTCGCGCGCACCGCGGGTTTCGCTCAGCAGCGCCATGACGACGACCGGCTGGGCGTTGTCGGCCTGGAAGCGCGACACGGTCGGCGGCTTCACGTCCTTGGGGAAAGCAGCTTGCGCTGCGGCCACGCGGTCGCGCAGGTCCTGCATGGCGCGGCTCATGTCCGTGCTCAGGCTGAACTCGACGCTGGCCTGCACGCGGCCTTCAAAGCTGCGCGACTGGATACGGTCCACGCCAGCAATGCTGTTGATGGCTTCTTCCAGCGGCTTGGCCACTTCACGCTCGACGGCCTCGGGCGAGGCGCCGGGGTAGCGGATATCGATCCATGCGCCAGGCAGCGAGATGTCGGGCATCTGCTCGACGCCCAGCTTGGAGTAGGAGAACAGGCCCAGCACGCACAGGGCCACCATCACCATGGTCGCGAAGACCGGGTTCTGGATGGAAACGCGGGTCATCCACATGATGCGGCCCTCACTGTTGTGCCGGCGCGGACGCGACCGGAGCAGCGCTGGCAACCTTGGCCGACTTGGCGGCCACGATGCTCGCCTTGTCGCCTTCGCGCAGGTTGTCGAAACGCGCGGCCAGCACCTGCGCCTCGGGCTTGAGGCCGTTCAGGATCTCGACGCGGCCTTCGCGGGCATCGCTGCGGCCGGTCGTCACGATGCGGCGCACCAGGGCACCGCTCTCGATCATCCAAACCTGCTCCTGGCCGGAGTTGCGGCTGATGGCCGCGATGGGCACGGTCAGGCGCTGGGTGTCGTCGGCGAGCACCACCTTGGCGACGGCGTACTGGCCGGCGCGGTACAGCTCCTTGGGGTTGTCCAGCACCAGCGTCACGCCGATGGAGCGCGTGCCCGGCTCGGCGCTGGGCGCGATGCGCGCAATCTTGGCCTCGACCGGCTGCTCCACGCCTTCGACCTTGACCTGAACCGTCATGCCCGGCTGCAGGCGGCTGACCTCATGGGTGCCGACGAGGCCGGCCAGTTCCAGCTTGGCCAAGTCGACGATGGTCAGGATCTGCTGCTCTGCAGCCAGCTTTTCGCCGGGCAGCGCGTGGCGCTTGGAGATGATGCCGTTGATGGGCGCGACCAGGGCTGCCTGGCGCATCGTCACCTGGCTGGTGTCGAGCTGGGCCTTGGCGGCGTTCCAGTTGGCGCGGGCCGACTCGTAGGCGGCGCGGGAGTTGTCCAGCGCCGTCTGGGCGATGAAGTTCTTGGCGGCCAAGCCTTCGTTGGCCTTGAAACTGCGTTCGGCCTGCTCCATCTGGGCTCGCATGGCCTCCACACTCGCGCCGCGCTCGGCGATGCGATACCGCAGCTCTTCCAGGTCGACCTGGCCGAGAGCCTGGCCCGCCTTCACGCGGCTGCCTTCGCCCACGGCGAGGTTGAGCAGCGTGCCGTTGGACTTGGCCCGCACGACGACCGTGCCCGGCGCCACCAGCGGGCCGCTGAATTCAATCTGGGCCGGCATGGCGGTCAGCGTCGGCTTGACGACTTCGCTGGCAACGAACTCCAGGGCCGGCTTGGCCTTCTCGTCACCCGGCTTCTTCGGGCCGTCGCCCTTGCTGGCCATGACGGCCACGCCGGCACCACCCACCAACAAAACGGCTGCAACGACGCTACCGATCTTCCAAGACTTGCGCATGGATCCCCCGATCACTCTCTGATTTCACGACCTTTACAGTCTAGAAACCGGCGCGAGGCGGCGCAGCGGACTTGTGACGAAACGCGGTTTGCGGGGGCTGAGCTGCACCGGCCAGCGATCAGGCTGAAATCCCGGCGGACGAGTTGCGGCTTACAGCGGACGAGCTGCAGGGATGGGGTCGGTCGGCAGCACCACGTCGCCGCACTGCGCCCTATGACGAAGGGCATGGTCTCCACAGCGCGAGTCCGATGATGCACTTGCCCAGATCAATCTCGCCTCGGGTAACCTCGTTCGCGGACTTGCCCCTTGCTTTGCTGCAAATTGATGACTCGCGTACCCCATGTTGGCGCCTCGACGCCGTTCGCCAAGGGCTGTCATTACCCTTCTTGCTTCCTGCGAAGGCTGGTCTTGATCCTGGCGTTATCGTCCGCAGCACATCAGGCCGCCGCGCAACCTAGCCCTGAGCCGCCGCCACAGGGGTCGATGCTCGACAAATCAGCCTTTGTGTCGCTGAAGCTTGAGATTCTGCAGCCCTGCTACACGCTCGCGCTGCAAAACCTCAACATCTCCATCACGGCCGGTCCGATCGACGCGGAAGCCAAACATCTGATGGATTCGCCCGGAACAAGCGCGGAGCGAGAGGCCGATAGAGCAGCACAGATCGCACTTGCCTTCAAATCGATGTTTCCGCATCGGCTCGACAAATTCGGATGCCGGTTGGCGACGGAAGACGAACTCGGTGACGCTCATGCCGGGCGTTTTTTTGATCGACTCAGCAAGGGGGACGCCGTATTGGTCCCTGCAAATGGCGGGTCGTCTTTGGCGAGGGTGCAAGTGCGCCAGTTCGGCGACTTCCATCAAGGCAACACGTTCTTCTATGTGCCGGGCGAGTCAGCCTGGTTTCATGTCTCGCTGGGCTACATCAGATGAGCGCCGAGGCCGCTGGCCTCGAAGACTCACCACCAGCGGTGTCAGCGCGGCGCTAGCGCATCAGGAATTTCGGCCTCGCGCGCTACGTTGACCCTGACCTACTTCTGGGCCGGAATCGCGTCGACCGGCAGCACCACGTCGCCGCACTGCGCCCTATGACGAAGGGCATGGTCCATCAGTACCAGGGCCAGCATGGCCTCGGCGATGGGCGTGGCGCGGATGCCCACGCAGGGGTCGTGGCGGCCAAAGGTTTCCACCGTCGTGGGGTTCAGCTCACGGTCGATGCTGGCCTTGGGGCTGCGGATGGAGCTGGTGGGCTTGATCGCGATGCTGGCCACGATGTCCTGGCCGGTGGAGATGCCGCCCAGCATGCCGCCCGAGTTGTTGCTGGCAAAGCCCAGCGGGGTCAGCTCGTCGCCATGCTCGGTGCCCTTCTGTGCAACGACGGCAAAGCCGGCACCGATCTCCACGCCCTTGACGGCGTTGATGCCCATCAGCGCGTAGGCGATGTCAGCGTCGAGCTTGTCGAACAGCGGCTCGCCCAGGCCGACGGGCACGCCGGTGGCCTCGACGCGGATGCGCGCGCCGACCGAGTCGCCGGCCTTGCGCAGCGCGTCCATGTAGGCCTCCAGCTCGGCGATCTTGCTGGCGTTGGCGGCGAAGAACGGGTTCTGGCCAACGTGTTCCCAGCCCTCGAACGGGATCTCGATCTCGCCCAGCTGCGTCATGCAGCCACGGAACTCGGTGCCGTAGGCCTGCTTCAGCCATTTGCGGGCCACGGCGCCGGCGCCCACCATGGGCGCCGTCAGCCGCGCCGAGGCGCGACCGCCGCCGCGCGGGTCGCGCACGCCGTATTTGCGCCAGTAGGTGTAGTCGGCGTGGCCGGGGCGGAAGGTGTCGAGGATGTTGCCGTAGTCCTTGCTGCGCTGGTCGGTGTTCTTGATCAGCAGGCAGATCGGCGTGCCGGTCGTGACGCCCTCGTAGACGCCGGACAGGATCTCCACCGCATCAGGCTCGTTGCGCTGGGTGACGTGGCGGCTGGTGCCAGGGCGGCGGCGGTCCAGCTCGGGCTGGATATCGGCCTCGCTGAGCGGCATGCCGGGCGGGCAGCCGTCGATGATGCAGCCGATGGCCGGGCCGTGGCTTTCGCCGAAATTGGTGACGCGAAAGAGTTCGCCGAAGGTGCTGCCTGACATATGCCGCAAGTTTAGGCGGCCCACACAAGCAAAAGCGGCCTCGCAAGGCCGCCTTCTCGGGATGCGAACTTCTCAGAGCTTGGATTCGGGCTCGGCGTTCTCTTCCACCGGCCAGTCGCGGATGTAGGCCTTGAGCATGCGGTTCTCGAAGTCCTGGCTGTCCACCACGGCCTTGGCCACGTCGTACAGCGAGATCACGCCCATCAGCGTCTTGCCATTCATCACGGGCATGTAGCGCGCGTGGCGGCCCAGCATCATGCGGCGCACCTCGTCGATCTCGGTCTCGGGCGTGCAGGTCAGCGGAGCATCGTCCATCACCGTGCGCACGATGGTCGTGCCCACCGCACCACTGTTCTTCACGACAGCCTGGATGACCTCGCGGAAGGTCAGCATGCCGACCAGATCGCCGTGCTCCATGACGACCAGCGACCCGATGTCGCGCTCGGCCATGACCTCCAGTGATTCCTTGAGGGGCTCGTCGGGCGTGACGGTGAACAAGGTGCCGCCTTTGACACGCAGGATATCGACGACTTTCATGGTTGCCTCCGGAACGAATTTGCCTGGGCAACATAGCACACAATCCCCGCGCCTCCACCCCATGAAAAACACCATGCCGGGCCGGGCGCTTGTCTGGCTCAGGGGTGGGTCTTCCGGGGCAGGTCGCCAAGGCGGCTGATTCGTCGTTGCAACAGCTTGCGGCACACCCGGCATCGCCGCGCTTTGCACCTAGACTGCGCCGCCTTGGAGGCCCGACACGGGCCCGCCCCTGAGCCAGACATGCGCCTTGACACCCTAGCTTTGCATGCCGGCGCCACGCCCGATCCGGGCACCGGCGCGCGAGCGACACCGCTGCACCTCAGCACCTCCTTCGTCTTCGAGAACAGCGAGCATGCCGCGTCGCTGTTCAACATGGAGCGCTCGGGCCACGTCTACAGCCGTCTGTCCAACCCGACGACGGCGGTGTTCGAGGAGCGCATGGCGGCGTTGGAAGGCGGGGTGGGCTCTGTAGCCACGGCCAGTGGCCAGGCGGCCTTGCACCTGGCCATCTGCACGCTGATGGGCGCCGGCAGCCACGTCGTCGCGAGCACGGCGCTGTATGGCGGCAGCCACAACCTGTTGCACTACACGCTGCGTCGTTTCGGTATCGAGACGACCTTCGTGAACCCGCGCGACCTGGACGCCTGGCGCGCCGCCATCCGGCCCGAGACGCGGCTGCTGTTCGGCGAGTCGCTGGGCAACCCGGGGCTGGACGTGCTGGACATTCCGGCCGTGAGTTCAATAGCGCACGAGGCCGGCCTGCCGCTGCTGGTGGACGCGACCTTCGCAACGCCCTATCTGCAGCGCCCGGCCGAGCTGGGTGCCGATCTGGTCTACCACTCGGCCACCAAATTCCTCTGTGGCCATGGCACCGTGGTGGGTGGTGTTCTGGTGGACGCAGGCTCGTTCGACTGGCAGGCTGCCCACGATCAGAGCGGCCGTTTTGCGACGCTGTGCGAACCCTATGACGGCTTCCACGGCATGGTCTTCAGCGAGGAGAGCACCGTCGGCGCCTTCCTGCTGCGCGCTCGCCGTGAAGGCCTGCGCGACTTCGGCGCCTGCATGAGCCCGCACACGGCCTGGCTGATGCTGCAGGGGCTGGAGACGCTGCCGCTGCGCATGCAAAGGCATGTGGCCAATGCCCAGGCCGTCGCCGAGTTCCTGGCCAGCCAGCCGCTGGTGGAGAAGGTGGCCTACCCCGGCCTGGCCTCGCACCCCGACCACGCGCTGGCGCAGCGGCTGCTGCCGCGCGGCGCCGGTGCCGTGTTTTCGTTCGACCTCAAGGGCACGCGCGAACAGGGCCGGGCCTTCATCGAATCGCTCAGGCTCTTCTCGCACCTCGCCAACGTCGGCGATGCGAAGTCCCTCGTCATCCATCCGGCCAGCACCACGCACTTCCGCATGGCCGACGACGCGCTGCGAAGCGCCGGCATCGGCCCCGGCACCATCCGTCTGTCCATCGGCCTGGAAGACCCGGCCGACCTCATCGATGACCTGAAACGGGCACTCAAGGCGGCTGGCAAGGCATGAAGCTCATCGTCGATGGGCACGAGGCCTATGCCTACACCGGCGGCAAGGCGTTCGATGCCGCCCTCCCCTGCGTCGTCTTCATCCACGGTGCGCTGAACGACAGCAGCGTCTGGACGCTGCTGGCCCGCTGGTACGCCCACCACGGCTACGGCGTGCTGGCCGTCGACCTGCCCGGCCACGGCCGCAGCGATGGCGCGCCGTTGACGCGCGTCGAGGACATTGCCGCCTGGCTGCACCGGCTGCTCGATGCGGCCGGCGTGCGCAAGGCGGCGCTGGTGGGCCACAGCATGGGCTCGCTGATCGCACTCGAAGCGGCGGAGCGCGCATCCACCCTCGTCATGGTCGGCACGGCCTACCCGATGAAGGTGTCGGAGGCCCTGCTTGCGACGGCGCGCGACCGGCCCGAGATCGCGATGGCCATGGTCACCGGCTTCTCGCATTCGCTGGCCAGCGCCAAGCCCGGCTACCCCGGCCCTGGCGCCTGGCTGCGCGGCGGCAGCATGGCGCTGATGCGTCGGCTGCAGTCGCGGCAGACGGCCGTGAACCTGTTCGAGAACGACTTCAAGGTCTGCGACCGCTACACCGGCGGCGAGGCCGCGGCGGCGCGCGTGAACTGCCCCGTGCATTTCATCCTCGGTACGCTGGACCAGATGACCTCGCCCAAGCAGAACACCGTGCTCGGCGGGCTGCTGAAGCCGCGCGTTCACACGGTGCCGGCCGGCCACGCGCTGATCGCCGAGGCGCCGGACGCCGTGCTGGCCGCCCTGCGCGCGGCACTTCAGCCCAACTCGTAGGCTGCGTCGTCGGGCCGGCGCACGGCCTTCACGTACTCGGCCGTGAAGCCCGGCCAGATCGCGACGATGCGGCCGCTCTCGGCCCGGTACCAGGAGCGGCACTGGCTCCAGACGGAGGTGGCCAGCCGGCGCTGCTGCGCCTCGTCCTGCGCCGCTGCCACATCGGCCTTCACGGCAATCCAGCGCCGGCCCTCGCGGCGCACGCGCTGCATGCAGGCGATGGCGTACTGCACCTGAGGCTCGATGTAGAGCAGCGTCGAGGTGTGCCCGGTGGCCGTGTTCGGGCCCAGCATCAGGAAGAAGTTGGGAAAGGCCGGCACGGTGATGCCCAGATAGGCCCTCGGCCCGTCGCGCCAGGCCTCGGACAGCAGTCGCCCGCCCAGGCCCGCGATGCGCGTATCCGCCAGCGGGTGGACGGTGTCGAAGCCGGTCGCGCAGACCAACGCGTCCAGCTCATGCTCGCGGCCGTCATCGGTCAGCAGGCCACGCACGGTGATGCGGCTGATACCGGCCGTTACGAGCTCCGTCTGCGGCAACGCGAGCGCCGGGTAGTAATCGTTGGAGTAGATGATGCGCTTGCAGCCCAGCGGATAAGGCGGCGTCAGCGCCTCGCGCAGCACGGGGTCGGCCACCTGGCGCCGGAGATGAGCCGCCGCCGTGGCCAGCATGCCGCGCCTTGCCAGCGTGCCTTCGTCGAAACCGCGCCGCCCCCACTCCAGCACGTGCGCGAAGGCCCAGCGCGTGAAGCGGGCATAGGGTGTCCAGCCCGTCAGCCAGCGGTCCAAACGGCCATAGCGCCGGTCCAGCCGCGGCATCACCCAGTTGGCGGTGCGCTGGAACACGCTCAGCCGCGCCGCCAGGGGCACCAGCGCCGGCACGACCTGGGCGGCCGTGGAGCCGGTGCCGATGACACCGACACGCTTGCCGGCCAGGTCGGCATCCGCCGGCCAGCGCGCGGTGTGCAGCAGCCGGCCCTGGAAATCGGCCAGCCCGGGAATGTCCGGCCAGCGCGCGCGGTTCAACGCGCCGGTGCTGCAGACGAAGAAGCGCGCGCTCAGGCGCTCGCCGTTATCCAGCAGCAGCCGCCAGCGGCCAGCCTCGGCGTCGAACTGGGCCTCCGTGATGGCCCGGCCCAGCCGCATTCGCGCAGGCAGCCCATGGGCCTCGGCCAGCCGCTGCTGGTAGCGCTGGATCTCCGGCGCGTCGGCGAAGCGGTGTGTCCAGTGCGGGTTGGGCGCGAAGCTGAAGCTGTAGGCCGGCGCCGGCACGTCGACCTGGGCACCGGGGTAGCGGTTGTCCCACCAGGTGCCGCCGATGCCGGCGGACTTCTCGACGATGACGAAGTCAGTGATGCCGGCACGCTGAAGCTGGATGGCCATGCACAGCCCGGACATGCCGGCGCCGAGGATGGCGACCTCGAACTCGTTGTCGGATGCTGCGTTCATCGATTCATTGTTGCCAGGGCAAGTCCGCTTGCCGCTCGGGCACAACCCGCGTTTGAATTGGGGCCTGCTAACACTGCGGCAGCAGGCCGCGTTGTTGCCAGAAAGCCCGCGAGCAAGGCGCCAACCGGAGCCGGGCTGGGTGCCCGGCGAGGATTGGCAACGCCGCGCGCGGGCTTTCTGGCAACAACCCGAAGGGAAGGCCATCCGCCAGGAGCCACTCGGCGTTGCACCGCTTGTCCGCACGTGAGTGCGGGTGTCGCGCTGCGCCTTGATTGGCCCCTGGCGGATGGCCTTCGCGACCTACTGCCGCAGTGTTAACAGGCCCTCCATGAGCACCGAACGCTTCTCCCGCTTCGCCGACTTCTACCCTTTCTACCTCGGCGAGCACAGCAACGCCGTCTGCCGCCGCCTGCACTTCGTGGGCTCGACGCTGGTGCTGGTCTGCCTGTGGCAGCTGTTCAGGACCGGCGCGCTGGTCTGGCTGCTCTACGGCCTGCTGTGCGGTTACGGTTTCGCCTGGGTCGGGCATTTCTTCTTCGAAAAGAACCGCCCGGCGACTTTCAAATACCCGCTCTACAGCTTCATGGGCGACTGGGTCATGTACGCCGACATCTGGCGCGGCAAGGTCAAGCTCTAGTTCCGCCAGGCAATGCCAATACCGGCGGATGCGCCGGTGCGTTTCTCGACCAGCGGGCTGTCCGCGACCGGGCCGAGCAGGCGGCTGGTACCGGCATTGCCGTAGGCCATCCAATGCTTGGTGATGGGCCGGATGAAGCCGATGCCCATGTGCACGTCCCGCAGGCCGGAGCCTGGGTCGTAGGCCGGCTTGCCGCTGGCCGCCACCGACGATTCGGGCACGCCGAAATAGCTGCGCAGGTTCTGCGCACTGCCCGCCGAGACGCCGATGCCGCTGGTCCATTCCAGCGTCGGGCTGCGGTAGAAGCGCCAGCCCAGGTCGGTGCCCAGCGTCATGCCGCCATGCCGGCCGAGCAGGTCCTGCGACAGCGTGACGCCGACGTTCAGGTCCTTGGTGATGCTGTAGTTCGTGTAGAACCGGGCACGCAGCGTGCGCTTGACGTTGGGCAGGCCTCGCGTGGTGCTGGCGTCGCCGCTGGTGCGGCCGCTGTCCACGCGCAGCGCGACGCCGACACGCAGCTTGTCGGTGTCGATGAACTGCGTGCTGGCGCCACCGGCGGATTCCTCGTGGCCGAAACCCAGCAGGCCACCGGCGCCCGAGGTGCTGAAGCGCACACGGCCCAGCTTGAAGGCCCACAGCGGCTTGAGCTTGGTTTCGCGTCGGCTTGCGCCGTCGTATTCGGGCTGGGACACCACCGCGATGCCGAGCAGATAGCGGGCCGACGGGCTTTCAACTTCGGGCTGCTGGGTCTGGGCCTGGGCACTCGCGGTGCCTGCCAGCGCCAGGGTGGCGATCAACACGGATTTCATGCAGCCAGACTAGCAGCCGGCGCCAAGGGCGGGCTGTCGGCCAACCTTCATTTCCCGTGTGGAAGTGCCGCTATGCGTCAGTGGCGTCAGCCAGTTCGTCCTTGTGCAGTCGCAGCGACTGCGCATAGGCATAGACCATGGCGCCACGTGAGCGGACACCCAGCTTGCAGTAGATCGTCTTGAGGTAGGAGCGCACGGTGAATTCGCTGATGTGCAGCCTGGCGCTTACCTGCTTGGTCAGCAGCCCGGAGCAGATCAACTGCACGATCTGCAGCTCGCGATTCGTCAGCAGGGTGTGAAGCTCCGGCGGCGAGCTGCCGGGGTCACATGACTCGCTGTCCGGCACGAGGGCATAGCGATGGCCGGCCCACTCGAAATGCGCGATCTCCCCGGGCAGATAGCGCTGGCAAAGCCGCGAACTGCCGGGCCGGGCGCTGTGGTCGGGCAGTCGGTCGTCGACACGGACGATGCGCAGGCTGCGGCCGTCCAGCTCCACACAGGCCGGCGCCGCCCCGGCTTCGGCGCAAGGCGCGTCGTCGATGGGGTCGTCGCGACGGATGCTCATGCCCCGCCTCGGGGCGGCCTCTGTCGCCGCGTTTGCATGCTGCTGGTCATAACGTATCTCCCGGCAGTTGACGTGGTCCCTCGTTGGATCGCCCGGGCCGGCATTGTTTGCGCAGTCTCCCGTCCTTGGCACCTGGGAAGCTGGGGGGCTGCTGACGTGAATAAGCGCTGGATGTCGACGCCGCCTTGCGGCGCCCCAAGGCTGCGCATCATGCGTCCGAGTTGGCCGGAAGGGAGTCCCCCTGATCGATGCCCTCAAACGAGGGCCCTCCGATGGGTTGATACGTCAGGACTGGTACGTCCTCGCGAGCGCCGATGCGGTCGGCACAAAACACGTTTTGTCGACGTGTTCGCTGCTGCCTAGAGTGACTTCACGGTAGCGATGCCGCCCTGGCTTGGAGGCCACGACATGGATCAGAACCCTTTTGACAACGAGCTGATGGACGAGGCTGACGCCCTGGATGGTGCCGACGAAAGCGACGGCGCGGACGAGGGTTTCGACGAAGCCGACGGCAGCGACGGCATGGACCTGATGGAAAGCTTCGACAACGATGCTGGCGACCTCGGCGACAGCGCCGACGGCTTCGATGGCGACGCGCTGGATGGCGCGGATTTCGCCGACGACCAGGTCGACGGCGGCGACGCCATGGCTCTCTGGGATGCCTTCGAGGACGAAGTCGCCGACGGCCTGGATGCCGCCGACGAGGACGAATTCCTCGGCCGCATCCTCGGTGGCCTGGGCCGTGCTGGCGGCGTGCTCAGGCGCGGTCTCGGCGGCGCCGCTGGCATTGCGGGCCGCGTGCGCGGCATTGCCCGCCAGGCCCAGCGCGTGGCCGGCGGCGTGCGCCGCGTGGCGGGCCAGGTCTCGCCGGCCGCGATGGCAGCTTCGCGCCTGGCGCAGATGCTCGGCGCCCCCGGCATCGCTGGCGGCCTGCGCAATGTGGCTGGTGGCGCGCGCCGCGTGCAGGGCTGGGCCGGCACGGCCGGCCGCCTGGCTGGTGGCGTGGCCAACACCGCGGGCGGCGCCCAAGGCGTGTTGGGGCAGCTCAGCCAGCTGATCGGCAGCGGCGGTGACGAAATGGACGATTTCGACGCCCTGGCCGACGCCTTCGAGGACGGCGTGGACGAAGCCCTGCCAGCCGTGGTGGCTTTGGCCGCACGCGCCGCCGCCCGCGGCATGGGCTTCCGCAACATGGGCCATCTGGCTCAGGCCGGGCGGCGCGCCATCGTGCGCGGCACGGCCTCGGCCGCCCGCGAGCTGGTGCGCCAGCGCGGCCGCGGCGCCATCCGCGCCCTGCCCCGGCTTGCCGCATCGGCGGCCCGCGTGGCCACCCGCACGGCACCCACACCCCAACGCGCCGCGCAGGCCGTGCGGCGCGGTCTGCCCGCCACCGCCCGGCGCGTGGCCCAGCAGCCGCAGACCCTGCGCCGCCTGGCCCAGCCCAGCGCGGGCGGCGCAGGTGCCGGCAGCTCCAGCGCCGGCCCGGGCACGGCCCCGCTGGCGCGCGACACCCGAGTGGGCCGCGGCCAACGCACACGCCGCATCACCGGCCCCCGCACCTTCAACATCGACGGCCCCGTCAAGCTGACGGTCACGCCGCGCTAACCACGAATCCAACCGCAAGGAGATCACCATGGACCGATTCGAAGCCGACGTGATGGACGACCTGATGTCCGACGCCGCAGAGGGCCCCGCACGCGCCAGCAATGCCTACGATGAATTCGACGAAGGCGATGAGTTCGACGAGTTCGATGGCGCCGACGAAGGCGATGACGAATTCATCGGCCGCCTGCTCGGCGGCATCGGCCGCGTTGCCGGCGGCCTGCTGGGCGGCGGTGGAGGTGGCGGTGGCGGCGAGGGCTTTGACGAAGCCGATGAGTACGACGAATTCGACGAAGGCGATGAGTTCGACGAGTTCGATGAAGGCGACAGTGGCGACGATGCCTTCGAGGCCGCCGTCGCCGACGCGATGGATGCCGGCGACGGCGACGAGTTCTTCCGCCGCCTGGGCCGCATCGCCCGTGGCGTGGGCCGCGGCATCGGCCGGGCTGCCCGCGTCGTCGGGCCCCTCGCCAGCATGATCCCCATTCCGCAGGCCCAGATGATCGGCCGCCTGGCCAACGTGGCCGGCCGCCTGCTGGCCGATGGCGCCGACGAGTTCGAGGCCTTCGACGAACTGGTGGACGGCCTGGACGAGGACGGCATCGACGCCGCCGCCCCGGTGCTGGCCGGCATGGTCATCCGCCGTGCCCTGCCGGGTGTCGCGCGCGCCGCGGCGCCGGTCCGGCGAGCAGCCGTGCGCGCCGTCAGCCAGGCCGTGCGCAGTGCAGTGCGCCGCCAAGGGCCGCAGGCCGCCCGCGCCGTGGCACGCGCCGTCACGGCCACGCGCCGCGTCGTGCAGCGCCGCCGTCTGCCGGCCCGTCAGGCGGTGCGTGCGGTGCAACGCGTCACACGCCAGGTGGCGGCCCGGCCGCAGGCCGTGCAGCGCCTGTCGCGCCCGCTGGTGGCGCCGGCGCGCCGCGCCACGCCGCGTGGCCAGGCCGCCCAGGTGGTGGCACGCCAGGTGGCGCCCATCGCCCGCCAGGTGGTGGCCACGACGGGCCGCGTCGCCCGCATCGGCGGCTGCCCGCACTGCGGCCGCGGTCGCCGCGTGATTGCACGCGGCCCGGTCGTCATCAACCTGCGCTGCCGCTGAGCGGCGGCAGGCCACGACAACACGCAACCGAGGGCTGGGCCATGAATGTGCGCCGTTTCCTGCAGGCCAAGATCACCGGGCTGTCGGCCCGGCTCTCCCGGCTCGCACGGGTGGACAACGCCTTCGTCGGCCTGCGTCCCCAGGACATGCCTTATGCCCCGTCGGCCGAGCATTTCCGCGTGGCCAACGCGCGGCTGGCGGCGGTGGAGCAGCGCATCCATCAGCGCTTTGAAGACCTGCGAACCGATGCCGGCCAGCGTGCGCCGCAGCGTGTGCTCGTCGACATCGCGCTGGTCGAGCGCGAGCTGGACCGGGCGCGCCGCCTCTTCGGCATGTTCTACGAAGTGTTCGCCCAGCGCGGCACGGCCTTCGGGCCGTCTCTCGCCGCGCACGACAACATCGCCGCGGACTGCTATGCCGCCATCCGCCAGTCGGCGCCGCGCCTCTTCGAGGGGCCGCTGCTCAAGCCGGTGTCGTACATGGAGCACGGCTATTCGCCAGCCACGATGCGGCGCGGCGTGGCACTGTCGCGCCTGCTCGGCGAGGCCAACCCATTCCCGCTGATCCGCATCCCCTGGGACCGCGACCAGCCCTGGCAGTCCGTTTTTTTGCATGAGGTCGCCCACAACGTCCAGGCGGACGCCGGCATCTGGCAGGAGAACCGCCAGGCGGTGCTGCGCCGCGTGATGGGCCGCGCGGGCAGCCCCATGCTGGCCTCCGTCTACGGGCGCTGGCACAAGGAGATCTTTGCCGACCTCGCCGCCATCCTGTTGGGCGGGCCAGCCGCGGCCTGGGGCATGGCCGATTTCCTGGCCCACCCGCAGCCGCGCACGATGACCTTCCGCCCCGGTGGCGCCCACCCGACGGCCTACCTGCGGGTCTACCTCTTGGCCGAGATGCTGCGCCGCATGGGTTTCGCGAGCGACGCCACCAAGCTGCTGCGCGTCTGGCAGGCCCTGTACCGCGCCGAGAGTGGCCACCGCATCCCGGCCGGCCTGATGAGCAGCGCGCCGCGCCTCATTCCCGAGGTGGTGGACGAGATCGCCTTCCAGACCCGGCGCAACCTTGCTCAGCAGGCACTGGCCGACGTGATCCGCTTCCAGCGCGCCGACCAGGACGCCATCCTCGAGGGCGCGCGCTGCCTGCAGGCTGGCCGCGCAACCGAGCTGCCGCCCCGCCATGTCGTGAGCGCCGCGCACTACGCGTTGGAAAGCGGCCGCATCCCGCCGCAACGACTGGCCCACATCGTGACCGACCAGCTCAGTGGCAGCCGAACCCGCCCGCCGCTGCGCCTTGCCGCCTGAACCCACCTTCACCATCCAAGGATTTCCCATGGCCTCCTCCAACGCCCTGTCCATCGCCCCGCAAAGCGGGCAAGACCGTCTGGTGCTGGACAACCTGATCCGCCGGGAGCTCAAGGTGGGCGACCCGAACGACCCCAACCAGGTCGCCCAGGCCCTGCTGACCCGCTACAGCGCCGACCCCCGCGCCCAGGCCATCGGCCAGGAGTCGCGCGGCCTGCCCTTCCTGCAAACGGCCAGCGCCGCCACGCCCGTCGTGCAGATGCTGACCGCCGCGGGCGGCGCGGAGTGGCAGCAGGCGCAGGCCGACATCAACGCCGACCTGCACCACCTCACGCACAGCGCCATCCTCAAGGACGTGGCGCCCGAGCTGCGCGGCTGGGGCCAGGCCATCCGTGCGGCGCTGGCCGAGGGGTACAACGCGGCCCGCTTCGCGCTCGACCCGCGCAACCGCGACAAAGGCTTCGCGATGCGCCGCCAGCTCAACGACTTCGCGCGCCTGGCCCGCCTCGTCGGCGCCCACACGCCGGCCATGCTGACCGACTTCCGCAAGTTCGCGCAGAGCCTGGACGAAGCCGCCAACCTGCTGCTGGTCATCATGGGCGAGGCCCTGGCCAATGTCGGCTTCGGCGGCGGCCGCTACGTGCCGCAGGTGGCCTACAGCGACCTGCAGACCCGCCGCGACGCCGCCATCTACGCGCTGCGCAACCTGGTGGGCAGCACGCAGACGGCCTACGGCCCGGACGACTGGCCGCGCGGGCTGGACGCCTACCGCCAGCTCAACGAGTTGCTCGAAGCGCAGGGCCAGAACGATCTGCGCTCGCTGCTGGTGGAGACCGAGCTCGCCCGCACCATGGACGAACTGGTGCAGCGCAGTGGCGACAACACCGCCGAAGGCCTGCGTTCGGTGGGCTCCACCGCGCTGCTGGCGCTGGAGCGCTTCCGCCGCCTGGTGGCGGTGGGCCGGCGCGGCATCAGCCCCGAGTCGCCGGCGCTCTACGCCTTCCTCGAAGCGCTGCAGCTGTTTGCCTCGGCCTTCGACTCGGCGGGCGGCTTCCGCCTGATGAAGATCGCCCGGCCGCCCCTGCTGTTCTACGGCCTGTACGGCAGCACCGGCCTGGACGATGCCGACCGCCGCATCGTCGACCTGGCCACCCGCCGCGGCCTGGTGGCCGATGCCATCGACTGCCTGGCCGGCGCCTGCTGCACCAGCAACAAGACCTGCCTCGTGCTGCTGGACAAGCTCCTCTACGACCTGGACCGCGCCATCGACCTCTATGGCCTGGGCTTCGACAACTTCGGCACCACCGAGCGGCGCGCAGCGGCCTATGCCTTCCTGATCGACCAGATCTCGACGGGTGCGTCGGCCTGCGTGGTGGTGGGCGTCGACGCCCTCGACGCCAAGCTGCTCGACCAGCTGACGAGCATCGCCACCACGCTGCGCCCGCGGCTGAAGCTCGCCACCGACGAGGCCTTCCGCAACGCCTGGCAGCGGGCGCGCGGCCTCGGCGCCCAGGTCAGGGGTGCGCTCGCCACCAACAGCCTGCCCGTCCCGCAGGACCTGACGGACCTGCTGCCGCCGGCTGAATTGCCCGTGGAAGCCGGCATCCAGGACCTGTGCAAGCCCTACCGCGCCATCTCCAGCGCCAACCAGGCCCTGCAAGGCCGCGGCGCGCTGGGCTTCGCCGACCTCGACCTCGATGCCTACATCGGCGTGATGGAACAGGAGTTGTGCCTGCAGTTGGAGATGGAGGAGCGCTGGGCCAGCCTCGTGCACTCCATGGTGGCCAACTGCTCGCTGATCGACCAGTCGCTGGCCGAGCTGCAGCGGGTGGTGGGCAACGCGGTGCTGGCCGTCGTCGGGCATGCCTGCCTCGACCGCCGCGGCATCAACCTGCCGCCGACGCTGGAGACCTCGCTGGACAGCATCGTCGACCGCGTCGAGCGCAGCGGCCTGGGCCGCCCCAATCGCGTGCTGGCGCTGCAACAGCGGCGCTGAGCCCGGCATCTCAAACCAAGGAGAACGACCATGCCGTTCGAAGAGATCAATGTCTACACGCCCGAGCTCTACCGCAGCCTCGGCACACCGGTCCGGCTGGACCTGGGCAGCACGGCGCTGGATGTCACCGCCACGCGCAAGGGCGTGGAGGAGTTGCCCCAGGTGCTGGGATCAGCGCTGCTGACCACCAATCAAAACATCGTGGCGCTGGGCAGCGACATGAGCACGAAGGTGGCGGGCGCGGTGACGGCGCTGAAGGATGCCCAGGTGCTCGCCATCAACGCCGCGCGCGACGAGCTGAAGCAGCACACCGACGCCGGCGTTGCCAAGGTGCTGGAGTTCATCAGCAAGATTCCAGCGCCGGCACCCACACCGGTACCGGCCCCGACGGTGCCCACCGTCAGCGCGCGGGCCGCCCCGCTGCTCAGCCTGTTGACCCAGGTGCAGACGCTGGCCCTGGATGCCAAGCCGGGCGAGCCCTACAAGGGCAAGGAGCCCGAGTTCAAGGGGTGGCTCGGCGAGAACGTGGCCATCCACGGGCTGCGCGAAGCCGCCCGCAAGGAGGCCGTGGTGCTGACGCAGGCGCCACCGTCCTTGCAGGCGCACTTCATTGACGCCTTCGCCGAGTTCACGGCCACCGACATCGGCTCGCGCGGCCGGCGCTTTGCGGAAGTGCATGCGCTGATCGCCGACGTCGCCACCTTCCTGGCCTAGGCCCCAACCCTCGAGTGCAACGCCACGCCGGAGCCACACCATGAGCTTCCAGACCACCGAGACCATCCAGCGGCTGTGGGAGACCTTCCTGCGCGACCAGCTGGCGGCCATGCCTGCCGCTGAACGGCAGAAGTTCGAGCAGCCTTTCGAGCAGCGCTTCAGCGAACTGCTCAAGGGCGCCGCCAACGGCGAGGGCCGCGACGGGTTCCTCGACCTGGTTGGCTTCGGCGACCAGGGCGCGCCGGACTTCGACAAGATCTCCTACCCCTTCATCACGCCGGACTTCGACGACGCCGTCGTGCCCAGCCAGCTGCATGCCGCGGCCGAGCTGTACTACATCTACCAGCACGAGCGCATGAAGATCTTCGAGGTGGTGGATACGCTGCTGCGCCTGTTCCGCCTGGGCAAGATGCGCATCCAGCGCGGCCCCGGCGCCCGTGGCCTCTATCTGCTCGAGAAGTGGCAGCCGCTGCGCTACAAGCGCGCCGACCGCATGGTGGCCTACCGCCGCGCCTTCAACTACGGCACGGCCCAGGCGCCGGCGGGGGCGGTCACCAACCGCAACTTCCACCGCCAGATGGTGGGCTTCATGGTGGCCCTGGGCCAGTACTTCCGCGACCTGCTGATCGGCGAGGTCATCCGCGGCGGCCAGCTCATCGAGCAGCGGCCCTTCGGCAGCGTGGCCACCGTGCAGCGCATCGGCCTGGACCTGCGCTATGCGCTGGATCGCTCGACCTACGGCAACATCTTCTCGCTGGCGATGGAAACCGGCCACCACCTGAAGACGGTGCTGCAGTTGCTGGATGCGCCCGACATCAAGAAGGCCTTCGACGCCAACACCAAGTGGGACGTGGTGGAGATCGTCTCCAACCGCTACCTCGGCGGCGTGGCCGAGCCCAGCCAGCGCGCCAAGATGGCCGAGAGCGGCCGGCGCATCCTGCAGTTCATCGCCGACAACGACTTCAAGACGGCCATCGACCCCATCCTGTTCCAAAGCGTCGTGCGGCCGATGGGCGCCCATGCCGAGGCCTGGGTGGCGGCCTATCGCATGACACCGGAGGGCCGTGGCTTCCCGGGCGTGACTCCCGCGCTACAAAGCGTGCTGGGCGTGCGCCAGGCCGCTTGACCGGAGCCGCGCATGGACGCCAGCTGGGACGCCGCCGTCATCGACGAGGCACTGGCCGGCGTGGATGCGGGCATCGATGCCTTGACGCAGTTGCCGCGCCACCAGCGCGGCCTGTCGCCCAACCTCACGCACTGGCATGTGATCGGCAGCGTGGTGAACGACCTGCGCCGCTGGTTCCCCGGCACGCGGGTGCGGGTGGACAAGCAGCGTGGCGCGGGCCAGCCGAACCGGCGCCTGCGCCCTGACGCCAACTTCAACAACCCCAGGCGCGGCAATGCGCCCACGCACATCGAGGTGGACACCAACCCTAACCAGATGCAGCGCCATATCGACGCCCGCAACACCGCCATCCGCAACGTCTTCCTGCAACTGGACCCGGCCAGCGGCGCGGTGCTGCGCAAGCTCGTCTACGCCGCCGGCGCCACCGCACCCACGCTGGACCGCAGCGGCACCCAGGCCGCGCCCGTGCGCCTGCGCCCCAGCGATGTGTTCGATGAATTCGAGGGAGGCTGACCATGGGGGCCAGCGACCTGCGCGTCACCGTCGACGGCGTCAAGCTGCGCTGCGTGCTGGACCCGGCCCTGGTGCTGGGCCATGCCTGCGGCCTCAAGCTGGCCCTGGGCCTGACGCGCGTCTTCGAAACCTGGCTGCCGCGCTCCTTCTGGCAGGTGCTGGACGCGAGCGAACTGCTCAGCGCCAGCGACCAGCCCCAGCCGGGCCTGCACCCGCTGGCGCTGAGCGAGTGGACGGCGCTGCGCGACGGCACCGATGCCGGCTCGTGGACGCTGCGCTGGGTGGGCGACAACCTGGCCGAGTCGCAATTGCGCGGCAGCGCCAGCAGCGACGACACGCTGGTGGAGCGCTTCGAATGGCATGCCGAGGCCTTGCTGGCCCACCAGGCCCGACCCGCCGCGCGTGGCTGGTGCCACGGCTTCGACCCCGTGGCCGGCGCCCATGATGCGCTGGCGCTGTCGGCGGCGCTGGACGGTGCGCTGATCCTGTGCCGCGCGCCGGACGCCGAGGCCGTGCCCGGGCCCGTGCAGGCGCTGACCGGGCTGGACCCGCCACCCCGACTGCTCGCCGAGGGTGACGCGACCAGCCTGCTGGCGGCCGAGCGCACGTTTGTGCGCCAGGCCATTGCCGCGGCCGGGCTGGCGGCGCTGCTGCAGTCGGTCCAGCACGCCTGCGTCGTGCACGCGCTGACGCTGCCGCCCGACGCCGACGCCTCCAACGACGACACCCAGGACCCCTGGCAACGCAGCCAGGCCTGGTGGTACCGGCTTTGACCCTTCCGGAGCCCGCCCATGTATGCCGAGCCCAGCAGCACGCCGCAAAGCGGCCCGAGCTTCAACCGCGACGAACTGGTCGCCGTGACGGTGCAGGGCCAGATCGCCCACCCGGTGGCGCGCGCCATGCCCTATCGCGTGGGCTACGACGGCGTGCCGCGCGTGCTGCCCGGCACCGGCGGCATCGTGCTGAACCGGCGCATCGGCGACCTCTGCGTGGGCCTGGCGGGCGACCACATCGAGCCCGGCGTCTCGCTGCACAACAACAGCCGCGAGGTCATCGGCCCGCGCGACGGGCCCAACAATGCGCTGATCACCTATGCCTGCGTCGGCAACCGTGCCCGCGTGCTGAACGGTGCGGCGCGCGGCCAGCAGGGCTGGGTGACGGGTAAGCATGGCGGCGTCAACCACGTGATGGTGGACTTCCCGCCCGAGGTGCTGCGCCGCCTGGCGATTGGTGACCGCATCGCCATCACGTCCATCGGCCAGGGCCTGCGCCTGCCGCAGCATCCGCGCATCGAGCTGATGAACTGTGCGCCGCTGCTGCTGGGGCGCTGGGGCATCACCGAGCGCGACGGGCAATTGCATGTGCCGGTGACGCATCTGATCCCCGCACGGCTGATGGGCTCGGGCCTGGGCAAGAACACCGCCTGGCGCGGCGACTACGACATCCAGCTGGCCGACCGCGCCGCCCGCGAGCGCTACCGCCTGGGCAGCCTGCGCTTCGGCGATTTCGTCGCCATCACCGATGCCGACACGCGCCGCGGCCCGAGCTGGCGCGAGGGCCGCGTGACCATAGGCGTCATCGTGCATGGCGACAGCACCGTCAGCGGCCATGGGCCGGGCGTCACACCACTGCTGACGGGACCGGCCGAGCTGCTGCGGCCGCGACGCGTGGCCGATGCCAACCTGGCTGCCGCCCTGGGGGTGCGTCAGCCCGTGCCACCACGCGAGCGGCTGACGCTGGCCGAGCGGGACCGGCGCGTGCGCTGCAAGCAGCGCGAGGTACCGCCGCGGCTGGCCTTCAGGACTTGAGCTGTGCCTGCAGGTTCGCCAGCATGTCGTCGACCATGGCGTCGAGGTCGTACTGCAGCTTCCAGCCCCAGTCGGCCTGGGCCGCGGAGTCGTCGATGCGCTGCGGCCAGCTGGCGGCGATGGCCTGGCGGAAGTCGGGCACGCAGTCCATCGAGAAGTCCGGGATGCGGCGGCGGATGGATGCGGCGATGCCTTCCGGCGTGAAGCTGACGCCGGCGAGGTTGTAGCTGCCGCGCTGCTTGACCTGATCGGCCGGCGCGTTCATCAGCTCGATGGTGGCGCGCAGCGCATCGGGCATGTACATCATCGGCAGGGCCTGGTCCTCCTTCAGGAAGCAGGTGTAGCGGCCTTCCTTGATGGCGGAGTGGAAGATCTCCACGGCGTAGTCCGTCGTGCCGCCGCCGGGTGGCGTCTTCCAGCTGATGAGGCCGGGATAGCGCAGGCTGCGAACGTCCACGCCGTGCTTGGCGTGGTACCAGTCGCACCAGCGCTCGCCGGCGAGCTTGGAGATGCCATAGACCGTGGTCGGGTCCATCACCGTCGTCTGCGGCGTGTCGACGGCCGGTGTGTTGGGGCCGAAGGCGGCAATCGAGCTGGGCCAGAAGATCTTGTCCAGCTTCTCGTGACGGGCCAGCTCCAGCACGTTGAGCAGGCCCTTCATGTTCAGGTCCCAGGCCCACATCGGATGCTTTTCACCATTGGCCGACAGGGCTGCGGCGAGGTGGTAGATCTGGGTGATGTGGTGGCGCTTGACGACGGTGGCCAGGGCGCCGGCATCGGTCACGTCCAGGGCTTCGTGCTGCAGGCTGGGCACGCGGCCCTTCGGGCTGAGGTCGCTGGTGACGACGGCCTCATTGCCATGCAGTCGGGCCAGCTCGGTGGCCAGCTCGGTGCCGATCTGGCCATTCGCTCCAATGATGAGGATCTTCATTTGAGGAGCCCCAACTCACGGCCAGCCTGCGTGAACGCGGCAACGGCCTTTTCCAGATGCTCGCGCTCGTGCACAGCCGAGACCTGCACGCGAATGCGCGCCTGGCCCTTGGGCACGACGGGGAAGAAGAAGCCGACGGCGTAGATGCCCAGCTCCAGGATTCGCGCACTGAGTTTCTGAGCCATCACCGCGTCGTAGACCATGATGGGCACGATGGGGTGGGTGCCGGGCTTGATCTCGAAGCCCGCAGCCTGGATGGCCTCGCGGAAGTAGGCGGTGTTGGCTTCGAGCTTGTCGCGCAGGGCGGTCGAGCCTTCCAGCAGGTCCAGCACGGCCAGAGAAGCGCCGGCGATGCTCGGGGCCAGCGTATTGCTGAACAGATAGGGGCGCGAGCGCTGGCGCAGCAGCTCGACGACTTCCTTGCGTGCGGCCGTGAAGCCGCCCGAAGCGCCGCCCAGCGCCTTGCCGAAGGTGCCGGTGATGATATCGATCTTGCCGAACACGCCGCGATGCTCGGCCGTGCCACGGCCGGTCTTGCCCATGAAGCCGCTGGCATGGCATTCGTCGATGCCGAGCAGCGCGTCGTACTGGTCGCAGAGCGCACGGATCTTGTCGAGCTGGGCGATGGTGCCGTCCATGGAGAACACGCCGTCGGTGAAGACCAGCGTGAAGCGGGCGCCCTTCTCCTTGGCTTCCTTCAGACAACGCTCGAGGTCGTCGAGGTTGTTGTGCTCGTAGCGGTAGCGCTGGGCCTTGCACAGGCGGATGCCGTCGATGATGGAGGCGTGGTTGAGGGCGTCGCTGATGATGGCGTCCTGCTCGCCCAGCAGCGGCTCGAACAGGCCACCGTTGGCATCAAACGCAGCGGCGTAGAGGATGGCGTCCTCGCAGCCGACGAAGCGCGCGATGCGGCCTTCCAGCTCCTTGTGCACGTCCTGGGTGCCGCAGATGAAGCGCACCGACGACAGGCCGAAGCCGTGCGTGCGCAGGGCCTCATGCGCGGCCTCGATGACCTGGGGGTGGGACGACAAGCCCAGGTAATTGTTGGCGCACAGGTTGATGACCTCGCGGCCATCGGTCGTCTTCACGACGGCGCCCTGGGGCGTCGTGATGATGCGCTCGGACTTGAACAGGCCAGCGGCGCGGATGCCGTCCAGCTCGGTCTGCAGATGTTGATAGAACGCTTGGCTCATGGCGCCGCTCCTGGTGCACAATTCGGTAAATTGAACTTGTTCGATATATCGAACTTTCGTGCAGTATCTGAAAAACGTCTACTCGCGTCAAGCATGAACATGGACACCGAACCACCTCGCGTTGGCGCTGCATTGCAGGCGCTGCGCAGCAGCCGTGGCCTGTCGCTGGATGATCTCTCCAAGCGGGCCGGCGTGAGCAAGTCCATGTTGTCGCAGATCGAGCGCAACCAGGCCAATCCCACAGTGGCTGTGGTGTGGCGGCTGGCCAATGCGCTGGGCGTGGACATGGGCGAGCTGCTGGGCGCTGAGCGAACGCCAACGCCGGCCATCGAGACGGTGCCGGCTCACGCCACGCCGGGGCTGACCAGCCCGGACGGCCTGTGCAAGCTGCGCATCCTCGGCCCCATCGAGCTGGCGGGGCAGTTCGAGTGGTACGAGCTGACTGTGCAACCCGGCGGCGTGCTCGATTCGCAGGCGCACGAGCCTGGTTCGCGCGAGCATCTGAGCGTGCTGAGCGGCAGCCTGGAGGTCACGGCCCAGGGCGTGACGAGCAAGCTCAAGGCCGGCGAGACGGCGCGTTATGCGGTGGATGGGCCGCATGCGATTCGCAACAGCGCGAAGTCCGCGGCGACCGCACTGCTGGTGGTGCTCCACCCGTAGACTTCTGCGGGTCCAACTCGGGAGCCTGCCGATGATCCAACGTCGTTCCGCCCTCGCCGCACTGGCGGCCCTGCCCTTCGCCACCCAAGCGCAAGACAAGCCGATCCGGCTTCTCGTCGGTTTCCCCGCCGGCGGTGGGACCGACGCGATTGCGCGGCTGCTGGGTGAAGCCCTGCAGGCCTCGCTTGGCACGACTGTCCTCGTCGAGAACAAGCCCGGCGCCGGCGGCCAGATCGCAGCCCAGGCGCTGAAGGCCGCGGCGCCGGACGGCACGACCTTCTTCGTCAGCCACGACCACACCATCTCCATCCTGCCGCTGGTGATGAAGAACCCGGGCTTCGACCCGGCCCACGACTTCGTGCCGGTGGCTGGCTTTGCGACCTTCGCGAATGCGCTGGCGCTGTCGGGCGGCACGCCCGCGGCCAGCCTGCCGGAGTACCTCGCCTGGGTGAAGAAGCAAGGCGGCCAGGGCAATGTCGGCGTGCCGGCGCCGGCGTCGGTGCCGGAGTTCCTCGTCAAGCTGCTGGGCGAGAAGAACGGCCTGAACCTGCTGGCCGTGCCCTACCGCGGCAGCGCGCCCATGATTGCCGACATGCTGGGCAACCAGATCAGCGCCGGTGTGGGCTCGGTGCCCGACCTGATCGCCAACCACCAGCAGAAGAAGCTGAAGATCGTTGCCGTCATGGGCCAGCAGCGCCAGGGCGTGCTGCCGGAGGTGCCGACCTTTGCAGAGTTGGGCATCGCCGGTTTCGAGGACCTGCCCTACTACGGGCTGTTTGCGCCCGCCGGCACGCCGCCGGCCATCGTCGAGCGCTTCTCGAACGCGCTGGCCGGCGTCATCAGCCAGCCGGGTGTGAAGGCGCGGTTGGCCGAACTTGGCTTGTCGGTCGGCATGATGAGCTCGGCCCAGCTCGGCACCCGCGAGCGCGCCTACTCGGCGGCCTGGGCCAAGATCATCAAGGCCGGGGGCTTCCAGCCTCAGTAGCGAGCAAGCGGTCCAGCATGAGCCTGGACCATTCGCCCTGCGCCCACAGGTTGGCCAGCAAGCCCTGGCGCTCCGCCAGAAAGGCCGTCAGCAAGGGCTCGGCCGGCGTGCGCTCGGGCGCGCACAGCAACACAAAGCGCTGGGCGCCCTCCTCCTCCAGCCGGCCAACCCAGTCCATCACCAGCAGCTTGTCGACGATGGGGCTGAGCTGCAGCGGGTCTACCCGCAGCGCGCCGGCCAGGCCCAGGTGCGTGAGGCCGCGCTGGCCGGCCTCGCGCACCCGCCACAGCTCGCGCAGCACCTCCAGCGCCAGGCCCATGGGCTGGCCCGGGACGTCGGGGCGCAGGTGCAGCCGGCCCGTGAGGCTGGGCGTGTTGGCTGCCAGGATGGCACCCAGCAGCACGATGACCCAGCCCAGGTAGACCCAGATCAGGAAGACGGGCACGGTGGCGAAAGCGCCGTAGAGCGTGGAGTAGGTCGGCACCTGCTTGACGTACCAGGCCAGCAGTGACTTGGCCAGCGAGAAGCCGATGGACACGAAGGCCCCACCCAGCAGCGCGTGGCGCCAGCGCACATGGGTGTTGGGCACGTAGTGGAAGAGGCCTGAGATTGCCAGGCCGAGCAGCAGGACGTCGGCGCTGCCGAGAGCCGTCGACATGCTCGCCGGCATTGCCGTCAGATAACCCTGGCCAACGCTGATGGCATAGCTCGTCAGCGTCAGGCTGCCGCCCAGCAGCAGCGGCCCGAGCGTCAGCGCGGCCCAGTAGACGAGCACGCGCTGGGCCATGGGCCGCGGGCGCTGCACGCGCCAGATGGCGTTGAGCGTGCGGTCGATGGTGAGCATCAGCGCCAGTGCCGTGATGCCCAGTGCGACGAGACCCACGACGCCCAGCTTGTTCGCCTTGGCGGCGAACTGCGTCAGCGAGGCCAGCACGGGCTTGGCGATGTTGGGCGGGATCAGGCTCTTCAGGAAGTACTGCTCCAGCGCGGACTGGAAGCTGGAGAACATCGGGAAGGCCGTGAAGATGGCCAGCATCACGGTCAGCAGCGGCACCAGGGAGATCAGTGTCGTGAACGTGAGGCTGCCGGCGGTGAGGCCGAGTTTTTCCTCGCGGAAGCGCTGGCGGAACGTGTGCAGCGTCTGCAGCCAGGGCCAGGCCAGCAGGTCGGCGATGAAGTCGCTCGCGAAGGCGATGGGGTTGCGGGCCAGCGGCGCATCGAGCTCTTCCGGCGCGGCCGGCGCAACGGGTGGAACTGGGGTAAGGGACATGGCTTCTATGATGCCGCAGCTATGTCCTCTGCCCCCGAAACGATCCACCAAAGAACCGAACCCACGGCCACCGAGCGCCTGTCGCGCAACGTCGCGTTTGGCGCCACCGTCGCGCTGCTCGTGCTGTGCCTGGCCTGGGAGCTGTGGCTTGCGCCAACGGGCCGCGGCACGCTGGCCGTGAAGGCGCTGCCGCTGCTGGCCGCGCCCATCGGCCTGTGGCGCTACCGCATGTATACCTACCGCTGGCTGGCCCTGCTCATCTGGCTCTACGTGATGGAAGGCCTGGTGCGTTCGACCAGCGAAGGTGGGCTGGGCCAATGGCTGGCCCTGGCGGAAGTGTTGCTGGGCGCCGTCATCTTCACGGCCTGCACGGCGCAGATCCGCCTGCGCCTGGCCGCTGCCAAAGCGCTGGAATCGGCATGAACGCCCTGCTCGACGCGCTGCGTGAGCGGCTCGGCGAGGCGGGGCTGCTGGTGGGTGGCGATCTGGCCACCTACGAGAACGACTGGCGCAAGCGCTATGCCGGCAAGGCACTGGCCGTGGCGCGGCCTGCGTCGACCGAGGAGGTTGCGGCGGTGATGCGGCTGTGCCACGAGCACCGCGTGGCCGTCGTGCCGCAGGGCGGCAACACTGGGCTGGTGGGGGGATCGACACCGGACGACAGCGGCCGCCAGCTCGTGCTGAGCCTGGCGCGCATGAAGCGCGTCCGCGGCATCGATGCGGCGAACCTGAGCCTGACGGCCGAGGCCGGCTGTGTGCTGGCCGAGGTGCAGGCGGCAGCCAGCGAGGCCGGCCTGCTCTTCCCGCTCAGCCTCGCGGCCGAGGGCTCCTGCACGCTGGGCGGCAACCTGGCGACGAACGCCGGCGGCACGCAGGTGCTGCGCTACGGCAACGCGCGCGAGCTGTGCCTGGGGCTGGAGGTGGTGACGGCGACCGGCGAGGTCTGGCAAGGCCTGTCGGGCCTGCGCAAGGACAACACCGGCTACGACCTGCGCGACCTGTTCATCGGCAGCGAGGGAACGCTGGGCGTCATCACGGCTGCGACGATGAAGCTGTATCCGCAGCCCAAGGATCGGTTGACCGCGCTGGCCGCTTGTTCGTCGCTGGACGATGCGGTTGCGCTGCTGGGGCTGGCGCGAGCGCGTGCGGGCGATGCGCTGACCGGCTTCGAGGTAATGAACCGGCCCTCGCTGGCACTCGTCGCGCGTGAGTTGCCGCAGCTGGCTCAGCCGCTGCCGGGCGCCGAATGGACCGTGCTGCTGGAGTTGTCCGACGCCGAGAGCGCCGAGCATGCCCGCGCGGTGTTCGAGGGGCTGCTGGAGGCCGGCATCGAGCAGGGCTGCGTGCAGGACGCGGCCATCGCGCAGAACATCCAGCAGGCCAAGTCCTTTTGGCATCTGCGCGAGTCCATCCCGCTGGCGCAAGCCCAGGCGGGGCTGAACATCAAGCACGACATCTCGCTGCCGGTGTCGGCCATTCCCGGTTTCGTCGTCGAGATGGATGCCGCGCTGGCGGCCTATCTGCCTGGCATCGAGGTCATCGACTTCGGCCACCTGGGCGACGGCAACTTGCACTACAACGTGCAGGCGCCGGCCGGCGTGGCGCCTGCCGAGTTCCTGGCCGCGCACGAGGCGGTGATCAATGAACTCGTCTATGACGCCGTGGGCAAGCGCGGTGGCTCGATCTCGGCCGAGCATGGCATCGGCCGGCTCAAGCGCGAGGAACTCAGCGCACGCAAGGACCCGACGGCCCTCGCGCTGATGCGGGCGATCAAGCGGGCGCTGGACCCGCTCGACCTGCTCAACCCCGGACGGGTTCTCTGAAGGCGAAGCCCAGCGTCAGCCACTGAAGCAGCGTGGCCGGGCGGCGCACCACACGCATCAGCATCCGGAACACGAAGCGCACCATCACCAGGGCCAGCACTGCTTCGAGCAGCGTCAGCACAAAGGCACCTACCACCGTGAACCGCGGCGCGCGGCGGTGGAACTTGGCCAAGGCATGGTCGCGGGCAAGCTCGATGCTGTCGTAGAAGGTCGGCACGATCAGCAGGGTCAGCAGCGTCGACGTGATGGTGCCGCCGATGATGGCCACCGCCATCGGACGGTAGAACTCGCCGCCCTCACCGATGCCAATGGCCACCGGCATCATGCCGGCGATCAGCGCCAGCGTCGTCATCAGGATGGGCCGGAAGCGCTTGCGGCCCGCGTGCATCAAGGCCTCTTCGCGGTCGACGCCGGCCTTCTCCTCCTGGCGCGTCGCGTCCAGCAGCAGGATGGCGTTCTTGGCCACCAGGCCCATCAGCATGATGACGCCGATGAGGCTCATCAGGTTCAGGGTGCCGCGCGTCAGGATCAGCGCCAGCACGACGCCGATCAGGCTCAGCGGCAGCGACAGCATGACGGCCAGCGGTGCCGTGAAGCTGTTGAACTGGATGACGAGCACGAAGTACATCAGCGCGATGCCAGACAGCAGCGCGGTGATCATGGCCGTGAAGACGACCTGCTGGTCACGTGCCGCGCCGGCCAGCTCGATGCCGAAACCGGGCGGGAAGTCGATCTTCTCCGCCAGCTTCTTGGCCTCGGCCGTGATCTCACCGGACGAGCGGCCCTGCGCGTTGGCGCTGACCGTGATGGTGCGCTTGCCGTCGCCGTGCTGGATCTGGCCCGGGCCCTTGCCCATGGTGACGGTGGCGATCTGGTCCAGCGGCACCATGCGGTTGGTGCCGGTTACGGCGATGGGCAGGCGCTCGATATTGGCAGCGTCGACACGGTCGCTCGGGTGCAGGCGGATGGACACGTCACGCGCCTCGCCGGTCGGGTCGATCCAGTCGCCGGCCTCGACGCCTGCAAAGGCCACGCGCAGCGCCTGGGCGGCGTCGTTGACCGAGATGCCCATCTGGTTGGCCAGGCTGCGATCGAGTTCGATCTGCAGTTCGTTCTGCGGGTCCTGCTCGGAGTAGCCGATGTCGACCGCGCCCTTGATGCCCTGCATGGTCTTCTGGAAGTCCTGCGTGATCTGCTGCAGGCGGCGCGTGTCGGTGCCGAAGAAGCGGATCTGCACGGGCTTTTGCGCGCCGTTGTTCAGGTCGTCGAGCACGACGTACTCGGCGCCGACGAGACGGGCCACCTTCTCGCGCAGGTCCTTGGCGACGTCGGCGGCCGAGCGCTGGCGCTCGGTGCTCTTGCCGATGTCCACATAGATGCGGCCGCCGCTGGCGTTGGGGTAGGACGTGGTCGCCTTGGTTTCCTTCATCGTCGAGGCCAGGGCCGCGGCGGCGTCGAGCTTGAGCTTGGAATATTCCAGGCTGCTGGAGGCCGGGCTGCGCACCTCGATGGCCAGGAAGCCGGCGTCGGCCTGCGGCAGGAAGCTGGAGCCGCCCACCGTGGCCTGCAGCGCGATGGCGCCGACGAAGCTGGCCACCGCGAAGGCGGACATCCAGCGGCGGTGGTGCAGCGCCCAGGCGATGACGTGGCCGTAGCCGTTGGCCACGCCATCGAACCAATGGTTGAAGCGCTCCAGCAGCTTGCCGAAGCCCCTCTTGGGTTGCTCGTGGTAGCCCGGGGGGTCACCCCAGTAGGCCGACAGCATGGGGTCGAGCGTGAAGCTGATCAGCAGCGACACGATGACGGAGGCGACGACGGTCAGCGCGAAAGGCTTGAACCACTGACCGGGGCCATTGCCCATGAAGGCGACGGGCACGAACACGGCAATGATCGCGAACGTCGTGGCGGCCACGGCCAGGCCGATTTCGGCGGTGCCCTCGCGCGCCGCTGTCACGCGGTCGCTGCCACGTTCCATGTGGCGCACGATGTTTTCCCGCACGACGATGGCGTCATCGATGAGCACGCCGATGGCCAGGGAAAGGCCCAGCAGGCTCATGAAGTTCAGCGAGAAGCCCATCAGCCAGACGGCGATGAAGGCCGCCAGCACGGACGTGGGCAGCGACAGCGCGGTGATGAGCGTGGAGCGCCAGCTGTTCAGGAAGGCGTAGACGACGAAGATGGTCAGCGCGGCGCCGAAGACCAGGGCGTCGGTCACGTTGTGCAGGCTGTTCTCGGCATCCTTGCCGCCGTCTTGCGTGATCTCGAGCGTCGTGCCCTTGGGCAGGTCCTTCTCGACCTCTTTCAGCAGCGCGCGCGCGCCGTTGGCGACGCTGACGGTGGAGGCGTCACGCGAGCGCGTGATCGAAATGCCGACGTTGGGGCGGCCATTGCGCAGCGAGTAACCCGTCATCTCGGCGAAGCCGTCCCGCACTTCAGCGACCTGGCCCAGACGTATGACGGTGCCGGCCGTGCGCTTGATGATCATCTGCTCGAACTCGGCCGGCGACTCCAGGCGGCCGAGCAGGCGGATGCTCTGGTCTTCCAGCGCGCCACGGATCTTGCCAACCGGCGCCGTGGTGTTCTGCGCGCGCACGGCGTTCAGCACCTCGGTGACGGAGACACCGAACTCGCGCAGCTTCTCGGCGTGCAGCAGGATGGACAGCTCGCGCTTGAGCGCGCCGTTGACGCCTACCGTCGACACACCCGAAATGCCGCGGAAGCGCTCGGCGAGCTTGTCCTCGGCCAGGCGGCTGAGCTGGGCGTGGGTCAGCGTGGTGCTGGACAACGACAGCTGCAGGATGGGCTGGGCGCCCGGGTCGGCCCGCGTGATGATGGGCTCGCGGATTTCGGTCGGCAGCTTGTAGCGCACCGACGCGATGGCATTGCGCACCTCGTCGGCGGCCTCGATCATGTTCTTCGAGAAGTCGAAGACCAGCACGAGGGTGGCACTGCCTTCGCGCGACGTGGAGTTGGAACGGTCCACGCCCGAGATGCTTTGCAGCGCCTTCTCGATGCGGTTGACGACCTCGCGCTCCACCGTCTCGGGTGAGGCCCCCGGATACGGGATATTGATGACGAGCACCGGCGGCTCGACCTCGGGGAACTGGTTGACCTTGAGCTTTGACAGCGCCAGCAGGCCCACCAGCATCAGCCCGATGACCATGACGACGGTCGCGACGGGCCTGTTGATGCTGAAGTTGGAGAGGAACATCGAAGACCTCCTGCTTACTTGCTGGCGGTGGGCGTAGGAGCCGCCGCCGCGACGGCCGAGGCCGCACCGGAACCGGCCGCGACACGTTGCACGGATGCGCCGTCGACCAGGTTGCCAGTGGGTGCGCGCAGCACCTGGTCACCCAGGGCCAGGCCGGAGGCGATGACGACCTCGCCGCGACGGTCATCACGCTCGCCCAGGGTCACGTTGACCTTCTTCAACTGGTTGCCGTCGACCTTCCAGACGAAGGCGGTATCGCCCTGGCGCTGCACCGAGCCCTCGACCAGCACCAGCGCCTTGCGCTCGGCGCTCTCGACACGGCCTTCGGCATAAAGGCCGGAGACCTGAGGCGCCTTGCTGCGGTCGTTGAACTCGGCAATCAACTCAACCTGGCGGGTCGTTGCGTTCGCAGCTGCGTCGATGCGGGCCAGCTTGCCGCGGAACTCCGCGTCGCCAAAACCGTTGATGCGGAAGGCCACCGGCTGGCCCAGCTTGAGTTCGCCGAGGCGGTCGGCAGAGACCTGGCCTTCGAAGCGCATGGATGCCGGGTCGATGACCTTGATGAGTTCGCGGCCGATCTGCACGGTGTCGCCGACGGAGATCTTGCGCTCGCTGACGACGCCGTCAAACGGCGCCCTCACCTCGGTGCGTGAGACCTGCTGGCGGGCCGTGACGGCGCGCGCCTTGGCCGCGGCCAGCTCGCTCTGGGCGGAGTTGCGGCGCACTTCGGCATCTTCCAGGCCTTGCATGGAAATCATGCCCTGCTGGTTCAGCGTGCGCTGGCGGGCCAGCACGCGCTCGGTCTGCTCGAAGCTCTGCTGGGCGGCGCGCAGCGCCTCCTCGGCGGAGGTCAGGCCGTCGCGGATGGAAGTCGGGTCGAGGCGGATGATGAGATCACCCGTGCGCACGCGCTCGCCGTTGTCCTTGGCCACCTGCAGCACGACGGCGGCCACTTCAGCGCGCAGGTCGGCACGGCGGGCCGGCTGGATCGCACCGGTGATGACGGGCGCACCGATCAGGCCGCTTTGGCCGACAGGTCGCAGATCCTCCGGGGCCAGCAACAGCGGTGCTGCGGTCTTGGTTGCCGCAGCCTTGGCCTCGTCGGGCTTGCCGCCCTTGCTGCAGGCGGTGAGGATCAGGGCCAGCGTCAGGGTGGCGAGGATCGGCGTTGCACGCGTCATGGAGAAGCTTTCTTCAGAGGACAAGGTTCGGGCGGATCAAACGGCCGAGCTTAACGGTCTGGCAATACTTCGCCAGAGGTCATGCACCGGGGGATACGGCAGCGGCGGGGCGTTCGACGGTCAGCTGCGCTGCCAGCTGAGCGGCCAGCCGCCCTGCTGCCAGCGCTGCAGCCACAGAAGGCCGATCAGGGTCTTCGCGTCGGTGAGTTCGCCGCGGGCCGCGAGCTGGTCCAGCTCCTGCGCCGTGTGCGTGACGAGTTCGAGAAACTCGCCCGCGTCCAGCTTCTGCGCGCCCTTTGTGAGGCCACGCGCGAAGTAGATGTGGATGCCTTCGTCCGAGTAGGCGATGGCGTTGTGCAGCACGCCCGCATAGGCCCACTCGGCGGCGCTGTAGCCGGTTTCTTCGTGCAGCTCGCGCTGGCCGCAGACGAGCGGGTCCTCGCCAGCGTCAAGCTTGCCGGCCGGGAACTCCAGCATCACGCGCCCCAGCGGGTAGCGGTACTGGCGCTCCATCAGCAGCCTGCCATCTTCCAGCAGCGGCACGACCATGACGGCACCCGGGTGGCGGATGAACTCGCGGCTGGCCGTGTTGCCGTCTGGCAGGGCGATGCTGTCTTTGAGCACACGCAGGAAATGGCCCTGGTAGACCTCGACGCTGTCGAGCTGGCGCTCGACGAGATGAGCGTCGTCAGTCTTCGCCATGACGCTTGCTGCGGCGCAGATAGCGCCAGACGAAGCCAGGAAAGCCCAGCGTGATGAAGAGGCAGGAGGCCGCGGCGTAAAACTCCCAGCCCTGGACATGGCGTTGGCCGATGCGGGCCTCCAGCACGGCGCCGAGCGCAAAGGTCAGCACGGCCATGAGCACCAGCTCCAGCAACCGCCACCAGGCGGCCTTGGGCGTGCGCCGCGGGCCAACGAGCAGCAGGCGTTCGTTGAAGTAAGGCAGATTGGCCGCGATGACGGCCACGCCGAGGACCAGCCAAACAGCTGCGGACTGGTCCATTGGCGGGTCAGGTCGCCAGGGCCTTCACGATGGCCTGGGCGCACATCGCCATCAGTCCACCCGGCAGCAGACCGAAGACCAGCACGGCCGCACCGTTGAGCGACATGACGAAGCGCACGTCGGCAGGGGCGGTGATGGGGGCCGTGTCGGTGGGTTCGTCGAAGAACATGACCTTGACGATGCGCAGGTAGTAGAACGCACCGACCAACGACACGACGACGGCGAAGATCGCGAGGTAGAGGTAGGCGTCCACGTTCGTGGACACCAGCGCCTGCAGCACTGCGAGCTTGGCGTAGAAGCCCACCGTCGGCGGCACGCCGGCCAGCGAGAACATGAACAGGGTCATGACCAGCGCGAACCAGGGGCTGCGCTTGGCAAGGCCCGCCAGATCCTTGATCTCCTCGGCTTCATGGCCCTGGCGCGACAGCAGGATGACCATGCCGAAGGTGCCCAGCGTCGTCAGCACATAGGTGACGGCATAGAACATGGCCGAGCTGTAGGCATTGGCGGCCGACAGCGTGTTGTTGTTGACGACGCCCGAGGCCATGCCCAGCAACATGAAGCCCATGTTGGCGATGGTCGAGTAGGCCAGCATGCGCTTGAGGTTGGACTGCGCAATGGCCGCCAGGTTGCCGATGAGCAGCGACATGACGGACAGCACGACGAGCATTTGCTGCCAATCCACGGCCAGGCCGATCATGCCCTCGACGAGCAGGCGCACGGTGATGGCAAAGGCGGCCAGCTTGGGTGCACCGGCGATCAGCAGCGTGACGGCTGTAGGAGCGCCCTGGTAGACGTCAGGCACCCACATGTGGAAGGGTGCAGCGCCGAGCTTGAAGGCCAGGCCGGCGACAACGAACACGACACCAAACACCAGAACGGCCCGGTTGGGCGCGCCCTTGGAGATGACGTCGAAGACCTCGGGGATGCTGAGCGAGCCAGTCGCGCCGTACATCATCGACAGGCCGTACAGCAGGAAGCCGCTGGCCAGAGCGCCGAGGACGAAGTACTTCATCGCGGCCTCGGTCGACACGGCATGGTCGCGGCGCAGTGCAACGAGGGCGTAGAGCGACAGGCTCATCAGCTCCAGGCCGAGATAGACGACGAGGAAGTTGTTCGCCGACAGCATCACGTTGATGCCGAGCAGCGAGAACAGGCTGAGGATGAAAAGCTCGCCCTTGAGCATCTCGCGCACGCCGGCGTAGGGGCGTGCATAGACGAGGGTGATCAGCGTCGCGACGCAGGCGAAGCCGGCCAGCAGATGGCCCATGGGATCGGCGACGACCATGCCTTGCATGGCATAGGTGGTCAGGCCGGCATCGAAATAGCTGAAGTGCAGGCCGGCCACGACGACCAGCGTCAGTTGGGTCAGCCAGTAGGTCGGGCGGCGCTGCTCATCGGTAACCCAGAGGTCCACCAAGGCCACCACGCAGCCCATCGCCAGTAGCAGGATTTCGGGATAGATCGCGAGCCAGTTCATGTCGTTCATTGTTCTTGCCTCTGCTCGGATCAGGCCGGGATCTTGGTAAGCGCAACGTGCTTGAGCAGCTCGGTGACCGAGTTGTGCATGACGTCGGTGAAGGGCTTGGGATAGAGGCCCATGTAGAGCGTGGCGACTGCCAGCAAGGCGAGCATCAGGAACTCGCGGCTGTTGATGTCGGTCAGCGCGCGGACATCGTCATTGGCGATGTCGCCGAAATAGACGCGCTTGATCATCCACAGCGTGTAGGCCGCGCCGAAAACCAGGGCCGTGGCCGCAATGCCGCCGAGCCAGAAGTTGGCCTTGACGGTACCCAGGATGACCATCCACTCACCGACGAAACCAGCCGTGGCGGGCAGGCCGCAGTTGGCCATGCCGAAGAACACGGCGAAGGCAGCGAAGGTCGGCATCGTGTTGACGACACCGCCGTAGGAAGCGATCTCACGCGAATGCACGCGGTCGTAGAGCACGCCGATGCACAGGAACATGGCGCCCGACACGAAGCCGTGCGAGATCATCTGCACGAGGCCGCCAGAGACGCCCAGCTCGTTGAAGACAAAGAAGCCCAACGTCACGAAGCCCATGTGCGCGATGGACGAGTAAGCCACCAGCTTCTTCATGTCCTTCTGCACCAGCGCCACCAGGCCGATGTAGACGACGGCGATCAGCGACAGCGCGATGATGAGCCAGGCCCATTGGCGCGCGGCATCCGGGGCGATCGGCAGCGAGAAGCGCAGGAAACCGTAGCAGCCCAGCTTCAGCATGATGGCCGCCAGCACGACGGAACCGCCAGTGGGCGCCTCGACGTGGGCGTCGGGCAGCCAGGTGTGCACCGGCCACATCGGCACCTTGACCGAGAAGGCGGCCAGGAAGGCGAAGAACAGCCACGTTTGCGCGCCACCCGCCAGCGGCAGCTTGTGCCAGGTCTGGATGTCGAAGCTGCCTGCCGACTGGTAGTACAGGTACAGCAGAGCAACCAGCATCAACAGCGAGCCGGCCAGCGTGTACAGGAAGAACTTGAAGGCCGCGTAGACGCGGTTCGGGCCGCCCCACACGCCGATGATGATGTACATCGGGATCAGCGTGGCCTCGAAGAACACGTAGAACAGCATGCCGTCCAGCGCGCAGAACACGCCCACCATCAGACCCGACAGGATCAGGAACGCGCCCATGTACTGGTTGACGCGGGTCTCGATGACCTCCCAGGCCGAGATGACGACGATGACCGTGATGAAGGCCGTCAGCGGCACGAACCACATCGAGATGCCGTCCACGCCGAGGTGGTAGCGGATGTTGAAGCGGTCGATCCAGGGCTGGTTCTCGACAAACTGCATCGCAGCGGTCGTCGTGTCGAAGCCGGTGACCAGCGGCAGGGTGACGAGGAAGCTCGCCACGGCTGCGACCAGGGCCAGCCAGCGCGCGGCCTTGGCCTGTTCGTCGCGCCCGAGTGCCAGCAGCAAGGCGCCGCAGGCAATGGGCAGAAAAATCGCAAGACTCAGCAACATTCTTGTTCTCCGCCTCGTCGCTCAGAACCCGAACAGGGCGCTGAACTGGGGCTTGATATAGGGCCAGAGCTGCCAGGTCATCAGTCCCGTGACGCCAAGGATCATGACAAGGGCGTACCAGTACAGATAGCCCGTCTGGAAGCGGCGCACCAGGCCGGCGATGCCACCGACCGCGCGGGCCGAGCCGTTGATGATCAGGCCGTCGATCAAGCCGGCATCGCCGCCCTTCCACAGCCCCGTCCCGAGAAGGCGCGCAGCGCGGGCCAGCACGTTCTCGTTGAACCAGTCCATGAAGTACTTGTTCTCGAGGATGACGATGACGGGGCGCAGCACCTTGGCCAGCATGGCCGGAATGCTGGGCGCAACCATGTAGAACACGTAGGCGGTGACGACACCGGACAGCGCGAGCCAGAACGGCAGCGAGGTCAGGCCGTGCAGGGCCATCGCGGCAGCACCATGGAACTCGTGCGCCAGTTCCTCCATCGCCGGGTGGGCGTGCAGGTTGACGATGATGGCGTCCTTGAAGAAGTCGCCAAACAGCATCGGCTGGATCGTCATGAAGCCGATGACGACCGACGGGATGGCCAGCAGCACCAGCGGCGCGGTGACAACCCAGGGCGACTCGTGCGGGACGTGCGCATGCCCACCGTCACCATGGTGCCCATGGTCATCGTCGTGATGATCGTGCTCGCCGGGGAAGGGCTTGTGGTGGAAGTGCTCCTTGCCGTGGAAGACGAGGAAGTACATCCGGAACGAATAGAAGGCCGTCACGAACACACCGACGATGACGGCGAAATACGCGAACTGCGCGCCGGGCAGATGGCTGGCGTGCACGGCCTCGATGATCGAGTCCTTGGAGTAGAAGCCCGAGAACAGCGGCGTGCCGATCAGCGCCAGCGAACCCAGCAGCGACGTGATCCACGTGATGGGCATGTACTTGCGCAGGCCGCCCATGTTGCGGATGTCCTGGTCATGGTGCATGCCGATGATGACGGAGCCGGCACCGAGGAACAGCAGCGCCTTGAAGAAGGCGTGCGTCATCAGGTGGAACACGGCGACCGAGTAGGCCGAAGCGCCCAGGGCCACGGTCATGTAGCCGAGCTGGGACAGCGTCGAGTACGCAACGACGCGCTTGATGTCGTTCTGGATGATGCCCAGGAAACCCATGAACAACGCCGTGATCGCGCCGATCACCATGACGAAGCTAAGCGCCGTGTCGCTCAGCTCAAACAGCGGCGACATGCGCGCCACCATGAAGATGCCGGCCGTCACCATCGTGGCGGCGTGGATCAGCGCGGAAATGGGCGTCGGGCCTTCCATCGAGTCGGGCAGCCAGACGTGCAGCGGGAACTGCGCGCTCTTGCCCATCGCGCCGATGAAGAGGCAGATGCAGGTGACGGTCAGCAGCGCC
Source organism: Roseateles sp. GW821-FHT02E12 (assembly GCF_059421665.1). Taxonomy (NCBI): domain Bacteria; kingdom Pseudomonadati; phylum Pseudomonadota; class Betaproteobacteria; order Burkholderiales; family Sphaerotilaceae; genus Roseateles; species Roseateles sp. GW821-FHT02E12. The sequence goes on from NZ_JBWKVK010000004.1 coordinate 700,244, forward strand.
CAGTCGGTGCCCGGGAAGATCATCTTGGACAGGATGTCCGCCTTGGCGAAGGTCTCTGCGTAGTTCAGCGAACCGCCGAAAGCCACCAGCAGGCCGATGCCCAGGATGAAGCCGAAGTCACCGACCCGGTTCACCAGGAAGGCCTTCATGTTGGCGAAAATGGCCGTCGGTTTCTTGTACCAGAAGCCGATGAGCAGGTACGACACCAGGCCCACCGCTTCCCAGCCGAAGAACAGCTGGAGCATGTTGTTGCTCATGACGAGCATCAGCATGCTGAACGTGAACAACGAGATGTACGAGAAGAAGCGCTGGTAGCCGTCGTCCTCTTCCATGTAGCCGATGGTGTAGATGTGCACCATCAACGACACGAAGGTCACGACGACCATCATCATGGCGGTCAGGCCGTCGATGAGGAAGCCGACTTCCATCTTCAGGTCGCCGAGCGTCATCCACTCGTAGAGGGTCGCGTTGAAGCGCGCACCATCGACGGCCACGCTGTACAGCGTCTGGGCCGAGATGATGAAGGCGATCAGCACGCCGAGGATGGTGACGACGTGCGAGCCGCGGCGGCCCACCGTCTTGCCGAAGAAGCCGGCGACGATGGCCCCCACCAGCGGCGCCATCGGCACCATCAGCAGCAGGTTCTGGGAGAGTTGTGCAGACATCTTTTTCTCAACCCTTCAGCGCGTCGAGTTCCTCGACGTTGATGCTGGCGCGGTTGCGGAACAGCACAACCAGGATGGCCAGGCCAATGGCCGACTCGGCCGCCGCAACGGTCAGGATGAAGAACACGAAAACCTGGCCGCCCATGTCGCCCAGGTAGTGCGAGAAGGCAACGAAGTTCAGGTTGACCGCCAGCAGCATCAGCTCGATGGCCATCAGCAGCACGATCAGGTTCTTGCGGTTCAGGAAGATGCCGATCACCGACAGCGCGAACAGCATCGCGCCCAGCGTCAGGAAGTGGCCCAGGGTCAGTCCAGCGGCGCCGATCATGCCTGGCCTCCTTCGGTGGGTGCGGGGCTTTGAGGAGCGGCGACGGTCGGCGCCATCTTCACGATCTTCAGGCGCTGGGCCTTGGTGACCTTCACCTGCTCGGACGGGTCCATGGCGCGCGAATCCTTGCGGCGACGCAGCGTCAGCGCGATGGCCGCGACGATGGCAACCAACAGCAGCACGGCGGCGATCTGCAGCGGGTACAGATAGGCCGTGTAGATCTCGATGCCGAGCAGCTTGGTGTTGCCCAGCTTGAGCTGTTCGGCAGTGGCCACCGGCGCATCGGCCAGTTGGAAACCGCCCATCAGCACGATGCCCATCTCGAAGGCGATCAGCGCGCCGATGACGGCTGCGACGGGCAGGTGCTTCCAGAAACCCTCACGCATGCTGTCCGTGTTCAGGTCCAGCATCATGACGACGAACAGGAACAGCACCATGACGGCGCCGATGTAGACGAGCACCAGCGCAATCGCCAGGAACTCGGCCTTCAGCAGCATCCAGATGCAGGACGCCGTGAAGAACGACAGGATCAGGAACAGCGCCGCATGCACGGTGCTGCGCGCCGTGATGACGCGGAACGACGACACCAGCAGGATGCCGGAGAAGACGTAGAAAAGGATGGTCGTGATGTCCATACGTATCCAGGCCAGCTGAGCTGGACCGCGGTGCGCCTCGCGGCGCGCCAGCGATCAGCGGTACTTGGCGTCGGCCTCCTTCTGGGCTGCGATTTCGGCCTCGTACTTGTCGCCAACGGCCAGCAGCATGTCCTTGGTGAAGTACAGGTCGCCGCGCTTTTCGCCGTGGTATTCGAAGATGCTCGTCTCGACGATGGAGTCCACCGGGCAGCTCTCTTCGCAGAAGCCGCAGAAGATGCACTTGGTCAGGTCGATGTCGTAGCGCGTCGTGCGGCGGCTGCCGTCGGCGCGCACATCGCTCTCGATAGTGATGGCCATCGCGGGGCAGACGGCTTCGCAGAGCTTGCAGGCGATGCAGCGCTCTTCACCGTTCTCGTAGCGGCGCAGCGCATGCAGGCCGCGGAAGCGCGGGCTCAGCGGCGTCTTTTCCTCGGGGAACTGGACGGTGATGTTGCGCGAGAGGAAATGCCTCCCGGTGAGCTTCATCCCCTTGAGCAGTTCCCAGAGGAAGAAGGTCTTCGCGAAATTCGTGATTGCAGTCATGGGCGCCGCCTCACTTCCAGATGTTGAACGGTGTCTGCATCCAGGCACCGACAACGACCAGCCAGATCAGCGTGATGGGAATGAAGATCTTCCAGCCCAGACGCATGATCTGGTCGTAGCGGAAGCGTGGGAACGTGGCACGCACCCACAGGAACATCGTGACGACGAAGAAGGTCTTGCCGAACAGCCAGGCCCAGTTCCAGAACGCCATCGTGTGCTGGATGAAGCCCGGCGTTTCCATGCCGAACAGGCTCCAGGAGATCGGTGCGCTCCAGCCGCCCAGGAACATGACGACGGCCAGGGCCGACACCAGGATCATGTTGGCGTACTCAGCCAGGAAGAACATCGCGAACGACATGCCCGAGTACTCGATCATGTGGCCGGCGACGATTTCCGACTCGCCTTCGACGACGTCGAACGGGTGGCGGTTGGTTTCGGCCAGGCCCGAGATGAAGTAGACGATGAAGATCGGGAACAACGGCAGCCAGTTCCACGACAGCAGTGGCACGCCGTGCGACGCGAACCAGCCGCGCTCCTGCACCTGCACGACTTCCGTCATGTTCAGGCTGCCGGTCACCATCAGCACGACGACGAGTGCGAAGCCCATCGAGATCTCGTAGGAGACCATCTGTGCCGACGCACGCAGCGCGCCGAGGAAGGCGTATTTCGAGTTGGACGCCCAGCCGGCAATGATGACGCCGTAGACCTCGAGGGACGTGATCGCCATCAGGAACAACAGGCCGGCGTTGACGTTGGCCACGGCGGCATCCGGCCCGAAAGGCACGACGGCCCAGGCGGCCAGCGCCGGCATGATGGTCATGACGGGGCCGAGGAAGAACAGGCCCTTGTGTGCAGCGGCCGGCTTGATGATCTCCTTGAAGATCAGCTTGACCGCGTCGGCGATAGGCGTCAGCAGACCGTAGGGACCCACGCGGTTCGGGCCCGGGCGGATCTGCGACCAGCCGATGGCCTTGCGCTCCCACAGCGTCAGGTAGGCCACGCAGCCCAGCAGCGGCAGGATGACGGCGACGATCTTCAGCAGGCTCCAGACCAGGGGCCACAAGGCCCCCAGCAGAGCAGCGCCGTTTTGGTAGAGAGAGTCGATCATTTGTTCAGGCTCCCTCAGACCTTGCTCAGCGTCAGCGTGCCGAAGGCGGCACCCAGCGCGGCGGTTTGTGCGAGGCCGGCAGGCACGCAGGCCACGCCATCGGGCAGACCAGCTTCGAGGCGGGCGGGCAACTGAGCCGCGCCACCGTCTTGCACGACGCGAACCAGGTCACCAGCTTGCAGGCCGAGTTGTTGCCAGAGCGCCGTAGGCAGGCCGACCGTGGCGGCTTCGCGGCCGTCAGCGGTAAGTTGCAGCGACGTCGAGTTGCGTACCAGCGCGTCGGTCGCGTAGATCGGCAGGTTGGCAAAGCGTTCGACGCCCTCACCTCGCGCTGCAACTTGCGGTGCTGCGGTGGTCGTGTTGCTCAGGCGAGCGGCGATGTCGCCGCCCAGTGCTTGCTCGCGCACCTGCTCGGAGCTGTCCTGGTCGAAGCCGGCCAAGCCCAGCAGATTGCCCAGCACGCGCAGCACCTTCCAGCCCGGGCGCGTTTCGGCCAGCGGCTTGACGACGCCGACGAAGCTTTGCAGGCGACCCTCGGCGTTGACGAACGAGCCCGAGGTCTCGGTGAACGGGGCGATCGGCAGCAGCACGTCGGCGTATTCGAGGCCGCTCTTGAACGGGCTCAGCACGACGACCATCTCGGCCGCGTCCAGCGCCTTGGCGGCAGCGGCGGCGTTGGCGGAGTCGAGCACCGGGTCGGTGTTCAACAGCAGCGCGGCCTTCAGCGGCGCGCCGGTCAGCATCTGGCTGGCGTTCAAGCCGTCGATCTGCGGTTGCGCCTTCACCAGTTGCGCGCCAACGGTGTTGGCGGCGGCCGTCAGGTAACCGACGCTGGCGCCGGTCTGCTGGCCGATCCACTGGGCGAGAGCCAACAGGCTGGCGGCCTGCGGGTGTTCTGCAGCGGCGTTGCCGAGCAGGATGGCCTTGCGCTGGCCCGACGACAGGCTGGCGGCGATGGCCTTGGCCTCATCCGTGGCCGTACCAGCCAGCGGTGCGCCGTCGCCAATCGCGGCGGCCACGTCAGCCAGGGCTTGCACCCAGCCCGACGGCGCGACAGCTTGTGAAGCGGCGAGCGGCAGCAGCCAGTCGTCGTTGTTAATGCCGACACGATGGACGGCAGCACCCCGGCGCGCCGCGTGGCGCAGGCGGGCGGCGAACAGCGGGTGGTCCTTGCGCAGGTTTGAGCCGACGACCAGCGCACGGTCCAACTCGGACAGGCTTGCAATCGAAGTACCCAGCCAGCGAGCTTGGCCAGCCGCTGCGGCATTACCGAAGTCGCTGTGACGCAGGCGGTGGTCGATGTTGTCGCTGCCCAGGCCGCGCACGATCTGCGCCAGCAGGTGCAGTTCCTCGACGGTGCTGTGGGCCGAGCCCAGCGCGCCAATCGAAGCCGCACCGTGGTCGCTCTTGATGGATTTCAGGCCGTTGGCGACGTACTCCAGCGCCGTCGTCCAGTCGACCTGCTTCCAGGCGCCGCCCTGCTTGATCATCGGCGCGGTCAGGCGCGCGTCGCTGTTGAGCGCTTCGTAGCTGAAGCGGTCGCGGTCGGCGATCCAGCATTCGTTGACGTCTTCGTTCTCCAGCGGAACGACACGCAGGACCTGATGGTTCTTAACCTGGACGACCAGATTGGCGCCGGTCGAATCGTGCGGGCTGACGCTCTTGCGGCGCGACAGCTCCCACGTGCGGGCGCTGTAGCGGAAGGGCTTGCTGGTGAGGGCACCGACCGGGCAGATGTCGATCATGTTGCCCGACAGCTCGGAGTCCACCGTTCGGCCGACGAAGGTCTGGATCTCGCTGTGCTCGCCGCGGTGGGCCATGCCCAGTTCCATCTGGCCGGCGATCTCCTGGCCGAAGCGCACGCAGCGGGTGCAATGGATGCACCGGCTCATCTCTTCCATCGAGATCAGCGGGCCGACGTTCTTGTGGAAGACGACGCGCTTCTCTTCGGTGTAGCGGCTCTTCCCGGCGCCGTAGCCCACGGCCAAGTCCTGCAGCTGGCACTCGCCACCCTGGTCGCAGATCGGGCAATCCAGCGGGTGGTTGATCAGCAGGAATTCCATGACGCCCTGCTGCGCCTTGATCGCCTTGTCGCTCTTGGTGCGGACGATCATGCCTTGCGTGACCGGCGTCGCGCAGGCGGGCATGGGCTTGGGCGCCTTCTCTACGTCCACCAGGCACATGCGGCAGTTGGCCGCGATGCTCAGCTTCTTGTGATAGCAGAAGTGCGGGATGTAGGTGCCGGCCTTCTCGGCGGCATGCATGACCATGCTGCCTTCCTGCACCGAGACCTTGTTGCCGTCGAGTTCGATTTCAACCATGGCTGTACCTGGGGTCCTTACGCCGCCACCAGGGGCTTTTTGTGTTCGATCAGATGAACGAACTCGTGCTTGAAGTGTTTGATCATGGCCCGCACCGGCATCGCCGCGGCATCGCCCAAAGCGCAGATGGTGCGGCCCTGGATGTTGTCGGCCACCGAGTTCAGCAGGTCGAGATCGTCCGCCCTGCCCTGACCGGCATAGATGCGCTCGATGACGCGGTGCATCCAGCCCGTGCCTTCACGGCAAGGTGTGCACTGGCCGCAGGACTCATGGGTGTAGAAGTAGGACAGGCGCATCAGGCTCTTGACCATGCAGCGCGAGTCGTCCATGACGATGACGGCGCCCGAACCCAGCATGGAGCCGGCCTTGGCGATGGAGTCGTAGTCCATCGTGCACTGCATCATCACTTCGGCCGGCAGCACCGGGGCGGACGAGCCGCCGGGGATGACGGCCTTCAGCTGACGGCCCTTGCGGACGCCACCGGCCAGTTCCAGCAGCTTGCTGAACGGCGTGCCCAGCGGGATCTCGTAGTTGCCCGGGCGCTCCACGTCGCCGGACACCGAGAACAGCTTGGTGCCGCCGTTGTTGGGCTTGCCGATCTCGAGGTAGGCCTGGCCGCCGTTGCGGATGATCCAGGGCACCGCCGCGAAGGTCTCGGTGTTGTTGATGGTGGTCGGCTTGCCGTACAGGCCGAAGCTGGCCGGGAACGGCGGCTTGAAGCGCGGCTGGCCCTTCTTGCCTTCGAGCGATTCCAGCAGCGCGGTTTCCTCACCGCAGATGTAGGCGCCGAAACCATGATGGCCGTGCAGCTGGAAGCTGAACGTGGACCCGAGGATGTTGTCGCCGAGGTAGCCAGCGGCGCGCGCCTCTTCCAGGGCCGCCTCGAAGCGCTCGTAGACCTCGAAGATCTCGCCGTGGATGTAGTTGTAGCCCACCTTGATGCCCATCGCGTAGGCAGCGATGGCCATGCCCTCGATGACCTGGTGCGGGTTGAACATCAGCAGGTCGCGGTCCTTGCAAGTGCCCGGCTCGCCTTCGTCGGAATTGCAGACGAGGTACTTCGCACCGGGGAACTGGCGCGGCATGAAGCTCCACTTCAGGCCGGTCGGGAAACCTGCGCCGCCGCGACCGCGCAGGGCCGAGGTCTTCACTTCGGCGATGACCTGATCAGCCGTCATGCCGCCGTCAGCGGCAAGGATCTTCTTCAGCGCCTCGTAGCCGCCACGGGCTTCGTAGTCCTTGATCGACCAGTTCTTGCCATTCAGGCCGTCGTAGATCTGCGGCGTGATGTGGCGGTCATGGAAACAGGTCTCGGCGCCCGTCGATTGGAATTTAGTGAGGTCCAGCATGTCGTCCTCAGGCCTTCACTGCCGTAGCTGCATTCGCGCGCAACACATCGACGAGTTCGTCGAGGCGGTCGGCCGTCATGAAGCTGCACATCTGGCGGTCGTTGACCAGCATCACCGGCGAATCGGCGCAGGCGCCCAGGCACTCGCTCTTCTGCACAGTGAACAGGCCGTCAGCCGTCGTGCCGCCCTCTTCCACACCCAGCTTGTGGCACAGGTGCTCCAGCGCCGTCTGGCCGTCGCGCAACTGGCAAGGCAGGTTGGTGCAGACGTTCAGCTTGAACTGACCCAGCTTGCGCTGGTTGAACATGTTGTAGAAGGTCGTCACCTCGTACACGGCGATGGGCGCCATACCGAGATGAGCGGCGATCACGTCTTCCGCGGCGCGGGACACGAAGCCTTCTTCTTGCTGCACGATGGCCAGGCAGGCCATGACGGCGGACTGGCGCAGCTCGTAGGGGTACTTGGCGACTTCGCGGTCGAAGCGCGCGCGGGTGGCGTCAGAGAGTTGGTAGCTCATCGATCAATCTCGCCGAACACGATGTCCATGGTGCCGATGATGGCGACGGCGTCCGCAATCATGTGGCCGCGTCCCATCTCGTCCAGCGCTGCCAAGTGGGCAAAGCCCGGCGCGCGGATCTTCAGACGGTAAGGCTTGTTGGCGCCGTCGCTGACCATGTAGATGCCGAACTCGCCCTTGGGGTGTTCGACGGCCGCATAGGCCTCGCCCTCAGGCACGTGGAAGCCCTCGGTGAAGAGCTTGAAGTGGTGAATCAGCTCTTCCATGTTGGACTTCATGTCCACGCGCGAAGGCGGCGCCACCTTGTGGTTGTCGGTGATGACCGGCAGGCCGGGGTTGGCGCGCAGCCAGGCCGAGCACTGCTGGATGATGCGGTTGGACTGACGCATCTCTTCCACGCGCACGACGTAGCGGTCGTACGTGTCGCCGTTCGTGCCGACCGGGATGTCGAAGTCCATCTTGTCGTACACGTCGTACGGTTGCGTCTTGCGCAGGTCCCAGGCGATGCCGGAGCCGCGCAGCATGGCGCCGGTGAAGCCGAGGTTCAAAGCACGCTCCGGCGTCACGACGCCGATGCCGACGGTGCGCTGCTTCCAGATGCGGTTGTCGGTCAGCAGCGTTTCGTAGTCGTCGACGTTCTTCGGGAAGCGCGCGCAGAAGTCGTCGATGAAGTCCAGCATCGAGCCCTGGCGGTTCTCGTTGAGCTGGGCGATGGCCTTGGCATTGCGGATCTTGCTGACCTTGTACTGCGGCATCACGTCCGGCAGGTCGCGATAGACGCCACCCGGACGGAAGTAGGCGGCGTGCATGCGCGCGCCCGACACGGCTTCGTACAGGTCGAACAGGTCCTCGCGCTCTCGGAAGCAGTAGATGAGGATATTCATCGCACCGCAGTCCAGGCCGTGGCAACCCAGCCAGAGCAGGTGGTTCAGCAGGCGCGTGATCTCGGCAAACATCACGCGGATGTATTGCGCGCGGATCGGCACCTCAATGCCCAGCATCTTCTCGATGGCCAGGCAGTACGCATGCTCGTTGGCCATCATCGACACGTAGTCGAGACGGTCCATGTAGGGCAGCGACTGGATGTAGGTCTTGCTCTCGGCAAGCTTCTCGGTCGCGCGGTGCAGCAGGCCGATGTGCGGGTCGGCGCGCTGGATGACTTCACCGTCCAGCTCCAGCACCAGGCGCAGCACGCCGTGAGCGGCCGGATGCTGGGGACCGAAGTTCAGCGTGTAGTTCTTGATTTCTGCCATGGCTTAAAGACCGCCGTACTTGTCTTCGCGAATGATCCGCGGCGTGATCTCGCGCGGCTCGATGCTGACCGGCTGGTAGATGACGCGTTTCTGCTCGGCGTCGTAACGCATCTCGACGTGTCCCGACACCGGGAAGTCCTTGCGCATCGGATGGCCGATGAAGCCGTAGTCCGTCAGGATGCGGCGCAGGTCGTTGTGGCCGTCAAAGATGACGCCGTACATGTCGAAGGCTTCGCGCTCAAACCAGTTCGCCGAGCTCCACACGTCGGTGACCGAGGCCACGCAGGGGAAGTCGTCGTCCGTGGCGAACACCTTCAGGCGCAGGCGCCAGTTCTTTGACACCGACAGCAGGTGGCTGACGATGGCATAGCGCTGGCCTTCGTAGCCGCCGTTGCCGAAGTCGCTGTAGTCGACACCGCAGAGGTCGATCAACTGCTCGAGCTTCAGCTCGGGGTGATCGCGCAGCGTTGTCGCGACTTCGAGGTAGTCGGCCGCGCGCACGGTCAGTGTCAGTTCGCCCAGGGCGTTCTTCAGCTCGACGACGCGCTCGCCGAGGACGGCACCAACTTGCTGGGCCAGGGTTTCGAGATTCAGGCTCATACCTTGGCGCTCAGCGGGCAATGGTGTTTTCGCGGCGGATCTTGGCCTGCAACTGCAGGATGCCGTACAGCAGCGCCTCGGCCGTCGGCGGGCAGCCGGGCACATAGACATCCACCGGCACGATGCGGTCGCAGCCGCGCACGACGGAGTAGCTGTAGTGGTAGTAGCCGCCGCCGTTGGCACAGGAGCCCATCGAGAGCACCCAGCGCGGCTCGGCCATCTGGTCGTAGACCTTGCGCAAGGCCGGCGCCATCTTGTTGCACAGCGTGCCGGCCACGATCATCAGGTCGGACTGACGCGGACTCGGGCGGAACAGCATGCCGAAGCGGTCAATGTCGTAGCGCGCGGCACCCGCGTGCATCATCTCGACTGCGCAGCAGGCCAAGCCGAATGTCATCGGCCAGAGCGAGCCGGTCTTGGACCAGTTGATGAGCTTGTCGACCGACGTGGTGACAAAGCCCTCTTTCAAGACGCCTTCAATACCCATTTGGAATTCCCAGCTTGTGTCGGCGGACGTTTATTCCCAGTCGAGGGCGCCTTTTTTCCACTCGTAGGCGAAGCCGACGACCAGAATGCCGAGGAAGATCATCATCGCCCAGAAGCCCGTCGCACCGATCTCCCTGAGCGCTACGGCCCAAGGGAACAGGAAGGCAATTTCCAGGTCGAAAAGAATGAACAGAATGGCGACGAGGTAGTAGCGCACATCGAATTTCATGCGCGCGTCTTCAAAGGCCTCAAAGCCGCATTCGTAGGGGGAGTTCTTGGCCGCATCGGGCCGATTGGGGCCGAGCAGCGCGCCGAGCAACTGGGGTGCAATCCCGACCACTGCGCCGACCAAAATGAAGAGGATGACGGGCAGGTATTGATCGAGATTCATCTGGGCTTTCTCGGGTCGACTAACGTCTTCGTCAACGTGGTCCGCATACGCGAGCCACAAAAGCAAACGGGCGCGTCACCAGCAAAACAAAAGTCTCGCTCGCGGATCGCGCCCGCCTTGAACCTAGCTTCAATCAACCCAGCTTGAGACTGGGTGACCTTGGCGACAGGCCGCTATGGCTGACTCCCGCATCAGTGCCGCGGGAATCCTAGCCGATGTTCTGGTGCCGTCGGCGAGACTCGAACTCGCACAGCTTTCGCCACTACCCCCTCAAGATAGCGTGTCTACCAATTTCACCACGACGGCAGGTATTCAAATATGCCTGGCAGCTAGCGAGGGTTTGCTTGCCAGACAGCCTCGCATTCTATACCGAAAGTGACAGCCTTCCAGGCAAAGAGACGAGGGTTTTAGTCGGGATTCAGTTCGCTGCGCCGGAGGCTGCAACCGAGGCCGGCACGGCCGGAGCGACGATGGCGCCAGGGATGGCTGCAGCACCGGAAGCTGCCGGTGCCGGCGCGGTGATCGGCGCGCGGTCCAGTGCGCTGTCGTTGCCCGACGTGGCCGTGCGGCCGTTCGACAGGAAAGCCAGGCCCAGCGTGCAACCGAAGAACAGCGTCGCGGCAACGGCCGTGGTGCGCGACAGGAAGTTGGCGCTGCCGGTGGCGCCAAACAGGCTGCCCGACGCACCGCTGCCGAAGGACGCGCCCATGTCGGCGCCCTTGCCATGCTGCACCAGCACCAAACCGATGATCGCCAGAGCCGAGAGCAGCTGAACGATCAACACCAGATTTGCAAAGAACTGCATTCCAAACACTCCATCAAAACTCGATGGCGCGCGCCGCTATTGGCACGCGCCGGGATAACTCAGTGGGCCGCGGCCCGGCAGATGGCGGCGAAATCTGCCACCTTCAACGACGCGCCACCAATCAGGCCGCCGTCGATGTCTGCTTGAGAGAACAACTCGGCCGCGTTGTCGGCCTTGACGCTGCCGCCGTAGAGGATGCGCATGACGCCGGAACGGTCCGTCGCCGCATGCAGCTGGGCACGCAGCACGGCGTGCACGGCTTGCGCCTCGGCGGGCGATGCAGTCAGGCCGGTGCCAATGGCCCAGACGGGCTCGTAGGCGACCACCATCTCGCCGCAGCAGTGGCCCAGCGTGTGGATGACCGCGGCGAGCTGGCGCTTGACGACGGCCTCGGTCTGGCCGGCCTCGCGCTCGGCGCGCGTTTCGCCGACGCAGACGATGGGCGTCACGCCGTGAGCCAGCGCGGCCTTGGCCTTGTCGGCGACGAGCTGATCGCTCTCCGCGTGATAGGCCCGGCGCTCCGAATGACCCACGATGGCGTAGCGGCAGCCGACATCGGCCAGCATCGCGCTCGACACCTCACCGGTGTAGGCGCCCTGCTCGTGCGAGGAGCAATCCTGCGCGCCATAGGCAATGGCGTTGCCGGTCAGCGCAAGCGCTGTCTCGGCGATGTAGACGGATGGCACGCAGACGGCGACGTCGGCGTTCCAGGGTCCGGCTTCCTTGAGGCCGGCGAGCAGTTGAGCATTGGCAGCGCGGCTGCCATGCATCTTCCAATTGCCCACGACGAGTTTTCTTCTCATCTCAGCTCCATCACCAGTTCAGCACGATCTTGCCGATGTGCTGGTTCGATTCCATCAACGCATGCGCCTCGGCCGCCTGGGCAGCAGGCAGCTCGCGGTAAACGACCGGCTTGATGCGACCGGCTTCGATCAGCGGCCAGACCTTGTCGCGCAGCGAGCGCGCAAGGCCCGCCTTGAATGCCGCCGTCCGCGGGCGCAGCGTCGAGCCCGTAATCGTCAGGCGCTTGCGCAGCACGAGGCCGGCATCGATCTCCGACTTCACGCCACCCTGCACCGCGATCAGCGCCAGACGACCATCCTCTGCCAGCGCTTGCACGCCCCGGCCGATGTAGTCGCCAGCCACCATGTCCAGAATCACGTCGACACCGCGGTCATCCGTGGCGACCTTTGCTTCGGTAACGAAATCCTGTTCACGGTAATTGATCGCGACATCGGCGCCCAAGGCCTTGCAGGCTTCGGCCTTGTCGGCGGAACCCACCGTCACCAGCACGCGGGCGCCGAACGCCTTGGCCATCTGGATGGCCGTGACGCCGATGCCGCTGCTGCCACCATGGATCAACAGCGTCTCGCCAGCTTGCAGGCCGACGCGGTCGAACACATTGGCCCAGACGGTGAAGCAGGTCTCGGGCAGGCTCGCGGCTTGCGCCAACGTCCAGCCCGCAGGTACCGGCAGGCATTGGCCAACCGGCGCCGTGCACAGCTCGGCATAGCCGCCGCCGTTGACCAGCGCGCAGACCTTGTCGCCGACCGCGAAGCCAGCCTCGGCCAGCGCCGCAGCGTCGCCCGAGACGATCTCGCCCGCTACTTCCAGGCCAGGCAGATCGCTGGCGCCGGGAGGCGGCGGGTAGGCGCCCTTGCGCTGCAGCACGTCCGGCCGGTTGATGCCGGATGCAGCAACGCGGATCACGCACTCGCCGGGCCCGGCGACCGGATCTGGTCGCGTGACCAGTTCCAGCACCTCGGGCCCGCCGGGGCGGGTGATCGCAATCGCCTGCATCGTGGCTTCGCTGCGGCTTGAGTCTTACTCTGCCGGCGCGTCAGGAGCGGCGGTCGGCGCGACAACAGGTGCCGGCGCGGGCTGCTGGTCGCGATCGATCAGCGCCTTCATCGACAGCTTGATACGACCCTTCTCGTCCGTCTCCAGCACCTTGACCTTGACGACCTGGCCTTCGCTCAGGAAGTCGGTAACCTTCTCGACACGCTGGTGGGCGATCTGGCTGATGTGCAGCAGGCCGTCCTTGCCAGGCAGCAGGTTCACGAGGGCGCCGAAGTCCAGGATCTTGACGATCGGGCCTTCGTAGACCTTGCCGATTTCGACTTCGGCGGTGATCTCGGCGATGCGCTTCTTGGCCAGCTCGGCCTTGGCGCCGTCGGTCGAGGCGATGGTGATGGTGCCGTCTTCGCCGATGTCGATGGTGGTGCCGGTCTCTTCGGTCAGCGCACGGATGGTGGCGCCGCCCTTGCCGATCACGTCACGGATCTTTTCGGGATTGATCTTCATCGTGTACAGACGCGGCGCGAAGTCGCTGACTTCGGTGTTCGCCGTGGCCATCGCGCCGACCATCACGCCCAGGATGTGCAGGCGGGCTTCCTTGGCTTGCGCCAGCGCGACCTGCATGATTTCCTTGGTGATGCCCTGGATCTTGATGTCCATCTGCAGCGCGGTGATGCCGGTCGTCGTGCCCGCCACCTTGAAGTCCATGTCGCCGAGGTGATCCTCGTCACCCAGGATGTCGGTCAGCACGGCGAAGCGGTTGCCGTCCTTGATCAGGCCCATGGCGATGCCGGCCACGTGGGCCTTCATCGGCACGCCGGCGTCCATCAGTGCCAGGCAGCCGCCGCAGACCGAAGCCATCGACGAAGAGCCGTTGGACTCGGTGATTTCCGAGACCAGGCGCACCGAGTAGGGGAAGTCTTCCTTGCTCGGCAGCGCAGCGATCAGTGCACGCTTGGCGAGGCGGCCGTGGCCGATTTCGCGGCGCTTGGGGCTGCCGACACGACCCGTCTCGCCGGTGGCGAAGGGGGGCATGTTGTAGTGCATCATGAAGCTGTCGGTGAACTCACCAGCCAGCGCGTCGATGCGCTGTGCGTCGCGGTCCGTGCCCAGCGTGGCGATGACCAGGGCCTGCGTCTCGCCACGGGTGAACAGCGCCGAGCCGTGAGTGCGCGGCAGCACGCCGTTGCGGATCTCGATGGGGCGCACGGTGCGGGTGTCGCGACCGTCGATGCGCGGCTCGCCGGCCAGGATCTGGCCGCGCACGATGCCGGCTTCGATCTCGAACAGCAGGCCTTCGACTTCGACCTTGTCGAACTCGACGCCTTCGCTCTTCAGCGCAGCGAACACGTTGGACGTGACGGTGCGGCAGGCTTGCGTGCGGGCTTGCTTGGAGCGGATCTGGTAGGCGGCCTTGAGGCCTTCTTCGGCCAGGGCCTTGACCTTGGCGATGAAGGGCTCGTTCTTGGCCGGAGCGGTCCAGTCCCAGGCCGGCTTGGCAGCGTCACGCACCAGGTCGTTGATGGCGGTGATGGCCACATTGCCCTGCTCGTGGCCGTAGACCACGGCGCCCAGCATGATTTCTTCCGACAGGCCCGAAGCTTCGGACTCGACCATCAGCACGGCGGCTTGCGTGCCGGCGACGATCAGGTCCATCTGGCTGTTCAGCAGCTCGGTCTTGCCCGGGTTCAGGATGTATTCGCCGTTGACATAGCCCACGCGCGCAGCGCCGATCGGGCCGTTGAACGGGATGCCGGAGATGGCCAGCGCGGCGGACGTGCCGATCATGGCGGCGATGTCGGCCTGGACTTCAGGGTTCAGGCTCAGCACGTGGATGACGACCTGGACTTCGTTGAAGAAGCCTTCCGGGAACAGCGGGCGGATCGGGCGGTCGATCAGGCGGCTGGTCAGCGTTTCCAGCTCGCTCGGGCGGCCTTCACGCTTGAAGAAGCTGCCGGGGATCTTGCCGGCGGCATACGTCTTCTCGAGGTAGTCGACAGTCAGCGGGAAGAAGTCCTGGCCGGCCTTGGCTTCGGTCTTGGCGACGACGGTGGCCAGCACCACGGTGCCTTCGATGCTCACCACTACGGCACCGGTGGACTGACGGGCGATTTCGCCGGTCTCGAGCACCACTTGGTGGTTGCCCCACTGGAAGCTCTTGGTGACCTTGTTGAACAAACTCATGCTCATCTCCTGGTTGTGTCAGGCGCCGTCTTCACACGAAGAAAGCACCAGGGGAACCGGGAACGATGCTGGGTTTGGCGTGATGCCATTCCAGCGCGGCTCGACGAGCGAGCAGCCTTGGAATGACACATCGGCGCCACGGCAGCTTGGTTCCACGGCAAAAGACAAAGAGCCTGACCTGGACTTGATGGACCAGACAGGCTCCTTGCGGATTCGGGTGGCTTACTTGCGCAGGCCGAGCTTGGCGATCAGCGCGGTGTAACGGCTGGAATCGATGCGCTTCAGGTAGGACAGCAGGCTCTTGCGGGTGTTGACCATCTTCAGCAGGCCGCGGCGACCGTGGTGATCCTTGGCGTGCAGCTTGAAGTGGGGGGTCAGCTCGTTGATGCGAGCGGTCAGCAGAGCCACTTGGACTTCGGGCGAACCGGTGTCATTGGCGCTGCGGCCGTTGGCCTTGACGATTTCGGCCTTGTTCAGATCGGCGACGGACATATTCGTTCCTGGTGTTTCGGAAGTCCGGCCGGGCGGGCGCTCAGCGCTGCCGCAGACGGTTTCCATGGGTTGACTTGCGGACACGGGGGAAACCGCCCCGAGCCGTGCTAGTGACGCCCAACTTTCGTTGAACGTTTGTTCTGCTTGCGCAAAACCTACGGATTCTAGCCCAAAGCGGATGGAGTCCCAATCCACTGCAGGCCTAGCGGGCGGAAATGCGGCCTGCACGCAGGGGTTTCAAGGGCTGAAAGCGCCCTGCCCTGCAAATGCGTGACATCTCTGCATCGGCGCGAAGAAGGCTCTTGAAGCGCTCTCGCGCCGCCCTATCTCTCGGTCATCGGGTGCTGCTCCCGACCCTTCGAAGCAGCGTCAACCGCCACGGAGTTTCACCATGTTCTATCTGACCCACCCCCGCCATGTTGCCCGCGTCCTGCGCCAGTTCGACGCCGATATCGACGCTGCCCGCACCCCTGCGCTCGACGTCAGCGAGGACGACAAGGGCTACCACGTCACCGTGGACATGCCCGGCGTCGCCAAGGAAGCCGTCAAGGTGCGCGTTGAAGGCCGCCGCGTGCAGGTCGAGACCGTCACCGAAGAGGCTGCCGCACCGACCGACGGCTCCCGCGTGCTCTACCGTGAGCGCCGCGCCGCCCGCTACGCCCGCAGCTTCTCGCTGCCGGTGGAGATCGACCAGGGCCAATCGCAAGCCCGCTTCGAGAACGGCGTGCTGACGCTGAGCCTGGTCAAGCGCGTTGCCGAGAACGGCGGCGAGCTGACGGTCAACTAAGCGGCGCCAAGCTCCCAGCGCGGGCGGACTTCAAAGCCGCCATCGCGCCGGGGTTCGGCTGAGCCGCGCTGCACCCGCAGCGCGGCGGCCATGGCGATCATGGCGCCGTTGTCGGTGCACAGTGACAGCTCGGGGTAGTGCACACGCACGCCCCGCTTGGCGCAAACAGCGTTCAATTGCTCACGCAGCTTGGCGTTGGCTCCCACGCCACCGGCAACGACGAGGCGCTTCAGCCCCGTCTCCTTCAGCGCCAGCAGCGACTTCTTCACCAGCACCTCGACGATGGCGGCCTGCGTCGCCGCAGCGAGGTCGGCCTTCGTCTGCTCGCAAGGCGAATCACCGATCTTCTTCACCTGCGTCAGCACCGCCGTCTTCAGGCCGGCAAAGCTGAAATCCGGCTTGCCGCTGTGCAGCAGCGGGCGCGGCAGCGTGAAGGCCTCGGGGTTGCCGAACTCGGCCATGCGCGCCAGGTGCGGGCCACCGGGGTAAGGCAGACCCAGCAGCTTGGCGCTCTTGTCGAAAGCTTCGCCGGCGGCATCGTCGATGGTTTCGCCCAGCATCTCGTAGCTGCCCACGTCGTCCACACGCATCAATTGCGTATGGCCGCCGCTGACGAGCAGCGCAACGAACGGGAACTCCGGCGGATCGACCGACAGGAAGGGCGACAGCAAGTGCCCCTCAAGGTGATGGATGGGCAGCGCCGGCACATCCAGCGCGGCGGCCAGCGATACAGCCACGCCGGCACCCACGAGCAACGCACCCGCAAGGCCAGGGCCCTGCGTGTACGCAATCAGGTCGACGTCCTGCAGCGCCAGGCCGGCTTGCGACAACACCTCGCGCGTCAGCGGCAGCACACGGCGCACGTGGTCACGCGACGCCAGCTCGGGCACCACGCCGCCGTAGGCCTGGTGCATCGTGATCTGGCTGTGCAGCGCCTGCGCCACGAGCCGCGGCGGCGCATCGCCATCAACCTCGACCAGCGCCACCCCGGTCTCGTCGCAGGACGACTCGAACCCGAGGATGCGCTGGACCGAACTCATTTGCCTTCCTTGGCGTGGTTGATCGAGTACTTGGGGATCTCGACCGTCACGTCCTGTTGGCGCAGCAGCGCCTGGCAGGACAGGCGCGAGTCGGGCTCCAACCCCCAGGCGCGGTCCAGCATGTCTTCTTCGTCCTCTTCCATCTCGCTCAGCGAACGGCCGCCCTGGCGCACGATGACGTGGCAGGTCGTGCAGGCGCAGACCTGGTCGCAGGCGTGCTCGATGTGGATGTCGTTGGCCAGCAGCGCTTCGCAGATCGACGTGCCGGGCTGCGCAGTCACCGTCGTGCCCTGCGGGCAGTACTCGGCGTGCGGGAGGATGGTGATGATGGGCATGTGGTGAGACTCAGAGGGCCGAGACGTTGCGGCCGGTCAGCGCGCGGGCGATAGAGCGGTTCATGCGCTCGGCGGCAAAGCCTTCGGTCGCCTCGGCGAGTGCCTTGACGGCGTCGTCGATGGCGTCGGCATCACCGTCCATCGTGGCCAGGGCTTTCAACCGGGCTTCCAGCGCGTCGCGCTCGGACTCGGGCAGCAAGTCGCCGTCGGCGGCCAACGCACTGCGCGTTGCCAGGATCATGCGCTCGGCCTCGACCTTGGCCTCGCGCAGCTTGCGCGCGGCCATGTCGCCCTCGGCGCTGTTGAAGCCGTCCTTCAGCATGTTGGCAACCTCGTCGTCGCCCAGGCCGTAGCTCGGTTTGACCGTGATGGCCGTCTGCACGCCCGAGGTCAGCTCCTCGGCAGAGACGTTCAGCAGACCGTCGGCATCGACCTGGAAGCTGACGCGGATGCGCGCCGCACCGGCCACCATCGGCGGGATGCCGCGCAGCTCGAAGCGCGCGAGCGAGCGGCATTCGCTGACGAGTTCGCGCTCGCCTTGCACGACGTGGATTGCCAGCGCGGTCTGGCCGTCCTTGAAGGTCGTGAAGTCCTGCGCCTTGGCGACGGGGATGGTCGAGTTGCGCTCGATGACGCGCTCGGTCAGGCCACCCATGGTCTCCAGACCGAGGGATAGCGGGATCACGTCGAGCAGCAGGATCTCGCCGTCAGCCGCATTACCAGCGAGCTGGTTGGCCTGGATGGCGGCACCCAGCGCGACGACTTCGTCGGGGTTCAGGTTGGTCAGCACCTCGCGGCCGAACAGTTCGCTCACTGCACGGCGCACGATGGGCATGCGCGTGGAGCCGCCGACCATGACGGTGCCGGCCACGTCGACCGCCTTGACCTTGGCGTCGCGCAGCACGCGCTTCACGGACGACAGCGTCTTGGCGATCAGCGGCTGGGCGAGTTCTTCGAATTGGGCGCGGCTAACGGTCACGCGCAGCTCGCCGGCGTCCAGTGCAGCGACCAGCTCCGTCGACGGGGTGTCAGACAGCGCTTCCTTGGCCGCACGCGCGGCGACGAGGACGGCACGCTTGTCGTGGGCCGATTCGATGGCGCGACCCGCGAGCGCCCAGTCCGCCAGCACACGGTCGAAGTCGTCACCGCCCAGGGCCGCGTCGCCGCCCGTCGCAACGACCTCGAAGACGCCACGCGTCAGGCGCAGCAGCGAGATGTCGAAAGTGCCGCCGCCCAGATCGTAGACGGCGTAAAGGCCCTCGCTGGCGTTGTCCAGGCCGTAGGCGATGGCTGCGGCGGTGGGCTCATTGATGAGGCGGAGCACCTTCAGGCCGGCCAGCTCGGCGGCGTCCTTGGTGGCCTGGCGCTGGGCGTCGTCGAAGTAGGCGGGCACCGTGATGACGGCACCGAACAGGTCATCGACAAAGCTGTCTTCGGCGCGGAAGCGCAGCGTCGCGAGGATCTCTGCGGACACCTCGACGGGGCTCTTCACGCCGTCGCGCGTGGCGATGGCCAGCATGCCGGGGCGGTCTTCGAACTGATACGGCAGATGCTCACGGTTGGCCACGTCGGCCAGGCTGCGGCCCATGAAGCGTTTGACCGAGACGACCGTGTTCTCCGGATCTTCAGCCTGAGCCGCGAGCGCGTCGGCGCCGATCTGGCGACGGCCCTCGGGCAGGTAGCGCACGGCGGACGGCAGGATCACGCGGCCTTGCTCGTCGGGCAGGCACTCGGCCACACCGTGACGCACGGCGGCAACGAGGGAGTGCGTCGTGCCAAGGTCGATGCCGACGGCGATGCGGCGCTGGTGCGGGTCCGGCGAGGCGCCGGGTTCGGAAATCTGGAGGAGAGCCATGGGTCAGGCGTCGAGCGCGGCAAGGCGCTGGTCGATATCGGCACGGAAGCGCTGGATGAACATCAGCGCGCGCACCTGGGATGCGGCGGCGGGGGCGTCGCGGGTGTCGTCGAGCAGGCGCTGCACCTGGGCCAGCGCGGCGGTCTCGGCTTGGGTCGCGTCGTCGTCGAGCGATTGGAGCGCGGCCTCACCGTCAGCGTCGTCGAGGGCCTCCCGCCATTCCATCTGCTGCATCAGGAAGGCAGCGGGCATCTGCGTGTTGTTCTCGGCCTGCACGGGCGCACCGCGCAGCTCGCAGAGGTAGGCGGCGCGCTTGAGCGGATCCTTCAAGCGCTGGTAGGCCTCGTTCACACGCATGGCCCACTGCATGGCCACGCGCTGGGCGGCGGCGCCTTCCGCGGCGAAGCGGTCGGGGTGGACTTCGGCCTGCAGCGCCTTCCAGCGCGCATCGATGTCGACGCGCGCTTGAGCCTGCTGTTCAGGCAGACCAAAGAGCTGGAAGTCGTTGTCGGTCAGGCGCATGGCAAGGTGAAAAAGCAAAAAGCGCGGCCAGTGCCGCGCTCAGCAAGAACTTCGGGTCGGTCAGACACGGAACGACTCGCCGCAACCGCACTTGTCCTTCTCGCGCGGGTTGCGGAACTTGAAGCCTTCGTTGAGGCCTTCGCGGACGAAGTCGAGTTCGGTGCCGTCGAGGTAGGGCAGGCTCTTGGGGTCGATGAGGATCTTGACCTCATGGCCTTCGAAGATCACGTCCTCGGGCGCCACGTCGTCGGCGTACTCGAGCTTGTAGGCCAGGCCCGAGCAGCCGGTCGTCTTCACGCCCAGGCGCACGCCCACACCCTTGCCGCGCTTGGCGATGTAGCGCTTCACGTGGCGAGCCGCGGCTTCGGTCAGCGTGACGGACATGTCAGTTCGGCACAGCGGCGTGCTTGGCGCGGTAGTCGTCCACCGCAGCCTTGATGGCGTCTTCGGCCAGGATGGAGCAGTGAATCTTGACCGGCGGCAGGGCCAGCTCTTCGGCGATCTGCGTGTTCTTGATCGTCAGCGCCTCGTCCAGGCTCTTGCCCTTGACCCATTCGGTCACGAGGGAGCTGGAAGCAATGGCGGAGCCGCAGCCGTAGGTCTTGAACTTGGCGTCCTCGATGAGGCCGGTCGCGGGGTTCACCTTGATCTGCAACTTCATCACGTCGCCGCAGGCCGGCGCGCCGACCATGCCGGTGCCGACGTCGTCATCCCCGTTGTCGAACTTGCCGACGTTGCGGGGGTTCTCGTAGTGGTCAACGACCTTTTCGCTGTATGCCATGTTGTTCTCCTGAGTCGACGATCAATGGGCGATCAGTGGGCGGCCCACTGGATGGTCGAAATGTCGATGCCGTCCTTGTACATGTCCCAAAGCGGGGACAGTTCGCGCAGCTTGGCCACGCGGTCGGTCAGCACGCTGATCGCGTAGTCGATTTCTTCTTCGGTCGTGAAGCGGCCAATGGTCATGCGCAGCGAGCTGTGCGCCAGCTCGTCGCTGCGACCCAGCGCGCGCAGCACATAGCTGGGCTCCAGGCTGGCCGACGTGCAAGCCGAGCCCGACGACACCGCCAGACCCTTCACGCCCATGATCAGCGACTCGCCCTCAACGTAGTTGAACGAGATGTTCAGGTTGTGCGGCACGCGGGCCGTGAGGTCGCCGTTGATGAAGGTCTGCTCGATGCCCGAGAGACCCTGGATCAGCTTGTGGTGCAGCGCGCGGATGCGCTCGTTCTCGGCGCCCATCTCTTCGCGGGCGATGCGGAAGGCCTCGCCCATGCCGACGATCTGGTGCACGGGCAGCGTGCCCGAACGCATGCCGCGCTCGTGGCCACCGCCATGCATCTGCGCCTCAAGGCGGATGCGCGGCTTGCGGCGCACGTAGAGCGCGCCGATGCCCTTGGGGCCGTAGCTCTTGTGCGAGGCCAGGCTCAGCAGGTCGATGGGCAGCTTGGCGAGGTCGATCTCGACCTTGCCGGTGGCCTGGGCGCCGTCGACGTGGAAGATGACGCCACGCTCGCGGCACAGGTTGCCCAGCGCGACGACGTCTTGGATGACGCCGATCTCGTTATTCACGAACATGACCGAGGCCAGGATGGTGTCCGGGCGCAGCGCGGCCTTGAAGGCTTCCAGGTCGACGAGGCCGTTCTCCAGCACGTCGAGGTAGGTCACGTCGAAGCCTTGGCGCTCCAGCTCACGCATCGTGTCGAGCACAGCCTTGTGCTCGGTCTTCACGGTGATCAGGTGCTTGCCGCGGGTCTTGTAGAACTGCGCGGCGCCCTTCAGCGCGAGGTTGTTGGACTCGGTGGCGCCGGAGGTCCAGACGATCTCGCGCGGATCGGCGCCGATCAACTCGGCGACTTGCACGCGCGCTTTCTCGACCGCCTCTTCCGCTTCCCAGCCCCAGGCGTGGCTGCGCGATGCCGGGTTGCCGAAATGCTCGCGCAACCAGGGAATCATCGCGTCCACCACGCGGGGGTCGCACGGCGTCGTCGCGCCGTAGTCGAGGTAGATCGGGAAGTGCGGGGTCATGTCCATGGAACGACTTCTTTTGAGTTCTTCTTACTTGCTGAACGCGCCACCCAGGGCGAAGACCGAGTTCGGCGCCGTCACGCGGATGGGCTTGAGCACGGGCTGGCTGGAGATGGCGCGCTTGACCGGCGCCGCCTCGACCTCGAAGCCCTTGGCCAGCTGCTCATCGGCAAGCTTGCGCAGGGATACGGAGTCGAGGTACTCGATCATCTTGGCGTTCAGATTGGTCCAGAGTTCATGGGTGATGCAGCGACCGCTGTCCTCACCCATGCAGTTTTCCTTGCCGCCACAGCCGGTGGCGTCCAGCGCCTCGTCCACGGCGACGATGATGTCGGCGACAGTGATGTCCTCGGCCTTGCGGCCCAGCGAGTAACCGCCGCCCGGGCCGCGGGTGCTTTCCACCAGTTCATGGCGGCGCAGCTTGCCGAAGAGCTGCTCCAGGTAGGAGAGCGAAATCTGCTGCCGTTGGCTGATCGCCGCCAGGGCGACGGGGCCCGTATTCTCGCGCAGCGCCAAGTCCAACATCGCGGTGACTGCAAACCGGCCTTTGGTAGTGAGACGCATAAAAACTCCTTTGCGAGATGCAACGACCAGGATTTGTCCTGGACAAATGATTCGGGGTTAACCCGGGACGCCCGGACAATAGCCGAGCGAATCATTTCCGATGATTTTACTCGACTACTCGGCCACTTCCCATGTCGGCCAGGTATCCCTAGGTTTCGGCGGGGTTTTGCTGCGCCGCAGCAGCTTCAGCGTGGCGAACCCGGTTTGCGAGCGCTGTCCAAGGGAATGATGTTGTCGTGTACGCGGGCGCCGAAGGCTTGCTCGCGCAATTGCGCCAGTTGGTCGCGCATGCGAGCGGCCTGTTCGAACTCCAGGTTGCGCGCGTGCTCCAGCATCTGCTTTTCCAGCTGGGCAATACGTTTGGCCAGATCCTTCTCTGACAAGTCCTCAACCTTGGCCGCCGCCAGCAATTTGGCGTCGTCACGGCCCGACGCTGCGGAGTAAACGCCGTCGATCAAGTCCTTGATGCGCTTTTGCACGCTGCGCGGCGTGATGCCGTTTTCCTCGTTGAAGGCAATCTGCTTGGCGCGGCGGCGCTCGGTCTCGCCGATGGCCTTCTTCATCGACTCGGTGATGCGGTCTCCGTAGAGGATGGCCTTGCCGTTCAGGTTGCGCGCCGCCCGGCCGATGGTCTGGATCAGGCTGCGCTCGGCACGCAGGAAGCCTTCCTTGTCGGCGTCCAGGATGGCCACGAGCGACACCTCGGGGATGTCCAGGCCTTCACGCAGCAGGTTGATGCCCACCAGCACGTCGAACGCACCCAGGCGCAGGTCGCGCAGGATCTCGACGCGCTCCACGGTGTCCACGTCGGAGTGCAGGTAGCGCACCTTGACGCCGTTGTCGCTCAAGTAGTCGGTCAACTGCTCGGCCATGCGCTTGGTCAGCGTCGTGATCAGCACGCGCTCCTGCACCTCGACGCGCAGGCGGATCTCCTGCAGCACGTCGTCCACCTGGTGCGTCGCGGGCCGCACCTCGACGAGCGGGTCCACCAGCCCCGTCGGCCGCACGACCTGCTCGACCACCTGGCCGGAGTTGTCCTTCTCGTACTGGGCCGGCGTGGCCGACACAAAGATCGCCTGGCGCATCTTGCGTTCGAACTCGGCGAACTTAAGCGGCCGGTTGTCCAGCGCCGACGGCAGCCGGAAGCCGTACTCCACCAGCGTCGTCTTGCGCGCCCGGTCACCGTTGTACATGCCGCCAAACTGGCCGATCAGCACGTGGCTCTCGTCCAGGAACATGAGAGCGTCCTTGGGCAGGTAGTCCACCAGCGTCGGCGGCGGGTCGCCCGGCTCGGCGCCGGAAAGATGGCGCGTGTAGTTCTCGATGCCCTTGCAGTGGCCCACCTCCTGCAGCATCTCCAGGTCAAAGCGGGTGCGCTGCTCAACGCGCTGCGCCTCGACAAGCTTGCCCTCCTTGATGAAGAAGGCGACGCGGTCGCGCAGCTCCTGCTTGATGGCATCCGTCGCCGCCAGCACGCGGTCACGCGGCGTCACGTAATGGCTGCTCGGGTAGACGGTGAAGCGCGGGATCTTCTGGCGGATCTGCCCCGTGAGCGGGTCGAACAGCGACAGCCCTTCGATCTCGTCGTCGAACAGCTCGATGCGGATGGCCAGCTCCGAGTGTTCGGCCGGGAACACGTCGATGGTGTCGCCCCGCACGCGGAAGTGGCCGCGCGTGAACTCCATCTCGTTGCGCGTGTACTGCATGCGGATCAGGTGGGCGATGACGTCACGCTGGCCCATCTTGTCGCCCACGCGCAGCGTCATCACCATCTGGTGGTAGTCGCTCGGGTTGCCGATGCCGTAGATGGCCGACACCGACGCCACGATGATGACGTCGCGCCGCTCCAGCAGGCTTTTGGTGCAGGACAGGCGCAGCTGCTCGATGTGCTCGTTGATCGCGCTGTCCTTCTCGATGAACAGGTCGCGCTGGGGCACATAGGCCTCGGGCTGGTAGTAGTCGTAGTAGCTGACGAAGTACTCGACCGCGTTGTTCGGAAAGAAGTCCCGGAACTCGCTGTACAGCTGCGCGGCCAGCGTCTTGTTGGGCGCAAAGATGATGGCCGGGCGGCCCAGCCGGGCGATGACATTGGCCATCGTGAAGGTCTTGCCCGAGCCCGTCACGCCCAGCAGCGTCTGGTAGCTGAGGCCGTCGTTGATGCCTTCGATCAGTTGGGCAATGGCCACCGGTTGGTCCCCCGCCGGCGGGAAAGGCTGGAACAGCTCGAACGGCGAGCCTTCGAAGCTGACGAATTCGCCCTTGCGTTCCTCCGAGTCACTTTCTGGACCGGGCATGACGTTCAAGGCTTCTTGCATGGGGAATTCCCTGGGTTCACGGGCAAAATTGCTGCGCTGCGAAACCAGGCAGGTTAGCGCAGACCCTGATTCTTCAAGCCTCCCCTACTGCCAACGTCCTTTCAGGAATCTCCTCATGTCTCTCTTCGCCGACGTCACCCTTGCCCCTCGCGACCCCATCCTCGGCCTGAACGAGCAGTTCAATGCCGATACCCGCCCCGGCAAGGTCAACCTCGGCGTCGGCGTCTATTACGACGAAGCCGGCAAACTGCCGCTGCTGAAGTGCGTTCGCGAGGCTGAGGCCGCCATGGCCGCCGCCCCCAAGCCGCGCGGCTATCTGCCCATTGACGGCATCGCCGCCTATGACAAGGCCGTGCAGAAGCTCGTCTTCGGCAGCGAATTGAAGAACGTCGCCACCGTGCAGGCCCTGGGCGGCACCGGCGCACTCAAGATCGGCGCCGACTTCCTCAAGCAGCTCAACCCCGCCTCCAAGGTGCTGATTTCCGACCCAAGCTGGGAGAACCACCGCGCGCTGTTCACGCAGGCCGGCTTCACCGTCGAGACCTACCCCTACTACGACGCCGAGCGCAAAGGCATCAACTTCGACGGCATGCTGGCCGCGCTGAACGCCGCCCCGGCCGGCACCGTCGTCGTGCTGCACGCCTGCTGCCACAACCCGACCGGCTATGACATCACCGCCGCGCAGTGGACGCAGGTCGTCGCCGCCGTCAAGGCCAAGGGCCTGACGCCCTTCCTCGACATGGCCTACCAGGGCTTCGGCTTCGGCCTGAAGGAAGACGGCGAAGCGGTGCGCCAGTTCATGGCGGCCGGCGTCGGCTTCTTCGTGTCCACCAGCTTCTCCAAGAGCTTCTCGCTGTACGGCGAGCGCTGCGGCGCGCTGAGCGTGGTGTGCAGCAGCGACGAGGAGGCCGTTCGTGTGCTGTCGCAGCTGAAGATCATGATCCGCACCAACTACTCCAACCCGCCGACGCACGGCGCCCAGGTGGTGGCCCAGGTGCTGGCTGACGACACCCTGCGTGCGCTGTGGGAGGAGGAACTGGCCGGCATGCGCGTGCGCATCAAGGCCATGCGCGGCGCCCTCGTGGCCGCGTTGAAGACCGCCGGCGTGACCCAGGATCTCTCCTTCGTCACCGAGCAGCTCGGCATGTTCAGCTACTCCGGCCTGAACGCCGCCCAGATGCAGCGCCTGCGCAGCGAGTTTGGCGTCTACGGCGTGGATTCGGGCCGCATTTGCGTGGCCGCACTGAACGAGGGCAATCTGCCGGTCGTTGCCGGTGCAATGGCCGCCGTGATGCGCGCTTGATGGGGCGTTAGGCACCAGCCAAGTGCGACGGATTGGCGGTTTGACCGCCAATCCCATGTTGCAGCGCACAACCGCGAAAGCGTTTTCTGGCACCATCGCGGCATTCCCGGCCCCTAGTTCAAGGTTTTGCCATGCTGTATCAGCTCTTCGAAACCCAGCGCGCGCTGCTGAGTCCCTTCTCGGAATTCGCCGCGGCATCGGCCAAGCTCTACAGCCACCCGCTGTCGCCGTTCGCGCACGGCCCCATGGCCCAGCGCGTGTCCGCCGGCCTGGACTTGATGCACCGCCTGGCCAAGGACTACGAGAAGCCCGAGTTCGACATCAAGTCGGTCGAGGTCGATGGCGTCGATGTCGCCGTGCAGGAGTTGGTGGCGCTCGAAAAGCCCTTCTGCCGCCTGCTGCGCTTCAAGCGCTACACGGATGACCTCAAGGTGCTGGGCCAAATGAAGGACCAGCCGACCGTTCTGGTCGTGGCGCCCTTGTCCGGCCACCACAGCACGCTGCTGCGCGAAACCGTCAAGCAGTTGCTGAAGACGCACAAGGTCTACATCACCGACTGGACCGACGCCCGCATGGTGCCGCTCGAAGTTGGCGCGTTCCACCTGGACGACTACATCAAGTACGTGCAGGAGTTCATCCGCCACGTCGGCGGCGCGGACAGCCATGTCATCTCGGTCTGCCAGCCCACCGTGCCCGTGCTGGCCGCCATCTCGCTGATGGCCAGCGCCGGCGAGCCCACGCCGCGCAGCATGACCATGATGGGCGGCCCCATCGACGCCCGCAAGAGCCCGACGGCCGTCAACAACCTGGCCATGAACCGCAGCTACAGCTGGTTCGAGAACAACGTCATCTACCGCGTGCCGACCAATTTCCCCGGCGCCGGCCGCGCGGTCTACCCCGGCTTCCTGCAGCACACCGGCTTCGTCGCGATGAACCCGGACCGCCACCTGTCCTCGCATTACGACTACTTCCTGGACCTGGTGCGCGGCGACGATGACAGCGCTGAATTCCACCGCAAGTTCTACGACGAATACAACGCCGTGCTCGACATGCCGGCCGAGTACTACCTCGACACCATCAAGACGGTCTTCCAGGACTTCGCCCTCGTCAACGGCACCTGGGAAGTCGACGGCCAGCTGGTGCGCCCGCAGGACATCACGACGACGGCGCTGCTGACCGTCGAAGGCGAGCTGGACGACATCTCCGGCGCCGGCCAGACCAAGGCCGCCCACGACATCTGCTCGGGCGTGCCCAAGGCCCACCAGTTCCACTACGACGCCATTGGCGCCGGCCACTACGGCATTTTCTCGGGCCGCCGCTGGCGCGACAACGTCTACCCCGAGGTGTGCAACTTCATCGCCAAGTACGAGGCTGCGCCGTTGAAGAAGACCACCAAAGCCACGCCGGCCAAGGCTGCAGCGCCCGCGCCTCGCTCACGCCGAAAGGCTTGAACGTCAGCGTGACCCTCGCCGAGCTGATTGACGCTGCACTGCCCCAGACCCAGTGCACCCGCTGCGGCTATCCGGATTGCCGCAGCTACGCCGAGGCCATCGCCGCCGCTGAGGCCGACGTCAACCAGTGCCCGCCCGGCGGTGCCGAAGGCGTAGCCAGGCTCGCGGCGATCACCGGCCGCGCCGCTCAGCCGCTGAACCCCGTCAACGGCGTCGAGGCCACGCGCGGCGTTGCCGTCATCGACGAGGCCTGGTGCATCGGCTGCACGCTGTGCATCAAGGCCTGCCCTGCGGACTGCATCGTCGGGGCACCCAAGGCCATGCACATCGTCGTTGCGGCGCAGTGCACCGGCTGCGAACTCTGCGTGCCGGCCTGCCCGGTGGACTGCATCTCCATGCCCGAGGTGACGGCCACCACCGGCTGGGCCGCTTGGAGCCAGCCCCAGGCCGACGAGGCCCGCGAGCGCTACGCCTTCCGCCAGTTCCGTCGCCACCGCGAGGCCGAGGAGAACGAGGCCCGTCTGATCGCCAAGGCCGAAGCGAAGCTGGCTGACCTGCCCGCCGCGTCGTTGATCACCGACCCTGCCCAGCTCGACCGCAAACGCGCCGTCATCGAAGCCGCGCTCGCCCGGGCACGCGCCAAGCGGGGTTGACTGGCGCCCTGACAATGCCGGCATGAACGGTGCCCAAGTCGAACGCTTTTTCGCCACGCTGAAGGCCGCCAATCCGGCGCCGCAGACCGAGCTGGAATTCGCCAGCGTCTTCGAGCTGCTGACGGCCGTGTTGTTGTCGGCCCAGGCCACCGATGTCGGCGTCAACAAGGCCACCAAGCGGCTCTTCGCTGTCGCCAACACGCCGGCACAGATCCTGGCGCTGGGCACCGAGGGGCTGGAGAACCACATCAAGACCATCGGCCTGTACCGCAGCAAGGCCAAACACCTGCTGCAGACCTGCCAGATCCTCATCAGCCAGCACGGCGGCGAGGTGCCGCGCTCGCGCGAGGCGCTCGAAGCCCTGCCGGGCGTGGGGCGCAAGACGGCCAACGTCGTCCTCAACGTTGCCTTCGGCGAGCCGACCATGGCCGTTGACACACACATCTTCCGCGTCAGCAACCGCACCGGCCTGGCGCCCGGCAAGACGCCGCTGGCGGTGGAGCTGGGCCTGCTGGACCGCGTGCCGACGGATTACCTCGTCGACGCCCACCACTGGCTCATCCTGCACGGCCGCTACGTCTGCCAGGCGCGCAAGCCCTTGTGCAACGTTTGCGCCGTCATCCAGGAGTGCGACACCGGACGTCTCTTAAAATCGGCCTCCGCCTGATCCCGAGCCCCTGCAATGGCCAGCCTGACCGACCTGACCGACCGCGTTGAGCGCCTGCTCGTGCGACACGACGAAATCCTGCGTACCAATCTGCTGCTGCAGGTGCAGCTCACCTCCATCACCCAGGAGCGCGACAGCCTGCGCTCGCGGCTGAACGCGGCGCGTGCCCGCGTCGACGCCCTGCTGGAGCGACTGCCGGCCGAGACGCCCAAGGAGGAGCGGCCATGAAGCAGATGGAAGTGACCATCATGGGCCAGAGCTACCTGCTCGGCTGCCCCGAAGGCGGCGAGGCCGCGCTGACCGCCGCCGTGGCCCAGGTGGACCGCGAGATGAGCGCCATCCGCGACGCCGGCAAGGTCAAGGCACGTGAACGCATCGCCGTGCTGGCCGCGCTGAACCTGGCCTACCAGCTTGCCGAGGCGCCGCGCGAGACGCCCCGCGCAGCGCCCGTGTCAACGCCGGAGCTGGATGCCCTCGTCAAGCGCCTGGATGAAGCGCTGGAACACGACGGGCAGTTGCTCTGAAGACTTAGAATCCACCTCGTCCATCGCTTTCCCCGGGGCTTTATTTCCTTCATCCGATGCTCTATGAGCAAGGGCTTGGAAAATTTCGGACGGGCGTGATCGTCTCGCGTCAGATGAACCCGAAGTCCGGCTGACCTCGCCCACCTGATTACCCCTGGGTGTTCAGGATCTCGGCCCCCAGGATTGCGGTGGACACCCCCTCTCCTCTCTCGCCCGTTGGGTAGCATCGGCCGATGAACTACTGGCTGATGAAGTCCGAGCCCGACGAGGCCTCCATCCTCGATCTGCAGCGCGCCGGCACCCTGCCCTGGACCGGTGTCCGCAACTACCAGGCGCGCAACTTCATGCGCGACGACATGCGGCTCGGCGACGGCGTGCTGTTCTATCACTCGTCCTGCCCCGAGCCCGGCATCGCCGGCCTCGCCGAAGTCAGCAGCGCCGCCTACCCGGACGCGACGCAGTTCGATGCGGCCAGCCACTACTTCGATGCCAAGTCCAAGCCCGAGGCGCCGCGCTGGGTACATGTCGACGTGCGCTGGCGCGAGACGACGCGACTGCTGAGCCTGAAGGAGCTGCGCGAGGCGCCCGAGCTGGCGTCCATGCGCGTGCTGGAGCGCGGCAGCCGGCTGTCGATCACGCCGGTCTCGCCGGCCGAGTGGCAGGCCGTGCTCAAGCGGCTGCATCAGGCATGACCGCCGGCCTCATCGTGGAGCTGCTGGCCCTGGGCCTGGCAGCGGGCTTCCTCGCGGGCCTGCTCGGCATCGGCGGCGGCATGCTGATGGTGCCCATCCTGACCTTCATCCTCAGCCAGCGCGGCGTCGAAGCCGGCCTGGCCGTCAAGATGGCCATCGCAACCTCGATGGCGACCATCATGTTCACGTCGCTGTCCAGCGTGCGCGCCCACCACAAGCGCGGCGCGGTGCGCTGGGATCTCGTCAAGGGCCTGGCCCCCGGCATCCTGATCGGCGGCCTGCTCGCCGGCGCCGGCCTGTTCGCCCTGCTCAAGGGTGCCTGGCTGGCCCTGGTGTTCGCGGCCTTCGTCAGCTTCTCGGGCTGGCAGATGCTGCGCAACAAGCGCCCCGCGCCCAGCCGCCAGATGCCGGGTGCGGCCGGCCAGCTCGGCGCTGGCGCCGGCATCGGCCTGCTGTCTGGCCTGGTGGGTGCCGGTGGCGGCTTTGTCAGCGTGCCCTTCATGGTCTGGTGCAACGTGCCGGTGCACCTGGCCGTGGCGACGAGTGCGGCCCTGGGCTTCCCGATCGCTGTCGCCAACACGGCGGGTTATGTCATTGGTGGTTGGGGGCTGACGCCCGCCCTGCCGGGCACGTTCGGCTATCTCTACCTGCCGGCGCTGGCGGTGATTGCCGCGGCCAGCGTGACGATGGCGCCGCTGGGTGCCCGTGCGGCCCATGCGATGGATGTGGCCCAGCTGAAGAAGGTCTTCTCGACCCTGCTTTTCGCGCTGGCGGCCTACATGCTCTGGAAGGGTTTGGCCCAGTTGTAGGCGGCCATGGCTGGCGGCCGCCGTTAAGCTCCGCGCCCATGAAATACACCGCCTTCAAACTGGCCTTCCCGCTGATCCTTGCCGGCCTGGTGTCGGCCACTGCCGTCGCGGCGCCCAAGAAGCCGTCCAAGGCCTCGGCCCCAGCCCCTGCCGCGAAGAAGACCGCCCAGGAGATCCTGGCCGCCTCGCCCGCTGGCGACTGGCGCGCGCTGGACCCGGACAACACGCTGCTGATGCAGCTCCCCGCGGGGCAGGTCATCATCGAACTCGCGCCGCGCTTCGCGCCGGCTCATGCGGCCAACATCCGTGCCCTGGCCCACGGTGGCTACTGGGACGGCCTGGCCATCCTGCGCGTGCAGGACAACTTCGTCACCCAATGGGGCGACCCCAACGGCGAAGACGCCACCAAGGCCAAGCCGCTGCCGGCCGGCGTGTCGCCCAAGCTACCGGCCGAGTTCTCGGTGCCGCTGGACCGCGTTGGCAAGGCCGCCGGCTTTGCCAAGCTGGCCGATGTGGACGGCTGGGCACCGCGCACCGGCTTTGCGCAAGGCATGCCCGTGGCCGCCGACCCCAAGGCGGGCAAGGCCTGGCTGGCCCATTGCTACGGCATGGTCGGCGCCGGCCGCAGCGATGCGGTCGACTCCAGCAACGGCACCGAGCTCTACGTCGTCATCGGCCAGGCGCCGCGCGGCCTGGACCTGAACATCACCCTCGTGGGTCGCGTGCTCAAGGGCATGGAATTCCTGTCCGCCCTGCCCCGCGGCACCGCGGCCATGGGCTTCTACGACAAACCCGAGCAGCGCACCGGCATCGACCGCGTGCGCCTGTTGGCCGACGTGCCGGCGGCCGAGCGGCCGGCCCTGCAGGTACTGAAGACCGAGTCCGCCACCTGGACCCAACTGCTGGACGCCCGGCGTTACCGCGGCGGCTGGTTCGTCCACAGCCCGGGCCACATCGACATCTGCAGCGCCAGCGTACCGACGCGGCCCGCGCCTTAACCGCCCAGCCAGAGTGCGGTGCGGTAGGTGATGAACGAGGCCAGGTAGGCCAGGCCGAACAGATAGGCCGTCATGATCAGGGGCAGCTTGTAGCCCCCGGTCTCGCGCTTCACGGCAGCCAGCGTGGCAATGCATTGCGGCGCGAACACATACCAGGCCAGCAGCGACAGCGCGGTCGCCAGGCTCCAGCTCTGCGCGATCAGCGGTGCCAGCGCCTGGGCGGCGTCGTCGCCGGTGGCAGACAGCGCGTAGACCGTGCCCAGCGCGCTGATGGCCACCTCGCGGGCTGCCAGCCCCGGCACCAGGGCCAGGCTGATCTGCCAGTTGAAGCCGATGGGTTCAAAGATCTTGGCCAGGCCCGCGCCCAGGTAGCCGGCCACGCTGTACTGGATGGGAGCACCCGTGGCGCCTTCCGGCGGCGAGGGGAAGCTGGACAGCAGCCACAGCGCAATCGTCAGCACGAGGATGATGCCGCCGACGCGCTTGATGAAAATCATCGCGCGCTGCCACAGCCCGATGGCGATGGAGCGCGGGTGCGGCCAGTGGTAGCTGGGCAGCTCCATCATCAACGGCCGCACGAGGCGGCCCGTGTTCGTGAAGCGCTTCAGCAGCCAGGCCACGGCCAGCGCGCCCAGGATGCCGGCGAGGTAAAGCCCGAACAGCACCAGGCCCTGCAGCTCGACGCCCGCCACCTCGCGGTGCGGGATGAAGGCGCCAATCAGCAACGCGTACACCGGCAGCCGTGCCGAGCAGGTCATCAGCGGCGCAATCATGATGGTGACGAGCCGGTCGCGCGGGTTGGAGATCGAGCGTGTGGCCATGATGCCGGGGATGGCGCAGGCAAAGCTCGACAGCAGCGGGATGAAGCTGCGCCCCGACAGGCCGACGCTGCCCATCAGCCGGTCCAGCAGCAGCGCGGCGCGCGGCAGGTAGCCCGACTCCTCCAGCAGCAGGATGAAGAAGAACAGGATCAGGATCTGCGGCAGGAAGGCCAGCACGCCGCCGGCACCGGCGATGACGCCGTCGACGATGAGGCTGTGCAGCCACCCGTCGGGCAGCCAGTGGCCCACCTGCGCGCCTATCCAAGCCATGCCGGCCTCGATGAGGTCCTTGGGCGGCTCGGCCCAGGAGAACACGGCCTGGAAGAGCAGGAAGAGCAGCACGGCCAGGATGACGGAGCCGGCCACCGGGTGCAGCAGCACGCGATCGACGCGGTCGCTGGGCAGCGTGGGCAGGTCCTGGTCCAGGTGCAGCGCGCGCAGCATGGTCTTGACGGTGACGTGGTCGTCCACGTGCTGCTCGGCCGCCACCGCGATGGGCGCGCCTTCCCAGACCTCGGGCTTGTCGAGCAGCGCCCGCAGTTCGTCCAGGCCTTCCTTGTGGATGGCGACGGTTCGCACGACGGGCAGGCCGAGCTGGGCGCTCAGGGCGGCGGCGTCGATCTTGAGCCCGCGGCGCGCGGCCAGATCAGCCATGTTCAGCGCGACGACCACCGGCAGGCCCATGCGACGCACGGCCAGCAGCAGGCGCAGGTTGCGGCGCAGGTTGGTCGCATCCAGCACGCAAATGACGAGGTCGGGCCGCTTCTCGCCCTTGGCGCGGCCTGCCAGCACGTCGCAGGTCACGCGCTCGTCCGGCGAGCGGGGGTGCAGGCTGTAGGTGCCGGGGAGGTCCAGCAGGCGCAGCGCCTTGCCGGCGGCCGAGACGAGCCGGCCTTCCTTGCGCTCGACGGTGACGCCGGCGTAGTTGGCCACCTTCTGGTGGCTGCCGGTCAAGCCGTTGAAGAGGGCCGTCTTGCCGCAGTTCGGGTTGCCAACCAGCGCAACCAGCTTGCCGCCACGGTGGACATGGATGACTGCATCAACCATGACGCAACGTCACGGCGATGCATTCGGCTTCGGCGTGGCGCAGCGCAAACGTCGACTGCCCGACGCGCACCACCAGGTTGCCCGTGCGCTGGGCGCCACGGCGCAGCACGCGCACGGCCTCGCCCGGCAGGAAGCCCAGGTCGGCCAGCCAGGCGGCCCATTCGGGCGAATGCTGGGGAGCACTGACCTGCTCGACGGTCAGCGCCTGCCCGGCTGGGGCGGCGGCGAGGCTGGAAGGCAGCGGCTCGGACATGGGCGGGTCGACAGGCGGTCGCTTCGATGAGAATGATTCTCATTGTACGCAGGCCAACCCCCTCCATACCGCGGGAACGGGCTTTGCCCAGCAGAGTTTTCACGCGCGGCTACCCGTTCAGGGGCTCAGCGCGGATTCAACCGGTCCAGCAGCAGGTCGCAGGCCTTCAATGCCTTGGCGAAATCCAGCCGTGCCACGGCCGTTGAAAGCTGAGTCATCTCAGGGCCCAGCGCGTCGGCGTGGGCGGCGCAGAGCTGCTCGCTGGCAGCCACCGAGCGCATGTTGCGCTCCACCAGCAGCAAGCGCAGCCGGCGCAGAGACTCCAGCGGGTCGCCGCCGGCAGACTCGGCCGGAGCAGCCGTAGCAACCGGAGCGGGCGGCGCCGGCACCACCACTTTCGCAAGCGCGGCCAGGCTTTCGCCGAGCAGGGCTTGCACCGAGGCCAGATCAACCGTCTCGACCTCGCCGCCATCGCGCAGCGCCAGTTCTTCCCGCCCTGTGGCCTCGGCCAGCGCACTGGCGCCAACGGAACCGGCCAGGCCGCGCAAGGTGTGCAGCACGCGCAAGGCGTCGGCCCGGCTGCCCTGCGCCAGATGGTGCAGGAGCGCATTCATCTCTGCGGGCACGTCCTGGGCAAACGACTGCACCAGCCGCTCATACAACGCCCGGCGCCCCCCCAGGCGCTGCAGCGCGGCTTCGGTCTCCAGCAGCGGCGTCTCGGCAGGCGCTGGCGCCGGGGCGGTAGGCTGCGGAGCAACGGGCCCGACAAGCCGGCGCAGGCAGGCGACCAGCTGTTCCAGGTCCACGGGCTTGGACACGTGGTCGCGCATGCCCGCGGCCAGGCAGGCCTGGCGGTCGCCCTCCATCGCGTTGGCCGTCATCGCGATGATGAGGCTGCCGGGGCGGCGCGCGAGGATGCGCTGCGTCGCCTCGAAGCCGTCGATGTCGGGCATCTGCAGGTCCATCAGGATGGCGTCGTAGTCGGGCTCGGCGACGAGGGCCAGATGGGTGCCCTCCACGCCGCCGCCGGCCAGCGTGACGACGGCGCCCTCGCCTTCCAGCAACTCCTGGGCAACCTGCTGGTTGAAGCCGTTGTCCTCCACCACGAGCAGGCGCATGCCCACCAGACGCTGCTCCGCGGGCCCCGCACCCTGCAACTGCGCAGGCAGGCCGCGCGTGGCCTCGGCAACCGCGTCGTGCAGCATCGAGGCCGTCACGGGCTTGACGAGATAGCCACCCAGGCTCTGGATGTCATGCTCGCTGCGCTCGGCCAGCAGCTCGCGGCCGTGGGCCGTGACCATGATGATGACGGGCGCATCGGACTCGTGGCTGTCGCGGATCCGGCGCGACGTCTCCCAGCCGTCCAGCCCCGGCATGCGCCAGTCCATCAGGATGAGCTCGTAGTGCGGATCGCCGCGCTCGGCGGCCTCGTGCACCAACGCCAGCGCCTGTTCGCCGCTGGCCGCCAGGTCGCAGTCCCAACCCAGGCTCTCGCCAATGCCCTGCAGTACCTCGCGGGCCATCGGGTTGTCGTCGACGATCAAGACCTTGAGGCCGCGCTGGGCCACATCCGCCTCGCCGCTGCCGGCGGACGCGGCCTCCATCGCCAGCTCGAAATGGAAGCGGCTGCCTTCGCCAACGCAGCTGTCCACCCGCAGCTCGCCGCCCATCAGCGCCACCAGCCGCCGGCTGATGGCCAGGCCCAGGCCGGTGCCACCGTAGCGCCGCGACGTGCTCTGCTCGGCTTGGCTGAAGCCGGCAAAGATGTGATCGAGCTTGTCTGCCGGGATGCCGATGCCGGTGTCGCTGACCTCGAAGCGCAGTTGAGCCTGCCCGCCCTCGTCGCCCAGCAGCGTGAGGCCCAGCACCACCTCCCCACGTTCAGTGAACTTGAGCGCATTGCCGGCCAGGTTGAGCAGCACCTGGCGCAACCGGGTGGAATCGCCGACGAGGGCGCTGGGCAGGCGCGGGTCAAGGCGGAACAGCACCTCGACGTCCTTGGTGCCGACGTTGGCCGACAGGATGACGGCCAGCTCGCGCATGAAGTCGCTGAGCTCGAAGCGGTGCGGGTCCAGCTCCATCTTGCCGGCCTCGACCTTGGAGAAGTCCAGCACGTCGTTGATGACCGCGAGCAAGGCCTGCGCGGCCGTGCGGGCCTTGCTCGCGTAGTCGAGCTGGCGGGGCGACAGCTCGGTGCGCAGCAGCAGGTTGAGCATGCCGAGCGCACCGTTCATCGGCGTGCGGATCTCGTGGCTCATGTTGGCCAGGAAATCGCTCTTGGCCTGGCTGGCCGCCTCGGCCGCCACGCGGGCCCGCACCAATTCCACCTCGGCGCGGTGGCGCTCGGTCACGTCGATGAGCATCTGCACGACGTTGACGAGGCGGCCGCGCCGGTCGCGGATGGCGCTGGCGCTGCCGTCGGCGAAGAGTTCGCCGCCACCGGGCAACGCAAAGCCGCGCTCAAAACGGGCATGGTCCAACCGCGCGTTGGCCAACCGGGTCAGCTCGCCACCCAGCACGCGGCCGGGGCGGAAGTCCGGCAGGTCGGCCAGCTTCGAACCACGCAACTCGCCAGCCTCACGGCAGAGCATGGCCGTCAAGGCCTGGTTCACGTCGAGGATGATGCCCTGGGCATCGCACAGCGCGATGCCGACCTGGGCCCGCTCGAAGACACCTCGGAACCGCTGCTCACTGTCGTTCAGCGCCCGCGTGCGCTGCTCGACCCGGGCCTCCAGCAGCTGCTTCTCGACAACCAGCTGATCGGTCATGCGGTTGAAGCCGCGCGCCAGCTCGCGGAACTCGCTGAAGCCACACACCGGCGCACGCTCGTCCAGCTTGCCGCCCGCGATGCGGGCGACGGCGCCGCTGAGCATCTCCACCGGCTCGACGATGCGCCGGCGCAGCAGCAGGCTCAGACACGGCGCCAGCAGCAAGGCCAGGCCGAGTGCCACCAGCAGACGGTCGCGCAGCGCGCGTGCCGGTGCGAAGGCCTCGGCCGCGTCGAGGTTGACGGTGATGCCCCAGTCCAGCGCCGGCAGGTAGCGCCAGGAGGCCACAACCTCGACGCCCGCGTAGTCGCGCATCAGCCCGCTGCCGCTCTCGCCGCGCAGGCCGCGCAGAGCCGGCGGTGCGTCTGGCGCGGTCAGGTCCATCACGCCGGTCAAGGTCTGGCTCGGCGCGCGCTTCAGGTCGTTGATGAAGACCGCCTTGTTGCCATCGCGCCGCGCCAGCACCGTTTCGCCGGCCAGCGCCAGGCCCGAGCGCTCGGTCGCGACGCGCAGCAGCCGTTCGAGGTCCAGCTGCACCACGACGCTGCCCAGCACGCGGTCCTCGACGACGACCGGATGAACGAGAAAGAGCGTTGCCGCCTCCTCGCCGCGCAGGCGATGCACCGATGTCAGCTGCGGATCGAGCTGGCCCATGGCACGGCGATGGGCGGTGAACAGCTCGCTGCCCTCGAAGGCGCCGCCGTCCAGGCGCGCCAGTTCCGGCGTGGAGCCGGCCGGGGCCTTCATCGCGAAGCTGATGCGGCCATCGGGCTGAACCAACAGCAGGTTGAGGTACTTGCCGGTGTCGTAGAGACGCTCGAAGAAAGCCCGGCTGGCCGCGGGCACCCGCGTCGCGACGGCGTCACCCCGCTGCACCAGCAGCGCACCGGTATCGCCAGCCTGCGCAACCAGACGGGCGTCGACCTCGACCTCGTTCAGGTACTCATTGATCTCGTGGACCTTCTTGCGCGAGATGACGACCAGCCCCTCGGTCACCGTCTCGCGCAGGCGCTGCTCGAAGCTGGAAAGCTGCCAAAGCCCCACCAGCCCCAGGGGCAGCATGGACAGCAGCATCAGGCCCAGCAGCAGCACCGGCCCGACGCGCCAGGCCCGGCGCGTCGATTCGATGGGAACCGGTGCCGCGGTGCTCAATGCCGCACCCTTCGCGGCGCGTGCTGGCCCGCCCAGCGGGAGCTGAGCCTCTTCGGGCGGCAACGCGGCGCTCACCGCCCCACCTCGGCGCGCGACATCACGGTCGTCCAGTGCTCGGTCGAACGGAAGTTCGGCCAGGGCTTGGGCCGGATATGGCGCGGCAGCAGGAAGACCTCGCCGAGCTCACCGCCCGGCTTGACCTGGGCGATGCGCAACTGGCGCCAAAGATGGCGGCTCTGGCTGTCGACCGCCGCGAAGCCCTGGGGCGCAAACACCGTCTGATGCAGCACGTTGGCATTGACGACGTCGGTCTGCGGGCTGCCGACCTCGCGCACCGCGGCGGCCCACAGTTGCACGCCGACGTAGGCTGACACCGCCGGGTCGCCGGCCTGGGCCGCCTCGCCCTGGCTGCGCCGCAGCCGCGCGAGAAAGGCCTGGTTGACCGGCCCGGGCTGGGACTGCAGATAGCTCCAGGCCGCGAAGTGCCGGTCGAGCCGGCCACCGTCGAAAGCCTTCATCTCGGGCTCGGCGGCGCTGAAGGACATCAGCGGCAGGTCGGTGAGCGCGGCTGCCACGAGGGCATCGAAGAAGGCCTGGTTGCTGTCGCCGCTGATGGTGCTGAGAACGACATCGGGCTGGAGCTTTTGCAGGTCGGCCATGACGGCGCCCATGTCACTGCCGCCCAGGGGCACATAGCGCTCACCCAGCACCTGGCCGCCGCCCAGCGCGATGAAGTCGCGCAGCACGGCACCCAGGCGGCGCGGGTAGTGGCTGTCGGTGCCGACCAGGTAGATGCGACGGCCGAAGCCGTGCATGGCCCAGTCGGCTGCCGGCAGCGCCTGCTGGTTGGGGGTCGGGCCGGTGTAGATGATGTGCGCCGACTGCTCCATGCCCTCGTGGGCCAGCGGGTAGAAAAGCAGGTGCTGGTGAGTCTCGACCACCGGCCTGACGGCCTGGCGGCAGCTCGACGACCCGCAGCCGAACAAGGCCACCGCGTGCTCCACGCTGATGAGCCGCTCGGCCGCAGCCGCGGCCACACGCGCGTCGGAGCGCGAATCCTCGATCTTGAGCTCGACGCGTCGGCCCAGCAGCCCGCCGCCGGCGTTGATCTCCTCCACCGCCAGCTTGACGGCCGCCACCAGCGGCGCCTCGCTCCTGGCCGCGGGGCCGCTGAGCGCCTGCAGCAGGCCGATGACGATGGGGCTGCGCCCGGCTTCGGCCGAGGGCCGTTGCATGAAATAACCTGCCAGCACCAACAGCAGGATCACCAGCAGTGGCAGGCCGCCCAGCAGTGCCAATCGGGCCCGCAAAGGCTGCATGTCAGGGCCTGTGGGCACGGCGGGACCTAGCCCGCGGTGCGCCGCGCCTCGGGCGAAATCATCGGCAGCGTCAGCCTGACCGTCGTGCCCACGCCGGGCGTGGACTCGACCTGGATCTGGCCACCCAAGGCGAACGTCACGAGGTTGCGCACGATGTACAGCCCCGGCTCGGTGCGGTTGAGCCCGAAGCGCGTCGAGAAGAAGGGGTCGAAGACGCGGCCCAGCATGCCGGGCGGGATGCCGATGCCATGGTCTTGCACGGTGATGACGAGTTGGTCGGTGCCCAGTGGCCGCACGCGCAGATGCACCTCGCCACCGGCCTCGCGGTAGGCGTGCTTGATGGCGTTCTGGATCAGCGTCGTCAGCACCTTGGCCAACGCGCCGCGGAAGCTCAACAGGTGCGAATCGTCGCCCGCGTCGAGCTCGCAGCGCACCTGGTGGGCCTCCAGCGCCGGCGCCAGGCCGGCCACGACCTCATGCACCAGCTCCAGCAGCGAGAAGCTGCGGCGCTGGTCGCCGAAGTTGTCGGCCGTGGACTGCAGGAAGGAGTCGACGATGGACAGCGTGCGCTGCAGGTTGGACAGCACCAGGCCGACGCTTTCCTCGCTGACGCGCAGATGCTTGTCCAGGTCGCTACGCTTGATGGTGCTGGTGTTGGACAGGCCGCGCAGATGGGTCAGGTCGTCCTGCAGCGTGCAGGCCGAGATCAGCGCGTTGCCCAGCGGCGAGCTCAGCTCCTGGGCAATGCCGGAGATGGTGCGGCCGACCGAGGCCAGCTTGTCACGCTGGAAGAGCTCGATCTGCGAGCGCGCGAAGCTCTCCGACGCCAGCTTGAGGGCCAGTTGCGTCCGCACCCGCGCCTTCACGACGACGTCAACGAAGGGCTTGGGGATGTAGTCGACCGCGCCGTGGGCAAAGCCCTCGGCCTCGTCGTCGGCGCTGCCCTGCACGGTCACGAAGATGACGGGAATGCCACGCGTGCGCGGGTCGGCCTTCAGGCGGTCGCAGACCTCGTAGCCACTCATCTCGGGCATCAGCACGTCGAGCAGGATCAGGTCGGGCAGCTGCTGTGCGCAGTAGGCCAGAGCCTCGGCGCCGCTGGTAGCCATGGACACCTCGCATTCGTCCACCAGCAGTTGGTAGAGCGCGTGGATGTTGCTCGGCTGGTCGTCGACTACAAGGATGAGCGGCATGGCGAGTCAGGATAACCGCAGCCTCAAGCCCCACGCCACGGGTGCGCCCTGGGCTTTCCCCAGGGGCAACGTTGCAAATCCATCGCACATTTGGCGCATTGCCCACTCCCATAATCGGCCTATCCCACACCATCGCCCAATGCCCCAGCGCCCGCTCACGCTCGGTCTTCTCTGGCTTGCCATGGCGGCGCTGCTGGTGCTTTTCCCGCTGCTTTGGAGCCTGCGTGGAGCCGGCGGCACGGCGGTCTACGCCGCGCTGGTGATTAATGCCCTTCTGATCCCGCTGCCGCCCTTGTGCCTGTCCGCATTGCGCCGTGGCGTCGATGCGGCCGAGGCGCACAAGGCGGCCACCGAGGCGAAGAGCCGCTTCCTCGCCCAGCTCAGCCATGAACTCCGCACCCCCATGAATGCCATCATGGGCATGAACCAGCTCGCCCTGCAGACCCAGCTCACCGCCGAGCAGCGCGACCTGCTGACCAAGGCCGACGCCGCCTCGCGCATGTTGCTCAGCCTCGTCAACGACGTGCTCGACGTCTCCAAGATCGAGGCCGGCCAGATGCAAATCGAATCCCTGCCGCTGCGGCTGGAGGATGTCGTCGCCCAGGCCATCGAGCTGGTGCGGCCGGTGCACGGCAATCCGGCCGTGGCACTCGTCTGCGACTGGGCCGACGCCAGCCTGCTCGGTGCGCGCGGCCAGTTGCGGGGCGACGCGCTGCGCCTGCAGCAGGTGCTCATCAACCTGCTGTCCAACGCGCTCAAGTTCACGCCCTCGGGCCAGGTCCTGCTGCGCCTGTCCGCCCACCCCGGCGAAGAGCCGGGCCGCGTGCCGCTTTTCATCACGGTGCAGGACAGCGGCATCGGCATGAGCGCCGAGCAACTGGCCGGCCTGTTCCACGAGTTCAGGCCGGGCGACGCCTCCATTCCGCGGCGCTACGGTGGCACGGGCCTCGGGCTGACCATCACCCGCCGCCTCGTCGAGCTGATGGGCGGCACGCTGGATGTGCAGAGCCAGCCTGGGCAGGGCAGCAGCTTCGAGATCCGCCTCGCGCTGCCGCTGGACCCGCTGGGCACGCCGCCAGCGCCGCTGCCAGCCCAGCGCCTGCTGCTCGCCAAGGCCCATGCCGACGGCCGCGAGGCAACGCTGACCCTGCTGCGCCACCTGGGCCTCGGCCCCGGCCTGGCCGCCAGCACCCATGTTGCCGGCACGCTGACCGCGTTGGCCGAAGCCCGCCAGGCCGGCCGGCCCTTCGACTGGCTGTTGCTGGACTGGCTGCTGCCCGGCCCCGGCGCCACCGGTGCCGAGCTGCTGGCCCAGCTGCGCCGCGAGT
This sequence comes from Roseateles sp. GW821-FHT02E12, assembly GCF_059421665.1. Classification (NCBI taxonomy): domain Bacteria; kingdom Pseudomonadati; phylum Pseudomonadota; class Betaproteobacteria; order Burkholderiales; family Sphaerotilaceae; genus Roseateles; species Roseateles sp. GW821-FHT02E12. The sequence goes on from NZ_JBWKVK010000004.1 coordinate 742,142, forward strand.
ACCCGGCGCTGCGCATTGCGGTGCTGAGCCCGCCTGGCTGGGATGACGAGCCGTCGCAGGCCCGCGCCTTCGGTGCCCGCGCCTTGTGCCAGAAACCCCTGCTGGCCGGGGAGCTGCGCCGCCTGCTCAGCGACGTGCCGGGCAACCGGCCCGCCAGCGTCGATGCGCATTCCCTGGCCGGCCTTCGGGTGCTGCTCGTCGAGGATCACCCCATCAACCAGGAGATCGCGTTGCGCCTGCTCAGCAGCCGCGGTGCCCAGGTGGACGTTGCAGGCAACGGCCAGGAAGGCCTGGACCGGCTGCAGGCCGGCGGCCCCGAGGCCTACGACCTCGTGCTGATGGACCTGCAGATGCCCGTGCTCGACGGCCTGAGCGCCACGCGCCGGCTGCGCGAGCTGCCCGGCTTCGAGAACCTGCCCGTGCTCGCGATGACGGCCCATGCGTTGGCCGAGGAGAAGGCCCAGTGCCTGGCCGCCGGCATGCAGGGCCACATCGCCAAGCCGCTGGACGTGGCCCGCCTCGTGCGGGAGCTGCAGATCTATCGCCCGCTCACCAGGCCTTCGACGCCACTTTCGGCATTGCGCCCAACGCTGGACCTGCAGCTCGGCCTGCGCCAGTTCGACGGCCAGTCGGCCCTCTACCGCCGCACGCTGAAAGGCTTTGCCGACCAATACGCCGATGGCCTGGCGGCCTGGCCCGGCTGGCTGCACGGCGGCGACTGGATCGAACTGCGCCGCGCTGCCCACACGCTGCAGGGCCTGGCCGCAACGCTGGGCGCGCAGCCGCTGCACCAAGCGGCCCTGGCGCTGGAACGCAGCGCCGCCGATGCCGACGCGGTCAATGCCGAACCACAGCTGAACGCGGTCAAGGCCGGGCTGGCGCTGCTGCAGGCCGAGATCGAGGCCGCCCTGGCCCACACCTGGGATGGCGCGGCACCACGACCCCAGGGGCCCGGCAACGTGGACGAGTTGCGCCGCCTGATTGCCCAGAGCGACAGCCGGGCGCTGGACTGGTGGCAGGCCCACGGGGCCTACAGCGGCCTGGCGCCCGCGCAGCAGCAGCGCGTAGACCAGGCGCTGGCCGCGCTGGACTTCGACGCCGCCGCCGTTGCGCTGAACCGCCAGCAGCAGGGTGGTGCATGAGGGCACCGGCCATCGTCGTCCTGGGCCCGTTCGGCACGCGCTGGCTGTTCACCGTCATCGTCGCGTCAGCACTGTTCGCCTGGGCCAGCGAGACCGCCATGGGCGTCATCGAGCCCAGCGACCGCATCGCCTACCCGCTGATCGCCACCACCTTCACGGTCCTGGCCCTGCTCGTCTGGCGCCTGCCTGAAAAGCTGCGGCTATGGCAGCGCGCCGGCGTCACGCTGCTGGCGCTGTACTTCAGCCTGACCATGTTGGTCTTCACGCTGCGCCCCGACCCGGGGCCCGGCCTGTACACGCTGGGCAGCTTTGCGCCCTGGGCCATGGGTGGCAGCCTGCTGCTGTTCACGACCTGGCGCGCCCGCGAGGCGCTGCTGATCTCGCTGAGCCTGCTCGTCGTCATGCTGGCGCCGCCCACGCTGCTGCGCTTCTTTGGCTCGCCGCCACCTTGGCTCATCGAGGGTTGGCCGCTGATCGCCAACCTGGCGTTGTGCCAGACCATGTTCTGCGTGGCGCTGTGGGGCCTGTCGCGCCAGCTTTCGCGGCTGACCCAGCTCGCGCCGGCCGCTGGCGCCCTCGCCACGACCGACGATCTGGTCACGGCCCGGCTGGCCGAGCTGGAGCGCTCACGCGCCGCGGCCGAGGCAGCGTCGCGCGCCAAGTCCGACTTCCTCGCCAACATCGGCCACGAGATCCGCACGCCGATGAACACCGTGCTGGGCCTCACGAGGCTGCTGCTGCAGGGCCGCCTGCAAGCCGACCAGCGCGGGCATCTGCAGGAAGTGGCCAAGGCCGGCGAGTCCCTGGTCAGGCTCATCGACGGCCTGCTGGACTACGCCGACCTCGACGCGGGCCGCATGCAGCTGGCCGCCGACCCCTTGCACCTCGAACAGCTGCTGGCCCACGCCTTTGACGCCGTGCGCCCGGCCGCCCAGTCCAAGCACCTGGAGCTGCTCTGCGACATCGCCTCGCCCGAGCTGCTGGGCGCAGCCGGCGCGCGGCGCGGCGACGCGGTGCGCCTGACCCAGCTCCTCACCGAGCTGCTGGTCAACGCCGTCAAGTTCACGCCGGCTGGCCAGGTCAAGCTCAGCGCCAGCCTGGACGCCGCCGGTGGCTGGGTGGTGCGCGTGCGCGACAGCGGCGTGGGGCTGGCGCCCGAGCAGCTTGCCCGGCTGTTCACGCCCTTCGCCCAGGCCGAGGCCGGCGCCACGCGGCGCTTTGGCGGCACGGGCCTGGGGCTGGCCATCTGCCGGGCACTGGCCGAGCGCATGGGCGGCACGCTGTCGGCGCGCAGCGCTTCGGGCCGTGGCAGCGAGTTCGAGCTGACGCTGCCGCCAGCGCCCTGCCCCGAGTTCACGCTGCCGCCTGCGCCGCAGGCACGCCGCGTGCTGCTCGTGCAGGCCGCACACAGCGGCGGCCACGAGACGCTGGTCGCGCTGCTGCAGGCCCTGGCACCGGCCACCCGCGTCGACCTGCTCACCCAGGGCCGCCAGGCACTGGCGCGGCTGGTGGCCGTACCGGCCAGCCAACCCTATGACCTGCTCGTCATCGACTGGGTGCTGCCCGACATGGAAGGCAGCGAACTGCTGGCCCGCCTGGCCCAGAGTGGCCCGCCGCGAGCTCGCCGCACCGTGCTGCTGAGCGCGTTCGACACGCCGGTGCTGCGCGAACGCGCCCAGCGCCAGGGCGCCGAAACGCTGTGCGCCAAGCCGCTGCTGCCGCACACGCTGCGCCGCCTGCTGGACGTGGACCGCCCGCTGCCCGTTGACCTGCCCTTGCCCGAGGTGGCCAATCCGACCGTCCCAGGCACCGACCCGGCCACGCTGATCAGCGAACTCGACACCCTGCTCGGCGAAGCGGACAGCAATGCGCTGACGCTGTGGGAGCAACATGAGTCTGCCTTCATCGAGGCCCTGCCCGCCCGCCAGGCCAAGGCCCTGGCCGGCGCCATGCAGCGCTTTGATTTCGACGAGGCCCAGGCCGCACTGCGCGGCGACACCAAGGACGCTAAACAGTCATGACACTGATGCTGCCTGCGATCGCCGCCCCGCCCCCGGTCTCGTCCCAGGCCACGGTGCTCGTCGTCGACGACACGCCCGCCAACCTGACGCTGCTGGCCCAAGTGCTCAAGCCCGACTACCGCGTGCAACTCGCTGTCAGCGGTGCCAAGGCGCTGGAGATCTGCCGCCGCCAGGCGCCCGATCTTGTCGTGCTGGACGTGATGATGCCGGAGCTGGATGGCTACGAGGTCTGCCGCCAACTCAAGGCCGACCCTGCCACGCGCCGGGTGCCCGTCATCTTCCTGACGGCGCTGACGCGGCCCGAGGACGAAAGCGCCGGCTTCGAGGCCGGCGGCGCCGACTTCATCCACAAGCCCTTCAACCCCGCCACCGTGCTGGCCCGGGTGCGCACCCATCTGCAGCTCAAGCTGGCCGAGGACCGCCTGCTGCGCCACAACGCCCAGTTGAGCGGCGAGCTGGACGCACGCCGGCGCGAGGTGGAGCGGCTGCGCGACACGACGCTGTTCGTCATGGTCGGCCTGGCCGAGTTCCGCGACGCCGACACCGGCAACCACATCCAACGCACCCAGGAATACGTGCGCACGCTGGCACAGTGGATCGCTGCCCAGCCCGATGGCCCGGCCGACCTGACCGCATTTGCCATCGACGAGCTGGCCAAGGCCGCGCCGCTGCACGACATCGGCAAGGTGGCCATCCCCGACGGCATCCTGCTCAAGCCCGGCAAGCTGTCGCCCGACGAATGGCGGATCATGAAGACCCACGCCGAGCACGGCGCCGACCTGCTGCAGCGCGCCGTTGACCGCCTGGGCGACGATGCCGGGTTGATGCTGCACTTCGGCAAGCAGATTGCCCGCCACCACCACGAGAAATGGGACGGCAGCGGCTACCCGGACGGCCTGGCCGGCAAGGACATCCCGCTGGCGGCGCGGCTGATGGCCGTGGCCGACGTCTACGACGCGCTCATCAGCGTGCGGCCGTACAAGCAGGCCATGACGCACAACGAGGCCATGGACTTCATCCGCGATGGCGCCGGCAGCCATTTCGACCCGCGTGTCGTCGATGCCCTCAACGCCTGCCTCGAAGAAGTCCAGGCCATCGCATCAAGATGGGCGGACTGAGCCCGCCGCGATAATCCGCCGCCTCATGCAGTCCGGCCCCATCCTCAACATCTCCTGCTACCTCTTCGTCTCGCTGACGGACACGCCTTCGCTGCGCGACCGTCTGCACGCGCGAGCCGAGAGCTTGAACCTCAAGGGCACCGTGCTGCTCGCCGAGGAAGGCATCAATCTCTTCCTCGCCGGGCCGGCCGACGCCGTGAACACGTGGGTCAACGAGCTCCGCAGCGACGCCCGTTTTGCCTCGCTTAGACCGAAGGAAAGCTGGAGTGAGGTGCAGCCTTTCCAGCGGCTCAAGGTCAAGGTCAAGCCCGAGATCATCCGCATGAACCGGCCCACCGTGCGCCCCGACCAGGCCCCGCGCGCACCCGCGCTGGCCCCGGCGACGCTGGTGCGCTGGCTGGACCAGGGCCATGACGACGACGGCCGGGAGATCGTGCTGCTGGACACGCGCAATGGCTTCGAGGTGGACGAGGGCGCGTTTGACGGCGCCGTCGACTGGCGGCTGCACAAGTTCAGCGACTTTCCCGAGGCACTGGCTGCCCATCGCGACGAACTCGTTGGCAAGACCGTGGTGAGCTACTGCACCGGCGGTATCCGCTGCGAGAAGGCGGCCATGGTGCTGGAGGAGCAGGGCCTGACGGCCTGGCAACTGGACGGCGGCATCCTGAAATACTTCGAGGACACCGGGGGCAAGCACTATCACGGCAACTGCTTCGTCTTCGACGATCGCAGGGGCGTCAACGCCGACCTGAGCCCGACATGAGCAACCGATTCGGAGACTGGTCGCTGAAGATCGTCGGCATCCTGCTGATGCTGGCGGCCCTGGGCTTTGCCGTCAGCAAGGCGCCGGACCGCTCGCTGGAAAGCCTGGTGCCGCGCTGGGCGCCGCCGCCGTCGGATTTCGTCGAGCTGGACGGCCTGCTCGTGCACTACCGCGATGAAGGCCCCAGCAGCGATCCGCTGCCCATCGTCCTCATCCATGGCACCGGCGCCAGCCTGCACACCTGGGAAGGTTGGGTCGCCGAGCTGAAGGCCACCCGCCGTGTCATCAGTTTCGACCTGCCCGGCTTCGGCCTGACGGGGCCGAATGCCGACAGCAACTACAGCGACGAGCGCTACGTGGCCTTCGTGCGCAACCTGCTGGCCCGCCTCGGCGTGGGCCGGGCCATCTTGGGCGGCAACTCGCTGGGCGGCGAGATCGCCTGGCAGGTCGCCCTGGCCGAACCGGCCCGTGTCGCCGGCCTCGTGCTCGTCGACGCCGCCGGCTTCGATTTTCAGCCCGATTCCATGCCGCTGGGCTTTCGCATCGCCCGCATCCCAGTGGTGCGCGAGCCCATGCGCTGGCTGCTGCCGCGCCGCGCCATCGAGGAAAGCGTGCTCGACGTCTATGGCGACCCCAGCCATGTCACCGCCGCGCTGGTGGACCGTTATTACGAGCTGACGTTGCGCGAAGGCAACCGTGTCGCCTTGATGCGGCGCATGGACCAGCTCGCACCCGGCCCCTACGCGCGCCTGCCCGAGATCAAGGTGCCCACCCTCATCCTGTGGGGCGAACGCGACCGACTGATCCCGCTGCGCTGGGGCCGCGAGTTCGAAAAAGGCATTCCGAACAGCCGATTGGTGGTTTTCCCGAAGCTTGGCCATGTGCCTCAGGAGGAGGACCCGGCTGCTACCCTTGCGGCCTTGCGCGACTGGCTACCTCAAGTCCAACCTTGATCCCCACGAAGGACCCCTCATGAAGACCCGCCTCCTTGCCCTGACCCTCCTGGCCGCCGCCTCGCTGGCCCAGGCCCAGGCCCCCGAGTGGAAGAAGCTGCGTATCGGCGTCGAAGGCGCCTACCCGCCCTTTTCCGAGATCGGCCCGGACGGCAAGTTGAAGGGCTTCGAGATCGAGCTCGTGCAGGCCTACTGCGCTGAGATGAAGGCCCAGTGCACGCTGGTGCAGCAAGACTTCGACGGCCTCATCCCCGCACTGCAGTCGCGCAAGGTGGACGCCATCTTCGCCAGCGTCTCCATCACCGAAGAGCGCCAGAAGGTCATCGCCTTCTCCAAGCCCTACTACAACACCCCGGCCCGCCTCGTGGCCAAGACCGGCGTGAAGCTCGACCCCACGGCCGCAGGCCTGAAGGGCAAGAAGATCGGCGTGCAGCGCGGCACGACGCACGAAACCTACGCGGCCGCCACCTTCAAGCAAAGCGAGATCGTGCGCTACGGCAGCCAGGACCAGGTCTTCCTGGACCTGAAGTCCGGCCGCATCGACGCGACGCTGATGGACGCGCCCGCCGCCGACTTCGGCTTCCTGAAGAAGCCCGAGGGCAAGGGCTTCGCCTTCGCCGGGCCGGCCATCCTGGACGACAAGATCTTCGGCGTCGGCACCGGCGTGGGCATGCGCAAGGCCGACGAGGCGACGCTGGGCAAGAAGTTCAGTGCCGCCATCGACGCGCTGCAGGCCAACGGCACCTTCAAGAAGCTGGCCGACAAATACTTCGACTACGACATCGCGCCGCGCGCCAAGCAGTGATGCGACGCCGCTCAGCCCTGGCCGCTGTCGCCGCGACTGCGCTGGCCGCGACGGCGGCCCGTGCTCAGAACGTCCAGCGCCTGCGCATCGGCTTCGCCGTCGGCTACGCGCCCTTCAGCGAGATCGGCACCGACGGCCAGCTCAAGGGCTTCGAGGTCGACATTGCACAAGCCTTGTGCGCCAAGTTGGCCGTGCAATGCACGCCCGTCATCCTGGAGTTCGACGGGCTGGTTCCGGCGCTGCAGTCGCGCAAGATCGACGCCATCATGGCCTCGATGTCCATCACGCCCGAGCGCCAGCAGGTCATCGCGTTCTCGTCGCCCTACTACTTCTCGCCGGCGCGCATGGTCATGCGCGGCGACACGAAGCTGGAGGTCACCGCGGCCGGCCTGAAGGGCAAGCGCATCGGCGTGGAGCGCGGCACCATCCATGAGCGCTTCCTGGCCGAGCAGTTCAAAGACAGCCAGGTGCTGCGCTATGCGACGCAGGACCAAGTGTTCCTGGACCTGAAATCCGGCCGCCTGGACGGCACGCTGGTCGACGCCGTCATCGCGCAGTTCGGCTTCCTCAACCATGCCGATGGCCGCGGTTTCGGCTTCGTCGGGCCCGACTTCGCCAAGGAAGAGCGTTACTACGGCAAGGGCATCGGTGTCGGGCTGCGCAAGGCCGACGCCGCCACGCTGGGCAAGCGCCTCGACGACGCCCTGGCCGCCCTGCGCAGCACCGGCGCGCTCAAGACCCTGAACGACCGCTACTTCAGCTTCGACCTCGTCAGCCCTCCGCGCTGAAGGCCTGTTCCCATGTTGTTGCACGGATTCCTTCCCAGCCTGTTCGAAGGCGCTGCCGTCACGCTGGCCGTGGCGCTGTCGTCGCTTGCCATCGCGGTGCTGCTCGGCCTGAGCGGCGCGCTGGCCAAGCTGTCGCGCTCGCGCGTTGCCAGGGCCATCGCTGGCACCTACACGACGCTGATCCGCGGTGTGCCTGACCTGGTGTTGATGCTGCTCGTCTTCTATGGCGGTCAGCTCGCCATCAACACGGTCGCGCCCATGCTCGGCCACGAGGACTACATCGACATCGACCCCTTCGTCGCCGGCGTGCTGACCATCGGCTTCATCTTCGGCGCCTACCTCACCGAGGCCTTCCGCGGCGCCTTCCTGGCCGTGCCGCCGGGCCAGCGCGAGGCGGGCATGGCCTACGGCATGAGCCCGGGCCAGGTGCTGTGGCGCATCACGCTGCCTCAGATGCTGCGCCACGCGCTGCCGGGCATTTCCAACAACTGGCTGGTGCTGATCAAGAGCACGGCCATCGTGTCGGTCATCGGCCTGTCCGACCTGATGACGCGGGGCCAGCAGGCCGCCGGCAACACGCGCGAGCCCTTCAGCTTCTACCTCGCCGTGGCCTTGATCTACCTCGTCTTCACCAGCTTGTCCGAACTCGGCTTCAGCTGGGCGCAGCGCCACCTGGCGATCGGCGTGAAGGAGGGGCGCCTGTGAACTTCGAATCCATCGGCGAGAACTTCCCGCTGTATCTGACGGGACTGGGCGTCACGCTGAAGCTGCTCGCGCTGTCCCTGAGCTGCGGTCTGCTGCTGGCCGTGCCGCTGGCGCTGGTGCGCACCGTCTCCAAGGGCTGGCCGTCGCGGCTGGTGTGGGCCTACACCTACGTCTTCCGCGGCACGCCCATGCTGGTGCAGCTTTTCCTTTGCTACTACGGCCTGGCGCAGTTCGATGCGGTGCGCGAGAGCGTCGCCTGGCCCTGGCTGTCGTCGGCCAGCTTCTGCGCCTGGCTGACCTTCTCGCTGAACACGGCGGCCTACACGACCGAAATCATCGCCGGCAGCATCCGCGCGCTGCCCGCCGGCGAGATCGAGGCCGCCAAGGCTCTGGGCATGAGCCGCGGCCTGATGCTGCGCCGCATCGTGCTGCCCGCCGCGCTGCGCCGCGCTTTGCCGGCCTATGGCAACGAGGCCATCTTCATGCTGCACGGCACGTCGCTGGCCAGCGTCGTCACGCTGCTGGACGTGACCGGCGCCGCTCGCGCGGTCAACGCCAAGTACTACCTTCCCTTCGAGGCCTTCATCACCGCCGGCGCCTTCTATTTCGTGCTCACGTTGGGCCTCGTCGGCCTGTTCCGCTGGGCTGAAAGTCGCTGGCTGAAGCCCATGATGAGCCGTTGATCATGCAAATCTTTCGTCATCCGCTAATCTCCCCCGCCCCAGGCACCCAGCGCGAACTGGTCTCGCTGCACTACGGCCAACCAGGCGGCCAGAAGGCCTACATCCAGGCCTCCCTGCACGGCGATGAACTGCCCGGCATGCTCGTCGCCCACCACCTGCGCCTGCAGCTGGACGCGCTGGAAGCCGCCGGCCAGATCAGCGGCGAGATCGTCGTCGTGCCCATGGCCAACCCCATCGGCGTCAGCCAGTTCCTGCTGCACGCGCACCTGGGCCGTTTCGAGCTGATGTCGGGTGAGAACTTCAACCGCCATTACCCCGACCAGATCGCCGCCGTGGCCACCGAGGTCGAGTCGCAGCTCGGCGCCGACGCGGCCACCAATGTTTCCATCCTGCGCCGCGCGCTCAAACGCGCCGTGCTGGCTGGTCCGGTCGACACCGAGCTGCAGTCGCTGCGCCGCGCACTGCTCGGCCTGTCCTGCGACGCCGACATCGTGCTGGACCTGCACTGCGACGCGCAGGCCCTGATGCACCTCTACACCGAGACGCCCTGCTGGCCCGACTGCGAGCCGCTGGCGCGCTTCCTGCGTTCGCGCGTGACGCTGCTGGCCCAGGACTCGGGCGACAACCCGTTCGACGAGGCCTGCTCCCAGGTCTGGTGGAAGTGGGACAAACACTTCAACGGCCAGGGCGCTCGCTTCCCCATTCCGCAGGCGTGCCTGTCCGTCACCGTCGAGCTGCGCGGCGCGACCGATGTGACCCACGAACTGGCTGCGGCAGACGCGAAGAACATCATCGATTTCCTGCGCTGGCGCGGCCTGATCGCGGGCGACAAACCGGCCCTGCCAGACGCCGTCGGCGACGCCCGCCCACTGGCCGGCAGCATGCCGATCAAGTCGCCCGTGCCCGGCGTGCTGACCTTCCTGAAGGAGGTCGGCGCCGAGGTTCGCGAGGGTGAAGTGCTGGCCCATGTCATCGACCCCATCACGGCCGAGGTCACCGAATTGAAGAGCCCTGTAGACGGCCTGTTCTTCGCGCGCGACTTCCTGCGCTTCGCGAACGCCGGCATGCGTGTTGCCAAGGTCGCGGGCCGCGAGGCGCTGCGCACCGGCAAGCTGCTGGGGGCGTGAACAAGATGAGCGACATCCAACTCCAAGCCACCAACATCCACAAGCGCTTCGGCGAGCGCGAGGTGCTCAAGGGCATCTCCTTCGCCGCCAAGGCCGGCGACGTCGTCACGCTGATTGGCTCCAGCGGCTCCGGCAAGAGCACGCTGCTGCGCTGCCTCAACCTGCTGGAGCAGCCCCACGAAGGCGAGCTGAGCCTGTGCGGCGACGCGCTCAAGCTGATCCGCGACCGCGACGGCAGCCTGAAGGCGGCAGACTCCAAGCAGCTGCAGCTCTGGCGCGCCAAGCTGGCCATGGTGTTCCAGAACTTCAACCTCTGGGCCCACATGACGGTGCTGGAGAACGTCATCGAGGCGCCCATCCACGTGCTGGGCAAGCCCCGGGCCGAGGCCATCGAGCGCGCCCAGGCACTGCTCGCACGCGTCGGCGTCTCGCACCGTGCAACCGTCTACCCGGCCCAGCTGTCGGGCGGCGAGCAGCAGCGCGTGGCCATCGCCCGCGCGCTGGCCGTGGACCCCGAGGTCATGCTGTTCGACGAGCCCACGTCGGCGCTGGACCCGGAGCTGGTGGGCGAGGTGCTGAAGGTGATGCGCGACCTGGCCGCGGAAGGCCGCACGATGATCGTCGTGACCCACGAGATGGGCTTTGCGCGCGAGGTTTCCAACCACTGCCTGTTCCTGCACCAGGGCAAGGTCGAAGAGGAAGGCAACCCCAAGGAGATGCTGCTGCGCCCGCAGTGCGAGCGCCTGCAACAGTTCCTCAGCGGTGGGCTGAAGTAGGCCGCGCGATGCCGCCCGCACTGGCGCGACTGCTGTGGCGTGCGCTGGCCCTTTTGAGCATCGCGCTGGCACTGATCGGCGTTGTGCTGCCCGTGCTGCCCACCGTGCCCTTCGTGCTGCTGGCGGCCTGGGCGGCCGGCAAGGGCTGGCCGGCGCTGGAGGCCCGGCTGCTGAACCACCCGCAGTTCGGCCCCGCCATCCGGCGCTGGCGCGACCACGGCGCCGTGCCGCGGCGCGCCAAATGGCTGGCCAGCGTGATGATGACGGTCAGCGCCGTCGTGCTTGCACTGACGTCGCTGCCGCTGGCTGTCAAGATCGCCGTGCCCGCCGTGATGGCTGCGGTGGCGATCTGGCTGTGGCGCCGCCCCGACGTCTGACCCACCACTTTCAGGCGGCGGCAGGCTGCCAGTCGTGCGCGACCAGTGAGTCGATGACAGCCTGCTGGGCCACGCTGATCGGCCGCTCCGACTGCACCAGCAGCTTGACCTCGCGCACGATGGGGCAGTCGGCCGTGCGCACATGCATCAGCCCGGCGGCATCGGCGATGGACTGGGGCATGAAGGCCACACCGAAGTTGGACCGCACGAAGGCCTGGATCCAGTCCTCGCGGTGCGACTGCTGCACCACCTCCAGCCGCACGCCACGCTCGTCCAGCAGGCGCTCGATGTAGCTCGAGAACTCGCAGTAGATGCGCTCGCAGTAGCGCTCGCGGTCCAGCTCGGCCATGGTGATGGCCTCGCGGCCGTAGAAGCGGTGGTCTTCGCCGATGGCCACCACGTAGTCCTCGCGGAACAGCAGCCGGGCGTCGAAGCGCCGCGGCGTCTCGTAGGGCGAGCACATGATGCCGATGTCAACGTCGCCGCGGTCCAGCTCGTCGGTCAGCGCCTCCAGGTTGCCCTCGCGGAAATGCAGCTCGATGGCGTGCCGGTCCTGGCTGTCGACGAAGCCCGGCAGCACCTGGTGGAAGTCGATGGTGCACATGACCCCGACGCGCACCACCTCGCGCTTCTCGCGTTTGAAGCGGCGCGCCTGCTCGCGGGCCGCCTGGGCGGTGTCGAAGATCTGGCGGAAGTTGGGCAGCATGGCTTGCCCCAGCTCGCTGAGCTGAACGGAGTTCTTGGTGCGGTCGAACAGCCGCCCGCCGATCGTCTCCTCCAGGCGCTGGATGGCCTTGGTGAGCGCCGGCTGCGACACGAAAGACCGCTCCGACGCACGCGTGAAGTTCAGCGTCTCGGCCACGGCCAGGAAGTAGCGGATCTGGTAGAGCTCCATGGCGTGCGCGTCGCACAGGCCGGCCGCTTCCTTACACCGGCCGCGATAACCACGGCGCATCAGCCCATGAATTGATGAGATTTCCCGGCATGGGTGGCGATCCAGACACTGGCGGCCTTCGCCAATCCAAGCCGCCGCAGGCCGCCATGCTCACCGCAAAACCTAACCCGCCAGTCCGCACGCTCGCCATCATCGGCGGCGGTTTTGCCGGCACCACGCTGGCCAAGTCCCTGCATGGCCGCCTGCCCGCCGGTTGGCAGCTGCTGCTGATCAGCGAGGAGAGCTACACCACCTTCAACCCCATGCTGCCCGAGGTGGTGGGCGCCGGCGTGTTCCCCGAGCATGTGGTGGCGCCCATCCGCGAGATGCTGCCCGGCGTGCGTTTCGTGATGGGCGCCGTGAGCCGCATCGACAAGGCCGCACAGCGCCTCACGTGCGACACGCTGCACGGCCCGCTCGAGGTCGGCTACGACCATCTCGTGCTGGCGCTGGGCCAGCGGGCACGCCTGGACCTGCTGCCCGGCATGGCCGAGCACGCGCTGCCGCTGAAGCTGGTGGGCGACGCGATGCACATCCGCAACCGCGTGCTGCAGGCGCTGGCCCGCGTTGAGCTGTGCGACGACGCGCTTGTGCGCCGGGCGCTTAGCCATTTCGTCATCATCGGCGGTGGTTTCTCCGGCGTCGAGGTGGCCGGTGCGCTGGCCGACTTCGTCAAGAGCGCCAGCCGCCACTACCCGAGAACGCGCGCCGACGGCTTCAGCGTGAGCCTGCTGCACGATGGCACGCGCCTGCTGCCCGAGCTGCCGGCAGCGCTGGGCGATGCGGCCGAGCGCTCGCTGGTGCGCCGCGGCGTACAGGTGCGCTGCGGCACCCGGGCCGCCCGCATCCATGCCGATGCGGTGGAGCTGGCGGACGGCCAGACGCTGCCCAGCGCCACGGTGATCTGCACGGTCGGCACCCGCCCCAATCCGCTGGTGGAGGCGCTGGCCTTGCCGATGCAGCGTGGCCGCATCGCTACCGAGGCCGATGGCCGCGTGCAGGGCGAGCCGGCCCTGTGGGCGCTGGGCGACTGCGCCGCGCAACCCAATGCCCGCGACGGCCAGATCAGCCCGCCGACGGCGCAGTTCGCCGTCGCCCAGGCCCACGCACTGGCCGGCAACCTGCTGCGCCACCTGAACGGCCAGCCCACACAGCCTTTTGCCTACGCCGCACGCGGAATGATGGCCACGACCGGTCACCTCAAGGGCGTGGCGCTGCTCTTCGGCCTGCGCCTGTCGGGCCTGCCCGCCTGGCTGCTGTGGCGAGGCTACTACCTGCTGCGCATGCCCACGCTGGGCCGCAAGACGCGCATCTGGGTCGAGTGGACCTGGGGCCTGTTCTTCCCGCTCGACATCACGCATCTGCGCTTCACCCGCACGACCGATGTCGACCGCGGCGGCGCCCCCTCCCCCACCACACCCCGCTAGGAGACCCATCATGTTCATCGGCAAGACCGCCCTCGTCACCGGCTCCACGTCCGGCATCGGCCTGGGCATCGCCCGCTCGCTCGCGGCCCAGGGCGCCAACGTCGTGCTGAACGGCTTTGGCGACGTGCACGAGATTGAAAAGCTGCGCCTGGACCTGATCGAGCAGCACGACGTGCAGGTGCGGCACGACCCGACCGACATGAGCCAGCCCGACCAGATCGAACGCATGATGGGCAAGGCCATCGCCGAGTTCGGCGCCATCGACTTGCTCGTCAACAACGCCGGCATCCAGCACGTGGCGCCGGTCGACGAGTTCCCGGTGGAGAAGTGGTACGCCATCCTGGCCATCAACCTCAGCGCAGGCTTCCACACCACGCGCCTGGCCGTGCCGGCGATGAAGAAGAAGGGCTGGGGCCGCATCGTCAACGTGGCCTCGGCGCACGCGCTGGTGGCCAGCAAATACAAGTCGGCCTACGTCGCCGCCAAGCACGGCGTTGCCGGCTTCACGAAGGCGGTGGCGCTGGAGCTGGCCGAGGCCGGCATCACGGTGAACGCCGTTTGCCCAGGCTATGTGCTGACGCCGCTGGTCGAGCAGCAGATCCCCGACACCGCCCGCGCCCGCGGCATCAGCGAGCAGGCCGTCATCCGCGACGTGCTGCTGGCCGCCCAACCCACCAAGCAGTTCGTCACCGTCGAACAGGTCGCCGCTTTGACGTCGTTCCTGTGTTCCGACGATGCCGCCTCCATCACCGGCGCCGTGCTGCCCATCGAAGGCGGCTGGACGGCGCAGTGATTTCTCCCGCAGTTCCCACACCCCCACCCCCAAGGAGCCCACCATGAAGACCTCGATCATCCGCACCCGCACTTCACGCCTCAGCCACCTCGTGGCTGCTATCGCCGCCCTCGTCACCAGCCTGGCGGGCGGCACTGCCCACGCCGGCGAATGCCCGGCCGACAAGGTCATGGCCAACGCGCTGGCCGACGCCGCCACCGCGCCCGTCGGCGTCACCGACACCGAGCTGTCGTCCATCGACCTGGCCAAGGAGAACGTGCACCTGAACCAGCGCCGTCTGCGCCTGCGCCACATGACGATCGCGCCCGGCGGCGTCGTGCCGTTCCACAGCCACGAGGACCGGCCTGCGCTGATCATGGTCAACAGCGGCGAGATCCACGAGCACTCCAGCAAGTGCGGCGTGCCCATCCTGCACAAGGCCGGCGACATCTCGCGCGAGTTCCTGGGCACCAAGCACTGGTGGAAGAACAGCACCAACGCGCCGGTCGAGCTGACCATCGCCGACATCGTCAACGACGGCAAGCCCACCACGATGAAGGAACACATGTAAGCCCGCGGCCCCGCCCGCCGACCGAACCACGCCAACCCAGCCGAGACAAGCCATGCCCGCCAAGAAATCCTCCTCTCCCCCCTCCGCCGCACGCCCCCAGGTCGTGCTGGTGCTTCAAGGCGGCGGCGCGCTGGGCGCCTACCAGGTCGGTGTCTATGAGGCCTTGCACGAGGCCGGCATCGAGCCGGACTGGGTCATCGGTACTTCCATCGGCGCGATCAACGCCGCGCTGATTGCCGGCAACCCGCCCGAGCGGCGCATGCAAAGGCTGAACGACTTCTGGCGCCACGTCGAGCACCAGAGCACCCTGGCCGGCCCGCTGGACTGGCTGGGCATGGGCAACCTGCTGGCCAACATGACGACGGTGATGCGCGGCATCCCCGCCTTCTTCGAACCCAACCTGGCCGCACTGCGCGGCAGCCAGGCCAAGTTGGGCGTGGACAAGGCCTCGTACTACAGCACCGACCCGCTGCGCGAAACGCTGCGTGAGCTGGTGGACTTCGAGCAACTGCAACACGGCGGCATGCGCCTCACCGTGGGCGCGGTGAATGTGCGCAGCGGACAGATGCGCTACTTCGACTCTCGCGAGGAGCCGGTCGGCCTGGAGCACATCATGGCCTCGGGCGCGTTGCCACCGGCCTTCCCGGCCGTCTGCATCGACGGCGAGGCCTACTGGGACGGCGGCCTGTACTCCAACACGCCCATCGAGGCCGTGCTGGACGACAACCCGCGCCGCGACGCGCTGATCTTTGCCGTCAACGTGTGGCACCAGACGGCGCCGCAGCCCGAGTCGATCTGGCAGGTGATGGGGCGGCAGAAGGACATTCAGTACGCCAGCCGAGCCGACAGCCATATCACGCGCCAGAAGCAGATCCACCGGCTGCGCCACATCATCCGAGAGCTCAATGGACTGCTGTCGCCCGCGCAGCAGAAGGCCGCCAAGGAGCTCACCGCCTGGGGCTGCGGCACGACGATGCACGTGGCCCATCTGCTGGCGCCGCGCATCGAGGGCGAAGACCACACCAAGGACATCGACTTCACACCCGCCGGCGTCAAGGCTCGCCGCCTGGCCGGCCTGGTGGACGCGCGCCGCATGATCGAGCGCGCGCCATGGCATGCGCCGGTGGACCCGATCGAAGGCGTCATCGAGCATGTGCTGGGCGAGGTTGAGACGGCATGAACCCGTTCGCGTTCATCGGCGCCGCGGCCTGCGCGCTGCTGATGGGTGCGGCCATCCAGCGCGGCGCCACCTGCACCGTGGCGGCCGTCAGCGAGCTGGTGGACCAGCGCAAGGCCAGCCGCCTGCGCAGCCTGCTCGAAGCCTCGCTGTGGGTGGCCGGCGGCCTGCTGCTGCTCCGGCTGTTGCAACTGCCCCAGCCCGCCTTGCCCACACCGTTTGCGCTGACCGGATGGACCGTGCTCGGTTCGGCGCTGCTGGGCCTGGGCGCCTTCGTCAACCAGGCCTGCGTGTTCGGCGCCATCGCGCGGCTGGGCAATGGCGAATGGGCCTACCTGGCCACGCCGCTGGGCTTCTACGTCGGCTGCGCCAGCGTCGACGGGCTGTTCGCCGCGGCCCGGCCGCAGGCTCAGCCGGCGGGCTCGCCCCTGTGGCTGGCCCCCGCCGCGCTGGGGCTGGCATTCGCGGGCTTTGCGCTGTGGCGCGCCGTGGCCCGCTGGCGCCAGCCTTGGTGGACCCCGCATGTCGCCACCGTGTCCATCGGGCTGGCTTTTCTCGCGCTGCTGCTGCTCGAAGGCCCCTGGGCCTACACCGACGCACTGGCCGAACTGGCCCACGGCATGACGATGCAAGCCGCGACGCGCACCGGTCTTTTCGCCTGCCTGCTGGCCGGCGCGATGTTTGGCGGCTGGCGCGCCGGCCTGTGGAAGGGCCACCGCTGGACGGCCACCGGCGTTGCGCGCTGCCTGGCCGGCGGCCTGCTGATGGGCTGGGGCAGCCTGCTGATCCCCGGCGGCAACGACGGCCTGATCCTGCTCGGCCTGCCGCTGCTGTGGCCCTATGCCTGGGTGGCCTTCGCGACGATGTGCGCCGTCATCGCGTTGGCCAGATTGGCGACACGGCCAGCCCTCAGGCCGGCAGCAAGCCCCGGTCCTTGAGCATGGGCTCTACGACCGGGTCGCGGCCGCGGAAGGCGCGGAAGGCCGCCCCCGGCTCGACGCTGTTGCCGGCCGAGTAGATGCACTCGCGCAGCCGCGCAGCCACAGCCGTGTCGAACACATTGCCAGCCTCGACGAAGGCGTCGAAAGCGTCGCAGTCCAGCACCTCGGCCCACAGGTAGACGTAGTAGCCCGCCGCGTAGCCTGCGCTGCTGAACAGGTGCTGGAAGTGCGTCAGCCGATGGTTGATGCCGACCTCGTGAGGCAGCTTCCACTCGGCCAGCGTGTCACGCTCGAAGCGGACCACATCGCCAGGTGCCACCGGCAGCGCATGCGCGGCCATGTCGACGATGGCGCTGGCCGTGTAGCGCAGCGTCTCGTAGCCCTGGCCGAACTGGCGGGCGGCCTGCAGCTTGGCCAGCAAGGCATCGGGCAGCGGCTCGTCGGTCTGCCAGTGGCGGGCGAATTTCTTCAGCACCTCGGGCTCGGCCATCCAGTGCTCGTAGAGCTGGGACGGCAGCTCGACGAAATCGCGCAGCACCTGGGTGCCGGCCAGGCGCTCGTGCTCCACGCTGCTCAGCAAGCCGTGCAGGCCGTGGCCGAACTCGTGGAAGAGCGTGCGCACGTCGTCGAAGCTGAGCAGCGTGGGCTCGCCCGCCGCACCGCGGGCGAAGTTGTTGTTGTTCAGAATGACGGGCGTGCTGCCGAGAGCGCGGCTCTGGTTGCGCATGGCGTTCATCCACGCGCCGCTGCGCTTGGTGGGCCGTGCGAAGTTGTCCTGCAGGAACAGGCCGCGCACGGACCCATCGGCGTTGAACACCTCGTAGGCGCGCACGTCGGCGTGGTAGCCGGCGATGTCGGGCCGCGGCTTGAACTGCAGGCCGAACAGGCGGCTCGCGCAGTCAAACATCGCACTCACCATGCGGTCCAGCGAGAAGTAGGGCTTGACCTCGGCCTCGTCCAGCTCGAAGCGGGCGCGCTTGGCCTGCTCGGCGTAGAAGCGCCAGTCCCAGGCTTCGAGTTCGTGCGTCGCGCTGGCGGCGGCCATCGCGCCCAGCACCGCTTCACGCTCGCGAGCCTGTGCGGTCAGGGCCGGGTGCCAGACGCGTTCCAGCAGGCCCATGACGGCGGCCTGGCTGCGCGCCATCGTGTCTTCCAGCGCGTAGTCGGCGTAGCAGGCATGGCCGTGCAGCCGGGCCTGCTCGGCGCGCAACTCGAGGATCTCGCGGCAGATGGCGCGGTTGTCCGTGTCACCCGTGTCGTCACCACGCCCGACCCAGGCGCGCCAGGCCTGCTCGCGCAGGTCGCGCCGTGCACTGAAGGCGAGGAAGGGCACGATCAGCGAACGCGACAGCGTGATGACGTGGACGCCGTCGTACAGCTTGCGGTCGATGGCTGCCTGGCGCGCGGCGGCGCGCACGAAACCGGGCAGGCCGGCGAGTTCGGCCTCGGTGGTGAGGCGCAGCTGGTAGCCGCTCTCGGCCGCCAGCACGTTCTGCGCAAAGCGGGTGTTGAGCTCGGCCAGGCGCGCCATGACGGCGGCATAGCGCTCGCGTGCCGCGGGTGCAAGGCGGGCGCCGGCGCGCAGGAAATCGAGGTGCACCCGCTCCAGCAACCGGCGCTGTTCAGCCGAAAGGCCGAGGCGCTCGCGCTGTTCGAACAGCGCATCGATGCGCGTGAACAGGCCCTGGTGCATGTAGACCGCGCTGTTGTGCTCGGCCAAGGGTGCAGCCAGCGCGCGCTGCACGGCCTGCAGCTCGGGCGACGTGGCCGACGCGGCCAGCGTGTAGAACAGATGCTCCAGCCTCGTGAGCCGGCGGCCGCTGGCGTCGAAGGTGGCAACGGTGTTGGCGAAGCTCGGCGGCTCGGCCTGGGCGGCAATCGCGTCGATCTCGGCGCGGTGCTCGGCCAGCGCGGTGTCAAAGGCAGGTTGGAAATGCGCCGGGGTGATGTCGGCGAAGGGGGGAAGGCCGTGTGGGCCTGCCCAGTCCTGCAGCAGCGGGTTGCTCATGCGGGTGCGTCCTGGCAAGAAACAAAAAGGGCCGCTTCCTGCCGGAGGCGGCCCGCTTTCAGTCGTCAGTGAACGGCGCAGATCACTTGGCCGCGGCCGCCTTTTCCTTGCGGATGGCCTTCTCGTCGTTCTCGTCGTAGGCCTTGTTCTGGCACTCAGCCTTCCACTTGTCGTTGCCGTCGAAGTGCTTCTCGGTGCGCTCTTCGATGGCCTTGAACTGGGCGTCCAGCGCGTCGACCTTGTCGGAGAAAGCCTTGCGCTTGACAGCCTGCTCGGCGTCGGCGGCCTTCACGGCGTCGACCATCGGGCCGAAGGCCGTCGTGCGTGCCTGGTAGGCCTCGTTGCGGGCCTTGAGTTCGGCCTTCTCGAGCTTGGGGGCTTCGGCGGTCAGCGTCTCGTGGGCCTTGAGGATGCCGTCGCGCTCGGCCTTGACTTCGGCGACCTGCTTGGCCAGCGCGGCCTCGCCGGTTTCGATCGCGGCCTTCTCGCCCTTGAGCTTGTCGGCATTGGCCTTGTAGGAGGCCTGCTCGACCTTGATGGCCTCGGCTTCCTTGCCGTTGGCTTCCTGCTGGTCAATGCAGGCGCGCAACTCGTCGCGGCTCATCAGCTTGGCCTTGGGTTTCTCGACAACCGGGTTGGCGACCTTGTTGTTCTTCGGGTCGACCTTGGCCTTGGTGTTGTTCGTGATCTGTGCCTGGGCGGAGAAGGCGACGACCAGGGCCAGCGGAAGAAGGATGCGTTTCATGAAGAGGGCGCAACTGGGTTGCGAAGGTTCAAAGCAGGAGACGGAATGATGCCACGAGGCTTCGCCGCGATAATCGTTGGCTGCTCTCTGTAACGACTTACGCATGGCGCTCAAAGCCACCATCCATAAAGCCCAGCTCCAGATCGCCGACATGGACCGCCATGTCTACGGCGACCATGCACTCACGATTGCCCGCCACCCGAGCGAGACCGACGAGCGCATGATGATCCGCGTACTGGCCTACGCGCTGAACGTCACAGCCGACGACCTCAACGGCCGGCTCGAGTTCACCAAGGGGCTGTCCGACGTGGACGAACCCGACCTCTGGCAGTTGGACCTGACCGGCGAGCTGCAGCACTGGATCGACCTCGGCCAGCCCGACGAGCGCCGCCTGATGAAGGCCCACGGCCGCGCCCGCCGCGTCAGCGTCTACAGCTTCGCGTCCAGCACGCCGGTGTGGTGGGCAGGCATTGAAAACAAGCTGACGCGTGCGCCCCGCCTGACGGTCTGGCAGATCCCGGCAGAGCAGTCGCAAGCCCTCATTCCCCTGGCTGAGCGCAGCATGCAGCTGCAGATCAGCATCCAGGACGGCAGCATCTACGTGTCGACCGCGGACGCGTCGGTCGAGATTCATCCCGTTGTGCTGAAGGCGCCCACCGAATGACGCCGCAACATGAGCCGGAGCATCAGCGTTTCACGCTGCCGACCACGCCCGTCAGCGTGCTCGACTACGAGCACAGCGGCGGCCGCGTCGTCTTCACGCACACCGGCGTGCCCAGCCAGTACCGCGGCCAGGGCCTGGCGGCCCAGCTCGTCGAGGCCGGCTTGCAATGGGCTTCCAGCCAAGGGCTGAAGGTCGTGCCGGCCTGCAGCTACGTCCACGTCTACATCCAGCGCCACCCCGAGTGGCAGAACCTCGTCGCTTGAGAGAAGAACGCACCATGTCCACGATCCTGCAATCCGTCCCCGCCGGCCAAAAGGTCGGCATCGCCTTCTCCGGCGGCCTCGACACGTCGGCTGCCCTGCACTGGATGAAGCTCAAGGGCGCCCTGCCCTACGCCTACACGGCCAATCTGGGCCAGCCCGACGAGCCGGACTACGACGAGATCCCGCGCAAGGCCATGCTCTACGGCGCCGAGAAGGCCGTGCTGGTGGACTGCCGCGCGCAACTGGTGGCCGAAGGCATTGCCGCGCTGCAAGCAAGCGCCTTCCACATCAGCACCGCGGGCGTGACCTACTTCAACACGACGCCCATCGGCCGCGCCGTGACCGGCACCATGCTGGTGGCCGCGATGAAGGCCGACGACGTGCACATCTGGGGTGACGGCAGCACCTACAAGGGCAACGACATCGAGCGCTTCTATCGCTACGGCCTGCTGACCAACCCGGCCCTGCGCATCTACAAGCCCTGGCTGGACCAGACCTTCATCGACGAGTTGGGCGGCCGCGCCGAGATGTCGGCCTTCATGACGGAGAAGGGCTTCGCCTACAAGATGAGCGCAGAGAAGGCCTACTCGACCGACTCCAACATGCTGGGCGCCACGCACGAGGCCAAGGACCTGGAGCACCTGAACAGCGGCATCAAGATCGTCAACCCCATCATGGGCGTGGCGTTCTGGCGTGACGACGTGGTCGTCAAGGCCGAAGCCGTGACGGTGCGCTTCGAGGAAGGCATGCCCGTCGCGCTGAACGGCGTCGAGTACAGCGACCCGGTGGCCCTGCTGGCCGAAGCCAACGTCATCGGCGGCCGCCACGGCCTGGGCATGAGCGACCAGATCGAGAACCGCATCATCGAAGCCAAGAGCCGTGGCATTTACGAGGCCCCCGGTCTGGCGCTGCTGCACATCGCCTACGAGCGCCTCGTCACCGGCATCCACAACGAAGACACCATCGAGCTGTACCGTGACAACGGCCGCAAGCTCGGCCGCCTGCTCTACCAGGGCCGCTGGTTCGACCCGCAGGCCATCATGCTGCGCGAAGCCGCCCAGCGCTGGATTGCCCGCGCCATCACCGGCGAAGTCGCCATCGAACTGCGCCGCGGCAACGACTACTCGCTGCTGGACACCAAGAGCCCGAACCTGACCTACGCGCCCGAGCGCCTGAGCATGGAAAAGGTCGAAGGCGCCTTCAGCCCGGCCGACCGCATCGGCCAACTGACGATGCGCAACCTGGACATCAGCGACACGCGCGGCAAGCTGGGCGTCTACACCGGCGTGGGCCTGCTGGCCGGCGGCGGCCTGCCCCGGCTGGAGTGAAAACACTGGTCAGGCATCCAGTAGCGCTGTATAAACTTACAGCACTTTCGTTGGAGCCTGACCATGCACAGCCAATACCGCCAGAACTACATCCCGAGCCGCCCGCTGCCCCGCTGGCTTGAAACCCTGCTGCGCTGGCTGTGAGCCCGGCCCGAGGACAAGCCCTGCGGCTTGGCGTGAGCGGGCGCTTCAGAACTCGTCGGCCACCCGGATGAAGCTCGCAAAGCGAGGCTTGCCGCTCGGCGTCAGGTCGCGATAGCGATAAGTCACCGTTGCGCCGATCGGGGGCGGATTGCGGCGCTGGGCTTCGCTGAAGCCCGTGCCCAGCTTGAAGCGGATGCCTTCGGGCGTCTGCAGTTCCAGCGCACCGAGCAGGCCGGCGAAGCGCCCCTTGCCAGGCTCGTGGCCGACGACGAGGGCTTCCGCATCCGCCTGTGGTTTGAGCTTGAGCAGCAGGTCACTGCGGCCCGAGGCCAGTGGCGCGTCGGCACGGTGCAGCATCAGACCCTCGCCGCCGCCGGCGACGACCTCCCTGAGCTTGTCGCGCAGTGCCGCATGGGTCGACAGCCGCATCTGGTCGACCGGCACGACGACACCGCCCACCATGGACTTGAGCTTTTCGGCGCGCTGTTCGAAGCTGCCCTCGCCCGCCGGCAGCTCGAACACGCGGTAGCTCACGCGGCGCCACTCCGCATTCACGGGCTCGGCTCGCCTCACCGCCGCGGACAGCGTGTCGAAGCTGCGCCGAGCAATCCACAGCTCGCCGTCCAGCGGCTGCTTGGGTAAGGCAGCCAGAAACCAGGCCGGCGCCGCCACGGTCCGCCCACTGCGGAACTTCAGCCTCTGTCCGTCCCACAGCGCACGCACGCCGTCCAGCTTCTCGCTGACGAGATACAGCCTTGGGTCGACATTTGCCGGTGCATTGCGCGCCAGCAGCGGCTCCAACGCCGATACCGGCAACCCGACCGAGCCGAGCAGGGCCAGCAGGGCGCGCCGCGTCAGCATCAGAGCACCACCGGTTCCGGCTCCAGCCGGATGCCAAAGCGCCCATAGACGCTTTCCTGGATGGCACGCGCCAAGGTCACGACCTCGGCGCCACGCGCGTCGGCCTTGTTGACCAGCACCAGGGCCTGCTTCTCGTAGACCGCCGCTCCGCCCACTGTCTTCCCCTTCCAACCGCAGGCGTCGATCATCCACCCGGCGGCCAGCTTCACGCTTCCGTCAGGCATGGGATAGTGAACGATACCGGGGTCGCGGCCGATGATGTCCCGGCACTGCTCGGCGGTCACGACCGGGTTCTTGAAGAAGCTGCCCGCATTGCCGATGACCGCCGGGTCGGGCAGCTTGGCGCGGCGCACCGCCACCACCCAATCGAAGATTTGCCGCGCGCTGGGCGCAGCGATGCCGGTCTCGGCCATCTTGCGCTCCAGCTCCAGATAGCCCAGCACCGGTTGCCAAGGCTTGGGCAGCCGGAACCGCACGTGCGTGATGACGCTCTTGCCGGCCAGGCCGCCAAAGTCGCTGTGCTTGAAGACACTGTCGCGGTAGCCGAAGCGGCACACCTCGGACGGCAGCAGCGCCGGCCGGCCGGTGATCAGGTCCATCACCTCGACGGCCTCCAGCCTGTCCTTGACCTCGATGCCATAGGCGCCGATGTTCTGCACGGGTGCCGCGCCGCAGGTGCCTGGGATCAGCGCCATGTTCTCCAGCCCCGGATAGCCGTGGTCCAGCGTCCAGCTGACCAGCTCGTGCCAGACGACGCCGGCACCGGCTTCGACGATCCAGGCGTCGTCGCGCTCCTCCAGCAACCGGATGCCGGTAATTTCCACCTTCAGGACAACGGCTTCCACATCCCGTGTCAGCACCAGATTGCTGCCGCCACCCAGCACGAACTTGGGCGCGCGGCCGAGTTCCGGGTGATCGACGACGCGACGCACATCGGCCGCCTCCCGGATCCGCACGAGGCGGCGCGCGATGGCCGGCAGGGCAAAGGTGTTGTAGGGCTTGAGGTTGACGTCGGTCTCGATCAGGAGACCGGGGGGTTCATTCGAGGGGGGGACGGAGCGTGCAGAGGCGGCGGACATGGGAAAATTTTCGCCGATTCATCTACCGGCCCTGCTAATGCCCAGTTTCGACACCGTTCTCGAACCCGACCACGTCAAGATCCGCAATGGCGTGGACAACGCCATCAAGGAAATCGGCACCCGTTTCGACTTCAAGGGCACGGGCGCCAAGGTGGAGCTCAAGGACAAGGAAATCCACTCGACCGGTGACAGCGACTTCCAACTCGAGCAGATCGAGGCCGTGCTCTACGGCAAGCTGACCAAGCAGGACGTTGTCATCAGCTTCCTCGACAAGGCCGAGAAGGTCGAGAAGCTCGGCGGCGACAAAGTGCGCCAGGTCTACAAGATCAAGGAAGGTATCGAGGCCACCCTCGCCAAGAAGATCGTGTCCTCGCTCAAGGAAAGCAAGCTCAAGATCCAGGCCAGCATCCAGGGCGACGCGGTACGCGTGACCGGCAAGAATCGCGACGACCTGCAGACGGCCATCGCCCATCTGAAGAAGAGCTTCAGCGACACGCCGTTGACGTACAACAACTTCCGCGACTGAGCATGCATCGCTTCACGCTCCTGTCGCTGCTGCTGACCTGTGGCCTGAGCATGGCCCAGGCTCAGCCGCCTGCGCAGGTGCAGCTCAACGGCATGCTGGGCGCACGCTCGGCCTTGCTGATCATCGATGGCGATCCCCGCACCCTCGAAGTGGGCGCCACGGCCAAGGGCGTCAAGCTCATCGCACTCGAGGATGGCCGCGCCGTCGTCGAGTACGGCGGCCGGCGCCACACCCTGACCCTCGGCGCGGCACCCGGCCGCGTCGTCGCTTTGACGCCGCCGCCGCGCCAGATCATCCTGCCCATGGGCTCGGGCGGCCACTTCACGACGATTGGCATGATCAACGGCCAGGTCACGAGCTTCCTCGTCGACACCGGCGCGACCAGCATCTCCATCAGCCAGATCGAGGCGGAGAAGCTCGGCCTGCGCTACATGTACGGCAAGCGCATCGTCACGCAGACGGCCAACGGCGTGGTGCCCGCCTACCAGTTCCAGCTCACCAGCGTCCGCATCGGCGACGTCGAAGTGCGCGACGTCGAAGCCATCGTCATCCCCGGAACGATGAGCTATGTGCTGCTGGGCAACAGCTTCCTGAACCGATTTCAGATGCGGCGCGAGAACGACGTCATGACTCTGGAGCTGCGGTACTGAGCCAGCGAGGCGGGCTTCTGCAAGAATCCGGCGCCCACCCTAGCCGGCCCGCCTAGATGACCCCTCGCTCAGCCTCACGCCCTGCCTTGCTTTCTGGCCTGCTGGCCACCCTGCTGCTTGCCGCCGCGCCCGCGGTACAGGCGCAGGATGCCGCCAAGGCCTCGCGCTTCTATGAAGACGCGCTGCAGCGCTACGAGAAACGCGACATCCCGGGCGCCATCGTGCAGCTCAAGAACGCGTTGCAGGCCGACAAGAGCCAGTTGTCGGTGCACGTGCTGCTGGGCAAGGCTTTGCTGGCCAATAGCGAGCCGGCGGCCGCGGAGTTCGAGTTCGGCGAAGCGATTCGGATGGGCGTGAACCGGGCAGAAGTCGCGGTACCCCTGGCAGCGGCCATGATTGCCCAAGGCAAGCAGCCTCAGGTGCTCGATGAGCCAAGGCTGCAGCCCTCGGGATTGCCGCCGGGCATCCAGCAGCAGTTGCTCCTGCAGCGGGCAGCCGCCCAATCCGACATGGGAGACGGCAAGGCGGCCCTCGCCTCGGTTCAGGCTGCGCGGGCACTCAACACGGCCGATGCCAACAGCTGGACCGCCGAAGTCCCCTTGCGCATTCGCAACCGGCAGTTCACGGAAGCGCTGGCGGCCGCCGACCAGGCCCTCAAGCTGACGCCGGAGGATCCTGAGGTTCTGTACCAGCGGGCCTCGATCTTCCATGCGAACAGCGATTCCAAGCAGGCACTGGCTGGCTACGACCAAGCCTTGAAGATCCAGCCCGCGCACCTGGAATCACGCCTCGCGCGTGCCGGCCTCTTGATCGACCTGAACCGCGACGCCGAGGCGCTGGCTGACGTCGACGAGCTCCAGAAGACCAAGCCCAATGATCCTCGGGCCGCCTACCTCCGCGCCTTGCTGGCGGAACGAGCGCGGGATTCGGCAGGAGCAAAGGCCGCGCTCAAGCGGATCACCGACCTGCTGGACCCGGTGCCCATCGATGCCATCCGCTATCGCACGCAGTTGCTGATGCTCAATGGACTGGCCCATTACAGCTTGAACGAGCTGGAGAAATCACGCCCCTACCTGGAGCTCGCCGCCAAGCAGCAACCTGGCAGCCCGCTCAACAAGCTGCTGGCGCAGATCGCGATTGCTGAGCCCAACGTCAACCGCGCTATCGAGCTGCTGGACGCCTACGTCAAGGTGCGGCCGACCGATGGCCAGGCCCTGCTGATGCTTGCTTCGGCGCACATGAGACAGGGCGGCCACGCCCGTGCCGTGCAATTGATGCAGGACGCCCTGAAGACCAAGGACTCCACCGAGTTCCGCACGGCACTCGGCGTTTCGCTGTTGCAGTCCGGCCAGTCGTCGATGGCCGAGGAGCAACTCGAGAAGTCCTTCAAGGCCGACTCCAAACAGACGTCAGCCGGGCTGGCACTGGTGGCCGTCTACTTGCGCGACAACAAGATCCAGAAGGCCCTCGCAGTGGCCGACACCTTGGCCCGGGGCAATCCCAACAATGCCACCTTCGTGATGATCCAGGCCTACGCCAAGGGGCAGGCCCAGGACTATGCAGGCGCCCGCGCCGGCTACGAGAAGGCGCTCAAGCTCGATGCAAGTCAGCTGGACGCCAAGCTGGGGCTTGCACGGGTCGACGCTGTCACGGGGAATTTCCCGGCTGCCGACAAACGACTGCGTGCGGCACTCAAGGAAGACGAACGCAACCCCAGCATCCTGTTTGAGCTGGCTTTGCTTCACGAACTCTGGCGCAAGGACGATGAAGCCCTGAAGTGGCTGGAAAGCGCTGCCTCGGCCAGCAGCCAGCGCGAAACGCGGGCCAACTACGCCCTTGTGGCCTGGCATCTGCGCAAAGGGGCGTCGGCGCGGGCGCTCGAGGCTGCGAAGTCCCTGCTGGCCAAGCTCCCCGAGGACGTCGAAGCCCTGCAAGCGTATGCCGCTGCGCAACTGGCCAACGGTGACGCCGCTGGCGCGCGAGCCACTCTGGTCAACGCATCCCGCCGGGCCGCCTTCGATACGCCGCGCCTGGTGGAAATCGCCCGCCAGCAAGTCGCCTCGGAAGACCTCAAGGGCGCCGCCTACACGCTGGACAAGGCACTCAGCGGGGCTCCCAATGACGTCGCGGCGCTGGCCATGCTGTCCAGCGTCGAACTGGCGCAAGGAAACTTCGCGCAGGCAGAGCAGCGGGCCCGGCAGGTCCTGGATGCTGCGCCCAAGGCCGCCATCGGCTACAACTTGATGGCCGATCTGGCTCAGCGCCGCGGCCAGAACGGCCCCGCCCTGGAGGCGCTGCGCAAAGCGCACGACATCGAGAAATCGTCCAACTCGATCAGTCGCCTCCTGCGGGCACAGGCCGTACAGGGCGGACTGAAGGCTGCGGTGGAACTCGGTGAAGCCTGGCTGAAGAAGAACCCGTCTGACACACGCGTCCATAGCGCCATCGCCGAGTTGCAGGTCCGCAGCCAGGATTACGGGATGGCCCGTAAGCACTACGAAGCGGTACTGAAGGCCGCGCCGAACGATGGCAACACCCTGAACAACCTGGCCAACGTGCTGATTGAGCTCAAGGACCCAACGGCCCTGGACGTTGCGGAGGCGGCCCTCAAGACCTCGCCGAAGAATCCGGTCTACCTCGACACGGCCGGCTGGGCCAACCATCGCGCCGGCAAGTCCGACCGCGCGTTGCAACTGTTGCGCGACGCCAGGCTGCGAGCTCCCGACAAGCCGGACATCCGGTACCACCTCGCAGTCGCGCTCGCGCAGGCGGGGCGCAACGGCGAGGCGAAGCAGGAACTGAACGAGGCACTGCGCAGCAATGCGCCATTTGTCATGCTGGATGGGGCCAAGAAGCTGCTCAGCACCCTCAATTGAGGGGCCGCAGCGAGGTGTCAGCAGTGTCGAACCTGCTTACACTCCGTCCCATAGAACTTGGACATAAGCCGCGAAGTTGTTGAATTTCAAAGGTTTTTCGGCAATGGCACACGGTTTGCTTAACAAGTTACAGAAACGCTCGACACCCGCTGACACCCGAACGGAGTCTTCATGAAAACTCAAACCACCCGTCTCTTTGCCCTGCTCGCCCTGACGGCCGTGCTTGGGCTGTCGACGTCCGCCCGCGCAGACTTCACCTTCAACACCAGCGCCACAAGCGGAGTCACGGACGCCAGCGTCGCTGGCGTGACTGTCGGCCTGTCCGGTGTGACCATTGCCAACAACACTGCCACGTCCGGCGTGGCCAGCGGCGCGACGTGGGCTGCCACGACGCTCACCTCTTACGGTGGTGGCTTCGGGATCAGCTCGGACACCGGCAATACGCCGGGTCACGCCATCGACAACTACGGCAAGACCGAAGGCGTGCTGCTCGGCTTCAACGCTTCCGTCACGCTGACCAACATCGGCTTGGGCTACACCTCCAATGCGCTGTGCACGAGCGGCGGCACCTACAACCAAACTACAGGTGCTTGCAGTGCGGGCAGCCTGATTGATAGCGGCAACACCTCCGGCATCAAGGTCGACATGTCGCTGTTCCGCTGGACGGGCACCACCGTCCCCTCGGCCGCACCGGCTCTCGGCGGCGTCTCCGGTGGCACGATGGCCGGCTGGGAACTGGTCGGCAACTACAACGCGGGCTACGACATCTCGAACCCCACCAACGTGGTGAACGGGCAGGGCAAGGCCTCCAGCTGGTGGTTGATCACCGCCTACAACAACGCCTTCACCGGCGCCTCCGACACCGTCAAGGGCACGACGAGCAACCTGAACCAGGGCGACGACTATTTCAAGCTCTACTCGGTTGCGGGCACCAAGTGCACGTCCGGCACCAACACTGCCGGCGTCTGCGGTGGCACCAACATCGGCAAGTTGCCCGAACCTGCCACGTTGGCCCTGACCAGCGTCGCGCTGGTGGGTGTTGCCGGCCTGCGCCGTCGCAAGGCAAAGACCGCCTGAGCAGGTTCAGCTCGGCTTTGAAAGGCACTCTTCGGAGTGCCTTTTTGCTTTTCTGGCCAACCCTCGCTTCACTGTCCCTGCCCGGACAGCCAGGATGCGAACGACCGTGCTAAAAGCTCGTCATTCCCATCATGACAATGAAGCGAGACATGGACCTCAACTTCACCGAAGCGGAGCTGGCCTTCCGCGCCGAGGTGCGCGAATGGGTGCGCGCCAACCTGCCGGCCGACATCGCCCACAAAGTGCGCCATGCGCTGCGCCTGAACAAGGACGACTTGCAGCGCTGGGCCAAGATCCTTGGTGCCAAGGGCTGGCATGGCTGGGCCTGGCCCAAGCAGTTTGGCGGCCCCGGCTGGAACGCCGTGCAGCGCCATCTGTTCGAAGAGGAATGCGCCTTGGCCTGCGCGCCGCGCATCGTGCCGTTCGGGCCCGTGATGGTGGCGCCGGTCATCATGGCCTTCGGCACGCCGGAGCAGCAGCAGCGCTTCCTGCCCGGCATCATGAGCGGCGAGGTGTGGTGGAGCCAGGGCTACAGCGAGCCCGGCTCAGGCTCGGATCTGGCCTCGCTGAAATGCCGCGCTGAACGCCAGGGCGACAAGTTCATCGTCAACGGCCAGAAGACCTGGACGACGCTGGGCCAGTACGGCGACTGGATTTTCTGCCTGGTGCGAACCTCGACCGAGGGCAAGCCGCAGACCGGCATTTCGTTCCTCTTGATTGACATGAAGACGCCCGGCGTCAGCGTCAAGCCCATCATCATGCTCGACGGCGAGCACGAGGTGAACGAGGTCTGGTTCGACAACGTCGAAGTGCCGGCCGAGAACCTGATCGGCGAAGAGAACAAGGGCTGGACCTACGCCAAGCACCTGCTCTCGCACGAGCGCACGAACATCGCCGATGTGAACCGCGCCAAGCGTGAGCTGGAGCGGCTCAAGCGCATCGCCAAGGCCGAGGGCCTGATGGACGACGCCCGCTTCCGCGACCAGATCGCCCTGTGCGAGGTCGACGTCGTCGCGCTGGAAATGATGGTGCTGCGCGTGCTGTCCGGCGAGCGCACCGGCAAGCAGCCGCTGGACGTCGCAGGCCTGCTGAAGATCCGCGGCAGCGAACTACAGCAGCGCTACACCGAACTGATGATGCTGGCCGGCGGCCCGCTCGCCCTGCCCTACATCCACGAGGCCATGGAGGCCGGCTGGCAGGGCGACCAGTGGCTGGGCGGCACCTGGCTGGGTGGGGCTGATCACGCCATCCCGCTGACCGGCAACTACCTGAACGTCCGCAAGACCACGATCTACGGCGGCTCCAACGAAGTGCAACGCAACATCGTCGCGCAGACGGTGCTTGGCTGAGCTGAGGGACAAGACATGGATTTCGATTTCTCTGAAGACCAGGAAGCCCTGCGCGACGCCGTGCGCCGCTTCGTCGACAAGGACTACACCTTCGAGCGCCGCACGCAAGTCGAGCGCGCCGGTGGTTTCGACCGCGCCGCATGGGACGGCCTCGCCGGCCTGGGCCTGACCGCGCTGGCCGTGCCCGAGGCCCATGGCGGCCTCGGCTTCGGTGCCGTCGAGGCGATGGTGGTCATGGAAGAACTCGGCCGCGGCCTCGTCATGGAGCCGGTAGCCCAAGGCGCGCTGATCGCCCCGGCCGTGCTGAGCCACGCGCCTGACGAGCTGCAAGCCGCTTGGTTGCCGCGCATTGCCGGTGGCGAAGCGCTGGTCGTGCTGGCCCACCAGGAGTCCAAGTCGCGCTACCGGTTGAACCGGGTCACCACGCGCGCCGTCGACGGCAAACTGACCGGCGTGAAGAGCCTGGTGCCCGCAGGCGACGTGGCCGACGCCTTCATCGTGCCGGCCCGCGTTGCTGGTTCTGACGACGCGCCACAGGGCATCGCCCTCTACCTCGTCGAGCGCTCGGCGGCAGGCGTGCAGACGCGGCCCTATTCGATCTACGACGGCTCCCGCGCCGCTGAAGTTCATTTCGACAACACGCCCGCCCAGCTCATCGCCGGCCCCGAGCAGGGCCTCGCACTGCTGGAGCTGGCCGCTGACATCGGCATCGCCGCCCAAGCCGCTGAAGCGATCGGCGTCATGGAGAAATACCTGGCGCTGACCGTCGAGTACATGAACACGCGCAAGCAGTTCGGCGTCGTCATCGCCAGCTTCCAGGCGCTGAAGCACCGCATCGCCGACGTGAAGATGCAGCTCGAACTGGCCCGCTCGATGAGCTACTACGCCACGCTGCGCCTGGGCGACGCGCCGGCCGTGCGCCGCCGCGCGCTTTCGCAGGCCAAGGTACAGCTCGGCAATTCGATGCGCTTCGTCGGCCAGCAGTGCACGCAACTCCACGGCGGCATCGGCGTCACGGACGAATACGCCGGCAGCCACTACTTCAAGCGCCTGACCGTCATGGAGATGCAGTGGGGCGACACCATGCATCACCTCGGTGAAGTCAGCGCCCGGATGCAGGACACTGCGGGGGTGTTTGCCTGACCGCGGAGGTCACCCGATGAAGTACACCCTGCTCCTGCTGGCCGCCCTGGCCGGCATCTCCCCCATCTCCAGCCAAGCCCAGACCATGAAACCCGGGCTGTGGGAGTTCAAACAGACGCCCCAGCTCGATCCGGCGCGCCAGGCCCAGATGGCGCAGGCGCAGAAGGCCATGGAGAACATGCCGGCCGAGCAGCGAAAAATGGTCGAGCAGATGATGGCCCAGCGCGGCGTCAGCGTGAACATGGCGGGTGGCGTCATCAGCCTCAAGACCTGCGTCACCAAGGAGCAGGCCGAGCGCAACATGGCGCCGGTGAATCACCAGGGCAGCTGCACCCAGGACGTCAAGCGCAGCGGCAGCGTCATCCAGACGCACTTCGTCTGCACCGACCCGGCCTCCGAAGGCGATGCCATCATCACGCTGCGCGGCAGCGACGGCTTCACGAACGACGTGACCATCCGCCGGGAGCGCCAGGGCAAGACGGAAACGACCAAGGTCAGCGGCGAAGGCCGCTGGCTGGGCGCCGACTGTGGCGATGTGCAGCCGACGAAGTCCCGGACCAAGTGAAGCAGCGGCTCTCTCACATCCTGTTCAGTCAGGGTTTCGGGACGCGGCGCCTGTGCGCCGGGTTGGTGTGGAACGGCGAGGTCATGGTCAATGGCGAGGTGGTCGAAGAACCCGACACCGAGTTCGAGACCGAGGGGCTGCGCTTCACGATCAATGGCCTGGAATGGCCGGTCTTCGACAAGGCGCTGGTGCTGCTGAACAAGCCCGCCGGCTACGAGTGTTCGCAAAAACCCAAGCACCACCCCAGCGTGCTGAGCCTGCTGCCGCCGCCGTTGCGCGAGCGCGGTGTGCAGCCCATCGGCCGGCTGGACGAGGACACCACCGGCCTGCTGCTGCTGACCGATGACGGCACGCTGATCCACAAGCTGACCTCGCCCAAACACCATGTGCCCAAGGTGTATGAGGCGCGCTGCAAGCATGCGCTGACGGCGGCGATGGTGGAGCAGCTGCTGGCGGGCGTCGAACTGAAGGAGCCCGAAAGCAAGGTGCCAAGCAAGTTCCAGCGCCCGCCCGAGATCAGCAAGGCCGAAGGCGCCGAGATCGTCGACGAGACGCTACTGCGCCTGACGCTGGTGGAGGGCAAGTACCACCAGGTCAAGCGCATGGTGGCTGCCGTAGGTAATCGGGTTGAGTCTCTGCACCGGCCGCAGTTCGGTGCCTTGACGATTCCCGCAGACCTCAAGCCCGGTGAATGGCGCTGGATCGCCAGCCCCGCCGAGGTCTGGGGACAATAGGCTCCATGCGAGTTTTCAGAGGTTTTCACCACCCCGGCATCGCCCCCGCCTGCGCACTGACCATCGGCAACTTCGACGGCGTGCACCGTGGCCACCAGGCCATGCTGGCGCTGTTGCAGTCCGAGGCCCGCCACCGCGGGCTGCCGACTTGCGTGCTGAGCTTCGAGCCGCATCCGCGCGACTTCTTCGCCGCCAAGGCCGGCAGGCCCGAGCTGGCGCCCGCCCGCATCGCCGCGCTGCGCGACAAGCTCGGTGAGCTGGAACGCTGCGGCGTGGACCAGGTCGTCATCCTGCGTTTCGACGAAGCGCTGGCCTCCCTGCCGGCGCAGGACTTCATCCGCCAGGTGCTCGTCGAGGGCCTGGGCGCGCGCTACGTGCTCGTCGGCGACGACTTCCGCTTCGGCGCCAAGCGCCAGGGCGACTACGCGACGCTGGACGCCGCCGGCCAGGCACGTGGCTTCGACGTCGCCCGCATGATGAGCTACGAGGTGCACGGCCTGCGTGTCAGCAGCTCGGCCGTGCGCGACGCGCTGGCTGCGGGCGATATGGCCACAGCCACATCACTGCTGGGCCGGCCCTATGCCATCTCGGGTCATGTCACGCACGGCCGCAAGCTGGGCCGCCAGCTGGGCGAAACCGCGCCTGGCGCCGCCGACGGTTTCCGCACGCTGAACCTGCGCTTCCCGCACGACAAACCGGCCGCGCACGGCATCTTCGCCGTCCACGTGCACGGCCTCGCGCCCGAGCCGCTGCCGGGCGTCGCCAGCCTGGGGCGCCGGCCCACCGTCGAAGACGCCGGCCGCGTGCTGCTGGAAGTCCACTGCCTGGATTGGCCCCTCAGCGCGGAGGGGGGCTACGGTAAACTCGCCCGCGTGGAACTGCTGCACAAACTTCGCGACGAAGCCAAGTACGACGGGCTGGACGCGCTCACGGCCGCGATTGCCGCCGACACCGAGGCAGCTCGCGCCTTCCTGGCCACCCACGCGGCCCAGCGTCGCCAGACCACGCGCGACCGAATTTGAAGCGGCTCCCCGCCGCTCTCATTCCGCCCTTCCCGCTTCTCGACCGCCAGGCCCGCAGCCTGGCCGCATGCCATGACCACCCCGGACTACCGTTCCACGCTCAACCTGCCCGACACGCCCTTCCCGATGCGCGGCGACCTGCCCAAGCGCGAGCCGGGCTGGGTCAAGGCCTGGGACGAGCAAGGCCTCTACAAGCGCCTGCGCGACGCCAGCTGTGGCCGCCCGAAGTTCGTGCTGCACGACGGCCCGCCCTACGCCAACGGCCAGATCCACATCGGCCACGCCGCGAACAAGATCCTGAAGGACATGATCGTCAAGGCGCGCCAGCTGGCGGGCTTTGACGCGGCCTACATCCCGGGCTGGGACTGCCACGGCCTGCCCATCGAAAACCAGATCGAGAAGACCTTCGGCCGCGGCCTGCCGCGCGACGAGGTGCAGGCCAAGAGCCGCGCTTACGCCACCGAGCAGATCGACGGCCAGCGCGCGGACTTCAAGCGCCTGGGCGTGCTGGGCGAGTGGGACAACCCGTACAAGACGATGGACTTCGCCAACGAGGCCGGTGAGATCCGCGTCCTGAAGCGGTTGTTCGAGCGCGGCTTCGTCTACCGCGGCCTGAAGCCCGTCTACTGGTGCTTCGACTGCGGCTCGTCGCTGGCCGAGTTCGAGATCGAGTACGCCGACAAGCAGTCGCCCGCCGTCGACGTCGCCTTCCTGTCGGCCGAGCCCGAGAAGCTGGCAGCAGCCTTCGGCGTCGCACCGCTGGCCAAGGAAGCGTTCACCGTCATCTGGACGACGACGCCCTGGACCATCCCCGCCAACCAGGCGCTGAACCTGAACCCCGAGCTGCCCTACGCGCTGGTCGACACGCCCAAGGGCTACTTCGTCGTCGCCGAAGCGCTGGTGGAGAAGTGCCTGGCGCGCTGGCAGCTGGAAGGCAACGTCGTCGCGACCACGCCCGGCCGCTCGCTGGAGCTGCTGAAGTTCAAGCACCCGCTGGCCCACGTGCACCCCGGCTATGACCGCGAAAGCCCGGTCTACCTGGCCGACTACGCAACGGCCGACGACGGCACCGGCGTCGTCCACTCGTCGCCCGCCTATGGCCTGGACGACTTCAACTCCTGCGTGGCCCACGGCCTGGCCTTCGACGACATCCTGAACCCGGTGCAGGGCAACGGCGCCTACGCGGCCGACCTGCCGCTGTTCGGTGGGCAGCACATCTGGAAGGCCAATCCCGTCGTTGCGCAAACGCTGCTGGACGCCGGCCGCCTGATGGCCCAGAGCAAGCTGACCCACAGCTACCCGCACTGCTGGCGCCACAAGTCGCCCGTCATCTACCGCGCTGCGGCGCAGTGGTTCGTGCGCATGGATGACGGCGACGGCCTGTTCACGACGAGCAAGGCCCCGCAGTCGCTGCGCGAGACGGCACTCGCCGCCATCGAAGCCACCAGCTTCTACCCCGAGAACGGCCGCGCCCGCCTGCACGACATGATCGCCGGCCGGCCCGACTGGTGCATCTCGCGCCAGCGCAGCTGGGGCGTGCCGCTGCCCATCTTCCTGCACAAGGACACGGGCGAGGCGCACCCCAACACGCTGGAATTCATCGAGCGTGCCGCCCAACTGGTGGAACAGAACGGCATCGAGGCCTGGTCCAAGCTGGACGCGGCCGAGTGGCTGGGCGCCGAGGCCGAGCACTACACCAAGGGCCAGGACATCCTGGACGTCTGGTTCGACTCCGGCTCCACGTTCGAGCACGTGCTCAAGGGCAGCCACAAGGGTGCCGGCCACGAGACCGGCCCCGAGGCCGACCTGTACCTCGAAGGCCACGACCAGCACCGCGGCTGGTTCCACTCGTCACTGCTGATCGCCTGCGCGCTCTACGGCCGCGCGCCCTACAAGGGCCTGCTGACCCACGGCTTCGTCGTCGACGGCAAGGGCCGCAAGATGAGCAAGTCAGACGGCAACGTCGTCGCGCCGCAGGCCGTGTCGGACAAGTACGGCGCCGAGATCCTGCGCCTGTGGACGGCTGCGACCGATTACTCGGGCGATCTGGGCCTGGACGACAAGATCCTGGCCCGCGTGGTGGACAGCTACCGCCGCGTGCGCAACACGCTGCGCTTCCTGCTCGCCAACGTCAGCGACTTCGACCCGGCGACGGATGCCGTTTCGCCCGAACAGCTGCTGGAAGTCGACCGCTACGCACTGACCCGTGCCGCCGAGCTGCAGGCCGACATCCTCAGCCACTTCGAGCGCTACGAGTTCCACCCGGTCGTCTCGAAACTGCAGGTCTACTGCTCCGAAGACCTCGGCGCCTTCTACCTCGATGTGCTGAAGGACCGTCTCTACACGACGGCGCCCAAGAGCTTGGCTCGCCGCTCGGCGCAGACGGCGCTGTGGCAGATCACGCACGCCATGCTTCGCTGGATGGCGCCCTTCCTCAGCTTCACGGCCGAAGAAGCTTGGGCGGTGTTCGCCAAGGGCGAGAGCATCTTCACCGAGACGTACTGGAACTTCGGTACGACTGACGCCGGCCTGCTGGCCAAGTGGACCCGCATCCACGAGATCCGCGACGAGGTCAACAAGGCCATCGAAGCGGTGCGTGTGACCGGCGCCGTCGGCGCTTCGCTGCAGGCCGAGCTGGTGCTGCAGGTCAACGAGCAGGACGAGGCGCTGCTGCGCAGCCTGGGCCAGGACCTGCGCTTCGTGTTCATCACGTCCGCGGTCAAGTTGGTGTCGGCGGCTCAGCTCGGTGTGGTCGTGACGCCCAGCGCGCACGCCAAGTGCGAGCGCTGCTGGCACTACCGCGCCGACGTCGGCAGCATCGCGGCCCACCCGACGCTGTGCGGGCGTTGCGACAGCAACCTGCACGGCGCGGGCGAGACCCGCACCATCGCCTGACCCACGGGCCGAGCGCCGGGCCGCTCCCAAGCAGGCCCGTCTGGCGATGTGCGAGCGGGGCATTCCCCGCGAGCATCGCCGTCCCCCCCCCCCCGCGGGACCGATCAGCCTTGCCCGCGTTCAGCGCGCAAGGCTGAGCGAGAGGCTCACGGAAACGCCGGAACGTTCGGCTCCATGCCCTCGAAGTGCGCTTCGGGGTGGGTGCGCTCCAGCAACTGCTCGATCTCGGTGACACGTGTGCGTGGCACGTCGACGATGAGCAGGTACTGGCCGTCGGCAATCGCTTTCTCGAAGCGTTTCAGGCGCCGGCTTGGTGTGGAGCTGCCGATCATGCTGGCCGACCAGGTGCCCAGCATGGCGCCCACCATGGCCAGGCCGATGACCACGGCCGCCGGCGACGCCGCGCTGACGGCGAAGGCGGCCGCCACGCCGCCCGCGGCGCCCAGGCCCGAGCCGATCAGCGCGCCGGTCTGCGCGGCCTCCACCAAGTCGGAGGTCTGCAGCACATTGGCGGCGTGCAGGCCGTCCATGGAAGCGCCCTCGTTGGCCGCGAAGTGGATGTGGTGCTCGGTGATGCGGGCCAGCAACAGCTCGTCCATCGTGCGCCGTGCGCTGCCCAGGTCGGGCAGCAACCAGTAGATGCGTTTGCGCATGGTCTCCTCCAGGATCAACGGGAGGACTCCACTTCTACGCCGCTTCTCGTGCGCCTACAAGCCCCGTGCGGCCGGCAAGTTACATTGACGCCCCTCGCATTCCACTGCTGCCCATGGCCTCCCGCTCCTCTGCCTCCGCCGGCCTGACCCAATGGCTGCTGATCGCCGCCGTCATCATCGTGGCCGATCAGCTCACCAAGATCCTCGTCATCGGCAGCTTCCAGCTCGGTGATACCCACCCGGTGACCAGCTTTTTCAACCTGGTGCGCGCGCACAACTATGGCGCTGCCTTCAGCTTCCTGCACGGCGCCTCGGGCTGGCAGCGCTGGTTCTTCCTGGCCCTGGGCCTGGGTGCGGCCGGCTTCATCATCTGGATGCTGCGCCGCCACGGCCACCAGAAGACGTTCGCCTGGGCGCTGACGCTGATCCTCGGCGGCGCTTTGGGCAACGTCATCGACCGCGCCATCCACGGCTACGTCGTCGACTTCATCCAGGTCCACGCCGGCGGCTGGTACTTCCCCGCCTTCAACGTCGCCGACAGTGCGATCACCATCGGAGCCATCCTGTTGATCCTGGATGAACTCCGTCGTGTCCGACGCACCTGAGCAAACGCCGCCCGGCTACACGCCCTACGTTCCCGAACCCGCCGTCGAGCTCGGCCC
The DNA here is from genome assembly GCF_059421665.1 of Roseateles sp. GW821-FHT02E12. Taxonomy (NCBI): domain Bacteria; kingdom Pseudomonadati; phylum Pseudomonadota; class Betaproteobacteria; order Burkholderiales; family Sphaerotilaceae; genus Roseateles; species Roseateles sp. GW821-FHT02E12. The sequence continues at coordinate 780,466 of NZ_JBWKVK010000004.1, forward strand.
GCCGCTGCGGCACCTGCCCTTCCTGGCGCCGCTGACATGGCTCGAACTGGGCTGGGCCGACCTGCGGCGCGCACCCGCCATCGGCGGCTTCTTCGGCGCCTGCTTCGCGCTGATGGGCCTGGCCGTGCTGATGGTGTTCCGCCATGCACCCATCTACACGCTGGCCTTGTGTGCCGGCTTCCTGCTGCTCGGGCCGCTGCTGTGCCTCGGGCTCTACCAGGTCAGCCTGCGCCTGGAGCGCGGTGAGCCGCCCAGCATCGAGGACGCGCTCGGCGCCTGGCTGGCCAACGTGCGCCAGATCGCGATCTTCGGCTTCGTGCTGCTCATCCTGGAGATGCTGTGGGGCCGGGCGGCGCTGGTCGTCTTTGCCGTCAGCTTCAGCGGCATGCCGGACTTCGCTGGCTCGCTGCACCAACTGCTGAACCCCGACAACCTCGGCTTCATCGCCGCCTACCTCGCCGTCGGCGCCGTCTTCGCCGGCCTGATCTTCGCGGTCAGCGTCATCGCCATGCCGCTGCTGCTGGACCGCGACACCGACGCGGTCACCGCCGGCCTGGCCAGCCTCAAGCTCTGCCTGACCCAGCCGCTGGTCATGCTGTTCTGGGGCGTCGTCGTGACGACGCTGGTTGTGCTCGCGATGCTGCCGTATTTCGCCGGCCTCCTCGTCGTCGGGCCCTGGCTGGGCCACGCCAGTTGGCATGCCTACCGAGCGGCCCTGGGTCTGCCCGCCACCGGATAGCGCAGTAGTTCACACGGAGCACCTGTGACAAACGGTGACAATCGCGCTCCGCTTCCGACCCCCCATGCTCCTCGACTTCGCCAGCCTGAGCCACTACGACTGGCTCGACGTCCCTCTGTGGGTCTTCGACCCCGAACAGCAGCGCAACCTCTGGGCCAACGCTGCTGCCCTGCGCTTCTGGCATGCAGACAGCGCGGAAGAATTCCTGTCGCGCGATTTCTCCGAGCATGGCGACGCGGTGCGTGAGCGCCTGGCCGTCACGGCGGCCGACCATGCCCAGGGGAAGATCGTCCGCGAGCAGTGGACGCTTTACCCCAAGGGCGAGCCGACGACGGTGATGCTGGTCTCACGCGGCATGCGCACACCGGACCGCCGCCAGGTCATGTTGTTCGCAGCCGAATCACTGGGCGGCGGCGCCGACTTCGGCCTGCTGCGCGGCGTCGAGGCGCTGCAGCACACCTCCGTGCGCATCGCCGTCTTCGGCCTGGCCCAGGGCGAGCTGCTGATGCGCAATCCGGCCGCAGCGCTCACTTTCGGCGACACGCCACCGGCCGCCGACCGCACCGAGTTCACCCGCCTCTTCGCCCACGCCCAAGACGCCGACAACATCCTCGGCCGCGTGCTGCGCGGCGAGGCCTGCCGCCAGGACGTCGAGCTGCAGACCCTGGCCGGCCTGCGCTGGCATGCGCTGGACGCGCGGCCGATGCGCGACCCCGTTACCGGTGCCACGGTGATGCTCTTCAACGCACGCGACATCGCCGACCTCAAGGCCAGCCAGGCCGCCCTCGTCGCCGCGCGCGAGGCCGCCGAGGCCGCCAGCCAGGCCAAGAGTTCCTTCCTGGCCAACATGAGCCACGAGATCCGCACGCCCATGAACGGCGTGCTGGGCCTGACCGAACTCGTGCTGCAGACCGAACTCGACGAGCGCCAGCGCCGCTTCATCGGCATGGCCCACCAGTCCGCCAAGGGGCTGATGACCATCATCAACGACCTGCTGGACGTGGCCAAGATCGAGGCCGGCCGCATCGTCATCGAAGAAACCCCCTTCAGCCTGCACGACTGCCTGGGCGAAGCGCTGCAACCGCTGCTGCTGCAGGCCCACGAAAAGCGTATCCAGCTGCACACCCGCGTGCAGCCCGGCGTGCCGTCCTGGCTGGTGGGCGACGCGCTGCGCCTGCGCCAGGTGCTGATCAACCTCGTGGGCAACGCGCTGAAGTTCACCGAGCACGGCGAGGTGCGCATCGAGATCGCCCTGGCCGAAGTGCAAGAAGACGACCCGCCCTCGTGCCTGCGTCTGCGCGGGTCCGTGACCGACACCGGCATCGGCATGACGCGGGAGCAGATCGGCCAGATCTTCGACCCCTTCATCCAGGCCGACGGCAGCATCACGAGGCGCTACGGCGGCACGGGCCTGGGCCTGACCATCGTGCAGCGCCTGGTGGCCTTGATGGGCGGCGCCGTCAGCGTCGAGAGCGCGCCCGGCCTGGGTTCCTGCTTCAGCTTCGAGATCGCGCTGCGGCGCATCCTCTGAGGCGCCGCAACCGGCTGTCTCAGGGCAGCAGCACGGCGCTGCCGATCAGGCGGCGCGCTTCAAGATCGCGGTGGGCCTCGGCCACGTCGGACAGCGTGTAGCGCTTGTCGATGCGGATCTTGACCTGGCCGCTGTCCACCATGCTGAAGAGGTCGTCGCCCATGGCCTGCGTGGCCTCGTGGGTGGCGATGTGCGTGAACAGCGTCGGCCGAGTCACATAGACCGAGCCCTTGGCCGCCAGCGTACCGATGCTGAACGGCGGCACCGGGCCTGATGCCGCACCGAAGCTGGCCAGCAAGCCGAAGGGCGCCAGGCTGTTCAGCGAGCCCTCCCAGGTGTCGGCGCCCACCGAGTCGTAGACCACCTTCACGCCACGGCCGCCGGTGATGTCGCGCACGCGTGCGGCGAAGTCCTCGCTGCGGTAGTTGATCGCGTGCGACGCGCCGTTCTCCAGCGCGAGCTGGCACTTCTCGTCACTGCCCGCCGTGGCGATCAGCTGCAGCCCCAGGGCCCGTGCCCACTGGCAAGCGATCAGACCCACACCACCCGCAGCAGCATGGAAGAGCACGAAGTCGCCGGCCTGCAGCCCGCCTTGCGGCAAGGTCTTGCGCAGCAGGTACTGCACCGTCAGGCCCTTGAGCATCATGGCCGCGCCGGTCTCGAAGCTGATCGTGTCGGGCAGCTTCAGCACGCACTTGGCCGGCATCACGCGGGCCGTGGCGTAGGCGCCAGGCGGGTTGCTGGCGTAGGCCGCGCGATCACCAACCTTCAGGTGGGAAACGCCCTCGCCCACCGCCTCGACGACGCCCGCGCCCTCCATGCCCAGGCGGGCCGGCAGGGCCAGCGGGTAGGTGCCGTTGCGGTGATAGACGTCGATGTAGTTCAGCCCGCAGGCCTCGTGGCGGATGCGGATCTCGCCGGCGCCGGGCGCGCCCACCTCGACGTCCACCAGCTTGAGTTGCTCGGCCCCACCAGGGGCTTCGATGACCACGGCCTTTTCACTCATGCGGCGTCTCCTGTTGCAAGGTCCGGTATCGTGCCAGCCCTTTGCCGAGCGCGCTGCCGCCTGATGAAACTGACCCCACGCCTTGCCCTGCTGCTGACGCTGCCGCCCCTGCTGTGGGCCGGCAATGCCGTCATCGGCCGCATGGTGCGGGACGACATCCCGCCGATGGCGCTGAACGCGCTGCGCTGGGGGCTCGCCTTCCTGCTGCTGGCGCCGCTGGCGCGCCGGCTGCTGGCCAACCCGCGCGAGGCACTGGCCCGCTGGCGAGGCCTCGCCTGGCTGGGTTTCCTGGGCATGGGTTGCTACAACTCGCTGCAGTACCTGGCACTGCACACCTCGTCGCCGCTGAATGTCACGCTCATCACCGCCAGCATGCCGGTCTGGATGATCGGCGTGGGCGCCGTGTTCTACGGCGTGAAGCCCAAGCGCAGCCAGTTGGCCGGCGCCGCACTGTCGCTGGCCGGCGTGGCGGTCGTCATCGCGCGCGGTGACCCGGCGGCGCTGTTGGCCGTGCACTTCGTGCCGGGCGACCTGCTGATGCTGGTGGCCATCTTCACCTGGGCCGTCTACTCGTGGATGCTGGCGCGGCCGGCGCCGGGGCTGCGGCCGGGCGAGAAGCCGGACTGGAACTGGGCCGAGGCGCTGATGGCGCAGCTGATGTTCGGCGTCGTCTTCTCGGGCGTGGCGGCCGGTGTGGAACAGGCCGTCGCGCCAGCAAGCATCCACTGGAGCCCGATGCTCGTCGCCGTGCTGGTCTATGTCGCCATCGGCCCGTCGCTGATCGCCTACCGCTGCTGGGGCCTGGGCGTGGCCGAGGCCGGCCCGGCGCTTGCTGGCTTCTTCGTCAACCTGACGCCCGTGTTCGCGGCCGTCATCTCCACGGCACTGCTGGGTGTCGCCCCGGCCTGGTACCACGGGTTGGCCTTCGTGCTGATCGCGGCCGGCATCCTCGTGTCGTCACGCTGATGCGGCTGCTGCACGTGGATGACCGCCTGGTCGTCATCGACAAGCCGGCCGGCATGCTCAGCGTGCCCGGGCGCACGGAGCCGGACTGCGCGAGTGCGCGCGTGCGGGCGATCTACCCGGATGCGCTGATCGTCCACCGGCTGGACCAACCCACCTCCGGCCTGCTGCTGTTCGCGCGCGGTGCCGACGCCCAGCGCGAGCTCAGCGCCGAGTTCGCCGAGCGCCGCGTCGGCAAGGTCTACGTCGCGATCGTTGCGGGCCATCTCGACGGCGAAGGCCTTATCGACCTGCCGATCGGCGCGGACTGGCCCAATCGCCCGCGTCAGCAGATCGATCGGGACCGCGGCAAGCCCTCGCTGACCCGCTGGCGTGTGCTGGGCCTGGAAGGCGCTCACACGCGAGTTGCCCTTGAACCCCTGACCGGCCGCACCCACCAGTTGCGCGTGCACCTCGCCGCCGTCGGCCATGCCATCCTGGGCGACACGCTTTACGCTGCACCCGACATCGCCGCCGCCAGCCCTCGCCTGCTGCTGCATGCCAGCGAGTTGCTGATCGGCGGCCAGCATTTCATCAGCCCTGCGGAGTTCTGAATGCATCTCTACATCGTCACCGGCAGCTCGCGCGGCCTCGGCGCCGCCCTCGTTCAACAACTGGCCGTCGCCGGCAATACGGTCATCGGCATCGCCCGCCGCCAGAACGCGGCGCTCAACGCCGAGCAGTGGGCGCTGGACCTGGCCGACCCCTTGCCCGCCGCCGAGCGCCTGCAGACCTGGTTGCGCGCCAACACGGGCTGGCAGAGCGCCACGCTGGTCAACAACGCCGCGCTGCTCAGCGAACCCGGCCCGCTGGCGGCCTCCGACCTGGCCGGCCTGTCCGCGGCGCTGCGCGTGGGGCTGGAGGCGCCGACGCTGCTGAGCCGTGTCTTCCTGGCCGAGACGGCGGGCGTGCCCACGCGGCGCATCCTCAACATCTCTTCCGGGCTGGGCCGCCGCGCGATGGCGGGCAGCGCGTCCTACTGCGCCGTGAAGGCGGGGCTGGACCACCTCAGCCGGGCGCTCGCGCTCGAGGAGCCGGGCGTGGGCGTCGTGTCGCTGGCGCCTGGCGTCATCGATACCGACATGCAGGTTCAGCTGCGCGGTGCGGACCCAGCCCTCTTTCCCGAGCAGACCCGCTTCCAGGGGCTGAAGGACGGCGGCCAATTGCAGACCGCCGAGGACACGGCGGCGGCCATTGTTCGGTTTGTCTTGCGGCCAGACTTCGGAAAAACCGTAGTTTCCGATATCCGAGATGCTTGAAAATACTGAGTCGAGCCCCAGCTTTCGGACTCGCATTCCAACTCATTGGAGACTCGCTTGAACCGCATCCTCGCCGCAACCCTTGCCGTCGCGTTGACCCTGGCTCTCCCCATGCAGGACGCCGAGGCCAAACGCCTCTCCGGCGGCGGCATGAAGCGCAGCGTGCCCACGCAGACTGCGCCGCAGACACCTCCGGCCCAGCAACCCGCGCCCCAGCAGGCCGCTCCGGGCAAACAGGCCGCCGCGACACCCGCGGCGGCTGCCCCCGCGCCCAAGCGTTCCTGGCTCGGCCCCATCGCCGGCTTGGCCGCCGGCCTGGGCCTGGCCGCGCTGGCCAGCCACTTCGGCTTTGGCGGCGAACTGGCCAGCATCATGACGATGGTGCTGCTGGGCCTGGTGGCGGTGTTTGTCATTCGCTTCCTGGTGCGCCGCTTTGCCGCTCCCAAGCCGCAATTGGCAGGTGCCAACGGCGTCAACTTCCGCGAGGCCGAGCCGGCGTGGAATGCACCGGCCGCCACCGCCGGCACGGCTGCTGCTGCAGCCGCCGTACCGGCAGATTTCGACACCGCTGGCTTCGAGCCGCTGGCCAAGCAGGTCTTCATCCGCCTGCAGGCCGCCAACGACGCCGGTGACCAGGCCGATCTGCGCCGCTTCACGACGCCGCAGATGTACGCCAGCATCCAGCACGATCTGCTGGAGCGCGGCGGCCTGGCCCAACGCACCGAGGTGCTGCAGCTCGACGCCCGCGTCGTCGACGTTGCCACGGAGGACGGCCAACAGATCGTCTCCGTGCGCTTCTGGGGCCTGGTGCGCGAGAAGAGCGAGCAGGCGGCCGAGAACTTCGACGAGATCTGGCATCTGGCCAAGTCCGGCGACGGCTGGCTGATCGCCGGCATCCAGCAGACCGCATGACGCAAGTCACAGCGGGTTAGACCCGAGTCCAACCCCGTCGAGAATGGGCGCTTCGAGCGCCCATTCCCTTTTGAGGCCCCACATGATTCGCTTGCGTCTTTCCCTCTGCGCCCTCGGCACGGCCCTGCTGGCTGCGTGCGCGTCCTCGCCCGCACCGACGCCCATCGTCGCGCCCAATGCCAACCTGCTGGCCCAGGGCATCCCGCCGGTGCCACAGAGCCTGGCCGATGCCATCGGCCGCTACAACGACTTCCGCGGCCACGCCTTCTCCGACTGGCACCCCACCCAGCGCGAGATGCTCGTCAGCCACCGCAAGGCCGGCGCGAACACCGCGCAGATCTTCCGCGTGACCACGCCGCTGACCGACGGCGAGCAACTGACCGACGGCGTCGACCCGGTCACGCGCGCCACCTACGAGCCGCGCAACGGCCAGTACATCGTCTTCGAGCGCGCCACGGGCGGCAACGAGGTGGCGCAGATCTACCGTCTGCCGCTGAACCAGGCCGGCGCACAGCCCGTGCTGCTGACCAGCCCCGACGAGCGCCACTCGATCAACAGCTGGCTGCGCAAGAGCGGCCAGCTCATCTACTCGTCCGTGCCCATCGACCGCACCGCCCAGGGCGGCACGCGCACCAAGATCACGACGACGCTGTGGCTGATGGACCCGACCAAGCCGGAAGGCCGCCGCAAGTTGGCGGAACTGGACGGCGGCGGCTGGTTCGCAGGCCGCCCCTCGCCCGACGAGCGCTTGATCTCGCTGACGCGCTATCTATCCGCCAACGAGTCACAGATCTGGATGCTGGATCTCGCCAGCGGCGTGCCCAAGCAGGTCGCGCCCAGCGCCGGCAGCCAGGAGGCCAAGGCCAGCTACTCGCCGACCGGCTGGGCACCCGATGGCCGCACGCTGTGGATCGCCAGCGACCGCGCCGGCGAGTTCCGCGAGCTGATGAAGCTGGACCTCGCCAGCGGCCGCATCGACCGCGTCAGCAGCCACATCGCCTGGGACGTCAGCGGCGTCACGCAGACCGAAGACGGCAGCAAACTGGCGGCGCAGTTCAACGTCGACGGCCGTGACGAGCTGCATTTCTTCGATGCCACGACGGCCAAGGAAGTGCCCGCCCCGGCTGCCCTGCCCAACGGGAACGTCGGTGCGGCGGCTTACCACCACGGCAGCGGCGACCTGGCCTTCTCGATCAGCAACGCCCAAGGCCCCAGCCAGATCTATTCGCTGGGCTCGGACGGCAAGGTCCAGCAATGGACCCGTGCGGCAGCGGCACCCGGCCTCGACACCTCGGCTTTCAGCGAGCAGAAGATCGTGCGCTGGAAGAGCTTCGACGGCACGGCCATCTCGGGCCTGCTGACCGCACCGCCCAAGAAGTTCACCGGCAAGCGCCCCGTGCTGATCTCCATCCACGGCGGCCCGGAGTCACAGGCCAGCTTCGGCTTCCTCGGCCGCAGCGCCTACTACGTGCAGGAACTGGGCATGGCGCTGATCCAGCCCAATGTGCGCGGCTCCAGCGGCTACGGCAAGAGCTTCCTGGCCATGGACAACGGCTTCAAGCGCGAGGACTCGGTCAAGGACATCGGCGCCCTGCTCGACTGGATCGCCACCCAGCCCGACCTCGACGCTTCGCGCGTGCTGGTCACCGGCGGCAGCTACGGCGGCTACATGACGCTGGCCGTGTCGACGAACTACGCGGACCGCATCGCCGGCTCCATCGACGTCGTCGGCATCTCGCACTTCGTGACCTTCCTGAACAACACCGAGAGCTACCGCCGCGACCTGCGTCGCGTCGAGTACGGCGACGAGCGCGACCCGGCGATGAAGGCCCACCTGGACAAGATCTCGCCGCTGACCAATGCGGCCAAGATCAAGAAGCCGTTGTTCGTCATCCAGGGCAAGAACGACCCGCGCGTGCCCTACACCGAGGCCGAGCAGATCGTCGCGACCGTGCGCCAGGGCGGCACGCCCGTCTGGTACCTGCGCGCCGACAACGAGGGCCATGGTTTCCAGAAGAAGGACAACCAGGACTACCAGTTCTACGCCACCGTGCTGTTCATGCAGCAGACGGTGCTGAAGTAGGCCCGGCTTGAACCTGCTCGGCCCGGTCAGCCCGCTGCCGGCGGTCGCGGCGCTGCTGCTGGCGTTCGCCACGGCGGCGCTGCTGAATTGGCGCTCCAGCGCGCCGCCCGTCGCCGGCCGCTTCGCGAGCATCGACGGGCTGCGCGGCTACCTGGCCCTGGGTGTCTTCCTGCACCACGGTTGCATCTGGTATTTCTATTCCCACAGCGGCGAATGGAAGCAACCGCCCTCGCAGCTCTACACCCACCTGGGTCACAGCAGCGTCGCCCTGTTCTTCATGATCACGGGCTTCCTGTTCTTCTCGAAGCTCATCGACGCACGTCAGCGCCCGCTGGACTGGCTCAAGCTCTTCGTGTCGCGCGTGCTGCGCCTCGTGCCGCTGTATCTCTTCGTCATGCTGCTGCTGTTCACGACGGTGGCCGTGCTGTCTGGCGGCGAGTTGCATGACCCTGCCCGCACCGTCGCCAGGCAGGCGCTGCGCTGGCTGGGCTTCACGATGTATGGCAACCCGCCGATCAACCAGGTCGAGCTGACCAAGATCGTCGTCGCGGGCGTGACCTGGTCCCTGCCCTACGAATGGTTCTTCTACGGCGCCCTGCCCCTGCTGGCGTTGACGGTGGGCGTGCTGCCACGCTGGCCCTATCTGCTGCTGGCCCTGGTGTCGACCGCGGCGCTGCTGAACTGGCATGCGCTGCCAGTGCATCTCTGGGCCTTTGCCGGCGGCATGGCGGCCGCCGTGGGCTGCCGCTCAAAGCTGCTGTGCCGCTGGGCTGCAAGCCGCGTGGCCAGCGTGTTGATCCTCGGCTGCCTGGCTACCGCGGTGACGCTGTTTCCCCAGGCCACCGACTACGGCGCACTCGCGCTGCTCGCCGTCGCCTTCGTGCTGATCGCCTGCGGCAACAGCCTCTTCGGCCTGCTGCTGCATCCGGTCTCGCGCCTGCTGGGCGAGGCGGCCTACAGCATCTATCTGCTGCACGGCATCCTGCTGTTCTACCTCTTCCACTTTGTGCTCGGGGTGGACAAACCGGGCGCGGCCTTGCCCGTGGCGGTGCACTGGGGCTGGGTGCTGGCGCTGGCGCCGGTGGTCGTGCTGGCCAGCCACGCGAGCTATCACTTCATCGAGGCCCCGGCGATGCGGGCCACGACGACCGTGACGGCAGCGCTGCGCCGTCGGCTTCAGCGGTCGGCGGACAGGCAGGTGGCGTAGGCCAGCGGCTTTGGCCACGTGGCAGGCTCAGGTGGGCCGCCGCGCCACCGCCGGGCGTTGATCCAGCCGCCATGCCCGACGGCCAGCGCACAACCTGGCTGCCAGGCGGCCGCGCGCGCCAGCAGCGCATTCAGCGACTCACCGCCATCGAAGTCAAAGCCGCAGAAATCAGCCATCCAGCGCTCGAACTCGGCCGGCGGGATGTCGCTCCAAGGCCTACCGTCCCAGCGGCCGAAGTCCATCTCGGCGAGCGCCGAGTCGACCGTCCAGCGAAACCCCCAGCGCTTCAGCCAACGGCCTACTGCCGCAGCACGGGCAAGCGGCGACGTGACAACCTCGCGAGGCAGCCCATGGCGCCGCGCGTGCGTGCGAATGCGGTGTGCCAGGCGCTTGGCCTTGCGCCGGTCCACCGGCAGGTCGGTGCGGGCACCGATGCAGCGGCCCTCGGCACCCCGCGGCCTGGGGTGGCGCCAGATCGTGAACGCCGCCATCAAACCGACGCCGTGAAGACGAGCAGCACGGCGATCTCGGCGAGTTGCTCGGTGGCGCCGAGGCCGTCTCCCGTGTAGCCACCCAGGCGGCGCTGGAGCCACTGGCGCATCAGCAGTGCGGCAATGGCCGCAGCGGCCGCGGCGGCCAGCAGCCGGGGCGCCTGGACGCCCAGCGCCACCAGTGCCAGCGCCAGCAGGCTGCACCAGCCCAACGCCAGCACCAGGTTGCGCGGCGCGACCGCCAGGGCCAGTGGCTTGGCCTTGGCATGCTCAGCATCGCCGCCGTAAGGCAGGCTGACCATGACGCCGACCGCCGCCGCGCGTGCGAAGGCGTGGCTGGCCAGCAGCGCTGCGACGATGCCCAGCACCGGGCGCGTTGCCAGCACGGCCAGCAGCGTGGCGCGCAGCAGCAGTGACAGCGCCAGGGCCAGCGCGCCGTAGCTGCCGATGCGGGAGTCCTTCATGATGGCCAGCGCCTTGTCGCGCGGCACGACGCCGCCGAGCGCATCGAAGGTGTCGGCCAGGCCGTCCTCGTGAAAGCCGCCGGTCAGAGCCACTGTTGCTGCCAGCGCAAGCACGGCGGCCACCCAGGCCGGCCAGAGCTGGGCGGCACCGACCAGCACCGCCGCACCGACGGCGCCGACCAGCGCGCCGACCAGCGGGAAATGGCGAACGCAGTCGTTCAGCCACGTCGGCTCAAAGCGGCTCAGCCGCACCGGCAACCGGGTCAGGAACTGCAGCGCGACGAGGAAGAGCCGCACACGACTACTCGCGGTTGCTGACGCCGGCGCTCTCGAAGCTGGCCATGTCGGCCAGCAGCGCGCACGCGGCAGTCAGCAGCGGCCAGGCCAGCGCGGCGCCGCTGCCCTCGCCCAGGCGCAGGTCCAGGTCCAACAGCGGCCTCGCACCCAGTTGCTGCAGCCAACGTGCATGCGGGCCTTCGGCCGAACGGTGGGCAAAGACGCAGGCTGCCAACACGCCCGGGCGCAGCGCCTCGGCCAACGCAACGGCGGCCGTCGTGATGAAACCGTCAACGACAACGACACGACGCTGGGCCGCGGCGGCGATGACGCTGCCGGCCATCGTGACAATCTCGAAGCCCCCCAACGCAGCGGCGATCTCCAAGGGCGACTGCGCTGTGGTGTTCGTAGCCAGGGCTTCGTCGAGCACCGCGAGCTTGCGAGCAAGGCCGGCATCGTCCAGCCCCGTGCCGCGGCCGACGCAGTCAGCCAGCGGCAGGCCGGTCAGGCGCTGCATCAGCAGGCTGGCCGACGAGGTGTTGCCGATGCCCATCTCGCCCAGCAGCAACGCGTTGCCAGGCAGGCGCTCCACCAAGGCCATGCCGTTGCCCAGCGCGCGCTCGGCCTGCTCGGCCGACATGGCTGGCCCGGCACTCGCATCGGCGGTGCCGGGTGCGATGCGCAGGTCGATGGCGCCTTGTGCCAACGGCGCATCGACGCCGCAGTCGGCAACGCTCAGCGAGAGGCCTTGCTGGCGCGCCAGCACGGACACGGCGGCGCCGCCCGCCAGCATGTTGGCGACCATCTGCGGCGTGACCTCGCGCGGATAGGCCGAGACGCCGCGCCGCGACAGGCCATGGTCGGCCGCGTAGACGACGAGTTGGGGCTGAGAGAGGGCCGGCTTCTCGACACCCTGGATCAAGGCAAGCTGCAAGGCCAGCGCTTCGATGCGGCCCAGTGCGCCCAGGGGCTTGGTCTTGTGGTCGAGCGCGTGTTGCACGCGCGCGCTCAGGCTGGGCTCGGCCAGGGCCGGCAGTTCGGGAAAGTTCATCGGAGTGGGGTCGGCGGTCAGCCGACGAGATTGGCCAGGGTCAGCAGCGCCAGCAGCAGCATCCACAGCACGACGGAGCGCCACACCAGGCCGACGACGCTCTGCAGATGGCCGAGTTGAGGCGGTGCACCGGCCGTTGAGCCGGCAGCGCCGGTGGCATCGGGCTCGGAGCCCGCGTCGAAGGTCTTGCTGCGGTCCGGCGTGATGCCAGGCGCGGCCGCGCCACCGAGCTGCAGGCCAACGGCGCCGGCGGCGGACGCCAGGATGATGCCCTCGTTCGAATGCAGCCACAGGCTGGCGTCGCGGCGCCAGCCGTTCACGGCTTCCTCGAAGTTGCCGACGATGGCGAAGCCCGTCGCCGTCAGCCGTGCGGGCAGATGGTCGATCCACGTGAAGGCCTGGCGCGACAGGGCCAGCAGCCGGGTGTTGGTGGGCGCGTCCAGCGTGCGGCTCTTAAAGGCCCAGTAGCGGCCGGCGAACTCGGCCATGCGGTAGACCACCGCACCGGCCGGCCCCAGGCCGATGGTCGAGCACACGATGAACCAGAAGAACACACCGAAGACATGACGGTGGGCAGCAAGCAGCGAATGCTCGATGACGTGGCGGATCAGCTCCGTGCGCGGCAGCTCGCTTGCATCGAGGTGCCGCCATTCGGCCAGCAACTGGCGCGCGGTCGCGTCGTCGCCACGCTCCAGCGCATCGCGGATGTCGGTGAAGTAGTGGCTGAACTGGCGGAAGCCCAGCGTCAGGTAGAGCACGAGCACGTCCAGCCCCAGCGCCAGCAGCAGGCTGAAATGGCGCAGGGCCAGATAGATCAGCGCAACAGCCAGGCCTGGTACCAGAACCGTGATGGCCCAGACGACGACAGCATGGTGCTCGTCGCCCGCGTCGAAGTTGCGGCCCGTCCAGCGCACCCAGGCGATGACGGACTGGTGCACCCGATTGCCATGTCTCAGGGGCTTGAGTTGCTCACACAACAGGGCCAGCAGCACCGCGAAGAAATTCATGGGCCGGGATGATAGTGGCGCTGTGCGTGCGCTCAGGCGTTGGCAAGCAGACGGTAGAGGTTCCGCAACATCGCTGCCGTTGCGCCCCAGATGAAGTACTCGCGTTCAGGCCCCTGCCAAGGCATGGACAGGAAGCGCCGCTCGGCACCTGCGAACTCGAAACGGTGGTGGCGGTGATGGGCCGGATTCATCAGGAAAGCCAGCGGCACCTCGAAGGCCTCGGCGACTTCGAAGTCATCGAGTGTGAGCGTGAAGCCGGGCTCGACGAGGGCGACAACCGGCGTGACCTGGAAGGCCGTCACCGTCGAATAGATCGGCAACTGGCCGATGACCTCGATGTGGCGGCGCGACAGGCCGATCTCTTCTTCCGTTTCGCGCAGCGCCGTCGCGATGGGGCCGTCGTCCTCGGGCTCGACGCGGCCGCCGGGGAAGCTGATCTGGCCGGCGTGGTCACGCAGGTGGTCGGTGCGGCGGGTCAGCAGCAGGTTCAGCCCTGACTCGTGCTGCACGAGCGGGATCAAGACGGCCGCGCCCGAGGGCTCACGGCCGGCGAACAGCCCACCGTCGCCAGCGAACTCGGGCGTCCAGGCCGAGAGCGATTCCAGCCGGCTGCGAATCGCCTCGGCGGTCAGCGCGGCGGCAGGAACGGCAGGCAGATGGTCATCGACGCTCGTGACCGGCACGAGTTGGGGCTGGGTGATGGCGGGTCGAGTCATGCGGCAGAAAAAACAAAAGCCGCCAAGAGCGTACGCCCTGGCGGCTTTGGCGGTGGGAACCGGCTGATTAGGCCAGCTTTTCCTTGATACGCGCCGACTTGCCCGAACGCTGACGCAGGTAGTACAGCTTGGCGCGGCGGACATCGCCACGACGCTTGACTTCAATGGTCGCGATCAGCGGGCTGTAGAGCTGGAAAGTACGCTCGACGCCTTCGCCGCTGGAGATCTTGCGGACGATGAAGCTGCTGTTCAGGCCGCGGTTGCGCTTGGCAATCACGACGCCTTCATAAGCCTGCACGCGCTTGCGGGTGCCTTCAACGACGTTGACGCTGACGATCACGGTGTCGCCAGGGGCGAACGTGGGGATCGTCTTGTTCAGGCGAGCAATTTCTTCTTGCTCAAGGGTTTGGATCAGGTCCATCTGTACTCCTACGGATCTTGGCGGGGCGCTATTTATCAGGATGTTTGCAGCTGGATTCCTTTTGAAGGATTCCAGTCCACTCGACCCGCCAGAGGATCGGACAGCCCTCTAGTTTAGCGTGAGTCGCGGGTTTTGCCTAGAGCTTGGCCAGGAAGGCCTCGTCGGCCTTGCTGAGTCGGCCGGCCGCGCGGGCCGCCTCGATCAACTCGGGCCGCCGCGCCGCCGTGAGCGCCAACGCCTGCTCGCGACGCCAGCGCCGGATGTCGGCATGGTGGCCGGACAGCAGCACGGCAGGCACCTCGCGGCCATCGGCCAGCACTTCGGGGCGGCTGTAGTGCGGGCAGTCCAGCAGGCCGTCCGAAAAGCTGTCCTGCTGATGGGACTGGGCGTCGCCCAGCACGCCGTCCTGCAGGCGCGCGACGGCATCAAGCAGGGTCAGCGCGGGCAGCTCGCCGCCCGACAGCACGAAGTCGCCCAGGCTGAGCTCCAGCGTGACATGGCGGTCCAGCACGCGCTGGTCGATGCCTTCGTAGCGGCCGCACAGCAGGATGGCACCGGGGCCGGTGGCCAACGCCTGCACGCGGGGCTGATCGATGCGGGCGCCGGTCGGCGTGAAATGGATGACGGCGGGCTCCGCCTCGTCGCGGTCCGCCTTGACGGCCGCGAGTGCCTTTTCCAGCGGCTCGGCCAGCATGACCATGCCGGGGCCGCCACCGAAGGTGCGGTCGTCGACGCGCCGGTAGTTGCCCTCGGCAAAGTCCCGCAGCGGCCAGAGGCGCACGTCGACCTGTCGGCTCTCGAAGGCGCGCCGCGTGACGCCGTGCGTCAGGTGCGGCGCGAACAGCTCCGGGAAGATCGTCAGGACGTCGAAGCGCACGTCAGTAGTCCACGCCCCAGTCGACACGGATCTGCTTGGCTTCCAGGCTCACGTCAACGATGAAAGCCTCGACGAAGGGGATCAAGCGCTCCTGGTCCGGCTTGGCGGGCTCTTCCACGCCGGGCGGCAGGATGCGCAACACCGCGTGCGGGCCGGTGTCGATGAGCCCGATGACACGGCCCAGCGCCTGCGACTCGCGGTTGATGACTTCCAGGCCGATCAGGTCGACCCAGTAGTACTCACCGTCCGAGGTGCGGGGGAAGTCGCTGCGGGGCACAAAGATCTCGTGGCCGCGCAAGGCTTCGGCGGCGTTGCGGTCATCCACGCCCTCGGCCGTGGCGACGATGCCCTCGCCCTGCTCGCGCACCGAGCGCACGGCCAGCACCAGTTGCGATGGCTTGGGGCCCGTCGACTTCAGGTACCAGGTCTTGGCGCTGAACAGCGCGCCCGCGTCGACCGAATAAGCCTGCACCTTCAGGCCACCCTTGATGCCCCAGGCGTCCAGGATGCGGCCGACCGGCTGCAGATCCTCAGGCCAGGAAGCAAAAGACGGCGCCGAAGCGCCGTCTTTTTGAGGCTTGTTGCCAACCACGAAAGTCAGGCGGCAACCGCAGCCGTCTTCGCGTCACCCACCAGGCGGGCAACCGTGGGCGACAGCTGGGCGCCGACGCCGAGCCAGTAGCTCACGCGGTCCTGCTCGACGCGCAGCTTTTCAGCGGCGCCGGAGGCGACGGGGTTGTAGAAGCCGACGCGCTCGATGAAGCGACCGTCACGGCGCTGGCGGCTGTTGGCGACGACGATGTTGTAGAAGGGACGCTTCTTGGAACCGCCGCGGGCAAGACGAATGACAACCATGATGTTTCCTAAACTGATGACGTGATGATGAATTTGGCGATCACCGCACCAGGAGACACTCAGGGCGAGCAGATCGTTCGCGGTGAGTTTCCGCCGGTGTTGCCACCGTCACTGGCGCCGTAGATACGCTGCGGCTCCCCACTGCCGGCACCAGAACTCAGCATTATAAACTCGATCGCAATCAATTTCAGACAAGATATGTCTCAGACTTCTCACGCCGCCCCTTTGCGCATCCGCCCCAGCACCGACGCCGACCTGCCAGCCATCCAGGCCATCTATGCCCAGGCCGTGCTGCACGGCACCGGCACCTTCGAGACCGAGGTGCCCGGCGTCGACGAGATGGGCCGCCGCCGCCAAGAGGTGCTGGGTCGCGACCTGCCCTGGCTGGTGGCGGAGCGTGACGGCCAGGTGCTGGGCTATGCCTACGCCAACTACTTCCGCCCTCGCCTCGCCTACCGCTTCTGCGTCGAAGACTCCATCTACCTCTCGCCCGCTGCCCAGGGCCAGGGCGTGGGCCGCTTGCTGCTGGCCGAACTGATGGCCCGCTGCGAGGCCGCTGGCGCGCGCCAGATGCTGGCTGTCATCGGAGACGCGGCCAATGCCGGCTCCGTTGGCGTGCACACGGCGCTGGGCTTCGAGCACACCGGCGTGTTGAAGAGTGCCGGCTGGAAGTTCGATCGCTGGCTGGACGTCGTGCTGATGCAACGCACATTGGGCCTGGGCGACAGCGCTGCGGCCGCCGAATGAGCGGAGCCGTCAAGCACAAAGCCGTCGCGACCTGGCTGGCGCTCCTCGTCGGCGTCTTCGGCCTGCACCGCTTCTACCTGCACGGGCTCAAGGATCGCTGGGCCTGGACCTTCCCACTGCCAACCCTGCTCGGGCTGATGGGTTTGCAGCGCATGGACACACTCGGCCAGGACGACCGCCTGGCCTGGCTGCTGCTGCCGCTGCTGGGCCTCAGCGTCGTCGCCGCCCTGCTGGGCGGCATCGTCTACGGCCTGATGCCGGATGAGCGCTGGAATGCACGCTTCAACGCCGGGCAGCCGGCCTCGACGGGCGGCTGGGCAGCCATCATCGGCGTCGTGCTGTGCCTGTTCATCGGCGGCACGGCGCTGATGGCAACCATTGCCTTCAGCGCCCAGCGCTATTTCGAATCGCAGACCGGTCAGTAGATCGCGAAACTGATCCAGTAGCAGACGCCGGCCATCAGCGCCGCAGCCGGGATCGTGAAGATCCATGCCCAGACGATGCTGCCGGCCACACCCCAGCGCACGGCCGAGGCGCGCTGCACCGAGCCCACGCCAACAATAGCGCCGGTGATGGTGTGCGTCGTCGACACCGGGATGCCCAAGGACGTGGCGACGAACAGCGTGATCGCCCCGCCCGTCTCGGCACAGAACCCGCCCACAGGCTTGAGCTTGGTGATGCGCTGACCCATGGTCTGCACGATGCGCCAACCACCGAACATCGTGCCCAGGCCGATCGCGATGTAACAGGCGACGATGACCCAGCTCGGCGGCGCCTTGTCGCCCACGTTGACCATGCCGGCCGCGATCAGCAGCATCCAGATCAGGCCGATGGTCTTCTGCGCGTCGTTGCCGCCGTGGCCCAGGCTGTAGAGGCCGGCGGACACGAGCTGTAGCCGGCGGAACCAGCGGTCGATGCGTATCGGCGACTTGTGACGGCAGATCCAGGCAACGAGCACCATCATCAGCGAGCCGAGCAGATAGCCCAGCAGCGGCGACACGATGATGAAGGCCACGGTCTTCCAGATGCCCGCGCCCACCAGCGCCTGCGGACCGGCCTTGGCGACGACGGCACCAACGATGCCGCCAATCAGCGCATGCGACGAGCTCGACGGGATGCCCCACCACCAGGTGATGAAGTTCCAGGCGATGGCACCGATCAGCGCGCCGAAGATGACGTGGTGATCGACGATGCCCGGCTCGACGATGCCCTTGCCGATGGTGGCCGCCACATTGAGCTGGAAGATGGCAATGGCGACGACGTTGAAGAAGGCGGCGAACAGCACGGCCTGCTGGGGTTTGAGCACGCCGGTAGAAACGACGGTGGCGATGGAGTTGGCCGCGTCGTGGAAACCGTTCATGAAGTCGAACAGCAGCGCCAGCACGACGAGCAGGGCCACCACCCAGAAGGCGATCTCAGCGGATGCCATGCCTGATCAGGAGTTCTCGAGGACGATGCCCTCGATCAGGTTGGCCACGTCTTCGCAGCGGTCGGAGATGGATTCGAGCTGTTCGTAGATCGCCTTGAGCTTGATGAGTTCGCGCACGTCCTCCTGCTCGCGGAACAGGCGCGACATCGCCGAGCGCATGACGCGATCGGCGTCGGACTCCAGGCGGTCGATCTCCTCGCAGGTCTTCAGTGCCGCCTCGGTCGTGGCGGGCTTGCTCAGGTGGGGCAGCAGAGTCACGGCATGCTGCACACGTTCGCAGCAGCGCACGCTGAGTGTGGCCAGTTGCAGCACTTGTTCAGGCACGGCTCGCACGTCGTACAGCGACAGCGTCTCGGACGAGTCCTGCAACAGATCGAGGATGTCGTCCATCGCGTTGATCAGGCCGTGGATCTGCTCACGGTCGATGGGGGTAATGAAGGTGCGATGCAGCAGCCGGTTGACTTCGGCCGTGACGCGGTCGGCGGCATGTTCGGCCTTGTCGACCTCGTCCGCGTACTGCTGACGCAAGGTCGGGTCGGCATAGTTCTCGATCATCTTCAGGAAGGCGCGCGCACCCTCTGCGATGAAACCACCGTGCTCATTGAAAAGCTCAAAAAAATTGCCCTCACGGGGCAGCAGCTTGCCAAATAGCATGGCCATCCTTGGATTCTTGAAGGCGCGCAGTTTAGCGGGCGCCGTCACGGAACCGTCATCAAGCAGACCGGAAGATGAAGTAGACGGCACCCATCAGGCACAGGCCTGCCCAGAGGAAATCCAGCTTCATCGGCTCGCCCATGTAGTACACACTGAAGGGCACGAAGACGGCCAGCGTGATGACCTCCTGCGTGATCTTGAGCTGCGCCAGGCTGAAGCCGGCGCCGTGGCCGATGCGGTTGGCCGGCACCTGCAGCAGGTACTCGAACAGCGCGATGCCCCAGCTGATGAGGGCGGCGATCCACCAGGGCTTGGTCGCCAGGCCGTTGAGGTGGCCGTACCAGGCGAAGGTCATGAAGACGTTGGACAGCAGCAGCAGCCCCACGGTCTGCCAGCCGGCGAGGGTCGAGAACATCGTTTTATCTCCGGGTCAGAGGGACAGCGGGCCGAGCCGCTCGATGCGCTGGGCCTGCCAGCCCTCGCCTGCCGCGAGATGGGCCAGCTGCGGTGCGATCTCCAGCAGCGGGCGCAGCACGAAGGCACGTTCGCCCAGGCGGGGATGGGGCAGTGTCAGCCGCGGGGTGTCGAGTACCAGCTCGTCATAGAGCAGCAGGTCAAGGTCCAGCGTGCGCGGCGCATTGCGGTAGGGGCGCTCCCGGCCATGGGCCAGTTCGATCACCTGCAGCGCGTCCAGCAGTTCAATGGGGGCAAGCGCCGTGTCCAGCGCCACGACGGCGTTCAGAAAGTCCGGGCCGCCGGCATCCACCGGTGCGCTGCGCCAGACGCTGGACAGTGCGGTGACCTGGGTGCCGGGCAGCACCGCAAGCCGCAGCGCTGCCTGCGTCAACGTGGCAGAGAGATTGGCGCCGAGGTTGGCGCCCAGTCCGACGTAGGCGCGTGCGTTCACTCGGCTGCAGGTGCGGGCGCCGCGGTGCCCTCCCCGCCGCCGGGCTTGCGGCGGCGACGGCGGCGCTTCTTGGCAGGTGCATCGGCCGCGACGGGCTCGGCGTCCTCGCCGGCAGGCGCCTCAGGGCGCGGCGCACGCACGACGCGCGGCTGCTTTTGCTGGGTGGTGCGAGCGTCGGCCAACAGGGCCTGGCGGTCGTCGTCGCTGCCCAGAGCAAAGTCTTCCCACCAGTCGGCCAGGGCTGGATCGATCTCGCCGACGTCGGCGCGCAGGCGCAGGAAGTCGAAACCGGCGCGGTAGCGCGGCTGCTCGATGAGGCTGAACACGCCCGAGCCGCTGCGGCGCTCGAAACGGGTCTGCATCATCCAGATCTCGCGCATGTCCCCGGCCAGCTTGCCGCGGCCGGAGATGTCGCCGATGCGGGCGTCGAAGACAGCGTCGATGGCCTGGGCCAGCGCGGGCACGGCCGGCTCACCGCCATCGCGGATCTTGGTCCAGCGGTCCAGCACTTCATGCCAGAGCATGCAGGCCAGCATGAAGCTGGGGCTGACGCCGCGGCCTTCCTGCACGCGGCGGTCGGTGTCCTCGAAGGCCAGGCGCACGAAGTTGCCGCGGATGCCTTCGTGCAGGTCACCGGTCTGGGTCAGCATCGCGTCCAGCACGGCGAACACGCCGCGCGAAAGGCCGAGCTTCTTCAGCTGCGCGATGCTGGCCAGCGAATGGCCGGTCTGCAGCAGCTTGATCATTTCGTCGAACAGGCGCGAGGCCGGCACGTTGGCCAGCAGCGCGGACGAAGCCTTCACCGGCGCCAGGGTCTTGGGCTCCAGCGTGAAGCCCAGCTTGGCGGCGAAGCGCACAGCGCGAATGATGCGGACCGGGTCTTCGCGGTAGCGGGTCTCGGGGTCGCCGATCATGCGCAGCAGCTTGGCGCGCGCATCGGCCAGGCCGTTGTGATAGTCCACCACCAGTTGGCGCTGCGGGTCGTAGTACATCGCGTTGACCGTGTAGTCGCGGCGGGCGGCATCCTCGATCTGCGGGCCCCAGACGTTGTCGCGCAGCACACGGCCGCTGGCGTCCACGGCGTGGGACTTGCCTTCGAGCTCGCTCTTGGACGTCTTCTCGTTGCCTGCGACGGCTTCGGCGGCATCGGATTCGGTCGGCAGCGCACGGAAGGTCGAGACCTCGATCACCTCGTGCTCGCGGCCACGGCCGTAGACGACATGCACGATGCGAAAGCGCCGGCCGATGATGAAGGCGCGGCGGAACAGCCCCTTGACCTGCTCGGGCGTCGCGTTGGTGGCGACGTCGAAGTCCTTGGGGCGCACACCCAGCAGCAGGTCGCGCACGGCGCCGCCGACGATGTAGGCCTCGAAGCCGGCATCGGTCAGCGTCTTGACGACCTTGACGGCACGCTCGTCGAGGAGATCGGGGTTGATGCCGTGGACGTCAGCGGTGATCTCGACGCGCTTGCCGAGCGGGCTGGTCTTCTTGGGTGCCGCGGGGGCGTTGCCGAACAATTTGTCGATGAACTTCTTGATCATGCGAAGAGGTGCAACTGGGGCCAGCCGCGCGCACTGGCGATGCTGGCGAGCGACGGGCTGGGATTGGTCGCCACAGGGTGGCTGACCCGTTCAAGCAGGGGCAAGTCGTTGGTCGAGTCGCTGTAGAAGGTTACGCGCTCAAAATCGGGCCATTGTGCCCCCAGGCCTCGCAACCAGTCTTCAACGCGCGCTATCTTGCCCTCGCGGAAGCTCGGAATGCCGTCGATCTCGCCGCTGTAGCGTTGCTCGGCATCGCGCTTCAGGTCAACGGCGATCAGGTGCTCGACACCAAAGGCCTGGGCGATGGGCTCGGTGACGAAGACATTGGTGGCGGTGACGATGGCCATCAGGTCGCCGGCCGCACGGTGCTGCTCGACGAGCGCAATGGCCTCGGGCCGCAGCGCCGGGCGCATGACTTCGGCCATGAAGCGCTCGCGCATCGCCAGCGCCTCGGCCAGCGGGCGGCTGCGCCACGCCGAGGTCGCGAAATCGATGTAGGCCGGTAGGTCCAGCGTGCCGGCGTTGTACTGGGCAAAGAACTCATCGTTCTTCGCACCCCAGACCGCGCCGTCCACCCAGCCCACGTCGACCATGAAGCCTCCAAAGGCGTGGTCGGAATCCATCGGGATCAGCGTCCCATCCAGGTCAAACAGCGTCAGATTCATAAAATGGGGTCAGAGTCTATTTTCTCGTCAGCCAGCATGGCCTTCAGCAGAGGCAGCGTCAGCGCTCGTTTGCTGGCCAGCGCGAATTCGTCCAGGCGCTCGAGCAGAGCCATCAGGCCCTTGAGGTTGCGCTCGAAGCGTGTCAGCAGATAGGACAGCACCTCGTCGCCGAGCAGCAGGCCGCGGCGGTCGGCCTCGCGACGCAGCACGGCGCGCACCTCGGCATCACGCAGCGGCTCCAGCGCAAAGCTGGGGCCCCAGCCGAGCCGGGTGCGCAGATCCTCGCGCACAAGCAGATCCACGGCAGGCGCATCTGCCGATGCGACCACCGTGTAGCCCTGCCCTGCCGACGCGACGAAAAGCGCGAAGGCCGCGTGCTGCTGCCCGGCATCGAAGCGCTGGCAGTCGTCCAGCAGCAGCAGGCTCTCGTGGGCGGGCAACTCCCAGGGCAAGGCGGTGTCGGCGTCGTACCAGGCCACGCGCTGGCCGGCAGCCTGCCAACGCTCGGCCAGGCCCTGCAGCAGATGGGTCTTGCCGGAGCCAGTTGACCCCCACAGCAGCGTGGGCGGGTCGCCGGGCATCAGGGCCGTCAGATAGGCCAGCGCTTCGGCATTCGCACCGGGCAGGAAGTTGTCAAAGCTGTGCGCAGGCGGCGCCAGCAACGCGAGGGGAATCTGCCTCATTCGGTTTTCAGCGGAACAAGGAACTCTCAAGATACGCACGATGCAGGCGGCGCGCCGCAACGGCTGCGACGGCCGACAACGGCAGCGCGATCAGCACGCCGACAAAGCCCAACAGGTGGCCAAACGCCAGCAGCGCAAAGATGACCATCAGCGGGCTCATGCCGATGCGCTCGCCGACGAAACGCGGCGTCAGCACAAAGCCCTCCAGCAACTGGCCGATGCCGAAGACGATGGCGACGGCCACAAAGCCGTAAAGACTGCCGAACTGCAGCAGGCCGGCCAGCAACGCCAGCAGCAAGCCCACGCCGAAGCCCAGATAGGGGATGAACACGGCCAACCCGGTGAAGACGCCGATGGGCAGCGCCAGGTCGAAGCGCGCAAGCGCAAGGCCGACGCTGTAGAAGACGGCGAGGAAGCCCATGACGAGCAACTGGCCGCGCAGATACTGGCCCAGCGTCGCGTCGCATTCCTCCAGGAAGCTGCCGACCGAATCGCGCGCCGCCGGCGGCACCAGCGCATGCACGCGCCCGACAAGGCTGGGCCAGTCGTTCAGCAGATAGAAGAGCACGACGGGCAGCAGCACCGCATTGCCGACGACGGCGAGCAGGAAGCTGCCACCGATGCGGGCCGAGCTCAGCGCCGTCGCAAGCCATTCCTCGAAATTGGCGTCCAGATACTTCAGCACGAAGGCCTTGATGCTGGCCGGGTCGAGCTGCATGTTGATGCCGTACTGGGCCAACCAGGGCGAGAGCTTGTCGTTGGCCAGCTTGGCCAGAGCCGGGATCTGCTCGCGCAGCGCCGGCAGCTCCTTGCTGAGGATGGGCAGCACAAGCAGCATCAACGCCAGCAGGGCCAGCGCGAAGAGCAGTTCCACCACCAGCACCGCCAGCGACCGTGGCACACGCCGGTTGACGAGGGCCTGCACCGCTGGCGCCAGCGCATAGGCCAGCACCAGGGCCGCGATGAAGGGCGCCAGCACCGGCGACAGCAGCCACAGCAGCAGGATGAGGGCGAAAGCGACGCCACCCCAGACGAGGGCGGTGCGTTGGTGCTTGCTGAGCTTCATCATGGGTGGCGGGGCGCGAGGGCGCGGATTGTCACTGAAGCGGCGGGGACCGCTGCTCGAGCAGCACGGCCAGCCGGGCGCGCAATTCCGCGGCATCGGGCGCATCGCCTCGCTCGGCGAGATAGAAAGCCAGGTCGTCCGCCGCTGCAGCTGCGGCACCGAGCGCATCGAGCACCAGGCCGCGGTCGCGGCGCTCGGCTGCGTCGTTCGGCAGCAGCACGACGAGGCGCTGCTGCACGGCCAGCAGGCGTGGCCAGTCGCGCGCGGCGCGGTGCACTTCCTTCAGGTTGCGCAGCATGCGGGCGAGGATCTGCCGCTTGGTCGCGCCGCGCAGGAAGAACTCCAGCGGCAACTCCAGGTCGGCCGGCAGCTCGCTGCCATGGCGATAGACGGCCAGCCGCTCGTCCAGCCGGCCAGCCGACAACGACTCGCCCGTGAAAGGATCGATGACGACCTCGCCCAGGCCGATGCGGCACTTGACGAGGAAATGGCCCGGGAATGCCACGCCGGCAGCCCGCAAGCCCGCCTGCTCGGCCAGCTCCAGCAGCAGCACGGCCAGCGTGATCGGAATGCCGCGCCGCGTCTCGAGCACGCGGTGGACGAAGCTGTTCTCGGCCGCGTAGTAGTTGTTCAGATTGCCGGCAAACCCAAGCTCGCCGTGGAAGAAGCGCGTCAGCTGGCGCAGCCGCTCGGCGGGCACAGTCTCAGGTGTGATGCGCTCGCGCAGGCGGCGTGCGAGGCCATCCACCTGGGCCAGCACTGCCTGCACGTCGAGCCGGGGGTGTTCGTCCTGGGCCAGGCTGATGGCGGCTTCGAGCAGGTTGAGGCTCTCGTCCTCCGCCACCAGCGTGGCGAAGTAGTCCAGCGGGGTCGGCGCGGTGTAATTCATCAGCTCGGACGCCCCAGCGCCTTGGGCCGCATGCCAGCCAGGAGAAGCACCGCGAAATAGATGATGGCGCTGCCGCCCAGGCTGGCCGCCATGACGAGCGCGCGCTGGACCTCATGGGCGCCAAGGGCGATCCAGTCGAGCCGTGTGGCCAGTTGCCACTGCAGCAGGCCCATGGCCGTGCAGCCCAGCACCACGCGCAGGCCAAAAGACAGCCAGCCGGGCTCCGGGCGATAGCTGCCCAGCTTCTTCAGCCCCCAGAACAACCAGGTCGCGTTGACCAGGGCGCCCATGCCGATGGAAAGCGCCAGGCCGGCGACGCCGATCCAGGGCACGAAGACGAGGTTGAAGCACTGCGTCAGCACCAGCACAGCGACGGCGATCTTGGCTGGCGTGCCGGTGTCCTGGCGGGCATAGAAGCCCGGCGCCAGCACCTTGATGGCCACCAGGCCCAGCAGGCCCACGCCCCAACCCATCACCGACTGCGCTGTGTGGGTCACGTCGGCCGCGCTGAAGGCGCCGCGGTGGTAGAGCACGGCCGTCAGCGGCTCGGCAAAGACCAGCAGCGCCACGGCGCAGGGCAAGGCCAGCAGCATGACCATGCGCAGGCCCCAGTCGAGCAGGCGGCTGTAACGCTCGCTTTGCCCCGAGGCCTGGGCGGCAGACAGTTGAGGCGTCAGCACCGCACTCAGCGCCACGCCCAGCAGGCCGATGGGGAACTCCATCAGTCGATCGGCGTAGTTCAGCCAGGACGTAGCGCCCTCGGCCAGATGGCTGGAGATCTGCGTGTTGATCATCAACGACAGCTGGGACACACCGACGCCCAGCAGCGCCGGCCCCATGCCCAGGATGACGCGGCCGACACCCGGATTGGCGCGCGCCTCCTGAAACCCGCGCCTGCTCAGGCGCATGTGCGGCATCGCGCCGACGGCCCGCAGCGCCGGCCATTGCGCCAGCAGTTGCAGCACGCCGCCGAGCATGACGCCGATGGCCATGGCGTAGATGCCTGGATAACCGGCCCGCTCCAGCGGCCCGGCAAGCGCCCAGCCAACGGCGATAACGCTCAAATTGAGCAGCACGGGCGTGACCGCCGGCACGACGAAGCGCCGCCAGGTGTTCAGGATGCCGGCCGACAACGCGACCATCGACATGCAGCCGATGTAGGGAAACATGACTCGCGTCATGACGACGGACGCATCAAACGCCTCGGTCGGCAAGCCCGAGCCGAGCAGCCAGACCAGGATCGGCGCCCCGACGACACCGACCACCGATGTCGCCACCAGCGCCCACAGCAGCACGGTCGCGACGGCGTCGATGAGGCGCTGCGTCGCTGCGTCGCCCTCGGTGGCCCGCGTGGCGGCCAGCAGCGGCACGAAGGCCTGGGAGAAGGCGCCCTCGGCGAACAGCCGGCGCAGCAGATTGGGAATCCGGAACGCGACGAGATACGCGTCCGTCATCGCGGTGGCGCCGAACAAGCCGGCCACCATGGTTTCTCGAACAAGGCCTGTGATGCGCGAGGTCAGGGTCAGCAGGGAAATGGTCGACGCAGCACGCAGCAGATTCATGGCGGCGGATTATCTGTGTCGCAGATGGCCCCTCTTTTGAAACTCCGCCCGGATACTTGGCTTTAACCCTGATTCCAGGCTATACTCTCGGTTTTTGCACCAACTGGGTATAGACACAGCATGGCAACCAGCTCCAAAGCCAAGAAGAAGACTGTCCGCCTGGCGTCGGGCCTCAAGCGCGTCCGCCAGGACGCCAAGCTCAACGCCGCCAACACGGCTCTTCGCTCCCAATTCCGCACGGTCGTCAAGAACGTGCAAAAGGCAGTGACCGCGGGCGACAAGTCCAAGGCCGCTGACCTCTTCAAGAATGCCCAAGCCGTGATCGATTCGGTCGCCGACAAGGGCATCTTCCACAAGAACAAGGCTGCTCGCCACAAGAGCCGCCTGTCCGCCAAGATCAAGGCGCTCGCCGCCTGATTACAAATCCAGCTCTGGTGCAAGCAGAAGGCCCGCGAAAGCGGGCCTTCTTGCATTTGAATTGCCTTTTATTGCGGGCCGAGCGCCGGGCCGCCCCCAAGCCGGCCCGCAGGCGATGTGCTTGCGGCTCAACGCCGCAAGCATCGCCGTCCCCTCGGGGGACCGACTAGGGTTGCCCGCGTCCAGCGAGGCGAAACTGGGCGAGGGGCGCTTGTTCTAGTGCCACTCGCCCGGCACCACGCCCTGGATGCTGCGGTCGCGCAGCCACTCGGCAACGGCGCGCGCCACCCATTGCGGGTCGTCCAGCGGCAGATCGTGTCCGGCCTTGGTATGCAGGCGCAGCGGCGCCCCCCAGGCGCGACTGATGGCCTGCGAGCAGCGCCAGTCGACCAGACCGTCGGCCTTGCTGCACAACAGCAGCATCGGCGCGGCCGGCCGTGTGCGGCTTGCGCGGTAGCGCACGCTGGCCAGCAACTGGCGCGCCGTGTTGCGCACCCCGAGCGGGTATTGGCGTTGCAGCTCCACCCAGCGGTCGATGATGGTCTGCGTGGGCGTCAGCCGTGTCGTCAGGCTGAGCACGCGCTCCTCGCGCATGCGAGCGCTGAAACGGCTCAGCGACAGCAGCAGCAAGCCCAGATAGTTCAACGGCCTGGGCTTGCGAAAGAGTTCGCTGAAGGGTCTCAGGCTGGGGTTGATCAACACACCG
The DNA here is from genome assembly GCF_059421665.1 of Roseateles sp. GW821-FHT02E12. NCBI lineage: Bacteria > Pseudomonadati > Pseudomonadota > Betaproteobacteria > Burkholderiales > Sphaerotilaceae > Roseateles > Roseateles sp. GW821-FHT02E12. The sequence goes on from NZ_JBWKVK010000004.1 coordinate 807,629, forward strand.
GCCTCGACCTCGGTGGGATAACGGTTCGCCCAATCGCTCAGCACCGCCCCACCCAGCGACATGCCGACCAGCGAGATCGGCCCGCTGACGCCCTGGCGCTCCAATTCAACGCGACAGGCATCGACGATGGCCGACACCTGCGTGGGGCTGACCTGACGGCGCAGTGCGCCCGTGCCGGGCAAGTCCAGCATCAGAAGCCTCGACGCCGGTTGCAGCGCGCGCAATTCGCGCAGCAGGTGCTCGGGAAAGACGCCCCAATGCCCGCTCGCGCGCGACAAGCCGCGCAGCAACACCCAGATCGGCGTCGGCGTGCGCTCCGCGGGCGGTACGACCGGTGCGGTGGCTCGCGGATCGACCGCCACGGTGGCGGTGCTGGGGTTTATCGGCTCGTTTCCAAACATTACGGGTGAGGATAACGGCGACACGCGCAGGCGCGCCCTGGGACTCTCGCTAGGAGAGCCGAAATCAAGCGCCCGACGTACCAGCCTTGCCGCCCGGGCCATCTGGCAGCAGGCAGGCGTCGGCGACTTGCAGGTTGTTGTCGCGCGCGAAATTCATGACGAAGTCCCAGGCCATCGGTTCGAGGCGCTTGAGCTCCTCATTGACGATCACGCACTTCACGCCGTTGATGACGGTGGGCACGCAGAGCGGCGAGTAGCCGATGTAGGCGCCGATGCCGCCACGCGCGCCACCGGGGCGAAAGCACGACATCGCGCCGGCGAGCCGTTCGGCCCAGTCGCTCGGGCGGAAGGTTTTGCCATCCAGGGTGACACCTTGGATGAAGACTTCGCGCGGCGGGGGGGCAACGGTCATGGACGGGGGGACTTCGCAGTACAGCGGGCACCGCTGCCAAAGTCCGCTATTGTGCCTCGACACCGGCACATCTGCTGCGGCGCAGCATTCGTCACGGTATCGACTCTAGAATCAAAAGTCCCTTTTCCTCAACGCCATCCGGAGACCCGATGAACGCTGTCCCTCCCTCGTCCGAGCCCCATGTCATGCCGACCTATGGCCGCCTGCCCGTTGCGCTTTCGCACGGCCAGGGCTGCTGGGTCTGGGACACGGATGGCCGACGACTGCTGGATGGACTGGGCGGCATCGCGGTCAACACGCTGGGCCACAACCACCCTCGCCTGGTGCCGGCGCTGCAGGATCAGATCTCCAAGCTGATCCACACCAGCAACTACTACCGTGTGCCGCTGCAGGAGCAGCTCGCCGAGAAGCTCTGCGAGCTTTCGGGCCTGGCCAACGTCTTCTTCTGCAATAGCGGACTGGAGGCCAACGAGGCGGCACTGAAGATTGCCCGCAAGTTCGGCCACGACCGCGGCAACCCCTCGCCCGAAGTCCTCGTCTTCGAGGGCGCCTTCCACGGTCGCTCCATCGCCACGTTGTCGGCCACTGCCAACCCGAAGATCCAAGCCGGCTTCGGGCCGCTGGTGCCGGGCTTCGTGCGCGTCCCGCTGAACGATGTCGCCGCCGTCGAGGCCGCCATCGCCGCGCACCCCAACATCACGGCCATCTTCCTGGAAACCATCCAGGGCGAAGGCGGCATCAACCCCGCCCGCATCGAGTTCCTGCAAGCGCTGCGCCGCGTCTGCGACGAGCGCGACCTGCTGCTGATGCTGGACGAGGTGCAGTGCGGCATCGGCCGCACCGGCAAGTGGTTCGCCCACCAATGGGCGGGCATCAAGCCAGACGTCATGCCGCTGGCCAAGGGCCTGGGCTCGGGCGTGCCCATCGGTGCCGTCGTCTGCGGCCCGCGCGCCGCCAGCGTACTGAAGGCTGGCAACCACGGCACCACCTTCGGCGGCAACCCGCTGGCCATGCGCGCCGGCGTCGAGACGCTGAAGATCATGGAAGAGGACAGCCTGCTGGCCAACGCCGAGGCGGTCGGGGCGACGCTGCGCAATGGTCTGGCCGCAGGCCTGGCTGGCGTAGCCGGTGTCGTCGAGATCCGTGGCCAGGGCCTGATGCTGGGCATCGAGCTGGATCGCCCCGCCGGCGTGCTGCTGACCCAGAGCCTGGAAGCAGGCCTCCTGATCAGCATCACGGCCGACCGTGTCGTGCGCCTGCTGCCGCCGCTGATCCTGACGCATGACGAGGCCAACCAGATCACGGCGCTGCTGGTGCCGCTGATCAAGGCCTTCCTCGCTCAGCCCAAACCATGAAGCCGGGGGATGCACTGATGCGCCATTACCTCCAGTTCAAGGATCTGCGGGCCGAGGAGTACGCCCACCTGTTCGACCGCGCCGGCATCATCAAGCGGCGTTTCAAGAACTACGAGAAGTACCAGCCGCTGCAGGACCGCACGCTGGCCATGATCTTCGAGAAGGCCAGCACGCGAACGCGCGTGAGCTTCGAGGCGGGCATGTACCAGATGGGCGGCTCGGTCGTGCACCTGACGACCGGCGACAGCCAGCTGGGCCGTGCCGAGCCGGTGGAGGACTCGGCGCGCGTCATCAGCCGCATGGTCGACATCGTCATGATCCGCACCTTCGAGCAAAGCAAGATCGAGGCGTTCGCGGCGCACTCGCGCGTACCGGTCATCAACGGCCTCACGAACGAATACCACCCCTGCCAGATCCTGGCCGATCTGTTCACCTTCATCGAGAACCGTGGCATGGACCGACGCGGTTCCATCGACATGGACTGCCTGAAGGGCCGCGTGGTGGCCTGGGTGGGTGACGGCAACAACATGGCCAACACCTGGCTGCAGGCGGCCGAGATCCTGGGTTTCACGGTGCACGTCAGCACACCGAGCGGCTACGAGGTCGACCCGGTCGTGGCGGGCATCAAGGACGCCAGTTGCTACAAGGTCTTCAAGGACCCGCGCGAGGCCTGCGAAGGCGCCGATCTGGTCACGACCGATGTCTGGACCAGCATGGGCTACGAGGCCGAGAACGAAGCCCGCAAGACGGCGTTTGCGGACTGGTGCGTGGACACCGAGATGATGGCTCGCGCCAAACCCGACGCGCTGTTCATGCACTGCCTGCCAGCCCACCGCGGCGAAGAGGTGGCGGCGGACGTTATCGACGGGCCGCAGTCGGTGGTCTGGGACGAAGCGGAGAACCGCATGCACGTGCAGAAGGCACTCATGGAGTACCTGCTGCTCGGCCGCATCGGCTGATCGATCCGTCCCACCCAAGAAAAAGCCGGCTCGCAGCCGGCTTTTTTGTGCGCTCGACGATCAGGCGCGACGACGGCGGGCCAGCAGCAGCGCGCCACCGGCCAGCAGCAGCGCGACGCTGCTCGGCTCGGGCACGGCGCTGATGTTGTCCAGTGCGACAACGTTGGCGGCGCCCGTCAGGTCGAAGGACAGCGCGGTGCCGCCGAAGCTCAGCACAGCCTGGTTCCAAGACGTGTAGTCGGCCGAGTTGGCGGTCAGGTTGATGGTGCCCAGCAGCGTGCCGGTGCCGTTCAGGCCCGAGTAGGCCTTGACCGCGAACTGCGCATCGCTCGGCGTCGAGTAGAAGAAGCTCAGGCCGCCGGTCACGCCCGCGGCCACGTTCAGGTAGGCAGCCGTGTTGACGACGCCATCCAGCTGAACCATCGCCACGCCCAGCGGTGACGGTGCACCCGCGTAGTAGTCGCCATTGGCAAGGCTGCCCAGGCCGTCGCCGTTGGAGAAGGCGATCACGTTGCTGAAGCTCACGCCATCGGCGATGTAGCTGTTGTCGACCGCTTGGCCGTAGTCCCAGATCTTTTCAAAGTCGACAGACAGCGGGGCGGCTGCAAAGGCCGGCGAGGCCAGGCCGAGGGCCAGGGCGAGGGTGGCGAGCTTCATCAGGAACTCCAGAGCTAGGGGTTGGGGCGGTCGGGACCGCGGCGTTTCGAGTCGGCTGGAGTTTGGTGGGCAAAGACGACAGCCTCGTGACGTGACGAAGGCAGGCGCGATGACCGGCGCGCGGTTCACGCGGCTGTCATCAGCGGCTGCGATGGTCGGCCACCCTGTCCGACCCGCCCCGTCATGCCCACCCCTTCCCTGCTTCGCCGCCAGTTGCTGATTGCGCTGGGCACCGCCGGCCTGGCCGCCCGCCCAGCGCAGGCCTGCGAGTTCTTCAGCAGCCATCTGCGCATCTGGCACCCGTGGACGCGTGCGACGCGCGTCGATGCCGACAGCGCCAAGCTCTGCATGCGCTTTGACGAAGTGCAGCGCACCGACCGGCTGATCGGCGTCGAGACCCCCGTGGCTGGGGGGGTGCGCCTGGCCGGCCCTGGCGCGCCAACCGCCGTGCAAGACCTGTCCCTGCTGATCCCCCAGGGCCAGGAGCTGACGCTGGCCGAAGACGGCCTGCACATCGAGCTGCTCGACCTGCAGCAGCCGCTGCAGATTGGCCGCAGCTACCCGCTGCGCCTGCTTTTCGAATCTGCCGAACCGGTGAACGTGACGCTCAACGTCGACTACGCCGGCCTGCGCTGACGCACTTACTTTTTTAGCGTCGTCAAGCCGTCACGCCCAGGTCACGACCGCTTCCTAGCATCCGCCCCGTTCACAGACTCCCCCATCCTCCTGGAGCCGCTTCATGACCCATTTCTTCAGCAAGAGCCAGATCGCCCTGGCCGCATTTGCGGCACTCGGCAGCGCTGCTGTCATTGCGCCGACCGCCGCCACCGCTGCCGGCAAGACCGCCGGCAAATATGTGGCCGGTGACTTCCACAACCACACCACCTGCTCGGACGGCGCGATCTCGATGCAGAAGCTGGTCAAGAAGGTCACCGACAAGACCGCTGACTCGCCTTGGGGCCTGGACTGGTTCGTGCAGGCCGGCCACGGCGGCAACGGCAACCGCAATTGCACGCTGGTCGAAGACGCCTCGCTGTCCACGCCCGCCTACCCCTACGTCGCTGGCCAAGGCCCGACGACGACCTGGGCCAACAGCATCGGCGCAGCCAACCTCAAGGGCGTTGGCGGCGGCGTGGGCGGCAACGGCAACATGTGGCGTTGGCAGTCCATCCAGGAGTACCAGTACCCGGTGATCGAGTACCTCGCGGCCTCCAAGAACCTGCCCCTCTTCATCGGCATGGAATCGGTTGTCGCCGGCCACGAGCACAGCTCCATGTCCGTCATCACCGGCCAGATGCCCGCCTCGGTGGACAGCGCCACCATGCCGACGACGCCTGGCTACACGGCACTCGGCAACGCCAATGCGCTGTCGCAATGGTCTTACTGCTTCGACCGTGGTGACACCGACACCAGCCGCGGCAACGTGACCGGCTCGGCCGTCGGCAACAACTGGGACTGCACCAACCCCGCCAGCGCCGACTCCACGTCCAGCACGCTGGGCTGGAGCGCCACCGGCAAGAAGCTCGTGCAGCCCGGCGGCACGGGCACCGGCAACAAGGGCCACCTGAAGACCGTCGAATCGCTGAAGTGGATGGCCAACTTCCACGGCCAAGGCAGCTACTACGTGCCCGCCCACTTGGAGCGCGCCGGCCCGTTCAACGCCGACGGCAACAACGGCTTCAACGTCGAGCACCTGCGCAACTTCAACAACGCCGCGCCCAACGTCGCCTTCGGCTTCGAGTCGCAGCCCGGCCACGGCGCGTCCAGCAACCGCGGTGAGTACCAGGTCAAGCGCAACAGCATCGGCGGCGTGCTGACGGACTCCGTCGGCGGCACGACCTACGGCGGCACCGGCGTCTATGCCGGCCTGGTGGGTGGCGTGTGGGACGCCCTGCTCGGCGAAGGCCGCAACTGGTGGTTCTTCGCCAGCTCCGACTGGCACAACCGCGGCCAGTTCGGCCCGGATGACCGCCGCTCCACGCAAGACTTCTACCCCGGCGAATACCAGCGCACCTACGCCATGGTCCGCAACGGTGCCGACAAGCTGCGCCCGCAAGCCATCGTCGACGGCCTGCGCACCGGCAACGCCTTCTCCTCCTCCGGTCAGCTGATCGACCGCCTGGCCTTCATCGCCTGCACGTCCTACCCCGGCATCGGTGCGCGTACCAACGCCTCCGTCGAGGCCCTGGCTGTTGCCGCTGCCACCAACGGCACCGACATCGACAAGGCCGGCTGCGCCACCATGGGCGAAAAGCTCGCCGCCCGCCCGGGTGCCGAGATCGTCGTTGCCGTCGTGCTGCGTGACCCGGACGGCGCCAACTTCTCGCCCTACACCTTCCCCAACCCGTCGCTGGCCCAGGTCGGCATCACGCAGCCGCTGAACAAGCCGGTGCTGGACCACGTCGACGTGATCCGCGGCCTGGTGACGGGCTACAAGACGCCGGGTGCTGCCGACTACTCGGGCGAATGGCCGCGCAACACCAACTGGCTGAAGGCTGACGGCACGACCACCGGCCTGGCCTCCGTGCCGGCCGCTGCGAAGAACACGACGGCCTCCGTCGTGAAGACCTTCAGCGGCAACGGCGGCACGCCGTGGACCCAGGTGCAGTCGGGCGTGGACAACACCGTCTTCCTGAAGATGAGCTTCCGCATCTCGGCCGTCCAAGCCTCGCAGTACCTGCGCCTGCGCGGCAGCAACCTGCCGGCCGCCGTGCCCTTCGAGACGGATGCAAGCGGCAACCCGTTGGCCGACATCTACACCAACGCCAGCGACACCTCCATGCTGCGCATCCCCTGCAACACGGTCGGCACGACGCTGACGGGCGACGCCATCAACGGCTGCCCCGCCCACCTCGCAACGGTCGGTGGCCAGAAGTACGTGTCCTATGACGTGGCCGCCTGGTCCGACCTCTGGTTCTACAGCAACCCGATCTACGTCGAAGTGGCCAACTCGGTTGCCGTCGCCGGCGTGAAGTAAACCGTCGGAAGGTTCTTCCGACCGTCCACGAGGGCGTCGCGGCAACGCGGCGCCCTTTTTCGTTTCAGCTCCCAAGGAGATTCGCATGAAGACCTGGTTCACCGCCGTGCTGCTCGCTGCCGCCGCCCATGCGCAAGCCGCCACCGTCTGGGACGACGCCGCCGTGGATTTCTCCAATGACGGCCTGGCCCCCACCGCCATCACCGTGGGCCTCGGCCACAACGTCGTGCTGGGCATCACCGGCGACGCTGGCAACGGCATCGACCGCGACTACTTCAGCTTCACCATTCCCCAGGGCGCCGAGCTCGGCGAGCTGTGGCTGCTGCCTACTACCAGCGTCTCCGGCGGCGCTTCCTTCCTCGGCATCCAGGCCGGCCCGCAACTGACCGTGACGCCCAGCGGCGGCGGCATCAGCGCCTTCTACGGTTTCGGCCATTACGACAACAGCCAGGTCGGCACCGACATCCTCGTCGCCCTGGTCGGCCCGGCCAAGGCGCCCATCCCGGCCGGCACCTACTCGGTCTGGGTGCAGGAGACCGGTGGCCCCGCGAGCTACGCGCTGGACTTCGTCATCACCTCGGCCGTACCCGAGCCGGCCACCGCCATCAGCCTGGGGCTGGGCCTGCTCGGTCTCGCTTGTCGTCGTTTTGTCTTGCAGCGTCGCTAGCATCCGCCGCCTGTAGCGCGCCCTTTTAGAGATCCATGTCTGCCCAGCTCCCCCTGAATTCGCACACCCAAGCCCCGCCCCGCCAGCCCCTGCCTGGCTGGACGCGCGAACCGCTGCTGCACTTCCTGCTGCTGGGCGCCGTGCTCTTCGGCGTCGACTACGCCCTCAACCGCGGCACCGGTGAGGCCAACGAGATCCGCATCAGCGCCGAGGTCGACGAAGAAGCGCGCCAGATCTTCAAGGCCAAGCGCGGCCAGGAGCCCAACGCCGAGGAGATGGCCGCGCTGCGCAAGGTGTGGCTGGAAAACGAGGTGCTCTACCGCGAGGGCCTGGCCCTGCAGCTGGACAAGGGCGACACCGCCATCCGCGAGCGCGTCATCTTCAAGGCGCTCAGCGTGGTCGACGGCGGCACCAAGCTGCCCCAGGTCAGCGACAAGCTGCTGCGCGACTGGTTCGGCCAACGCCGCGAGAAGTACGACGAGCCCGCCCGCTTCGACTTCCAGGAAGCCGTGCTCGGCGGCGAGGCCAGTGAAGCCGCCGTGCGCGCCTTTGTCGAAGCACTGAACGCCGGCACGCCCGGTGATGCCAAGGCCGGGCTGCGCGTTTTCAAGGGCCGGCCGCACGGCAACCTGCTGCAAAGCTATGGCGAAGGCTTCGCCAAGGCGCTGGAAGCCGCCACACCCGGCCCGTGGCTGGCGCTGGAATCAAGCGATGGCTGGCGCGCGGTGCGTCTGGATGCCGCCACGCCGGCCAAGCCGGCCAACTTCGAAGTCCTGCGCGGCGTTGTGCTGCAGGACTGGACCGACGCGACGCTGTCCGAACAGCGCAGCGCCGCCGTCGCCGCGCTGGCCAAGAAGTACACCATCAAGATCGAGGCGCCCGCGAAATGAAGCGCTTCCTCCTGTGGCTGGCGCTCGCCTGCGCCGCCCTGCCCTCGTTTGCGCACGAGATGAGCATGGCCGAGATGCAGCTGCGCGAAACCCAGCGCGGCGAGTTCATCTGGCAGTGGATGGCTACCGAGAAACGCCCGGCCGCCCAGGACCTGACACCCATCTGGCCCGAGGCCTGCCAGCTCGACGCCAATGTGCTGCGCTGCGGCGAGCGCGGCCTGGCCGGCACGCTGTCCGTCAAGGGCGTGGGCGAGCGCTACTCGGCCGCTGTAGTCAAGGTCTTCTGGCTGGACGGCCAGACCCGCGTCTACACGCTGACCAAGGGCCAGCCCACCGTGCAGCTGTTCGGCGCCGCCGACGACCCGCGCGGCATGGGCGAGATCGCCAGCGCCTACACGCTGCTGGGCGTCGAACACATCCTGGGCGGCATCGACCACCTGCTCTTCGTCGTCGGCCTGCTCTTCCTCGTCGGCTTTCGCCGCCGGCTGGTGTGGACGATCACGGCCTTCACCGCCGCGCACAGCCTGACGCTGGCGAGCAGCGCCCTGGGCTGGCTGACGCTGCGCTCGGCGCCGGTAGAAGCCAGCATCGCGCTGTCCATCGTGCTGGTGGCCGGCGAAGCGCTGCACAAGCGGGACACCCTCGCAAGGCGCTGGCCGGCCGTCGTCGCCTTCCTGTTCGGCCTGGTGCACGGGCTGGGCTTTGCCGGCGCGCTCAAGGAGATCGGCCTGCCCGAGAACCATCTGCTCGTCGCGCTGCTGACCTTCAACGTCGGCGTGGAGCTGGGGCAGCTGATGACGGTGGGCGTCTGCTGGTGCCTGTGGCGCGTCAGCGCGCGTTGGCCGGCAATGCAGCGGCTGCGCACGGTCTTGCTCTACATGATTGGCGCGATCGCCGCCTATTGGTCTTGGCTGCGCGTGGCGGCTGTCCTGGCATGACCGACGAAGTCATCGGCCTCTTCCCCGTGCCGCTGCTGCGCGCGCCGGGCGTGCTGCCGGCGCCCCTTGTCAACGCGCTGGTCGATCACTTCACCACCCAGGCGCTGCAGGCCAACAACAGCTCCGACGCGCTGTCGCACACGCGCATGCTGCAGCCGGGCGACAGCCTGCTGCTCGTGCAGGCCGCTGCCCTCATCACACCCAAGATCGCCGAGTTCGGCCGGCTGCTGTTCGGCGAGAACCTGGGCTGGGCCATCAAGGAGATGTGGGTCAACGTGCTGGACACCGGCGGGCGGCAAGCCATGCACAACCACGCCAACAGCTTTGCCTCCGGCGTGGTCTACCTGACCGAGACCGACGACTCCGCGCGCACCGTCTTCATGAAGTCGCCCGGCGGGCATGACTTCGCCCTGAAGAACGACCACGCCGGCGTGACGACCGGCCCCTACAACGCCGAGAAGTGGGTCAGCCCCGCGCCGGCACCGGGCGACCTGATCCTGTTCCCGAGCTACCTGATGCACGCCGTGCCGCCGAACGCCGGCGGGCGCCGCATCAGCCTGGCCTTCAACGCCATTCCAACGCGGCTGGAGAGCTGGGGCTACACACTCAGCTTCAACGCTTGAGAGCCCTCGCCCTGTTGCTGATGGCCGCGTCCGGCTTTGCCGGGCTGGGCTATCAGATCGTCTGGACGCAGCAGTTCGGCCTCGTGCTGGGCCATGAATCGGCCGCCGTGCTGGCGGTTGTCGCGGCCTTCTTTGGTGGCTTGTCGCTGGGTGCGCTGCTGCTGGGCCGGCGCATCGAGGCGAGCGACCAGCCGCTGCGCTGGTACGCCGGCTGCGAAGCGCTGATCGGCCTGTGGGGCGCCGTGCTGATGGCCGCCATGCCCACGGCCAGCAGCGCCGCGCTGGCGTTGATCGGGCCGGACGCGTCGCCGCTCTGGCATTGGAGCGTCGCCTTCGGCGCCAGCTTCGCGCTGCTGCTGCCCGCCACCGCCGCCATGGGGGCGACGCTGCCGGCCATGGCGCGGATCGGCACGGCCGGCGTGGCGCCGCTGTACGCCGCCAACACGCTGGGCGCCGTCGCCGGCGTGCTGGCCACGGCCTTCTGGCTGATCCCGGACTGGGGCCTCACGCGCAGCGCCGGGCTGTGCGTTGCCCTCAACCTCGGCTGCGCACTGCTGGCGGGCACTGCGCTGCAGGCTCGCCCCGCGCCCACGCTCGGCCCGCGAACGTCGAGCCGACCACTCACTCTGCTCGCGCTGACCGGCTTGCTGGGCATCGCCTACGAAGTGCTGGCCGTGCGCGTGCTGAGCCAGGTCGCCGAAGACACGGTCTACACCTTCGCGCTGCTGCTGGCCGTCTACCTGGCCGGAAGTGCGCTGGGCGCGGCGGTTTTCGCGCGCTGGCCACGGCTGCGCGGCACACCGCGGCTTCTGCAGGGGCTGGCCTTGAGCATCCTGCTCGGCATGGCCGCGCTGTGGGGCGCAGAGGCCATCAAGGACTGGCTGCAGCCCGAGACGTTCACCGCGGCGCTGGCCACCGAGGCCCTGCTCGCCGTCGCCGTGTTCGCACTGCCGACGCTGCTGATGGGCGCCCTCTTCTGCCAGCTCTGTGCCGACGCGGCCGAGGCCGGCATCCCGTTCAGCCGTGCCCTGGGCGTCAACACGCTCGGCGCCATGCTCGCCGCGCCGCTGTTCGGCGTGGCGCTGGCGCCGGCCCTCGGCCCCAAGCTCGCGCTGCTGCTCGTTGCGGCCGGCTATCTGCTGCTCATGCCGGCCTGGCGCAGCCCCGCCTGGTGGCTGCCCGCCCTGGGCACGGCGGCGCTGGCGCTGTTCGCGCCGCCGCTGGCCTTCATCGACCTGCCCGAGGCGGGGCGCGTACTGAGCTACCGCGACGGCGCCATGGCCGCCGTCAGCGTCGTCGAGGACGCAGACGGCATCGCCCGGCTGCGCATCAACAACCGCCAGCAGGAAGGCAGCAGCGCCACGCTGCATGTCGACGGCCGCCAGGCCCTGCTGCCGCTGCTGCTGCACGAAGCACCGCGCCACGCCCTCTTCCTCGGCGTCGGCTCGGGCATCACGGCCGGTGTCGCCGCGCGGCTGCCGGGCCTGCAGGTGGACGCCGTCGAGCTGCTGCCGGAGGTCATCGAGGCCTCGGCGCTGTTCCGGCCTGCACTCGGCGAAGGGGCGTTGCCACATCTGCATGCGGCCGATGCGCGCCGCTTCGTGCGCACCACCGCGCAGCACTACGACGTCATCGTCTCCGACAACTTCCACCCCGCCCGCAGCGGCTCGGGCGCCCTCTACACGGTCGAGCACTTCCGCGCCGTGGGCGAACGCCTCGCGCCGGCCGGCCTGTTCTGCCAATGGCTGCCGCTGCACCAGCTCGACCTGGACACGCTGCGCAGCATCACGGCCGCCTTCCTGCAGGCCTTTCCCGACGGCACGGCCATCCTGGCCAGCAACAGCCTGGACACGCCCACCGTCGGCCTCGTTGCCCGTGCCGGTGGCACGCGCTTCAAGCCCAGGCAGGCGCCCGAGCTGGCCGCGCAGTTCGGGCTGACCGGCGATTTCGCCGTCCTCGGCAGCTTCATCGCCGACCCGCGCTCACTGCAACGCTTCGCCGCCGGCGCGCCACTGAACACCGACGACCGCCCCTGGGTGGCCTACCGCGCGCCGCGCATCACCTACGCGCCCGACTCCGCGCCGTGCGACCGCCTGCTGGCGCTGCTCGGCCAGCTGGACGTCGACGCCACCGCTCTGCTCGCCCCGCCCGACCTCTCGCTGGCCACACGCCTGACGGCCTACGCCCAGGCCCGCCGCGGCTATCTCGATCTGGGCCGGCGCACGACGCCCAGCGCCGACCCCGCCGTCATGCTGGCCCGCGTGGGGCCGCCGCTGCTGGCCGTTCTGCGCCAGAGCCCCGACTTCCGGCCCGCCGCCGAACCGCTGCGCCGCATCGCGCAAGCCCTGGCCCCGCGCGACCCGGCCACCGCGCAACGTCTGCTGGCATCCCTAGCCGATATCCGCCCCGATCTCGCAGCCCCCTGAAACGGTGTTGGGCCGGCGTCAGTCCTTCGTGGCAAGCTGCGCCCCATGCGCTGGGCCTTCATCACCGACATTCACGCCAATCGACAGGCCTTTGAGGCTGTTCTTGCCGACGCCAGCGCCCAAGGCGCTACCCACTTTGCGCTGCTGGGCGACTTTGTCGGCTACGGTGCCGACCCGGCCTGGGTGGTCGACCAGGTCATGGCCCTGGCCGCCGATGGCGCCATTGCCGTGCAGGGCAACCACGACGAAGCCGTAGCCCATGGCAGCACGCCCGGCATGCACCCGGACGCGCGTGCCGTCATCGACTGGACCCGCGCACAGCTGAATGAAGATCAGCTGCGCTTCCTGACCCGGCTGCCGCTGCAGGCCCATGGCGAACCCGGGCATTGCCTGTTCGTGCATGCCAATGCCTTCGAGCCCAATGGCTGGGAGTACGTGCAGGGCCGCTCCGAGGCGGTGAAGAGTCTGCACGCCAGTACGGCGCGCATCCAGGTCTGCGGCCACATGCACGAGCCCATGCTCTTCCACCTCTCGGGCACGGGCAAGGCCGGCGATTTCCGGCCCGTGGCCAGCGTGCCCATGCCGCTGCCAGCGCATCGCCAGTGGCTGGCCATCCCTGGTTCCTGCGGCCAGCCGCGCGACGGCAACCCGGCAGCCTGCTACGCCCTGCTGGACCCGGGCAAGTCCGACCTGGACGATGCCCGCATCACCTTCCAGCGCGTGGCCTACGACGTCGATGCCGCCTGCGCGGCCCTGCGCGCGACCGATCTGCCGCCGCTGATTGCCGAACGCCTCGCGCGCCGCCTGACCCTCGGCGAATGATGGAGGCCTCCCCACCCGCCCCGCTGGAAGCCGGCCAGGTGCTGGACGGCTTCAAATTGGAAGAGAGGCTGCACCAGGGCGGCATGGCCAATCTGTGGCGCGTCAGCCGCACCGATGGCACGGACGACGGCGGCGACCTGCTGATGAAGGTGCCGCGCATCAAAGGCGGCGAGGACCCGGCCACCATCGTCGGCTTCGAGGTCGAGCAGATGCTGATGCCGCAGCTCAGCGGCCCGCACGTGCCACGCTTCGTCGCCCGCGGCGACTGGACGCGCCAGGCCTTCATCGTCATGGAGCGCATCCCCGGCGACACGCTGCGCCCGCGCCTGGACGACGCGCCGCTGCCGCCGGAAGAAGTGGCCGACATCGGCGCCCGCGTCGCCACGGCCCTGGCCGCCCTGCACCGCCAGTATGTCGTCCACCTCGACATCAAGCCGAGCAACATCATGTTCCGGCCCGATGGCACCGCGGTGCTCGTCGACTTCGGCCTCAGCCGCCATGAACAGCTGCCCGACCTGCTCGAAGAGGAGTTCACGCTGCCCATGGGCACGGGCCCCTACATGAGCCCGGAGCAGGTGCAGTTCGTTCGCAACGACCCGCGCAGCGACCTGTTTGCGCTGGGCGTCATGCTGTATCACCTGTCCACCGGCGAGCGGCCCTTCGGCCAGCCGAATTCGGTGCGCGGCCTGCGCCGCCGCCTCTTCGTCGAGCCGGTGCCGCCCCGCGCCATCCGGCCCGAGCTGCCGCCCTGGCTGCAGGAAATCATCCTGCGCTGCCTGGAGGTCAAGCCCGAGCGCCGGTACCAGAGCGCCGCCCAGCTGGCCCTGGACCTGCGCGAGCCCGCCGGCGTGGCGCTGACCGCCCGCGCGGAGAAGCTGCGGGTGAGCGGCGCGATGCTCAGGCTCAAGCGCTGGTTCTTCGCGCTCGGCGCGGAAGCCCCGCCCCCGCCGCCGGCCGGCCAGCAACTGGCGCGCAGCCCCATCGTCATGGCAGCAGTGGACGTCGACAACGCCACGCCGGAGCTGCTGGCCCAGCTCTGCGAGACGGTGCGCCGCATCGTGCAGACGGAGGCCGGCGCCCGCCTGGCCTGCGTGAGCGTCATGCGGGTGAACCGCATCGGCATCGACGAACTGACCGACCAGCACGGCCAGAGCCTGCACGTGAAGCAGCTCATCGCGCTCAAGCACTGGGCCCGGCCCATCAGCAAGGCGCTGAAGCTGGAAGACGGGCGGCTGACCTTCCATGTGCTGGAAGCCCCGGACGCGGCCGGCGCCATCATCGACTTCGCCCACCGCAACGGCGTGGACCACATCGTCATGGGTGCGCGGGGTGCGTCGGCGCTGCGGCGCTACCTGGGCAGCGTGTCGGGGCAGGTGGTGGCCGAGTCGGACTGCACGGTCACCGTCGTGCGGCAACCGGCCGGCAGCTAGCGTCAGCGCTTCATCACCGGGTTGCGCCGCCAGGCCTCGTGGCTCTCCTCGACGAGGCGGCCGGGGCTCATCGCCGCGAGATAGCGCTTCATCATCGCGTCGAACTCCGGCAGCCGCGCCAGGCAGGCGCTGCGGCGCGACCAGCCCACATAGTTCAGCGCCTCGGCGATCGGGGGCTTGAGCACCCTGAACCTGGCCTCGCTGCCGCTGGAAATCAGGTGCGACAGCGCGGGGTAGTGCGGAGAGATGAAGTAATCGATGCGGCCCGCGTCGAGCTTGAGGAAGTTCTCCTTGATGCCCGGGCCGACCTCGACATTGAGGTTGGCCTCGGCATATTCGTCCAGCCCGTCGCCAAAGCGCGTGCCGTGCGTGACACCGCCACGCAGGCCGCGCAGGTCTTCGCGCTTGGTGAACTTGAGGTTCTGGTCTGCGCGCACGAAGACCGAACTTGGGTTCGTGAAGATGGGCGTATCGCCGAAGGCCAGGTAGTCCTCGCGCTCGGCGTTGCGCTTGAGCTCGGTGACGATGTCAACCTCGCCGATGCGGGCGTTCTGCAGCACGCGCACAAACGGCCCGACGTAGCGCAGTTCATAGGGCAACTTCATGGCCTGCAGCACGGCCAGCACGACGTCCACGCTGGCGCCGCGCAGCGTCTGGCCGTCGTACCACGCGTAGGGCGGGTACTCGGGATCGGCGGTCACGACGACCTTGTGGCAGCCCGTCTGGGCCAGGGCCGCGCCACTCGCGGCCAGCAACGCACAGATCAGCCAACTGCGCTTCATCTTCATGCCTCCCCAGGCTGCAGATCACGGGCTGCGCCCTATCATGCCCGCATGAGTTTCCCCGTCAATCCGCGGCTCGACCGGCTGCACCCCTACCCCTTCGAGCGCCTGCGCGAATTGACCGCCGGCATCACACCCAACCCCGACCTGGCGCCCATCTCGCTGGGCATCGGTGAGCCCCGCCACGCGGCACCGTCCCTGATCGCCGAGGCCATCAACGGCTCGATGAAAAGCCTGGCCGCCTACCCCGCCACGGCCGGCACGCCGGCGCTGCGCGAGGCCATCTCGGCCTGGATCTCGCGCCGCTACGGCCTGAAGCTGGACGCGGCCACGCAGGTGCTGCCCGTCAATGGCTCGCGCGAGGCGCTGTTCGCCATCGCGCAGACTGTCATCGATGACAGCCGCCCCGGCGCCGTCGTCGTCTGCCCCAATCCCTTCTATCAAATCTACGAAGGCGCGGCGCTGCTGGCCGGTGCCGAGGTGGCCTACGCCAACTCCGACCCCGCGCGCAACTTCGCGGTCGACTGGCGCCAGATCGACGACGCGACCTGGGCCCGCACCCAGCTGCTCTACGTCTGCTCGCCCGGCAACCCGAGCGGCGCCGTCATGCCGCTGTCCGAATGGCAGGCGCTGTTCGAGCTGAGCGACCGGCACGGCTTCGTCATCGCGTCGGACGAGTGCTACTCGGAGATCTATTTCCGCGATGAAGCGCCGCTGGGCGGCCTGGAAGCCGCAGCCAAGCTAGGCCGCCACGACTTCCGCAACCTGATCGCGTTCACGTCGCTGTCCAAGCGCTCCAACGTGCCGGGCCTGCGCTCAGGCTTTGTGGCGGGTGACGCAGCGCTGCTGAAGAAGTTCCTGCTCTACCGCACCTATCACGGCAGCGCGATGAGCCCCATCGTGCAGGCGGCCAGCATCGCGGCCTGGGGCGACGAGGCCCATGTCATCGAGAACCGGGCGCGCTACCGCAGGAAATTCGCGGACGTCACGCCCCTGCTGGCCGGCGTGCTGGACGTGGCCCTGCCCGACGCCGGCTTCTACCTCTGGGCCGCTGTTCCAGGCGGTAACGACGTCGCGTTCGCCCAAGGCCTGCTCGCTCAATACAATCTCGCCGTCCTGCCGGGCAGCCTGCTGGCCCGCGAGGCGCACGGCAGCAACCCTGGCGCCGGGCGCATCCGCCTGGCCCTCGTGGCTGACGAGGCCGAATGCCTCGAAGCCGCCCGCCGCATCGTCTCTTTCACCCAATCTCTCCCATGAACACCGCTGAACTGCAAAGCCTGATCGACCTCGCCTGGGACAACCGTGCCGCGCTCGACCCGACCAACGCCCCCGAGCTGCGCCAGGCCGTCGAGCAAGTCATCGCCGAGCTGGACGCCGGCCGCCTGCGCGTGGCCACCCGCGAGAGCGTGGGCCAGTGGACGGTGCACCAGTGGATCAAGAAGGCCGTGCTGCTGTCGTTCCGCCTGAACGACAACCGCGTCATGGGCGACAAGGAACTGACCTTCTTCGACAAGGTGCCCACCAAGTACGCCGGCTGGAGCGACGACCAATTGCGCGCCAGCGGCGTGCGCATCGTGCCCCCGGCCGTTGCCCGCCGCGGCAGCTTCCAGGCCAAGAACGTCGTGCTGATGCCCTCTTACGTGAACATCGGCGCCTACGTTGACGAAGGCGCCATGGTCGACACCTGGGCCACCGTCGGCTCCTGCGCGCAGATCGGCAAGAACGTGCACCTTTCGGGCGGCGTCGGCATCGGCGGCGTGCTGGAGCCGCTGCAGGCCAACCCGACCATCATTGAAGACAACTGCTTCATCGGCGCCCGCTCCGAGGTCGTCGAAGGCGTCATCGTCGAAGAGAACTCGGTCATCTCGATGGGCGTCTACATCGGCCAGAGCACGCCGATCTACGACCGCGCGACCGACACCGTCAGCTACGGCCGCATCCCGGCCGGCTCCGTCGTCATCTCGGGCTCGCTGCCCAAGGACGGCGGCCGCTACTCGCTGTACGCGGCCATCATCGTGAAGCGCGTCGACGCCCAGACGCGCTCCAAGACCAGCATCAACGAACTGCTGCGAGCCTGAGATGAGCGGTCCCGGCGCCGGCAACATGGAGCGCATCCTGCGGCTGATGGCCGACAAGGGTGCGTCGGACTGCTATCTGTCGGCAAACATGCCGGTGCTGATCCGCATCAATGGCCAGACGGTGCAGCTGTCGGACCAACTGCTGACGCCGCCGCAGCCGCGCCAGCTCATCGCCGAGGTCATCGACCCGGCCTCGCTGGCCGAGCTGGACAACAGCGGCGAGCTGAACATGGCGGTGTCGGTGCGCGGTGTCGGCAGCTTCCGGCTGTCGGGCTTTCGCCAGCGCGGCTCGATTGCCGGCGTGTTCCGGCACATCCCGCACGACATCCCGACGCTGGAATCGCTGAGTCTGCCGCCCGTGCTGGGCACGATGATCAAGGAAAAGCGTGGCCTCATCCTGATGGTGGGCGCGACCGGCACCGGCAAGAGCACGACGCTCGCGTCCATGCTGGAGCTGCGCAACCAGACGATGACCGGGCACATCCTCACCATCGAGGACCCGATCGAGTACCTCTTCAGCAACAAGCGCTCGGTCGTCAACCAGCGCGAGATCGGCCGCGACACCGCCTCGCTGCAGATCGCGCTGAAGAACGCGCTGCGCCAGGCGCCCGACTGCATCCTGATCGGCGAAATCCGCGACCGCGACACGATGACCGCGGCCATCAGCTACGCGCTGTCGGGCCACCTGGTGCTGGCCACGCTGCACGGCAACAACACCTATCACGCGCTGAACCGCATCCTGTCGTTCTACACGCCCGAGTCACGCCCGGCACTGCTGAACGACCTGGCCGCCGGCCTGAAGGCCATCGTGTCGCAGCGCCTAGTGCGCGCAACCGCCGGTGGCCGCGTGCCGGTCATCGAGATTCTGCTGAACACCAAGCTGGTGTCTGAACTCATCGAGCAGGGTGATTTCGCCGGCGTGAAAGAGGCGATGGAGAAGTCCATCGCCGAGGGCTCGCAGACCTACGAAGAGCATTTCGCCAAGCTCATCACCGACGGCACCATCACCCGCGAGGAAGGCCTCGCCTTTGCCGACTCGCCGACCAACCTGCTGTGGCGGCTGCAGAACGAGGCGCCCGGTGCGCGCCTCACGAACACGCCACGCAAGGAAGAAAAAGCTGGCGACGACGCCAGCTTCACCGAAATCACGCTCGACGTGCGTACCTCTTGAACCTGATCACCTGCATCGAAACCGCAACCGCCCGCTTGACCCAAGCGGGCTTGTTTTTTGGCCACGGCACGACGAACGCTTTCGACGAGGCCGCCTGGCTGGCGCTGTGGCGCCTGGGCCTGCCGCTGGATGCGCTGGATGAAAACGCCGAGCGCGAACTGAGCGAGGCCGAACTGGCCGGCATCACGCAACTCGTCGACGAACGCATCGCCACCCGCAAGCCCGCCGCCTACCTGACCGGCGAGGCCTGGCTGCAGGGCGTGCCCTTCACCATCGACGAGCGCGCCATCGTGCCGCGCAGCTTCATCGCCGAACTGATCGCCGACGCCAGCATCGACCCCTGGCTGCACCCGGCCAGCCGCCGCGTGCTGGACCTGTGCACCGGCAACGGCAGCCTGGCCGTGCTGGCCGCGATGGCCTGGCCCGAGGTCGAGGTCGACGCGCTGGACCTCAGCACTGATGCCCTCGAAGTCGCCAAGCTCAACGTGGCTCGCCACGACCTGACCGCACGCATCCGCCTGCTGCAAGGCGACGGCTTGGCCGGCGCCATCAGCCAAGGCACAGGCCCCTACGACTTGATTCTCTGCAACCCGCCCTACGTGAACAGCACCAGCATGGCCGCCCTGCCCGCCGAATACCGCGCCGAACCCGAACTGGCCCTGGCCGGCGGCAGCGACGGCATGGACTTCATCCGCGAGCTGCTGCGCGCCGCGCCTGCCGCCTTGACCGACGACGGCGTCCTCGTGCTGGAGATCGGCAACGAACGCGAGAACTTCGAAGCCGCTTTCCCCACACTCGAAACCGTCTGGCTCGAAACCTCCTCCGGCGCAGACCAAGTGCTGCTGCTGACGAAGGAGGCCCTGCAATGATCACGCTGCGCGACATCACGCTGCGCCGCGGCGTCAAGGTGGTGCTGGACAACGCCTCCGCCACGCTCCAACCCGGTGAAAAGATCGGCCTCGTCGGCCGCAACGGCGCCGGCAAGTCCAGCCTGTTTGCGCTGCTGACGCACCGCCTGGGCAACGACAAGGGCGAGGTCGAGGTGCCCAAGCACTGGCGCCGTTCCGAGGTTGCCCAGAACATGCCCGAGACGGAGGAAGGCGCGACCGACTACGTGCTGGAAGGCGACCTGCCGCTGATGGCCGCCCGCGCCGCGCTCGAAGCGGCCGAAGCTGCCAACGATGGCCACGCGATGGCCGACGCGCACGCGCTGCTGGCCGACGTCGGTGCCTTTGACGCCCGCTCGCGCGCCCAGGCGCTGCTGATGGGCCTGGGCTTCAAGACTGTGCAGCTCGACGCGCCCGTCAACAGCTTCTCCGGCGGCTGGCGCATGCGCCTGCAGCTGGCCCGCGCGCTGATGTGCCCGGCCGAGCTGATGCTGCTGGACGAGCCCACCAACCACTTGGACTTGGACGCACTCGTCTGGCTGGAAGCCTGGCTGCAGCGCTACGACGGCACGCTGATCATCATCAGCCATGACCGCGAATTCCTCGACGCGATCACCAAGGTCACGCTGCATCTGGACGAAGGCAAGCTCGTTCGCTACGGCGGCAACTACACCAGCTTCGAGACCCAGCGCGCAGAACGCATGGTCTTGCAGCAGGCCGCCTTCTCCAAGCAGCAGGACCGCGTGGCCCACCTGCAGAAGTTCATCGACCGTTTCAAGGCCAAGGCCAGCAAGGCCAAGCAGGCGCAGAGCCGCGTGAAGGCGCTGGAGCGCATGGAGCGGCTGGCACCGGTGCTGGCCTCCGCCGACTTCAACTTCGAGTTCCGCGAGCCGCTGAACCTGCCCAACCCGATGCTGATGTTCGACGAGATGTCGGCCGGCTACGGCACGACCACCATCGTGCGCAACGTCGACCGCTCCGTGCTGGCCGGCCAGCGCATCGGCATCCTGGGCGCCAACGGCCAGGGCAAGTCGACGCTGGTGAAGACGATTGCCGGCACCCAGCCCGCGCTGGCCGGCAAGCTGACGCAAGGCAAGGGCCTGTCCATCGGCTACTTCGCCCAGCAGGAGCTGGACGTGCTGCGCCTGGACGAAGGTCCGCTGGAGCACATGGTGCGCCTGGCCCGCGAAGTCGGCCCGGCTGGCCGCGAGCAGGAGCTGCGCGACTTCCTGGGCCAGTTCCGCTTTACCGGCGACATGGTCAACCAGCAGGTCGGCAGCCTGTCGGGCGGCGAAAAGGCGCGGCTGGTGCTGGCCATGCTGGTGTGGCAGCGCCCCAACCTGCTACTGCTGGACGAGCCGACCAACCACCTGGACCTGAACACCCGCGAGGCGCTGTCGATGGCGCTGAACGAGTTCGAAGGCACCGTCATGCTGGTCAGCCATGACCGCGCGCTGCTGCGCGAGGTCTGCGACGAGTTCTGGCTGGTGGCCGACGGCGTCGTCAAGCCCTTCGATGGCGACCTGGACGACTACCAAAAATGGCTGCTCGACCAGAGCAAGGAGGCTGCGCGCGCCGCCAAGAAGCAATCAGCCGCAGCGCCCGCGCCGGTGGTTGCCGCCGCACCTGCCACACCTGCCGCCGCGCCTGCGCCGCGCGAAGACCGCAAGGCCTCAGGCCAGGCGCGCGCCAAAGTGGCCGAGCAGACGCGACCGCTGCGCAAGGAGATGGAGCAGATCGACAAGCGCATGCACGCGCTCGCCACCGAGCGCACCGAGATCGAGGCTCAGCTGGCCGAAGGCGCCGCCGCCTCCGCCATTGCCGAGATGGGCAAGCGGCTGAAGGCGATCAGCGACCAGCTCGAAGCCGATGAGGCCCGTTGGCTGGAGCTGGGCGAGCAGATCGAAGCGCTGAGTTGACGCTCAGCTGAGCAGGACAGCCGCCAGCGCCAAGGCGCCTGGCAGCGCCTGCACGAACAGGATCTTCTTGGAGGCCGTGGCCGCGCCGAACAGGCCAGCCACGACGACGCAGCCCAGGAAGAACACCAGCCAGGGCTTGCCCGCGCCCGCGGCGCCCAGCATCAGCCCGTAGACCAGGCCCGCCACCAGGAAGCCGTTGTAGAGCCCCTGGTTGGCCGCCAGCGCCTTGCTCTTCTCGGCGAAATCCTTGTCCAGCCCGAAGGCCTTGCGGCCCAGCGGCTTGGTCCAGAAGAACATTTCCAGCACCAGGAAATACAGGTGAAGCAGCGCCACCAGCGCAGCCAGCACGATCGCAACCATCTGCATCGCCTCACTCCTTGTCATTGTTTGGGGGTGGCGCATCCTCGCAGATCGCTCTAGCGTCCGGTGTCGCCCAAAAGACCATTTAACTTGTGTGCAATTGAATTGCGTACTACATTAACACCCATGGCACGCAGCAAGACCCCCACCCCCACCGTCGATCCCCGCGGTGAATGGCTGCAGCTGGACCGCCAGCTGTGCTTTGCGCTGTACAGCAGCTCGCTGGCCATGACCAAGATCTACAAGCCCCTGCTGGCGCCGCTGGGCCTGACCTACCCGCAGTACATCGTCATGCTGGTGCTGTGGGAGGTCGAGGGGCAAAGCGTCTCCCAGCTCGGCCAGCGCCTGTCGCTGGACTCGGGCACGCTGACGCCGCTCTTGAAGCGCCTCGAAGCCCTGGGCCATATCGAGCGCCGCCGCGCCAGCGACGACGAGCGCCGCGTCGACATCTTCCTGACACCCCAGGGCCGCCAACTGCGCGAGCTTGCCCTGGACATCCCCAGTCACCTCGCCTGTGCCAGCGCCTGTGAGCTGGACGAGGTCATCGCGCTGACGCAACGGCTCACGCAGCTGCGCCAGCAACTCAACCGGGCCGCTGACGCGGCCGCCTGATTCCTTCCCCACCACCACCCCCAAAGGAGCCACCATGGCCATCGAAAAAGCCCTCTACACCGCCACCGCCACTGCCACCGGTGGCCGCGCCGGCACCGCCAAGTCGTCTGACGGCGTGCTGGACGTCGTGCTGACCACGCCCAAGCAACTCGGCGGCGACGGTGCCACCGGCACCAACCCCGAGCAGCTGTTCGCCGCTGGCTACTCGGCCTGCTTCATCGGCGCGATGAAGGCCGTGTCGGCCCGCCAGAAGGTCAGCCTGCCCGCCGAGGTCTCGATCACGACGGAAGTCGGCATCGGCCCTCACGCCAACAAGCCGGGCGCCTTCGGCATCCAGGTCGACATGAAGATCTCGGTGCCGGGCATGGACCGCGCCGCGCTGGAAACCCTGGTGGCTACCGCCCACGAGGTCTGCCCCTACTCGAACGCCACGCGCGGCAACATCGACGTCACGCTGACCATCGTCTGAGGCCGGGAGCCGTGAACGCCGGTTCGTGACATCCGTCACGCTGGCGTCACGGCCGCCGGTCAGCATCGCGGGTTTTCCAACCACTCCGGAGACCCGCGATGCGCCCCAGCTTCCTTCCCACCGTGCTCGCCAGCGCCCTGCTGGCCCTCGCCGCCCAATCCCGCGCGGCCGAGCCGGTGCTGATCGGCATGGGCAACCTCAGCGGCTCGCTGAGTGACATGTCCGGTCTGAACTACTCGTTGGAAAGCGGCCTCGCGGCCAATCTGCTGGGCGGCATGGGCTCGGGCTTGGCCTGGGCCGGTGGCAACACCTTCCTGGCCCTGCCCGACCGCGGCCCGAACGCCAATGACTGGGGCGCGCCGCAGCTCGACAACACGACGTCCTTCATCGCCCGCTTCCAGACGGTGCAGCTCAGCCTCACCGCCAACGCAGCCGGCTCCGCCCTGCCCTACACGCTGACGCCGACGCTGCAGGCCACCACGCTGCTGTCCAGCACCACCGCGCTGAACTACGGCCCCAAGGCAGCGACGCTGGCCGGCATCGTCGACAGCAGCCTGCTTCCCGCCGGCAGCAAGAACTACTTCTCGGGCCGCTCGGACAACTTCGCAGTGGGTCTGTCCACCAACCCGGCCAACGCGCGCCTGGACCCCGAAGGCATCCGCGTCTCCAACGACGGCAAGAGCGTCTTCATCTCCGACGAGTACGGCCCCTACGTCTACCAGTTCGACCGCGCGACCGGCGAGCGCCTGCGCACCTACAGCCTGCCGAGCAGCTTCGGCGTGAGCAACGTCAGCTCGTCGGGCGCTGCCGAGATCTCCGGCAACGCGACCGGCCGCGTCGCCAACAAGGGCATGGAAGGCCTGGCCATCTCGCCCGACGGCAAGACGTTGTTCGGCTTCGTGCAGAGCCCGCTGGCCCAGGACGGCGGCGACGGCGGCCGCTACAACCGCATCGTCAAGATCGACATCGCCACCGGCGCCGTCAGCCAGTTCGCCTACGACAACCAGATCGCCGGCAAGGCCTACAACAGCAGCGAGCTGCTGGCGCTGAACGACCACGAACTCATCGTGCTGGAGCGCGACGGCAAAGGCATGGGCGACGGCTCCAAGGCCGTGGTGAAGCAGCTCATCAAGATCGACCTGACGGGTGCCGCCGACGTCAGCGGCATCGCCGACCTGCGCACCCAGCCCAGCACGGCAATCGTCGGCACGCGCTTCCTCGACATCAAGGCCGCGCTGAACGCCGCCGGCATCCCTGACGCGCTGATCCCGGCCAAGCTCGAAGGCATCGCCTTCGGCGAGGACGTCGTCGTGGGCGGCAAGACGATGCACACGCTCTACCTGGCCAACGACAACGACTTCCTGGCCACGTTCACCCCGAACGGTGGCAGCGCCCCGGTGGCCTACGGCAACCAGTTCTACGTCTTCGCCTTCGAGGGCAACTTGGTCAACCAGACCATCGCTGCCGTGCCGGAACCCAGCCAGTACGCGCTGCTGCTGGCGGGCCTGAGCCTGGTCGGCTTCGTGGCACGCCGCCGCAGCCGCTGAGGCTTATTCGCCCAGCAGGGTCAGGATCAGTTCGATCCTGGCCTTGACCGGGCTCAGCGCGCCGGCGCTCGGCAGCAGGCCGGGCAAGTCCATCACCGGGCCGGCGTCGCAGCGCGTGCTGCGCCAGACCTTCACGCCCCCGGCCTGCGCCTCGCGCAGTGCCGCGTCCAGCGCGACGCTGAGCGTGCCGTTGCCCGTGCCGGCGGCAACCAGCCCGTCAATGCCGGCCGCCCACAGCGCCCGCACGACGGCGCCATCCGCGCCGGCATGGTTCATGACGATCTCGACGCGCGGCCAGCGTTCGGCCTGACGGCCGATGCGCGCCATCCCCACGGCGTCACCTGACGGCCACCGCCCGAGCTGCCGCACCACGCCCTCCTCCACCCGCGCCACCAAGGCCCCATCGACCGACTCGAAGGCGTCGACGCGGTAGCTGTGGGCCTTGCGCACCTGCGTCGCGTCATGCACGCGGCCGGCAAACGCAACGACAACACCCGACGCACCTGGCTTCGCCGCCACCTGCACCGCGTCGAAGAGGTTCTGCGGTCCGTCAGGCGCCAGCGCCGTTGCAGGGCGCATCGCTGCCGTCAGCACGACGGGCTTGGCCGGCGCCAGCACGCGCTGCAGGAAGTAGGCGGTCTCCTCCAGCGTGTCGGTGCCATGCGTGATGACGATGCCGCCAACCTCCGGCCGCCCAAGCTGCTCATGCACGACAGCCGCAAGCCGCTGCCAGGTCGAGAAATCCATGTCCTTGCTGTCGAGCTGGGCGACCTGATGCGCTTCCAGCCGGCGCCCGGCCAACGCCGGCACCGCGGCCAGCAAATCCTCGACGCTCAGCTGCGCGGCCGTGTAGCCGACACCATCGCTGGCTGTTTTGGCGGTCCCGGCAATCGTGCCGCCGGTACCCAGAATGACGATCAGATCCGCTGCAGTTTGCAATTTTGTAGATTCCTGGATGAAAATACAGGTGCTGGACAAATTTCCAGCCACCTCAAAAGGCCGCACGTGCAAGACCGACCCAAGCTTACCGCCCGCCAGCAGCAGATCTTCGACCTGGTCCGCCACGCGATCGAAAGCACCGGCTCGCCACCCACCCGCGCTGAAATCGCCGCCGAGCTGGGTTTCAAATCCGCCAACGCCGCCGAAGAACATCTGCAGGCCTTGGCCCGCAAAGGCATGCTGGAACTCGTCGGCGGCACCTCGCGCGGCATCCGATTGAAGTCCGACGCGCTGAACGCCGTCAACCGCGCTCGCCAGTTCAGCCTGCCAATTCCCAACTTCGCGCAACTCACGTTGCCGCTGATCGGCCGCGTGGCAGCAGGCGCGCCCATCCTGGCGCAGGAACACGTTGAGCAGACCTACACCGTCGAACCCGGCCTGTTCGCCAAAAGGCCCGACTACCTGCTCAAGGTCAAGGGCATGAGCATGAAGGACATCGGCATCCTCGATGGCGACCTGCTTGCCGTGCAATCGGCCAAGGAGGCCCGCAACGGCCAGATCGTCGTCGCCCGCGTCGGCGAAGAGGTCACCGTGAAGCGCTTCAAGCGCGGCCCCGAAGGGATCGAGCTGCTGCCGGAGAACGCCGATTTCGAGCCCATCCGCATCAACGAGAACAGCGAGCACTTCAGCATCGAAGGCCTGGCCGTCGGCCTGATCCGCGGGCAAGGCTTCAACTGAGTTTGGACGGGGGTTCAATTCCCCCGGCCCACTCGAAATGAAAAAAGGCCCGTGTCACCGACACGGGCCTTTTCGTTTGGATGGTGGAGCCGGGGGGAATTGAACCCCCGTCCGTCAGCCATCACCGGGCAGATCTACATGCTTAGCCGGCTGATTTGAATCTCACGGTCAACTCGCGCAGTGGCACGCTAGCTTTCCCGCCAGTCACTTGATCTCACGCCTAGCCGAGTGACCCGGTCAGACGCCAGCCGATGTGAGTGACTTCTCAGCCTAGCCCCTTGCGAGGTTCAGCCCGGCCCATCGGCCTGCCGTTGAGAAGCTCATCCGCAATTAAGCGGCGAGTGCGAACGTAGAGTCGTTTGCAGTTACTTTGTTTCCAGTGGTTTTACGAGCGAACTGGTGCTCGGCATGCCCTACTCCGGATCCGCACCCACGTCGAAACCAGGTCGGCCCCAGAAGGCGTAGTTTAGGCCAGTCCGAGCTGCTTCAAGAGCTCGCCGGGCGCGGCAAGCTCGATATCTGCACCCCAACGCTCATGCTGAGCCTGCGGGCCCAGGTAGCCCCAGGCCGCCACGGCCGTCGCCATGCCGGCGGCCCGGCCGGCCAGGATGTCGCGCTCGTCATCGCCGACATAGAGACAGGCAGCCGGCGCAACGCCGAGCCGGCGGGCAGCCTCCAACAGCGGCGCCGGGTGGGGCTTGGTATGGCCCGTGGTGTCGCCGCCAACGACAGCAGCCGCCCCCAGGCGTAGCGCTGCGACCAGCGGCAGAGCGAAGCGCTCGGCCTTGTTCGTGACGATGCCCCAGGCGAGCCCGCCGGCAGACAGGCCAGCAAGCTCGGCTTCGACCCCTGCAAAGGGCCGCGTGCTGTCCTGCATCAGGCCTTCGTAGCGGTCGAGAAACTCGCGCTTGAGTGCGTCGTAGCTCGGCTGCCCAGGTGCCACGTCGAAGGCCTGGCCCAACATGCCGCGCGCACCCGACCCGCCATGCGGCCGGTACTGCGCCAGCGGCAGCGCCGCAAGCCCGCGCTCGGCGCGCATGGCATTGGCGGCGCGGGCCAGGTCCTCGGCGCTGTCGATCAGCGTGCCATCCAGGTCGAACAGCACGGCGCGCAAATGCGCCCAGCGCGCGGCAAGCGGCTTCACAGCGGGCGGCGGCAGGCCATCAGGTAGTTGACGTCGGTATCACTGCCGAGGCTGTAGCGCTGTGTCAGTGGGTTGTAGGTCAGGCCTCGGCTGGCCTGGGTTTCAAGACCCGCGTCGCGGCAGAACTGCGCGAGCTCCGAGGGCTTCAGGAAGCGCGCGTACTCGTGCGTGCCCTTGGGCAGCATGTTCAGCACGTACTCGGCGCCGACGATGGCCAGCAGGAAAGCCTTGGCGTTGCGGTTCAGCGTGGACAGGAAGACCCAACCACCGGGTTTCACCAGCGTGGCGCAGGCGCGCACGACCGAGGCCGGGTCGGGCACGTGCTCCAGCATCTCCATGCAGGTCACCACATCAAAGCCCGCCGGCTGCTCGTCGGCCAGGGCCTCGACGGCGATCTCGCGGTATTCAACGCCCTCGGTGCCGGCTTCCATCGCATGCAGTTCGGCCACGCGCAGCGGCTTGGTCGACAGGTCGATGCCCAGCACCTGCGCGCCGACACGCGCCATGGAATCGCTCAGGATGCCGCCGCCGCAGCCGACGTCGAGCACGCGCTTGCCCGCCAGCGGGCTGAGCTGCTGGATCCAGCCCAGGCGCAGCGGGTTGATCTGGTGCAGGGGCTTGAAGTCACTCTCGGGATCCCACCAGCGGTGGGCCAGTTCGCCGAATTTGGCGAGCTCTTGCGGGTCGGCATTGATCGTCATGACGTCCTGAAATTAAAAAAGCCCCGACGGCAGGCCGGCGGGGCTTTGTGCAAAGCGCCCGAAGGCGCTTCGACTTACTTGTTGCGCGTACCGACGACTTCGATCTCGGTGCGGCGGTTCTTGGCGCGGCCTTCAGCGGTCTTGTTGTCGGCGACGGGCTGCTTTTCGCCCTTGCCTTCGGTGTAGACGCGGTTCGGCTCGACGCCCTTGCTCACCAGATAGGCCTTGACGGCTTCCGAGCGGCGGATCGACAGCTTCTGGTTGTACTCATCGCTGCCCACCGAGTCGGTGTGGCCAACGGCGATGATGACTTCCAGGTTGATGCCCTTGGTCTTGCTGACCAGGTCATCCAGCTTGGCCGTAGCTTCGGGCTTCAGCGTCGCCTTGTCGAAATCGAAGAAGGCGTCAGCAGCGAAGGTGACCTTCTCGCTGACCGGAGCCGGCGGAGGCGGGGGAACCGGCTTCGGAGGCTGAGGCGCGGGGGCCGGGGGGGGCGGAGCGACCGGTGCAGGCGGCTCGACCTTCGGCGCCGGCTTGATTTCGCCGTCGCAACCCTTGGCAGCCGTGGCGGGCGTCCAGAAGTTGTCGCGCCAGCAATATTCATTGGTGCCATTCTTCCAGACGGTACCGTCGGTTGCGCGCCAGTTGTCAATGACCTGGGCCGATGCGCTGGACGCAGCAACGGCGACAGCGGCCACCGCAAACAGCGACGCCACACGATTCAATTTCTTCATGATTCTCCTCTCAAGGAATGCCGCAGTTGCCCTGCGAGAGTCAGTACTCGAACCTCTAACCACAGGAGAGACTTTAGGGTTTCTCCTAGGGACTCGACGATTGTGCCATGGGGGCACCGAGACGAACGCATTGTGGCGGGCTACGTTCATGGGCACGGTGACGATGTTGCGCTGCTGCTACATGGAGGCGGGCCGCTTAGAATTCGCGTCTTTCACCTACCTCTGAGGACGCCGTGTGCGTGTAGCACGTGCGTAATCCTGCCGCATGACCCAGTTCGCCAAGGAAACCCTTCCGATCAGCCTCGAGGAGGAGATGCGCCGCTCGTACCTCGATTACGCGATGAGCGTGATCGTCGGCCGCGCCCTGCCCGATGCCCGCGATGGCCTCAAGCCGGTGCATCGCCGCGTGTTGTACGCGATGAACGAGATGGGCAACACCTACAACGCCAAGTACCGCAAGAGTGCGCAGGCCGTGGGTGAAACGATGGGTAAATACCATCCGCACGGCGACTCGGCGATTTACGACACCATCGTCCGCATGGCTCAGCCATTCAGCTTGCGGCACATGCTGATCGACGGGCAAGGCAACTTCGGCTCCATCGACGGCGATAACGCTGCTGCGATGCGATACACCGAGATTCGCCTCGACAAAATCGCTCATGAAATGTTGGCCGACATCGACAAGGAAACCGTCGATTTCGGGCCCAACTACGACGGCAGTCATAAAGAACCGTTGGTGCTGCCCACCCGTTTGCCCAATCTTCTGGTGAATGGCTCGTCGGGTATTGCCGTGGGTATGGCGACGAATATCCCGCCGCACAACCTCAATGAAGTCGTCGACGCCTGCCTGTTCGCGCTGAAGAACCCGGAGTGCACGGTCGACGAGCTGATGGAGATCATCCCGGCGCCCGACTTCCCCACCGCCGGCATCATCTACGGCCTGGCCGGTGTTCGCGACGGTTACCGCACCGGCCGCGGGCGCATCGTCATGCGCGCCAAGGTGCACTTCGAGGACATCGACAAGGGCTCGCGCCAGTCGATCATCGTTGACGAGATCCCCTACCAGGTCAACAAGAAGACGCTGCTCGAGCGCATCGCCGAGCTGGTGCACGAGAAGAAGATCGAGGGCATCAGCCACATCCAGGACGAGTCCGACAAGTCGGGCATGCGCGTCGTCATCGAGCTCAAGCGCGGTGAAGTGCCCGAGGTGGTGCTGAACAACCTCTACAAGCAGACCCAGCTGCAGGACAGCTTCGGCATGAACATGGTCGCCCTCGTGGACGGCCAGCCCAAGCTGTGCAATCTGCGCGACATGGTCATCGTGTTCCTGGAGCACCGCCGCGAGGTGGTGACCCGCCGCACGATCTTCGAGCTGCGCAAGGCGCGCGAGCGCGGCCACGTGCTGGAAGGCCTGGCCGTAGCATTGGCCAACATCGACGAGTTCATCGAGACCATCAAGACCTCGCCGACACCGCCCGTCGCCAAGTCCGCGCTGATGGCCAAGAGCTGGGATTCGTCGCTGGTGCGCGAGATGCTGTCGCGCACCGAGACGCTGTCGGCCGGCGGCCCCGCCGCCTACCGTCCGGATGGCCTGGAGCCCGAGTACGGCATGCAGGCCGACGGCCTCTACCGCCTGTCGGAATCGCAAGCTGGCGAAATCCTGCAGATGCGCCTGCAGCGCCTGACCGGCCTGGAGCAGGACAAGATCGTCGGCGAGTACAAGGAAGTGATGTCGGAGATCGCCGACCTGCTGGACATCCTGGCCACGCCGGCCCGCGTCACGACCATCATCAGCGAAGAGCTGGTGCAGCTGAAGACCGAGTTCGGCCAGACCAAGCTGGGCGCACGCCGCAGCGTCATCGAGCACAACGCGCAGGAACTCGGTACCGAGGACCTGATCACGCCGACCGACATGGTCGTCACGCTCTCGCACACCGGCTACATCAAGAGCCAGGCGCTCAGCGAATACCGTGCTCAAAAGCGCGGCGGCCGCGGCAAGCAGGCTACGCAGACCAAGGACGACGACTGGGTCGACCAGCTCTTCATCGCCAACACGCACGACTGGCTGCTGTGCTTCTCCAACCGCGGCCGCGTCTATTGGCTCAAGGTCTGGGAAGTGCCGCAGGGCTCGCGCAACTCGCGCGGCAAGCCCATCGTCAACATGTTCCCGCTGCAGGCCGACGAGAAGATCACCGTCGTGCTGGCGCTGACCGGCGAGTTCCGCGTCTTCCCTGAAGATCACTTCATCTTCATGGCCACGGCCATGGGCACGGTCAAGAAGACGTCGTTGAAGGACTTCGCCAACCCGCGCAAGGCCGGCATCATTTCGGTCGACCTCGACGAAGGCGACCACCTGATCGGCGCCGCCCTGACCGACGGCCACCACGACGTGATGCTGTTCAGCGACGGCGGCAAGGCCGTGCGCTTTGACGAAGACGACGTGCGCCCCATGGGCCGCACCGCCCGCGGCGTGCGCGGCATGATGCTCGAGCCCGACCAGCGCCTCATCGCCATGCTGGTGGCCGAGGACGAAACGCAGAGCGTGCTGACCGCCACTGAGAACGGCTACGGCAAGCGCACCAACATCACCGAGTACACCCGCCACGGCCGCGGCACCAAGGGCATGATCGCCATCCAGCAGAGCGAGCGCAACGGCCGCGTCGTGGCCGCCACGCTGGTGCGCCCAGAGGACGAGATCATGCTGATCACCGACAAGGGCGTGCTCGTGCGCACCCGCGTCAGCGAGATCCGCGAACTCGGCCGCGCCACACAGGGCGTCACGCTGATTGCACTGGACGACGGCAGCAAGCTGTCGGGCCTGCAGCGCATCGTCGAGAACGACGCCAACGAAACCTCCGAAACCGATGCCACCGCCGAACCCGGTGAGGCCGGCGATACCCCTGAAGCCCCCAAGGACTGACATGACTTTTCGCAAGCTGGGCCTGGCCCTCGCCGTAGCGCTGGCCACCGGCACCGCGCTGGCGCAGCCGTCGCCCGCCAAAAAGGCGCTGATCGACAAGATCGTGGCGCTGCAGCAGCAGGGCATGGCCGAGAGCATGGCCGCCAACATCGTGCAGCAACCGCTGCCCCAACTGATGCAGGCCGGCCGTGCCGCGCTGCTGCAGCTGCCCGTGGAGAAGCGCGAAGCCACGGCCAAGTCCATGGATGCCGAGCTGAAGAAGTTCGTCGAGGAGAACGTGCCCTATCTGAAGGACAAGATCGCCAAGGCCGTGCCGACCACGGCTTCGGCGCTGCTGGATGAACGCTTCAACGAGGACGAACTGAAGCAGATCGTGGTCTGGGCAGAATCGCCGGTCAGCCAGAAGTTCGGTCTTGCCAGCGTTGAGATGCAGAAGGCCGTCGCGCAAAAGGTGATGGCCGAAGCCGGCCCGACGCTGGAAGGTCGCCTCAAGACCCTGCAGGGCAACCTCGCCAAACAGCTCGGCCTGCCGCCGCCGCCTGCGTCCGCTCCCGCCCCGGCCAAGCCCGCGGCGTCCACGCCGAAGAAGTAGTTCACCTTTCTCGATGACCTCAGCCCGCCCGTTCAACTTTTCCCCCGGCCCCGCCACCCTGCCCGAGCCCGTACTGCGCCAGGTGGCGGCCGAGATGCTGGACTGGCAGGGCAGCGGCATGAGCGTCATGGAGATGAGCCACCGCGGCAAGGAGTTCATCTCCATTGCCGAGGCGGCCGAACGAGATCTGCGAGAGCTGCTGGCAGTGCCGGGCAACTTCCGCATCCTGTTCATGCAGGGTGGCGGGTTGAGTGAAAACGCCATCGTGCCGCTGAACCTGAGCCGCGGCGGCAAGGTCGATGTCGTCGTCACCGGCTCCTGGTCGCGTAAGAGCGCGGCCGAGGCGCGCCGCTATGCCGATGTCCAGATCGCCGCAGAGGGCAACGGCCGCGAGATTCCGCGTGAATGGCAGCTGCGCGATGACGCTGCCTACGTCCACGTCTGCACGAACGAGACCATCGACGGCGTCGAGTTCCACGATCTGCCGCGCATTGGCGGTGACGTACCACTGGTCATCGACTGCTCGTCCCATCTGCTGTCGCGCCCCATCGATTGGAGCCGCGTCGGCCTGGCCTTCGGCGGTGCGCAGAAGAACATCGGCCCCGCAGGCCTGACGCTGGTGTTCGTGCGCGAAGACCTGCTCGGCCACGCGCTGGACATCTGCCCGACGGCCTTCAACTACGAGACCGTGGCGGCCGCGCAGTCCATGTACAACACGCCGCCGACCTTCGCGATCTACGTCGCTGGTCTGGTCTTCCAGTGGGTCAAGGGCTTGGAATACGCCGGCAAGCGTGGCTTGGCGGCCGTCGAGCAGCGCAACATCGACAAAGCCAGCCTGCTCTACGCGGCACTGGATGCGTCGAGCCTCTACGAGAACCGCGTGGATGCCAACTGCCGCTCGCGCATGAACGTGCCCTTCTTCCTGAAGGACGAGAAGCTCAACGAGAGCTTCCTTGCCGAGGCCAAGGCCGCCGGGCTGCTGCAGCTCAAGGGCCACAAGTCGGTGGGCGGCATGCGCGCGTCGATCTACAACGCGATGCCGCTGGAAGGCGTGCAGGCGTTGGTGTCCTTCCTGAAGCACTTCGAGGCCCGCCATGGTTGAACCCGTCGCCTCCCAAGAGCTGCTGGCTTTGCGGGGCCAGATCGACGGCCTGGACAAGCAACTGCTGGAGCTGCTGAACCAGCGCGCCCGAGTGGCCGAGCAGGTCGGCGAGATCAAGCGCGCCGAGGGCACGCCTTTCTTCCGCCCCGACCGCGTCGCCCAGGTCATCGACAAGATTCGTGCCGCCAACCCCGGCCCCCTGAAGGGCGAGCACGTCGCGGCCATCTGGCGCGAGATCATGTCCGCCTGCCTCGCGCTGGAGTCGCCGCAGCGCGTCGCCGTGCTCGGCCCGGTCGGCACCTTCTGCGAGCAGGCCGCCATCGAATACTTCGGCGGCGCCGCCGACCTTGTCTACTGCTCCAACTTCGACGAGGTCTTCCACGCGACGGCCAGCGGCAGCGCGCAGTTCGGCGTCGTGGGCGTCGAGAACATGACCGAAGGCGTCGTCACGCGCTCGCTGGACCTGTTCCTGCACACGCCCTGCCACGTCGTCGGCGAGGTGTCGCTGCTGATCCGGCACAACCTGATGCGCAAGGAGCCGTCGATGCACGGCATCGAGGCGGTGCTGGCGCATCCCCAGGCCCTGGCCCAGTGCCAGAACTGGCTGAACAAGCATCTGCCCGACGTCGAGCGCCGCGCCGTGTCCAGCAATGCCGAGGGCTCGCGGCTCGCCGCCACCAACCCGGCCTGGGCGGCCCTGGGCAGCGAGCGCGCGTCGACGCTGTTCGGCCTGCACATCACCGCCCACGCCATTCAGGACGAGGCCTACAACCGCACGCGCTTCGCCGTCATCTGCCTGCCGCAGACCATGGCCACGCCGCCGGCTACCGGCCGCGACTGCACCAGCCTCGTCGTGTCGGTGCCCAACCGCCCCGGTGCGATGCACGACCTGCTGGTGCCGCTGAAACGGCACGGCGTGTCCATGACCCGCCTCGAGTCCCGCCCGGCCCGCACCGGCCAGTGGGACTACTACTTCTACATCGACCTGGATGGCCACCCCAGCCAACCCCATGTCGCCGGCGCGCTGGCCGAGTTGCGTGAGCTCTGCGCCTTCTTCAAGATGCTGGGCGCCTACCCAGTCAAAAATTGACCATGTTTCAACAGCTCGGCGTGATTGGATGCGGCCTGATGGGTGGCAGTTTCGCGCTGGCGATGAAACGCGCCGGCCTGGTCAAGCGCGTCGTCGGCTACAGCAAGTCGCCGTCGACGACGGAGCAGGCCAAGAAGCTGGGCGTCATCGACGTTGCCGCTGAATCGGCCCTGTTGGCCGTGTCGGGCTCCGACATCGTGCTGATCGCCGTGCCAGTGTCGGCCACCGAAAGCACGCTCAAGGCCATCCGCCACCTCGTCAACCCGGGCGTCCTGTTCATGGATGTCGGCTCGACGAAGTGCGACGTCATCGAGGCTGCGCGCCGGGCGCTGGGCGACCGCTCGTCCAGCTTCGTGCCCTGCCATCCCATCGCCGGCAAGGAGTCGGGCGGCGTCCAGCATGCCGAGGCAACGCTCTACGAGGGCCGCCAGGTCATCCTGACGCCGCAGCCCTTCACCAACCCGCAGCTGGTGCAAAAGGCCACCGACGTCTGGTCGGCCCTGGGCGCCACGGTGCTGAAGATGCGGCCGCACAACCACGACGCCGCCTTCGCCGCCGTCAGCCATCTGCCGCATCTGCTGGCCTTTGCCTATTTCCAGGCCATCGCCGAGCAGCCCGCCGCGCGCGACTACCTGAGCCTGGCCGGCCCGGGCTTTCGCGACTTCACGCGCATCGCGGCTGGCGAGCCTGCGGTCTGGCGCGACATCCTGCTCGCCAACAAGCACGAAGTGCTGGCCCAGTCCAAGCGCTTTCGCACCATGCTGGACCAGCTCGAAGCCCTGATCGAATCCGGTGATGCACCGGCCCTGGAAGCCGCGCTGCGCCCCATCTCAGAAGGCCGCTCCGCCTGGGGCAACCCTCCGCCTGCTCCCCCTCCCGGCCGCCCGGCCGGCAAGTGATGTTCAAGATCCCCTTTCTCGACCTGCCGCCGCTGCGCGGCGCTGCAGGCACGGTGCGCCTGCCCGGCTCCAAGAGCATTTCCAACCGCGTGCTGCTGCTGGCGGCGTTGAGCGAGGGGAAAACCTTCGTGCGTGACCTGCTGGCGTCCGACGACACGGCCGTCATGCTGGATGCGCTGCGGGCGCTCGGCTGCGGCGTCTGGCGCGAAGGCGATGCGGTCGTCATCGACGGCCTGGGCGGCAAGTTGCGCGCCAAGGAAGCCAAGCTCTTCCTCGGCAATGCCGGCACGGCGATGCGGCCCCTGACCGCCGCGCTCGCGCTGCTGGCAGCGACGCAAGGGGCGAGCTTTGAAGTCTCCGGCGTGCCACGCATGCATGAGCGCCCCATCGGCGACCTCGTCGACGCTCTGCGCGGCCTGGGCTGCGAGATCGATGACCTGGGCAACCCCGGCTTCCCGCCGCTGCGCCTGCGTGGCCCGTCCCCGCTCGCGCTGGACACGCCGGTGCGCGTACGCGGCGACGTGTCCAGCCAGTTCCTGACCGCGCTGCTGCTGGCCCTGCCGCTGGTCGCGGAGCGCAACATTCGCATCGAGGTCATCGGCGAGCTGATCTCCAAGCCCTACATCGAGATCACGCTGGCGCTGCTGGCCCGCTTCGGCATCGACGTGAAGCGCGAGGGCTGGGAGGCCTTCGTCATCCCGGCCGGCAGCCGTTATCGATCGCCGGGCGAGGTGTTTGTCGAGGGCGATGCATCGTCGGCGTCCTACTTCGTGGGCCTGGGCGCTATCGCCGCGGTCGACGCGCCCATCCGCATCGAAGGCGTGGGCAGCGAATCCCTGCAGGGCGACGTGCGCTTCATCGAAGCCGCCGCCGCCATGGGCGCCCAGGTCAAGACCGGCCCGAACTGGCTCGAAGTCCGCCGCGGCGCCTGGCCGCTCAAGGGCATCACACTGGACTGCAACCACATCCCCGACGCGGCGATGACGTTGACCGTCATGGCGCTGTACGCCGACGGCCCGACGACGCTCACCAACATCGCCAGCTGGCGCGTCAAGGAAACCGACCGCATCGCCGCGATGGCCGCCGAGTTGCGCAAGCTGGGTGCAACGGTCGACGAAGGACCGGACTGGATCCGGGTCGAACCGCTGAAGGACTGGCAGGCCGCGGCCATCCACACCTACGACGACCACCGCGTCGCGATGTGTTTCTCGCTGGCCGCCTTCAACGGCCTGGTCACCGACGCGGCCGCGCCAGTGCGCATCCTGGAGCCGCACTGCGTCGCCAAGACCTTCCCGGACTACTTCGAGACGCTGTTCGGCGTCGTGACGGCCGATGCTGCCGACATCCCCGTCATCACCATCGATGGCCCCACCGCCTCCGGCAAGGGCACGCTGGCGGACGAAGTCGGCAAGGCGCTGGGCTTTGGCGTGCTCGATTCCGGTGCGCTCTACCGCGTGACCGGCCTGGCCGCTCGCCGCGCCGGCCTGAACCTGGACGACGGCGCCGCCGTGGCGGCCATCGTGCCGATGCTGCAGCTGCGTTTCAGCGACGGCCAGGTCTTCCTGGGCGCCGAAGACGTCAGCGCCCGGCTGCGCGCGGAAGCGACCGGCCTGCTGGCCTCGCAGGTGGCCGTGCACCCCGCCGTGCGCCAGGCCCTGCACCAGCTGCAGTTGAGCTTCCGCCGCCTGCCCGGCCTCGTCGCCGACGGCCGCGACATGGGCACGGCCATCTTTCCCGACGCCGACCTCAAGGTTTTCCTGACCGCCAGCGCCGCCACGCGTGCCGAGCGCAGGTATAAGCAGTTGATTTCCAAGGGAATTTCGGCTAATATCAGAGGCTTGCGCGAAGATTTGGAGGCGCGGGACGAACGGGACAAGAACCGCTCGGCCTCGCCGCTGACTCCCGCGCAGGACGCGCAGTTGCTCGACAACTCGGCGCTGACCATCGAAGCCTCGGTGGAGCAGATGCTGGATTGGTGGCAACAGCGCCGGCCCTTCTGACCGTCATCCAAGACGGCGGCTAGAGGAGCCCAGGCCTGAGAAGCCACGGCCCGCGGCCCTTCCCTCCGAACGTCAGTTCACTGAGGGTCGCGATGTCAACAACTTAACCCGCAGCTTGCCTGCACGCCGCGTCCGGGGCTCCCCGGCGCATCAGGATCTATCAACATGTCCCAAACCCAAACCGCCGCTTCCGGCATGGAATCCTTCGCCGCCATGTTCGAGGAGTCGCTGCAGCGCTCCGACATGCGCGCTGGCGAAGTGATCTCGGCTGAAGTCGTTCGTGTCGAACACAACTTCGTCGTCGTCAACGCAGGCCTCAAGTCCGAAGCCTACGTGCCCATCGAAGAGTTCAAGAACGACCAAGGCGAACTGGAAGTCCAGGTCGGCGACTTCGTCTCCGTCGCCATCGACGCCATCGAAAACGGCTACGGCGACACCATCCTGTCGCGCGACAAGGCCAAGCGCCTGGCCTCGTGGCTGAGCCTGGAAACGGCCCTGGAGTCCGGCGACTTCGTGACCGGCACCGTCTCCGGCAAGGTCAAGGGCGGCCTGACCGTCCTGGTCAACGGCATCCGCGCCTTCCTGCCCGGTTCGCTGCTGGACACGCGCCCGGTGAAGGACATGAGCCCGTTCGAGGGCAAGACCATGGAATTCAAGGTCATCAAGCTCGACCGCAAGCGCAACAACGTTGTGCTGTCGCGTCGTGCCGTGGTCGAAGCCTCCATGGGTGAAGAGCGCGCCAAGCTGCTCGAAACGCTGTCCGAAGGCGCCATCGTCAACGGCGTGGTCAAGAACATCACCGAATACGGTGCGTTCGTGGACCTGGGCGGCATCGACGGCCTGCTGCACATCACCGACATGGCATGGCGCCGTGTCCGTCACCCGTCCGAAGTCGTGACGGTTGGCCAGGAACTGACCGCCAAGGTCCTGAAGTTCGACGCCGAGAAGAACCGCGTATCGCTGGGCATCAAGCAGCTGGGCGATGACCCGTGGTTCGGCGTTGCTCGCCGCTACCCGACCGGCACGCGCCTGTTCGGCAAGGTCACGAACATCGCCGACTACGGCGCGTTCGTCGAGATCGAGCCGGGCATCGAAGGCCTGGTGCACGTCTCCGAAATGGACTGGACCAACAAGAACATCGCCCCCAGCAAGCTGGTCTCGCTGGGCGACGAAGTCGAAGTCATGGTTCTGGAAATCGACGAAGACAAGCGCCGCATCAGCCTGGGCATGAAGCAGTGCAAGGCCAATCCGTGGGAAGAGTTCGCCGAGAACGTCAAGCGCGGCGACAAGGTCAAGGGCCCGGTCAAGTCGATCACCGACTTCGGCGTGTTCGTTGGTCTGGCGCAAGGCATCGACGGCCTGGTGCACCTGTCCGACCTGTCTTGGGACGAGACCGGCGAAACCGCCGTTCGCAACTTCAAGAAGGGCCAGGAAGTCGAAGCCGTCGTGCTGGCCGTGGACGTCGAGCGCGAGCGCATCTCGCTGGGCATCAAGCAGCTGGACAGCGACCCGTTCACTGCCTACACCACGATCAATGACCGTGGCGCTTCGGTGACCGGCAAGGTCAAGACCGTCGACCCGCGCGGCGCTGAGATCGAGCTGACCGAAGGCGTGATGGCCTACCTGCGCGCCTCGGAAATCTCCCGCGACCGCGTGGAAGACGCCCGCAACGTGCTGAAGGAAGGCGACGAAGTCACCGCGATCGTCGTCAACATCGACCGCAAGACCCGCAACATCCAGCTGTCCATCAAGGCCAAGGACAACGCCGACAACCAGGAAGCCATGACGCGCCTGAGCCAGTCGAGCGAGCGTGAAAACGCCGGCACCACCAGCCTGGGCGCCCTGCTGCGCGCCAAGCTGGACAACCAGGGCAACTAAGCTCTGTTTGACCTGCCCGGTCTCTTCGGAGGCCGGGTATGCTCCCTACAGGCTCGCCGGCCTCGCCAGCGGGCCTGTTTCAATTCCAAGACCGGCAAGCCGCTTCGCTTATGACCCGCTCCGACCTCGTCGCCGTCCTCGCCGAACGATTTGGCCAATTGACCCAGCGCGACACCGAGTTCGCGGTCAAGACCATCCTCGACGCGATGAGCGATGCCCTCGCGCGCGGCCACCGCATCGAGATCCGCGGCTTCGGCAGTTTCTCCATCAGCCGCCGCCCTCCCCGCGTGGGCCGCAATCCGCGCAGCGGCGAGCAGGTCATGATCCCGGAGAAGCTGGCACCTCATTTCAAGCCCGGCAAGGCCCTGCGCGAAGCCGTCGACAAGCACCTGCCGGTGACGGACGCCTGAGTCGGCCTGAGTCAGAATCCGGGGCCATGCGCACCCTCGTCTGGCTCCTGCGAGCCCTGCTCTTCTTCACGCTGTTCGCCTTCGCGCTGAACAACAGCCACGACGCCACCGTACGCTGGTTCTTCGGCCACGAATGGCGTGCGCCGCAAGTCATCATCGTGCTGCTGGCCTTTGGCCTGGGCGCCGCGTTCGGCGTGCTGGCTATGGTGCCTGCCTGGTGGCGCCACCGCCGCGCTGCCCAGCGTGCCGAGCCGCTGCCCGGTACCCCCATTCCCGCGCCCGAGGCGCCTGCCGTTCCCTACGCTGCCCACCAAGATGGAGTTTGATCCGCGCTGGCTGCTCTTCGTCCTGCCCGTCGTCTTCGTGCTCGGCTGGCTGGCCTCCAAGCTCGACTCCAAACAGTGGAAGCTCGAACAGCGTGAATCGCCCAAGGCCTACTTCAAGGGCCTGAACCTGCTGCTCAACGAACAGCAGGACAAGGCCATCGACGCCTTCATCGAAGCCGTCCAGAACGACCCCGACACGTCCGAGTTGCACTTCGCCCTCGGCAGCCTGTTCCGCCGCCGCGGCGAGACCGAGCGTGCCGTGCGCGTGCACGAGCACCTGCTGCGCCGTGGCGACCTGCCCAAGACCGACCGCGACCGCGCCCAGCACGAGCTGGCCCAGGACTTCTTCAAGGCCGGCCTGTTCGACCGCGCCGAGGCCGCCTATGCGGAGCTGCGCGGCACCGCTTTCGAGCGCGAAGCCCGGCTGGCCCTGCTGTCGCTGTATGAGCGCTCGCGCGACTGGGCCAAGGCCGCCGAGGTCGCCGCCGAACTCGAGTCCGCCGGCACCGGCTCCTTCTCCAGCCGCATCGCCCACTACCTTTGCGAGCAGGCCCTTGTCGCCAGCTCCCAGGGGCACACGGACCTGGTGCCGTCCCTGCTCGAACAGGCCCAGCGCCGTGCGCCCGAAGCGGCCCGCGCCTATGTGCTGCAAGGCCAGATGCTGCTCAAGGCCGGCCAGCCCGAAGCGGCCATGGCCGCGTTCGTGAAGCTGCTGGCAGCCAACCCGGCGGCCTTCAATCTGGTCGCGGCCGACTGCGCCGCGGCTGCGCAAAGCCTGGGCCAGCCGGAGCGCGCCATCGCCCTGCTGCTGGAGCAATACAAGCAAGCCCCCAGCATGCATCTGCTGCGGGCACTGGCCACGCTGCAACCCGCGCCGCAGCGCGAACGCTTGGCCGCCCACCTGCGCG
Organism: Roseateles sp. GW821-FHT02E12; assembly: GCF_059421665.1. Taxonomy (NCBI): domain Bacteria; kingdom Pseudomonadati; phylum Pseudomonadota; class Betaproteobacteria; order Burkholderiales; family Sphaerotilaceae; genus Roseateles; species Roseateles sp. GW821-FHT02E12. The sequence continues at coordinate 848,392 of NZ_JBWKVK010000004.1, forward strand.
AGCAACCGGCCCTGTCGGCTGCCACCGAGCTGCTCAAGCTCAACGCCTCCGCGCTGCCGCCTGAAGAGGCCGCGCCGCTGGTGCAGACGCTGGAGAAGGCCAGCAAGCCGCTGCTGCGCTACCGCTGCGCCGCCTGCGGCTTTGAAGCCGCCCACTATTTCTGGCAGTGCCCGGGTTGCCTGAACTGGGATACCTACCCGCCCCGCCACGTGGAAGAGCTGTGATGACGAAACCCCCACGCGCCCTTTGGGCACTGCCCCCCGAGGGGGCGCACATCGCCCTACGGGCGGCCGGGCGGTCGATGTGAGAACCATCGTCTGCATGAAGTGGGGCACGAAATACGGCCCCGAGTACGTCAATCGCCTCTACGCGATGGTGCGCCGCCATCTGCGTGGCGACTTCAACCTCGTCTGCCTGACCGACCGCACCGAAGGCATCCGCAGCGAGGTGCGTTGCTTCCCCATCCCCGAGCTGACGCTGCCCAACGGCGAGCCCGAACGCGGCTGGAAGAAACTGACGACCTTCAGCCCCGTGCTCGTCAACGAATACGGCCTGAGCGGCACCGCCCTCTTCCTCGATCTGGACGTCGTCATCGTCGACGACATCACGCCCTTCTTCGAGGTGCCCGGCGAGTTCCTCGTCATCCACGACTGGAAACGCCCCTGGCGCGTGACGGGCAACTCCTCGGTGTACCGCTGGGAGCTGGGCGGGCATCAAGACGTGCTGACCGAATTCGTCGCCGACCAGGCCAAGGCCAAGACAGACTTCCGCAACGAGCAGGCCTTCCTGTCCGCCGTGCTGCACCGCCAAGGCAAGCTCAAGTATTGGGACGACGCCTGGTGCGCCAGCTACAAATACCACTGCATCCCGGCCTGGCCGACGAGCTACTGGCGTGATCCCTTCATCCCCAAGGGCGCGCGCATCCTGATCTTCCACGGTGTGATGAACCCGCCCGACGCGCTGGCCGGTCGCAGCAACGGCAACTGGCGCCACGCACGGCCGGCGCGCTGGATCGCCGACCACTGGCGGGAATGAGCGCCGCGCAGGGCCGCCCCAAGCAAGCTCGCTCCCGCTTGGCGGGACAGGCCGCAGGCCGAAGGGTGCACCAATGAACATCGTCGTTCTTGGCGTGCTGGCCATCGTTGCTGGCCTGCTTCTGCGCGAACTCGCCACGGTGCTACGCGCCAGAGTGCCGGAGCAGACGCGCGTGGTCGTCGTCGGCGAATCGGCACCGATCTGCCAGGACGAGATTCCCAAGGTCATCTGGACCTATTGGCAAACCAGCCCGCCGCCGCCATTCATCCAGGCCTGCCTGGACAACTGGCGCCGGTTCGCGCCCGACCACGAGCTGCGCCTGCTCGACCGAAGCAACGTCGCCGACTGGCTGCCCGCGCTGCGTGCCGACTTCGACGCCCTGCCCGCCTACCGCCAGGCCGACTGGCTGCGCATCCAGCTGCTGGCGCGGCATGGCGGCGTATGGATGGATGCATCCATGCTGCTGAGCCGCGACCTCGCCTGGCTGCACGAGACGCGCCGGCGCCGTGCGGCGGACTACGTCGGTTTCTACATCGACCGCTACACGACAAGGCCCGAGCTGCCCATCGTCGAGAACTGGCTGATGGCCTCAGTGCCCGGCGGCCGCTTCGCCACGGCGCTGGCCGCCGCGTTTGATCGCGCACTCGACGAAGGCGCCGAACCGCTGCTGCAGCGGCTGCGCAGCGAAGGCCGGCATGCGCGCGTCGTGCAGGCGTTGACCGAGGACTTCCAGCGCTATTTGCTGATGCACGTCGCCGCCGGCGACCTGCTGGACCGTGAGCCCCAGCTCGCGCGCCTGGTGTTGTTGCGCGCCGAGGACGGCCCCTTCGCCTGGCTGGCCGCCGTGGGCTGGCGCAAGCGCCACCTCTACGCCCGGCTGGCCCTGGTGCCCTGCCCCCGCGTGCTGCCCGCCGTGCTGAAGCTGCGCGGTGGCGACCGAGCAGTCGTCGAGCGCAACTGGCAGCGTGGCCTCGTGTCGCCCTTCAGCGCCCTGCGCCACCTGCTAGACCGCCAACCGTGATGAGCGCCGCCCGGCCGCCCGAAGGCGCTCAGCTCCCGCTCGGCGGGACAGCGCGTAGCGCGAAGGGTGCTCCATCGCTACCCTGGCTCAGCCTGCTGTTCCCGATGTACCGGGTCGAGCCCTGGCTGCGAGCCTGCATCGAATCGCTGAAACCCCAGCTCGATGACGGCGTGGAACTCATCTTCGTCGACGACGCTTCGCCCGACGCCTCGGCAGCCCTGGTGGCGCAACTGTTGCCACAGGCCCGGCTTATCCGCCAGCCCGAGAACCGCGGCGTCAGCGCTGCGCGCAACCGCCTGCTGGACGAGGCGCGCGGCGACTACCTGTGGTTCATCGACCCCGACGACCTCGTCGAGCCGGGTGTCATCCCCCGGTTGAAGGCCTTGCTGGCCGAGCACCAACCCGATCTGCTGAGCTGCGACTTCCGCGTTTTCGAGGATGGCCCGTCAACCGAGTCCATCAAGCCGCGCCACCGCCACATGGCCAGCTTCGACGGCCCGAGCCGCGTGTTGATGAATGACGTCGACCAGCGCCTGCGCGGCTTCTTCGTGCATGGCCAGTTCCACCCCTGGAGCAAGATCGTGCGCCGCGCCTGCTGGCCGGCCGAGTTGCGTTTTCCCGAGGGTCGCGTCTTCGAAGACATGGCCGTCTACCCGCGCCTGATGCTGCGCACACCGCGGCATCTGCATGTAGCCGAGGTCTGGGTCGCCTACCGCCAGCGCGGTGGCAGCCTGCTCAGGCAGTTGGACGAGAAACGGCTGGACGACTGGACCTGGGCGCTCGATGGCCTCGCTGCCGAACTGCCGCCGCTGCACGAGCGCACGCGCTTCGAGATCGCCCACTTCTGCGCCCGCACGCTGCTGCGCGCCAAGCGGCGCCGCCTGCAGTTGGGCGGTGATGCGCTGGCTGGATTGAAGATGGATGCCGAGCGCTTCGACCGCTCCTCACCGCTATCCCGGCGCGCGCTGCTGGCCGCCTACTTCAGGCGCGGGCGCTGGCTGCGCGGCCTTCAGTGGTGGCGCAGCGGGTGATCAGCGCCTCGTAGCGCTGGCGCATCAGCGCCAGGCCATGCTCGGCCAGCGCGCGCTCCCTGGCCGCAGTGCCCAGACGCGCCATCAGCGCCGGGTCTCGCAGCAGCCGCGCAATCGCACCGGCCAAAGCCGGCGCGTCGCCCTCGGGCACGAGCAGCCCCGTCACGCCGTCCTCGATGACGCCACTCACGCCGATGACGTCCGACGCAATGCAGGCACAACCGGCAGCCATCGCTTCAACCAACGCCAGCGGCATGCCCTCGTAGTGCGTGGCGAGCACGTAGATGGCTTGCAAGCGCAACAGCCCCGGCATGTCGCCGTGATGGCCGAGAAAGCGCACCTGGCCCGCCAAGCCCAGCCGGCCGGCCTTGGCCCGCATGCGCGCCAGCAGAGGGCCTGAACCGGCCAACTGCAGGCCAGGCTTCAGGCCGTCACGTGAGGCCAGCAAGGCCACGGCTTCGAGCAGCGTCGCATGGTCCTTCTGCCGTGCGAAGCGGGCCGACATGACCAGCCCGGCCTCTCGCTCGCCCCCAGGCTCGGCAAAGCGCGTGAGGTCGATGCCGTTCGGAATCGCCAGTGTCTTTTCCGCCGGCAGGCCTTGGGCCAGCAGGCTCTGGCGCACGCCTTCGCTGACGCCGACCAGCGCCGCGCTCTTCTCCGCCAGCCGGCGGCTCTGCCAGCGGCTCCACGGCGTGTAGCGCTCGCGCGAGTTGTGCTCGACCTGGATCAGCACCGACACACCGGCGCGCGCACCCGCGTGTCGCCCGATCAGGTGCTCGGGAAAGCCATGCGCCAGCAGGGCCAGCGGGCGCAGCCCGCGCAGCAGCTCGGCCAACTCGGCAATCGTCTTCAGGTGGGACCAGCCCGACACGAGATGCACCGCCAGCCCCTGGGCCTTTAGCGCCTCGACGCGGGCCATCGGCGTGTGCCGCTTGAGCCTGAGCACCAGCACGGGCTCGAAGGGCCCGCTTTGCAGGGCCGACAGGCAAAGATCGACGGCCACCTGCGTCGCCCCCGAGAAACCGCCCGTCACGAAATGAACGACTTTCGGGCGCTCGGGTGTCGTCGTCGGGTTCGGCATTGGCGCGCAGTGTAGGAGGGACAATCGCGCCCCATGTCTCTCGACGCCAACGTCTCCCCTGCCCACCGCCTTGGCCAGTTCGTCTACCCCCACCGCTGGGGTGCGCTGCTGACCGTGCTCGCCTACATCGGCGCGGCGGCCACCGAGCCGATGATCCCCAAGCTGATCGGCTATGCCTTCGGCGAAGGCTTCACCAAGGACGCCTTCCCGCTGTGGATGATCCCGGTCGTGCTGATCGGCCTGTACCTGCTGCGCGGCATCTTCGGCTTCGCCGGCCAGTACCTCTTCAACTGGACGGTCACGCGCAGCGTGATGGACTTCCGCGCGGCACTCGTCAACGCGCTGCTGCGGCTGGACGCCCAGGTCTACACCCGCATGCAGCCGGGAACCGCTGTCAGCAAGGTCGTCAACGATCCGCAGCAGATCCTGCAGCTCGTCGGCGACGTCGGCATGAGCCTGCTGCGCGACGGCCTGCCGGCACTGGCGATGCTGGCCTATCTCTTCTATCTGAACTGGCAGCTGACGCTGCTCAGCCTCGTCGTCACGCCGCTGATGGCGCTGGTCATGAAGAAGGTCAACCAGCGCATGCGACTGATGGCCACGCGCTCCTACGACGCGCAGCTGGTGCTCGTCAACAAGGTGGACGACATCACGCGCGCCTGGCGCGTGGTGCGCCAGTTCGGCGCGGCCGAGCATGAGCGCCAGCGCTTTGCCGAGGTGTCGCAGGAGGTGCGTCGCAACAACCTGAAGACGGCCACCGCCGGCGCGCTGGCGCAGCCGATCTCGCAGCTGGTCGCCAGCGTCGGCCTGTCCTTCATCATCTGCGTGGCGCTGTGGCAGGCGCGTGCCAGCGGCACCGGCGTGCAAGCCTTTGCCGAATTCGTCACCGCGCTGCTGCTGCTGACATCGCGACTGCGCCACCTATCCGACCTGGCCGCGCCGATGACGCGCGCCTCCGTCATCGCCAAGGGCTGCTTCGAGCTGATGGACGCTCCCAAGGAGGCCGACAGCGGCGGCCACGAGCTGCCCGGTGCCGCGCAGGGCGAGCTGGCGATGGAGTCCGTCAGCCTGACCTACCCGGGCACCGCCCAGCCGGCCCTCGATAGCCTGAGCCTCGCCTTCCCCGCCGGCCGCACGACGGCCCTGGTCGGCGCATCGGGCGCTGGCAAGAGTTCCATCATCAACCTGCTGCTGGGCTTCGCACGGCCGGATGCCGGCCGCATCGTGCTGGATGGCAGCGACATCGAGACGCTGACCCGCCTGAGCCTGCGCCGCCAGTTCGCCGTCGTATCGCAGGACATCGTGCTGTTCGACGACTCGATCGCCCACAACATCGCCTACGCCCAGCCACGCGACGAGGCCAAGCTCGAAGCGGCATTGCGCGCCGCCCACCTGTGGGACTTCGTGCAGACCCTGCCCGAGGGGGCGGACACCGCCGTCGGCGCCAACGGCAGCAAGCTCTCCGGCGGCCAGCGCCAGCGCCTGGCCATTGCGCGGGCGCTGTACAAGGAAGCGCCGATCTGGATCTTCGACGAGGCCACGTCGGCGCTGGATACCGAGAGCGAACGCGCCGTGCAGCAGGCGCTGGCCGCCTGGTCGGGCCGCAAGACGTTGATCGTCATCGCCCACCGCCTGTCCACCATCCGCGATGCCGATGCCATCCACGTGCTGGGCGCCGGCAAGCTCGTCGAGACCGGCACCCATGCCGAGCTGATCGCACGCGATGGCGCCTACGCGGCCATGGTGCGGGCACAGGCCGGCGAGGCCTGATTGATGAAGCGCCGCGCGCTGCTGCTCTGGGCGGCGCTGCCTGCGGTGGCTCAGCAGGAAGTGGAAGCCAACACCGCGACGCGCGCCGAGCTGGAATCCCTGCCCGGCCTGGGCCCCGCCCTCGTGCAGCGCCTGCTGGCCGCGCGGCCGTTCAAGGACTGGGTCGATCTGATGCACCGTGTGCCGGGCATCAAGGCAGCTGCGGCAGGCAAGCTGTCGGCGGCCGGCCTGCGCGTGGGCGGCGCCGCTTTCTCACCAGCCGGCTGAACCGTCAACAGCCGGCTGCAAAACCGGCTGAGCGCCCCTTGCGCAGCAGCGCTGGGTCGATCTGCGGCGCCCGCGCCGGCCAGCCGAAGAAGCGCTGCACCTCGGCCCGCTTGGCCAGCGTGTCGCTCATGCCGAGGTTGATCAGCTCGTTGATGAAGCTGGGCTCGAACAGCAGATAGCTGACCAGGGCCGAGCCACTCATCGCCTTGCCCTTGCCGCTGACGCCGAAGGCCCGCAGCATGGCGCGCACCGAATGCGGCAGGCTGGCCTGGTGCTCGCTGGCCAGGTCGTCCAGGCGGCGGCTGGGCGCGATGACGAGCAGCTCGATGGGCCGCAGCGCCGTCGCCGAACGCGTCTCGCGCGGCAGCAACGACAACGTGCGGTTGATGCGGCGCAGCCGCTCCACGTCCACGGCCAGTGCGTCCAGGAAGATGTTGGACAGCGCATGGCCCGCGATCTGGGCCATGCTGGGGTGCATGTCGGTCGCGGCGACGCGTCGGCCCTCGGGCTCCTTCATGCGCCCCGCGCCGATGACGAGCACGCGCTCGGCGCCCAGGTGCACGGCCGGCGAGATCGGCGCGCTCTGGCGCATGGAGCCGTCGCCAAACCACTCGGCCATGCCCTCCAGCTCCACCAGCTCGGCCGGGAAGATGAAGGGGATGGCCGAGGAGGCCATGAGATGACTCAGCGTCAAGCGCGCCTGCACGGCCATGCGCTGCTCGCGCAGCCAGGGCACGACGTGGTGGTGGGTCTGGAAGAAGGTGACGTGCTGGCCCGAGGTGTAGCTGGAGCCGGTCAGCGCCAGCGCACGCAGGTGGTTGCCATCCAGCATCGCCTCGATGCGGTCCATGTTCAGGTAGCGGCCCAGCAGCTCGCGCAGCGGCTTGTTGTCGAGCAGGCTGCGTGGCCGGCTGCGCGTCCAGCGCGCCAGGGCCCAGCCCAGGCTCAGCATGCTCAGCCAGCGCGCGCCGCTCTTCACCGCCTCGAAGGCATCGGCGCGGTAGATGTGCTCGACGTGCAGGCCCTGCCAGAGATGCAGCAGGCCATCGACGGCACCGTCGAAGTCATCGGCATGGCAAGCCAGCGTCGACGCGTTGATGGCGCCGGCCGAGGTGCCGCTGATGACGGGAAAGGGGTTGGTCTGCGTCGCGCCGGCATCACGGCGCAGCTGGGCGATCGCGGCCAGCACACCCACCTGGTAGGCCGCACGTGCGCCACCGCCGGTCAGGATCAGCCCCGTAACCGGCTGCGGGCGAACTAGCCCGGCGAGGGGCTTGGGCACGGCATGCAGCATCAGGCGAAATCATCGCCGAATTCTTCGCCCTGCCCTGGGCTTGTTGCCCCGGCTATCCCCGGGTGATGCGTTGCAAAAGGGCGCTATTTCAGCCGCTGACGACCTGCGGCACCTCGCGCGGGCCGCCCTGCTCCGTGGAGCTCCATCGGAGCCAGGCGTTGCTGTACAGCGCTTCCAGTGACCGGGTGAAGGTCTTCGCGTCGGTCAGCGGCGTGCCTTGCAACGTTGCGCGCAGCCCGGCACGCAATGCCGCCAGGCGAGGCAGATCGCCCGCCAGCTGCTGCACCAGCTGGACGCAGGCCTCGTCTGAAGCACAGGCGAAGTCCTGCAGGCCGGCCGTGGTGAGGATGCTCAATCCGGCGCGCTCCAGGAACCGTGCCCCCACCCGGGAGATGACCGGCACGCCCAGCCAGAGGGACTCGCAGGTGGTGGTGGCACCGTTGACCGACAACGGGTCCAGCGAAATGTCCACCCGTTCAAGCCGGGCCCAGAACTCTGTCGAGGACAGTTTTCCGTGCAGCTCGATGCGCGACGCGTCCACGCCCAGCGATGCGAATTGCTCGAGGAACACGACCCTGGCCTGGCCTTCGGGCACCGTCGCCACGACCAGGCGCGAGTCGGGCACGGCGGTCATCAGCTGAGCCCAAAGCTCGATGCTCCTGCGGTCGACCTTGCTGAAGCTGTTGAACGAGCCGAAGGTGAGGTGCCCCTTGCCAAGCGCAGGCAGGCTGCCTACCGCCGGCATGCCCGGCGCCGGGCGGTAGCACCACAGGCTGTGAGGCAGGCGCAGCAGCTCTTCGGTATAGCGCACGTCGGCTTCGGGCGGGTCGGCGTAGATGTCGCTGATGCGGTAGTCCATCGCCTCCAGGCCGGTGGTGCCGGGATAGCCCAGGTAAGTCATCTGGACCGGCGCTGGCTTGAGCGCAAAGCTGAGCAGGCGGTTGCCTTCGGAGTGGCCGGAGAGGTCCACGAGCACATCGATGCCGTCGTCGTGGATCCTGCGCGCCAACGCCTCGGCGGACAGCGTCGCGGCGTTGAGCCAATGCTCGACACCCCGTGAAAGCGCCTGCGTCACGTCGTCCTGAACCGGGTGGCAGTGATAGCAGAACACCTCGAACTGCTGCGCATCGTGGTGAGCCAGGATGGGCGCCATGAAGTTGGCGACGACGTGATGCCGCAAGTCCGACGAGACATAGCCCAGGCGCAGCCGCTGCCGGGGCGCCGATGGCGGCACGTGGGCATAGCGGGCGCTTTGCAAAGGCGCGGCATGGTGCTGGTTCCAAAGCGCCGCCTCGTGCTTGACGACGTCCGGCGGAACTTCAGCCATGAAGTTCAGCGCGAACAACAGGCTGCTGCGCGCGTCGACGAAATCGGGCTTCATCTCGCAGGCCCGGCGGAAACTCAATGCGGCCGCTTCGAGTTGCCGCGAACGCACCTGCAGATTGCCCTGATTGCAGACGACCTCCGCCATCTCGGGAGCAAGCGCCATGGCCCGGGCGTTGCTCTCAAAGGCCTCGTCTGCAGCACCCATGGATGCCAGGACCATGCTGCGGTTCAGGTGCGCGATGGCGTCGTCAGGTTCAAGCCGGAGCGCCTGGTCATAGTTCCCCAAGGCCTGTGGGAATCGGCTCATCCGGAAGTGGATGTGGCCGATGTTGAGGTAGGCCTTGAAGTTCGCAGGGTCGATCTCCACCAGCTTGGCGAAATCCCGGTAAGCCTCGTCAAGCTCCGATCGTTGGTACCTCACGGATCCTCTGAGGACCAGCGCGTCCTGGTAATCCGGCTTCAAGCGAATGACCTTGTCCAGCGCCTCCAAGGCCGCGTCATGGCGTGACTGCTGAACCAGCAAGTCCGCCATGCTGCTCAAGGCTGCAAAGTGGTTCGGGTCGAGCTGGATGGCCTGCTCGTAGCTGGCCAGCGCGTCACCCGCCCGGTCCAGGTCTCGCAAAGCGTTGCCGCGCGCATGAAGCGCGTCGGCAAAACCGGGTGCGAGGGCCAGCGCGCGGTCGTAGCAATCCACGGCCTGAGCCGGCTGGCCGAGCGCCGTCAGACCGTTGCCCAGCAGGAAATGCCCGAGCGCGAACTCCGGCGCGAGTTCGACGGCCTTGGCGAAGTCGCGAACGGCCGCATCGTGCTGGCCCATCGACTCATGGAGGGCTCCACGCGCCGCGTAAACCTCCACCAGTTGGGGGTTCGCCTCGAGGGCGGCGCAGAAATGCGCCAGCGCTTCTTCCGAGCGTTTCAGGTGGGTGCAGACGATGCCCAGCTTGTTCGCGATCGCAGGGTTGCCCGGCTGGAGCGCCAAGGCCTGCTCGAGCACGAGCCGAGCGTCCTCGAGGCGTTCGCTCTGCAGCAGCATGGAGCCGAGCAGATGAAGTGCGTCGGCGTGTTCCGGAAACTTGCCCAGGATCTGCCGGCAAAGGCTCTCGGCGGCTTTCCAGTCACGCGCGCCGTAGCAGGCGACCGCCTGCTGAAAGGCTTGCTGCGGGTCCAGTTGCAAGGCCTGGGCAACCGGAGCGTGACCCTGCTTTCCTTCAGATCGATGCTTGTTCTTCTTGCTCACGCCTGATTTCCTTGTTCAAACTTGTGGGCGGGGTACGGGCTGCAACGCCCTGCCACCTGTGCAGGGCGTTCTTCGGCGGCAGGCCTCAGCCGGCGTCGTACACCACTTCAGCCGCAGCGCCCAATTTGGCCAGCGCCTCATCGGCCGGCCAGAAGCGGCTGGCCTCGCCCAACTCCACCAGCCAGCGAGCGCCGACCCGATCGGCGTCGGGCTCCGCCTTGACGGCCACGCGCACCGGCAGGCCGACCTTGCGCATGCCGCCCTCCTCCGTGGGCATCTCACGCGGCGGGAAGCGCTGCACCAGCTCGTGCAGCAACCCAGCGGCACCGGCGTTGCCCAGCAGCAGGTGGCGGCCGAACTTGGCGCGCGCCGCGGCCAGGCCCCACACGGCCTGCACGTTCATGCGCAGGCCGCCGGAGAAGCGGTCGTTCTGCACCTTGCCCTGGGCAATGATCATTTCGTCCTCGGCCAACAGCTCCTTGTTGGCGTTCAGCAGCTCCTCGTTGGCCACGGCCTCGATGGCGTCGCTCTTGTCGTCGATCTTGAAGATGGCGACACGGCCGCGCTGGCCGTTGATGACGCGCAGGTCGCTGACGATGCCGGCCACCAGCGTCGGCTCGCGGCTGTCGACGAGATCGGCGATCTGGCGCTTGACGATGCGCCGCACCTCGGCGCCGCCGTGGTCGAACAGATGGCCCGACAGGTAGAAGCCGATGGCCGTCTTCTCCAGCGACAGGCGTTCCTTGATGCTCCACACCGCCGCGTCGACGAGGTCGGGCTCCACATGCGAGGCCGCGTGCGAGTCGCCGAAGTCGAACAACCCGCCCTGGTCGGCGTTGGCCTCCTGCGTCTCGGCGTGCGTGTAGCCGCGGCCGACGCTGGCGAGCAGCTTGGAGCGCTCGGGGTTGATGCTGTCGAAGGCACCGGCCTTGATGAGCGCCTCCACCGCGCGCTTGTTGACGGCCTTGCGGTCCACGCGCAGGCAGAAGTCGTAGAAGCTCAGGAACGGCCCGCCGGCCTCGCGCGCCGCGATGATGGCTTCGATGGCGCCGCGGCCCGTGCCCTTGACGGCGCCCAGGCCGTAGTTGACGAGGCGGTTGGTGATGGGCTCGAAGCGGTAGACGCCCTTGTTCACGCAGGGCGACTGGAACTCGATGCCGAAGATCTTCGCGTCGTTGAGCAACACCTTGAGCTTGTCGGTGTCGTCCATTTCGATGGTCATGTTCGCGGCGTAGAACTCGGCCGTGTAGTGCGTCTTCAGCCAGGCCGTGTGGTAAGACAGCAAGGCGTAGGCGGCGGCGTGCGACTTGTTGAAGCCGTAGCCCGCGAACTTCTCCATCAGGTCGAAGACCTCGTCGGCCTTCTTCTCGTCGATGTCCTTGACCGCGGCGCCCTTGCGGAAGATCTCGCGGTGCACGGCCATCTCCTCGGCCTTCTTCTTGCCCATCGCGCGGCGCAGCATGTCGGCGCCGCCGAGGCTGTAGCCACCCAGCACCTGGGCGGCCTGCATCACCTGCTCCTGGTAGACGAAGACGCCATAGGTCTCCTCCAGCACCTGGCCCAGCAGCGGGTGCGGGTACTCGATGACTTCCTTGCCGTGCTTGCGCGCCACGAACGACGGGATCAGGTCCATCGGGCCCGGGCGGTACAGCGACACCAGCGCGATCAGATCCTCGAAGCGCGAGGGCTTGGCGTCCTTCAACAGGCGCTGCATGCCGGGCGATTCAAACTGGAACACGCTCTCGGAGTAGCCCTTGCCGAAGAGGTCAAACACCTTCTTGTCGACCAGCGGCACATTGGCCCAGTCAAAGCCCTTGCGGTCCGGGTAGCGGGCGATGATGAAGTCCTTGGCCAGCTCCAGGATGGTCAGCGTGGCCAGGCCCAAGAAGTCGAACTTCACGAGGCCGATGGCCTCGACGTCGTCCTTGTCGAACTGGCTCACGGCCGAGGTCGAGCCGGGCTGCTGATACTGCGGGCAGAAGTCGGTGATCTTGCCCGGCGCGATCAGCACGCCGCCGGCGTGCATGCCGATGTTGCGCACCATGCCTTCCACGCGGGCAGCCAGCTTCAGCAGCTCAGCCACTTCCTCGTCACTCTGCTCGCGCTCCTCGAGCTCCGGCGCCTCGTGGCGGGCGTAGATGACCTTGGCCTTGTCGGGGTCGAAGTTGGGCGGCAGCTTGGCCAACGTCACCGTCTTGCCCGGCGGCGCCGGGATGAGCTTGGCGATGCTGTCGACATGGCCGTAGCCCATGCCCAGCACGCGGCCGATGTCGCGCAGCGCGGCCTTGGCCGCCATGGTGCCGAACGTCGCAATCTGGCTGACCGCTGGGCGGCCGTACTTGTCCTTGACGTAGTCGATGACGCGGTCGCGGTTGCCCTGGCAGAAGTCGATGTCGAAGTCGGGCATGGACACCCGCTCCGGGTTCAGGAAGCGCTCGAACAGCAGGTTGTACTTGAGCGGGTCCAGGTCCGTGATGAGCAGCGCGTAAGCGACCAGCGAGCCCGCACCCGAGCCCCGGCCCGGGCCGACCGGGCAGCCGTTGGCCTTGGCCCAGCGGATGAAGTCCGACACGATGAGGAAGTAGCCCGGGAAGCCCATCTTGATGATGGTGTTCAGCTCGAACTCCAGCCGCTCGACGTAGCGCGGCCGTTCCTTGTCGCGCTCCGCCTCATTCGGGAACAGGTGCGCCAGCCGCCCCACCAGCCCCTCGTGGCTCAGCTCGCGGAAGTACCGGTCCATCGGCATCGGCGTGCCGTCTTCCATCAGCGGCGTCGGGAAGTTGGGCAGCTGCGGCTTGCCCAGCACCAACGTCAGCGAGCAGCGACGTGCGATCTCGATGGTGTTCTGGATGGCGCTCGGCACGTCCCTGAACAGCTCGCGCATCTGCGCCTGCGTCTTGAAGTACTGGCTGGGCAGGAAGCGCTTGATGCGCTTGGGGTTGGCCAGCGTCTCGCCCTCGGCCACGCAGACGCGCGCCTCGTGGGCCTCGAAGTCGTCCTCGCCGAGGAACTGCACCGGGTGCGTCGCCACGACCGGCAGGCCCAGCTCGGCCGCCAGCGGCACGCTGGCCTGCACGAGCGCCTCCTGGCCGGGCAGGCCGGCGCGCTGCAGCTCGACGTAGAAGCGCCCCGGGAACACGTCGGACAGTCGTTGCGCCCATTCCTTGGCGCGCACGGTGTCGCCCTGCATCAACGCCTGGCCCAGACCGCCATGCTGGGCGCCCGACAGGCAGATCAAGCCTGCGCCCAGCTCCGTCAGCCATTCCCATTTCAGGCAGGCCTGGTTGCGCTGCACGTTGTCGATCCAGGCACGCGACAGCAGTTCGCTGAGGTTCAGATACCCCTGGCTGTTCTGCACCAGCAACAGCAGGCGCGTGGGCGGCTTGTCGGTGGCGTCGGTCTCCAGCCAGCAGTCGGCACCCAGGATGGGCTGCACACCCTTCTTGCGCATGGCCGAGTAGAACTTGATGCCCCCGAAGAGGTTGGCCAGGTCCGTGATCGCCGCCGCCACCTGCCCGTCCGCGGCCGCAGCGTCGGCGGCGTCATCGGTGCGGAGGGTGCCGTCCACGACCGAGAACTCGGTGTGCATGCGCAGGTGGACGAAGGGCAGGTCTTGAACAGCGGTCTCGGGCATCGCGGCATTGTAGGAAGCCGCTCCACCCGCCGCGGCGAGCGGGCGTGGCAACGCTTACATGAGCCGAGCGAGGTTGAAAAGTTTAAGTATTACTTTTAATCGATATCAACTCCTGAATCGGCGTAAGCGCGGGGGCTGCTTCTTTAAATAGTCATGTTTAATTCATTTGCCCGGGGCTGGCGCCGGTACCGGGCAACCCACGAGGCTCGCCCGTACGAGGCAGCCCGCCACACCCGGAGACAAAACCATGTTCATGACTTGCAAGCGCCTCGTGCGCTTTGCCGCCGCATGCGCGCTCAGCGCCCTGCTGGCTCCCGCCCAGGCGGCGCCCTGGACCCTAACCGGCTCGCTCGCCACCCACGACCCCAACATCTACAAGACCAGCTCGACCTGGTGGCTGTTCGAGACCACCGACAACGGCGGCATCGGCGTCAAGTACTCCAGCAACGGCACGGCCTGGACACAGGGCGGGCCCATCTTCAGCGGCGGCTTGGCCTGGTGGAAGACCTATCTGCCGAGTAACAAGACCGCCATGGTCTGGGCGCCCGGCTGCGGCGAGTACAGCGGCCTGGGCTACTGCTACTACGCCATCTCCAGCTTCGGCTCGCAGAAGTCGGCCATCGGCCTGACGACCTCGGCCGGCGGCATCGCCTCGGGCCAGTGGGTGGACCAGGGCGCCATCCTGACCTCCAAGGCTGGCGACGGCTACAACGCCATCGACCCCGCCTTCGTGCTCGCGGCCAATGGCGACCCCTACCTCGTCTTCGGCTCGTTCTGGAACGGCATCCACATCACCCGCGTCAGCAAGACCAACCTGAAGCCGCCCAGCGGCGGCATCACCAACATCGCCAAGGACACGGTCAACGGCATCGAGAACGGCTTTGTCGTCAAGAAGGCCATCGGCAGCACGACGTATTACTACCTGTTCGCGTCCAAGAACGCCTGCTGCCAGGGCGCCAACAGCACTTATCGCATCGTCGTTGGCCGCTCGACGTCGATCACCGGGCCGTATGCCGACAAAGCTGGCGTCGCCATGCTGTCCGGCGGCGGCACGGTGCTGGCGTCCAGCGGCACGCGCTTCAAGGGCCCGGGCGGGCAGTCGCTGCTGGCCGACGGCTCGGTGATCGCGTGGCACGCCTATGACGCCAACAACAACGGTGCGCCGGTGCTGTTCATCAACAACGTGACCTGGGGGTCGGACGGATGGCCACAAGCGGTCTGGTGATCGCACCGCCGGCGGCGCTGCTCCTGGGAGTCGCGCTGCTGGCCTGGGCCTGGTGGGGCCAGCCTGAGCCGCAAACCGTGCGGCTCAGCCCGCCTGTGGTGCCCGCTGCCACGTCAAGCGCAGCGCCGCCGCAACAACTTGGCACGGTCCAGACGGTCCCGCCACCGGCTGTGCTCGCGCCGGCGGTGCCTGCAGTCGATCTGGGCGCCCTGCTCGCGGCACCCGGCGCCAACCTGCGGGCCAGCGTGCATGCCGCGCTGGCTGCGCGTGCCCAGGGCGGGCGACTCTATGCCCGCGCGCTGGCAAGGCGCTGCGCGGCGTTGGCCGGCCTTCCCGCGCCGGAGCAGCCGCCCGACGCCAACGACGCCCACCACCAGCGTGCCGTCGCGTACCAAGCGGCCCTCGCGGCCGGCTGCACGCAGTTCGCCAATGCCGAATGGCTGGCCCTGGTCAACATCGCGGCGGACGAGGCCGTCGACGACCCGCTGCTGGCGCTGCTGCAATCCGACCGGGACGACGAAGCACTGCTGCAGACAGTGTTCGCGCGGCCGGATGCCCTGCTTCTCGACGAACTAGGCCCACGCCTGCTGCTGCGCCGCATCGCCGGTGAACCGGTGTTGTATTTCGATGGCCAGCGTTTCGACAGCGAGGCCGACCGCGCGCTGGCGCAGGCCGCGCTGCGGCTGCTGCCCTGCCAGTTCGGGCTGGCCTGTGACGAACGAGATCCCGAGGTGTGGCTGGCCTGCCTGCGCGGTGACGGCTGCGCTGCCTCGCGCGCTTTGCAAGAGCCCGCCGCGGCGCTGGCTTTGGCCCGACGGCTGGCGGCTGCCTTGCGCGGGCGCGAGCTGGGTCGCTTCCTGCTGCAGTCCTGAGTTTTGCGCGCCATGGCCGGCCCCTGGCCGACCGTGGCGCTCCGGCCTCAGCCGAAGGCGATGGACGCCAGCACCACCTGGTTGCCGCCGCGGCGCTGGGCCTCGTGAACGGCCGCCTCGCTGGCGGCCATCAGCTCGTCCTGGCGCGACGCCGTGTGCGGGAAGCTGGACACACCCATCGAGATCGACAGCCCGAGATCCTGGCCGTTGAGCACGACGATCTGCGCCGCGCACTGGCGGCGCAGCTGCTCCATGCGCGCATGCGCCGTCGCCAGGCCCACGCCCGACAGCAGCACGGCGAACCGCTGCGCACCGATGCGGCAGGCCGAGTCCATGGCGCGCGTGTTGGCGCGCAGCATGCGGCCGATGCCCTCCAGCAGGCGCTGCTGCGCGTCTTCGCCCAGGCCGGCAATGGCCGACGACGTGTCCAGTGCGATGACGACGAGCGCGAACTCCCGGTGCTCGCGCGACGACAGGTCGATCTCGCGCAGCAGTTGATCGTCGAACTGCGGGCGCATGTAGAGGCCCGAGACATCGTCGCGGCCCGAACCCAGTTGCAGCTCACGGCGAATCTGCTCAATGGCGCTCTGCTGCTGCTCAATCTGGGCCAACGCGCGCTGCAGATGCGCCTCGCGGTGACGCTCCTCGGTGCGCTCGTGCCAGACCGCGAGCAGGAAATCGGCGCCGAGGGCCAGGCGCGTGACGCTGAACTCGCGCCGGCGCCCGTTGATCTCCAGCTTGTGTTCGCTGACGACCGGGAACCGCTGAGCCATGACGGTCTGTTCGACGCGGCGCAATGCCGTCGTCTCGTCGGGCCTGAGCAACTCAGCGTCGGTATGACCGACGACGGCCTCGCGCTCGAACATCTGGGCCAAGCCGGCATTCGCGAACACGTAGCGGCCGGTGGCCACGGCCTTGATGGCCGCCTGGCTACCCAAAGGCTCGATCAGCGCCAGCAGCCCGGCCAGCGCTTCGCTGCCCAGCTCGGCATGTCCCGCCAGCCAATGCGCCAGGCTGCCGGGTTGCGGCTCCATCGCGGTCTGGTCGGCAGTCATGTCCATGAAATCGTTTTGATGCGATCGCGCGCTCGCGGCGGAAAGCCGCAATGCGCCAAGGGTGTCGAGGAATGTAGTGGGGCAAAAGCGGCACCAGCAAGGCCGGACCACCCCATGAATCGGGCCTCCCCCCCTAGAAGACCCTTTTGCTACTCGACGTGAATCCTAACGAGTTTCGGCGAACTCACCCACGACAATGCCGCCCCATTCACGGGAGGCATATGCAGGGATTCGATGCGGTGGTAGTAGGGGCAGGTGCCGCAGGGCTGTTCTGCGCGGCCCAGGCCGGCCAACGCGGGCTCAAAGTGCTGCTGATCGACCACTCGCCCAAGCTGGCCGAAAAAATTCGTATCTCGGGAGGTGGGCGGTGCAATTTCACGAATCGCGAAGCCGGGCCGGCCAATTTCCTGTCCGAGAACCCAGCCTTCTGCCGCTCGGCCCTGGCCCGCTACACGCCGCAGGACTTCATCAAGCTGGTGCAGAGCCACGGCATCGCCTTCCATGAAAAGCACAAAGGCCAGTTGTTCTGCGACGACTCGGCCGAGCAGATCATCCAGATGCTGTTGAAGGAGTGCGAAGCCGGTGGCGTGACGCGCTGGCAGCCCTGCACGGTGGCGGATGTGCGCCAAGCAAGTGATGGCGGCTTCGAACTGGACACGAGCCAGGGCCTGGTCCGGACGCAGCGCGTCGTCGTCGCGACCGGTGGCCTGCCGGTGCCCAAGATCGGTGCCAGCGACTGGGGCATGCGCCTGGCAAAGCGCTTTGGGCACGCCATCGTCGAACCCCGCCCGGCCCTGGTGCCGCTGACCTTCGACGCCGACATCTGGGCGCCTTTCGCCGCGCTGGCCGGGCTGTCGCTGCCGGTCGAGGTGTCTTGCGGCGCCGGCAAGGCGCGGGGCCGCTTCCTGGAAGACTTGCTGTTCACCCACCGCGGCCTGAGCGGCCCCGCCATCCTGCAGATCTCCAGCTACCGCACGGCCGGCGACCAGCCGCTGCAGATCAACCTGGCGCCCGAGCTGCAGTTGGACAAAGCGCTGCTCGAAGCCAAGACGACATCGCGCCGCCAGCTCGGCAATGAATTCGGCACGCACCTGCCGCAGCGCCTGGCTGCCGCATGGCTGGAGCGCGCCAAGCTCGATGCCACCCGAACACTGCCCGAATGCCGCGACGCCGACCTGCAGCGCCTGGGCCGCAGCGTGCACGACTGGCAACTGATGCCCAGCGGCGACGAGGGCTGGCGCAAGGCCGAGGTCATGCGCGGCGGCGTCTCTACCCGCGACCTGAGCTCGCAGACGCTGGAGAGCAAGCACGTGCCGGGCCTGTATTTCATCGGCGAAGTCGTCGACGTGACGGGTTGGCTGGGTGGCTACAACTTTCAATGGGCCTGGGCCAGCGCGGTGGCCTGCGCACAAGCCATGGCCGCCGCGCCAACACCTGCCTGAGCAAATCTTGGCAAGTCCTTGATTTCCCGGCTACAATCCTCGGCTTTGCTAGCAAACCCGCGCGTCGATTCGCTGCACTTCTCGAAGAAAGCCGATAGGTTTTTCAGAGAAGTACCCAGAGAAGCAGTAATCCGGAACCTGCTGCTGATCCCAGCCGCGAACACCGAGCGCAATCTGAAGGAAATAAATGACCACCATCCGCGTCAAGGAAAACGAGCCGTTCGACGTCGCACTGCGTCGCTTCAAGCGCACCATCGAAAAGCTGGGCCTGCTGACCGACCTCCGCGCCCGCGAGTTCTACGAGAAGCCCACCGCCGAGCGCAAGCGCAAGAAGGCTGCCGCCGTCAAGCGCCACTACAAGCGCGTGCGCAGCATGCAGCTGCCCAAGAAGCTGTACTGATCGTTTCAGACGCCACCCGGAGCTTGTTTCAAAGCAGCTCTGGTTGAACTCCAAGACCCGCCACAGGACGCTGTTGCGGGTTTTTGTCTTTTTGAACCGGATCTCCCCATGAGCCTGAAAGACCGCATCACCGAAGACATGAAGGCCGCGATGCGCGCCAAGGAAGCCGACCGTCTGCTGACCATCCGCGGCCTGCTGGCTGCCGTGAAGCAGAAGGAAGTGGACGAGCGCGTTGTCGTGGACGACGCATCCCTCGTCGCCATCGTCGACAAGCTGATCAAGCAGCGCAAGGACTCGATCAGCCAGTTCGCCGCCGCCGGCCGCGACGATCTCGTCGCCAAGGAAACGGCCGAACTGGCCGTGCTGCAGGCCTATCTGCCCGAGCGCATGAGTGCCGAGGCTGTGGCCGAGAAGGTCGCCGCGATCGTCGCGGAGCTGGGCGCCAGCGGCCCGGGCGACATGGGCAAGGTCATGGCCGCCGCCAAGGCCGCCCTCGGCGGCGTGGCCGAGATGAGCACGGTCTCAAGCGCGGTCAAAGCCGCGCTGGCCAAGTAAGGAACCGCGATGAGCCTGCCCCTGCAAGCGCTGACGCCCGATGTCTGCGTCGCCCCGCAACTGACGCCCGAAGCCATGGCCGAAGCCGCGGCGATGGGCTTCAAGAGCGTGGTCAACAACCGCCCGGACTTCGAGCACGGCCCCGACCAGCCGACCTCTGCGGCCATCGAGGCTGCTGCCCTGGCCGCCGGCCTGGAATACCGCCATCTGCCGGTGGCCGGTGGCTACCAGTCGCCCGAAGAGATCGCTGCCTTTGCGGACTTGCTGGCAGAGCTTCCGCGACCGCTGCTGGTGTTCTGCCGCTCGGGCGCGCGCTCGTCGCGGCTGTTTCTCCAGGCTCAGCAACTCGGCTGATCAGTGACCCAGGTAGGCGGCCTGCACGCGCGGGTCGCCGAGCAGCTCGCTGCCACTGCCCTGCAGCACGATGCGACCGTTCTCGATCACATAGGCACGCTGGGCCAGCCTGAGCGCCTGCTTCACGTTCTGCTCGACCAGGAAGATGGTCAGGCCGTCGGCATTGATGGCCTTGAGCGTGCGGAAAATGTCCTGCACGATGATGGGCGCCAGGCCCATGGACGGTTCGTCCAGCAGCAGCAGCCGTGGCTTGGCCATCAGCGCTCGGCCGATGGCCAGCATCTGCTGCTCCCCACCCGACAGGCTGCCGGCCATCTGCGTGGCTCGCTCGGCCAGGCGCGGGAACAGGCTGTAGACATGGTCGATATCGCGCGCCCGCGCGGCCGAGCCATCGCGCCTCGTGTACGCGCCCAGTTCCAGGTTCTCGCGCACGCTCAGCGTCGTCAAAGTCGCCCTGCCCTCGGCCACCTGCACGAGGCCGCTGGCCACGATGCGGTGCGGCGCCACGGCGGAAATATCCTTGCCGTCGAACAGCACCTGGCCCGTCGCCTTCTTCACGAGGCCAGACAGCGCCATCAGCGTTGTCGACTTGCCGGCACCGTTGGCGCCGACCAGCGTCGTGATCTGACCTGCAGCCAGGTCGAGGTCGATGCCGCGCACAGCCTCGACATGGCCGTAGTTGACGGCCAGCCCGCGCACGCTCAACAGAGATTCGCCGCCGCTCATGCCGCCACCTCGTCGTCGTCCCGCCCCAGATAGGCCTCGATGACCTGCGGGTCGTTGCGGACCTGATCCGGCCCGCCCTGGGCAATGATGCGGCCGAAGTTCAGCACGGCGATGTGCTCGCACAGGCCCATGACGAAGCGCATGTCGTGTTCGATCATGAAGATGGTGTAGCCGCGTGCCTGGATGTTGCGGATCTCGTCCATCAGCTCGGTCTTCTCGGCGCCGTTCATGCCGGCGACCGGCTCGTCCAGCAGCAGCAGCTTGGGCTCGGTAGCCAGCGCACGCGCCAACTCCAACTTGCGTTGCTCGCCATAACTGAGGTTGTCGGCGATGTCGTCAGCCTTGTGGTCCAGCTTCATCCACGACAGCAGTTCGCGCGCCCGCTCGCGAGCCGTCCGCTCGGCGGTGCGAAAGCCCGGGCTGCGCAGCAGCAGGCCAACCGGGCCATAGGCCAGGCGGCCATGCATGCCGACGATGACGTTCTCCAGCAGCGTCATCTCCTTGAACACGCGGATGTTCTGGAAGGTGCGAGCAATGCCGCCCGCCGTGATCTGGTGCGGCTTGCGGCCGACGAGGCTCACGCCATTGAAAAGAATGTCGCCCGAGGTCGGCGGCAGCAGGCCCGTGATGAGGTTGACGACCGTGGTCTTGCCCGCGCCGTTGGGCCCGATCAAGCCGAAGATGCCACCGGCCGGCACGTCGAAGCTGACGTCCTGCAGCACCTTGAGGCCGCCGAAATGACGCGAGACGGATTGCAGTTTCAGCATCGTCAACCCCGCCTGCCCAGCAGCGCCCGCACCCGCGCCGGATCCCACAGCCCACGCGGCAGGAAGAGCACGATGACGACGAGGATGAGGCCGTTGACCACGTTGCGGAAGTCGGCCAGGCTGCGCAGCAGCTCGGGCAGCAGCGTCAGGATCAGCGCGCCGGAGATCGGCCCCATCAGGCCGTTGATGCCGCCCAGGATGGTCATCGTCAGGATCTCGACGCCGCGGTCGAAGCCGTATTCGTTGGGGCCGATGAAGAAGGTCAGATGGGCGTTGAGCGCGCCGGCCAGGCCGGCCAGCATGGCGCCGAGCACGAAGGCCAGCATCTTGTGGGCGTTGACGTCGATGCCCATCAGGCCGGCGGCCGTTTCGTCGAGCTTGATGGCCTCGAAGGCGCGGCCCACCTTGGAGCGGCGCAGCAGCGCCAGCACCCCGCAGGCCAGCGCCAGTGCCAGTGCCACATGCCACCACTCGGTCAGCGGCGGGATGCCGTTCAGCCCCAGTGCACCACCGGTCCAGCCCTCGGTGTTCAACACGAAGATGCGCACGACCTCGCCGAACGCCAGCGTCGCCATCGCGAGGTAGACGCCCGACAGGCGCAGCGTCGGCTTGCCGATCACGAAGGCGACGACAGCGGGCGCGGCCATGCCGCCCGCCAGGGCCACCGGGAACGGCGCGCCGGCATTCATCGTCAGCAGCGCGGCCGAATAAGCACCGATGCCCATGAAGGCCGCGTTGGCCATGGCCAGCATGCCGCAGGACAGGGTCAGGTAGATGGACAGCGCCAGCAGCGAGTTGGTGCCCAGCGTGAGCACCAGGTTGCTGTAGACGGCCCAGAAGTTGTCGAAGGTCTCCATCGCTCAGACCTTGCGCTCGTTGACGGTGCCGAACAGGCCCTTGGGCCGCAGCAGCAGCACGGCGAACAGCAGGCCGAAGCCGACCGCGTCACGCATCGTCGAGCCGATGTAAGCCACCGACAGCACCTCGGCGAAGCCGAGGAACAGCCCCGCCAGCATCGCGCCGCGGATATCGCCCATGCCACCCAGGATGATGACGGCGATGCCCTTGTGCAGGATGGGCTGGCCCATCAGCGGGAAGAGCGCGTTGGAGTACAGGCCGATCAGCACGCCGGCCACGCCGCCCAGGCCGGCCGCGAAGAAGCTGGTCAGCATGAAGAGGCCACCCACATTGATGCCCAGCAGCGCCGCCGCCTTGGGCGACTCGGCGATGGCGCGCAGCGCCCGGCCGAGCTGGGTGCCGCGCAGCACCAGCAACAGCACCGCCATCAAGCCGAAGGACAGCGCAATGATGCCCAGCTCCAGCACGGTCACGTGCAGCCCGGCGATGGTCAGCGTCTGCTGCGGCAGCACCTCGGCCGGAAAGCGCAGGTTCTCGGCGCCGAAGAGGCCCTGGGCCAGGCTGTTCAACGCGATGGCCAGGCCGATGGTGGCGATCATCGGGATCAGGTGCGGCGCGTTGCGCGCCCGCAGCGGCCGCAGCACCAGCAGGTCGATGACCAGGCCCAGCAGGCCCGATGCAGCAAAGGCCACGGCCAGCGCGCCGGCCAGCGGCACGTTCAGCTTGGTGACTGCCTGCAGCGCCGCGTAGGCGCCGACCATGAAGACGGCGCCATGCGACAGGTTGACGACGCCCAGCACGCCAAAGACCAGCGTGAAGCCGAGGGCGAACAGCGCATAGACGCTGCCGAGCGAAAGGGCATTGAAGAGCTGCTGTTCGAGCACGTCGGGAACCAGGAGGAAAAGACGAGGCCCGCGGTAGTGCGCCGCGGGCCGATGCGACGGAACGCCGGCTTATTTCTCGATGGCGTAGCGGCCGTTGTTGGTCACGCTGACGATGGCCGTCTGGCTGGCGTCATAGCCGGCCGGGTTGCCGGCCTTGTCGGCCGCGCGGCGGAACGCGAAGCCACCCGTGGCGCCGGTCCACTTTACGTCGGGCAGCGCGTTGCGCAGCGCGGCGCGGTCCTTGGCGAGGTCGCCGCTGACCTTGACCTTCTTCAGCGCCTGGGCCGTGATGTACATCGCGTCATAGGCCTGGGCGGCGAACTGGTCGGGCGCCGACTTGTGCTTCTGCGTGTAGGCCACGATGAAGGCGCCGTTTTCCTTGGTCTGGTTCTCGATGGACCAGGGGCTGCCGATCCACAGGCCGTCAGACGCGCCCTTGGCCAGCTCAAACACCTTGACCGAGTTCATGCCGTTGCCGCCGATGACGGGCACGTTCAGGCCAAGCTGGCGGGCCTGCACCATGATGGGCGCACCCTCGGCGATCAGCGCCGACAGCACGAGTGCATCCGGTGCGCCGGCCTTGATCTTGGTCAACTGGGCCTTGAAGTCGACGTCGCCCTTGGCGAAAGTCTCGGTCGTCGTGACGGCGATCTTCTGAGCGTCCAGCGCCTTCTTGAAGTTGTCGTAGCCGCTCTTGGTGAACACGTCGTCGTTGCCGTACAGCACGGCGACCTTCTTGATGCCGAGCTTCTTGACGGCTGCCGACAGCGTGACCGGCAGCACGTCGGCCTCGGTGACCGAATTGCGGAAGACATGGTCGCCGATGGACGTGATGCCGTCCGCCGTGTTGGAGGTGCCGAAGACAACAATCTTGGCGGCCTGGGCGATCGGGTCGGCGGCCTGGGCGGAGTTGGACAGCGTGGGGCCGAACAGCATCAGCACCTTGTCCTGGAAGATCAGCTTCTTGAAGGCGTTGATCGCCTCTTCCTTCTTGCCCTGCTCGTCCTCGATGACCAGCACCAGCTTGTTGCCATTGACGCCGCCAGCGGCATTGATCTCGTCGGCCGCGAGCTGGAAGCCGGCACGGATGCTCTGCCCGTACTGGGCGGCACCGCCCGACAGCGCCTCGGCCACGCCGATCTTGATGTCGGCCGCCTGGGCCAGGCCGGCGAGCGCGGTCAGCGCGGCCAAGGCTGCGATGGCAAGCGGCTTGAGGGTGCGAATGGTCATCTCCGGATGCTCCTGTTGTTGTGAGGCGAGGTCAGTTTTCGATGATAGGTCGGGCGCGCTCAGTTGCCGGCGAGCTTCATGCCCGTCAGCAGCACCGAGCCGATGGTCTTGGTGCCCATCGAATACTCATCCGAGCCAATGCCGACGATGTTCTGCAGCATGTCCTTGAGGTTGCCGGCAATGGTCACTTCATGAACCGGGTAGGCGATCTCGCCGTTCTCGATCCAGTAGCCGCTCGCGCCGCGCGAGTAGTCGCCGGTCACGTAGTTGACGCCCTGCCCCATCAGCTCGGTGACGAGCAGGCCGCGCCCCAGGCGCCGGATCATCGTCGGCAGGTCATCGCCGGGCGCCGTGGCGCGGCTGGTCATGCGCAGGTTGTGCGAGCCGCCGGCATGGCCGGTCGTCCTCATGCCGAGCTTGCGCGCCGAGTAGCTGGACAGGAAATAGCCCTGCAGCACGCCGCCCTCCACGACCGAGCGCGCACGCGTGACGACGCCCTCGTCGTCGAAGGGCGAACTGCCCTTGCCCTTCTTCACGTGCGGGTCTTCCGAAATGTCGATATGGGCCGCCGTGACGGGCTTGCCCAGGCTGTCGAGCAGGAAGGTGGTGCGGCGGTACAGCGCGCCGCCGCTGGTGGCCTGCACCAGCGCGCCCAGCAGGCCGATGGCCACCGTGCTCTCGAACAGCACCGGCACCTCGGCGGTGGCCACCTTGCGCGCCTTCAGGCGCGACAGCGCGCGCTCGGCGGCGTAGCGGCCAACGGCCTCGGCCGAGGCCAGGTCAGCCGCGTCGCGCATGGAGCTGTACCAGGCGTCGCGCTGCATGTCATTGCCGCGGCCGGCGATGGGGGCAACCGACAACGAGTGGCGCGAACTGGCATAGCCGCCGCGAAAGCCTCGCGTGTTGCCCATCCAGAAATGCGACTGCTGGGCCGACACCGCCGCGCCCTCGCTGTTGGTGATGCGTTTGTCCACCGTCAGCGCCGCGGCCTCGCAGCGCAGCGCGATGTCGGCGGCCTGGGCGGCGTCGATGGCCCAGGGGTGGAAAAGGTCCAGCTCGGGCCGGGCCGCCGCATCCAGGGCCAGGTCGGCCGCGTCGGGCAGGCCGGCGAACTCGTCTTCAGCCGTGAAGCGGGCAATGTCATAGGCCGCGCGCACGGTGTCGCGAATGGCCTGGGGCGAGAAGTCCGAGGTGCTGGCGTTGCCGCGGCGCTGGCCCAGGTAAACCGAGATGCCCAGCGACTTGTCGCGGTTGCGCTCCACGTTCTCCAGTTTGCCCAACCGCGCCGACACCGACAACCCGCAACCTTCGGACACTTCGGCACCGGCGTCGGTCGCGCCGATCTTTTTCGCTTCACCGAGGGCGTCCTCGATCCACTGCTGGAACTGCGCGGGGCTGTAGGCGAAACCGTCTTGGGCTTGGGACATGAATGGCACTGAATCGGGGTGGGCGACAATCATAGGACTCGCCCGAACACGTCCACAGATGCAAGACAACACCCCCGAACACGACGCCGAGGACGATTTCGACGGTCCCAGCAAGTCCCAGCTCAAGCGCGACTCGACCGCCCTACAGAAGCTGGGTGACGATTTGCTCGCCCTGCCCGAATCGCGCTGGGAGCCGCTGGCCCTGCCCGAGATCCTGTACGACGCCCTCAAGGCAGCCAAGAAGATCACCAACTTCGAAGGCAAACGCCGGCAGATGCAGTACATCGGCAAGCTGATGCGCAAGATCGATCCCGAGCCCATCCGTGAGGCGGTGGCTGCTTTCAAGCTCGGCCATGCGCAGGACAGCCTCAAGCTGCACCAGTCCGAGCGCTGGCGCGAGCGCCTGCTGGCCAGTGACGATGCGCTGCAGGAGTTCCTGGCCGAGCACGCCGACGTCGACATCCAGCAACTGCGCAGCCTCGTGCGCGCGGCGCGCAAGGACGCGGCGAACGAGCCCGAGAAGCGCAGCGGCCGCGCCTTCCGCGAGCTGTTCCAGTTCATCAAGGCCTCGGAAACCGCTGCCGAAGATGAGTGACCCGGTTCCTGAACTGGTACGGATAGGCATCGTCTCCATCAGCGACCGGGCATCGACCGGCGTTTACGAAGACAAGGGCCTGCCGGCGCTACAAAGTTGGCTGACGAGCGCGCTGCACAACCCCATCGAGTTCGTGCCGCGCCTGATCCCCGACGAGCAGGCCGGCATCTCGGCCGCGCTGATCGAACTGGTTGACACAGAACACTGCGACCTGGTGCTGACGACCGGCGGCACCGGCCCCGCGCCGCGCGACGTGACGCCCGAAGCCACGCTGGCCGTGGCCGACCGCGTGATGCCGGGCTTTGGCGAGCAGATGCGCCAGATCTCGCTGCACTTCGTGCCCACGGCCATCTTGTCGCGCCAGGTGGCCGTCATTCGTGGCAAAGCCCTGATCATCAATCTGCCGGGCCAGCCCAAGGCGATTGCCGAGACCCTGGCCGGCCACGAGAAAGCCAGCGGCATCTTCGCCGCCGTGCCGTACTGCATCGACCTGATCGGCGGCCCTTATCTCGAGACACGGGATGAGGTGTGCAAGGCCTTCCGGCCCAAATCTGCCATCCGCAAGTAGGTGAAGTTAGCGGCCTAGCCGCACGCTGTGACAAAGTCATTTCCCTTACTTTGGGGATAACTACGACTTTCAGCGGATGAACTCTGCGAATACGCTTGGCCGGCTAGCAGAAAACCCCATCCGCCATTGCCCCTGCGCTTGATCAGGGTTGCTGTGGACCCAAGGGGTGCAGCAACCAAACTGAGGGCGACGCACCGTCGTTCGTTGCAGGGAGCGGAAAATGAAATTGAACATCCAGCGCGGGTGGGCCTTGGCCTGCCTGGTATTGGCCGGCTGCGGCGGTGGCGCGGACGAGGCGCCTGCCACGATGCGCACGATGGCCGCGCAACCCGCCAGCGGGTCAGCCACGATGGAGGCCATCCTGCCAGCTGAAGAGGGGCAGGAACGGGTGACCCGCATGGGAACCACGAGCACCCGAGCGGCGACCATGCCAGCCGCCGGTGCCGCTGCGTTGATGGCACGAATGTCCGCCCAGCCCGCGGAGCAGCCGCGCGCCAAGGCGCTGGCCGTCAACGCCACCTCAGCGAATTCGACGACCGACCTGCTATGGCACAACGCCTCGTCCGGCCAGACCGTGACCTGGGCGATGGATGGGCCGGTTGCCAAGAGCTCGACGACGCTGTTGCAATCCACGGACTGGAAGATCACGCGAAGCCTCGACCTCAACGGCGATGGCCAGCAGGACTACATCTGGGAAAACGCCGCCACCAGCCAGATCGTGGCCTGGACCATGAACGGCAGCCAGACGCTCGATAGCAAGGTACTGCTGCAAAGCCCCGGCTGGAAGCTGATCCAGAGCGCCGACTTCAACGGCGACGGCCGGGACGACCTGCTCTTCTCCAACGCACAGACCGGCCAGACCGTCATCTGGCTGATGGACGGCACCACGGTCGTGAGCAGCAAGGTGCTGTTCACCAGCACGGTGTGGCAGGTCGCCTTCGTCGGCGACTTCAACGGCGACGGCATGGCAGACCTGGTGTGGCGCAACAGCCAGATGGGGCAAACGGCCGTGTGGCTGATGAATGGCAGCACCGTGCTGTCGAATGCCGTGCTGTTGGACCTGGCCAGCTGGCAGGTGACGCATGTGGCCGATTTTAACGGCGACGGCAAAGACGATCTGCTGTGGCACAACGCAGCGACGGGGCAGACCGTGCTCTGGCTGATGGATGGCCTGACCGCGTCCTCATCCACGACCTTGTTCACCCACGCCAGCTGGAAGGTGGCACTGACCGCCGACCTGGACGGTGACCGGCGCGCCGACCTGATCTGGGTCAATGCCGCCACGAGCGAGACCGCAGGCTGGCTCATGAAGGGCGCCACCGTGAAGGGCAACGCCACGCTGCTGGCGATCCCGGGCTGGCAGGTCGAGCTGGTCGCCGACCTCAATGGCGACGGCAAGCAGGACCTGCTCTGGCGCGATGCCGCCTCCGGCCAGACGGTGGCCTGGCTGATGGACGGCCTGAGCATCGCCTCGCAATCCACGCTGCTGTATAGCCCGGCCTGGAAGCCGACGCTGATCAAGCGCAACAGCCTGCTCGCCGCGCGCGCCTGGACCGCCGGCCAGATGCTGGAGACGGATGACAACCACGTGCTAAGCGCCACCGGCGGCATCGATGATGCCGGCCGCGTGACGGTGCTGTTCGTGAAGCTGAACGGCACTCGCAGCGTGCTCTACGCCACGCGGGGCACGCCAGGGGCGGCGAACGTCGCTCCGAGCTACTCCACGCCGGTCGCGCTCGACAACGACGCCAACATCGACACCAGCTACGAATACGGCGTGAACACATCGTCCAACGGCAACGCCGTCGCCTACTGGCACGCCCTGGCCCCCTGCTCCGCCAGCACCTACAAGACGAGTGGCAGCTGCAGATTCCTCGTGACATCACGATTCCTGGCCAGCAATGGCAGTTGGGAATCGCCCATCGCCATCGCCGACGTACCTCGGGCCAGCCTGGGGGCGCAGATCAACCAGGCAGGCGACATCGTCGTCGAGCTGCCTTCGTGGAATCGAAGTGGCACGACCAGCTATGTCGATGTCGCCGGCGTCGCCTGGCGCGCGGTCGGCCAAGCCGGATTCGACAAAAAGCAGCTGCCGACCTTGACCATCGTCGGCATTGTGGGGATCGATGGCCTTGGCAACTTCGTCGTCGCCGGTGTCGGCTCACAGGATCTCACCACGGTCGATGTGGTCGCCCATCGGGGGTCCGTGAAAACTGGCGTCGGCGCCATGGAAGTGCTGGACACGCGAGGCGCCAAGGCGAGCTTCGAGTCGCTGACCGTTGGCGAGAAGGGGCAGGCCGTCGTCGTCTGGACCCAGGACAACGGCGTGCAGAACTCCCGCTGGGCCGCCAGCCTCGACAAGCCGGGCGGCACCTGGACCGTCAACGATTGGAACGTCTCGACCCAGTTCTCCACCAAACCGGTGATCACGACGATCACCGACAGCGGCGAGTTCATCTGGGTCTCCTGGGGTCGCTGCACGCAGGTGCGACGCACCGGCGGCGAGTGGTCCGGTGAAAAGGCGCTGCCCAACGGCATGTGCAAGGTCATCGCCGAGCCGGCGATGTCCCGCAACGGCAACATGCTGGCCGTCGAATCTGGCGGGCGAGTGGCCACAACCGGCAACAACACCGGCCGCTGGCTGACCTACGACGACTCGCTCGGCCGCGCGCTGGGCACCTACCCCGGCGGAAACGCCACGTCCGGCAGCGGCTTCGTCTATGGCGTGAAAAGCAAGGCGGAAGGCACGTGGCTGCTGTCGAACAGCGGGGTCGGCTTCTACCTGTCGGTGAACAACTTCGACGTGCTGCCCACGGCGGCGGCGCCGAACGGCGATGGCCGCGTGATCAAGAACCTTTGGGGCAACTATTTCAAATAGTGCCTGGCTCTGGCGGAGCAAGGTGGCCGGCGGCACTGTCGTCGTACGGCGCCTTGTCTCTCCAGGCGGCCTGTGAACGACGGGATTTGCCGTCGCAGCGCCCCACCCCGGCTTAACCCGTCACGATGCCCGGTTCGGCCAGCGCAGCGGCCACCTCGTCCAGGTTGCGGTTGCTGCTGAGGCCGAAGCCGCCCACGACGCGCTGGCCGCCGGCGCCGCGGCCCGAGGTCGTGTGCACGCCGACCCAGGCGTTGCGGCCGGAGCGCTTGGCCGCATAGAGGCCCAGATCGGCCAGGTTGACGACCTGCTGCCAGCTGCGCGTCTGCGGCCGCTCCAGCTCGAAAGGCATGCAGGCAAAACCGATGGAGCAGTTGACGACGATGTCGCTGCCGTCATCCAGCACGAAGGGCGCGGCGGCGATGACGGCGCGCATGCGCTCGGCCAGCTCCTCGGCGCGCAGGCGGTCGGTGTCCCGCGCAACGGCCAGGAACTCCTCGCCACCCCAGCGCACGAGGTAGTCAGACTCGCGCAGCACCGAGCGCAGCCGCGCCCCGAACTGCACCAGCACCGCGTCGCCCGCGGCATGGCCGTAGCGGTCGTTGATGCGCTTGAAGGCGTCGATGTCCAGCAGCAGGAAGACGTTGTCCGTGTCCAGCGGCTGCCCACCGGCCGCCAGCGTCTCCTGGGCGCGGCGCAGGCTGGCCGACAGGTCCTGCTCGATGTGCTCGCTCAGGAAGCGGCGGTTGTGCAGGCCGGTCAGCGGGTCGGTCACGCTGCTCAGCTCCAGCTGCACCGACTTTTCTTCGAGCGCATGGTGCAAGGCCCGCAGCTCGGCCGTGCGCTCGCGCACCTTGTGTTCGAGCTCCAGTTGGCGGTGGCGCAGCAGCCGCGTGCGCGCCGCCACCGCCGCGATCAGCAGCAGGCCCAGGGCCAAAGCCAGCGCGGTGCGGAACCACCAGGTCTGGTGCCAGGCCGGCCGCACGCGCACCGGCAGGGCCAGCTCGCGCTCACCCCATTGCCCGTCGCGGTTGGAAGCGCGCAGGCGCAGCTTGTAGTCGCCCGGTGGCAGGTTGGTATAGGCCGCAAGGCGGCGCGCCGCGTCGGCGGCCACCCAGCCGGCGTCGTAGCCCTCCAGCGTGTAGGCGTAGCGGTTGCGTTCGGGCGCCGAGAAGTCGCTGGACGAGAACTCCACGGCCAGGCTGTTGCCATCGGCAGGCACGTCGAGCGCGGCCGCGCCACCCGGCGCCAGTGCCACCGCTCGCCCGCCAACCTGCACGTCCACCACCAGCACCTCGGGCCGGTAGCTCCAGGCCTGCAGCTTCTCGGGCACCACCACCGTCATGCCGCCGGCGCCGCCGAACAGCAGCTCGCCCCGCTCGGTGCGCGCGGCCGAACCCGTCCAGTAGGTCGGGAAGACAACGCCCTCGGCGCGGCGCAGCGAGCGCACCGTCATCCGCTCGGGGTCGATGCGCGCCAGGCCGTCGTCCGTGCTGGCCCAGACGCGGCCCTGCAGGTCCTGCAGCAGTGCGTTGACGGTGCCGTCCGGCAGGCCCTGGGGCGTACCCAGGCGCAGCGTCGCGTCGCCCCGGCCCTGCGCCGGCAGCACGTCGATGCCACCGCCGTAGCTGCCCACCCAGAGCCGGCCGTCGGCATCGGTCATCAGCGCGGTGACGAAGCCGGCGGACAGGCCGCGCGGCAGCGTCGGCCCGGCTGGGTACTGCAGCACGCTGCCGCTGATGGGGTCCACACGGTTGAGGCCGTTGCGCGTGCCCACCCACAGCTCGCCGGCCGCGCCGCGGGCCAGCACCATGATGCGCTGGTCGGTCAGGCCTGGCGCCGCCGGCTTGACGGCCGCGCCACGGCCGCTGGCCAGGTCCAGCCGCCACAGGCCGTCGAACTGGCCACCCACCCACAGCGTGTCGCCATCGGCCAGCAACGCCCAGGTCGACGCGGCCGGGTCGCGGCCGGCGAAGGTCACGCGCTTGATGCGGCGCCCGTCGGCATCCGCCAGATAGAGCCCGCGCTTGGTGCCGATGTAGACGCTGCCATCGGCCACCCGGGCCATGCCAAGCACGATGTCCGGCGGCAGCGCGGCCTCGGGGCGGCTTGCATCGGGCCGCAGCGCGCTGACGCGGGCGCCGGTCGCGTCGAGGATGTCGACGCCGCTCTTGTGGGTGGCCAGCCAGAGGCGGCCGTCGGGCATGGGCAGGATCCAGCTGATCTCGGTGCTGATGAAGCGCGAGTCCAGCGCGTCGCCGATCTCGGGGCTGGCACCCAGCCTGGTGAGCACGCCGCCCTGGCGCGGGTCGTAGCGGCTCAGGCCGCGGTTGGAGGCCACCCAGACGAGGCCGGCACGGTCTCGGTAGAGGGTGCGCAGCGCGTTGTCCGCCAGGCTCACCGGCCAAGCCGGCACATGGCGGATGCGTCGGGTGTCGTGTCGGTTTTCGCGGCGCTCGATGTCCACGGCGACAGCGCCCTGCCCCAGCGTCGCCACCCACATCTCGCCCGGCTGCACCTCCAGCAAGCTGGCGATCTGGTTGTTGAGGAGCAGGTCGTCCTTCTCGGCGACGCCAGCCTCACGCACCTCGATGGCCGGCGCATCGCCCTCGCTGCCCAGCACGAAGACGCCCTCGTGCAGGCTGCCGGCCCAGATCTGGCCGGCGCTGTCCTGCGCCAGGGCCTGGGGCTGCACGGTGCGGCCGGGTGCCAGCGGCACGGCCTGCAGCGGAGCGCCCGCCGCCGGACGGCGGAACAGCCCCGCCGCGCTGCCCACCCAGAGCTGGCCGCGGCGGTCGCGCAGCACAGCCCAGACCTGGGCACCGGCGCCGGCCGCCCATCCGCCGGCGGCGCTGGCGTGCTCGATGCGGTCGCTGGCGGGGTCGAGATGGTCCAGGCCGCCGTCGGTGACGACCCACAGCCCGCCGGCGCCGTCATCGGCGATCTGGCGCACGCTGACATGGCTCAGGCCTTGCGGCCCGCCGACCGGGATGGTGACGAAGCGGTCGCCCGCAGGGTCATACCTCAGCAGGCCTGCAGCGCTGGTGCCTACCCACAGCCGGCCGGCCGCGTCGCCGTGCAGGGACTGCACGTAGTTGTCGGGCAGCGCGCCCGGGCGTTGTGAGTCGCCCTTGTAGACCTTGAAGCGGTAGCCGTCCCAGCGGGCCAGGCCGCCCAGCGTGCCCACCCACAGGAAGCCCTGGCCGTCCTCGGCGATCGCTGTCGCGATGGCATTGGGCAGGCCCTGCTCCTGGCTGAGGTGCTGGAAGGTGATGTCAGCCAGGCTGGACCAGCGCTTCTCGGCCGGTGCCGCAGCCGCCTCGCCCTGCCCGACGGTCAACGCGATGGCGGCCGCCAGGCCCAGCGCAAATCGCCAAACCAAGGAGAGCCGCAGTCGTAACTCGCGCAGAAGCACAGCAGGCCGTCAACAGGAAGGCGGGCCCGGGGCCCGGAACCCGCGATTCTGATCGACGCCGGCGCTGTCTGGCGCGAAGCCGTGAGGCTTCGAGGCAACGCCGCTAGCCCCTGGCTCGGGACCGTACAGCCACCCCGTTACAGCAGGAAGTCGCTGGCCTGCAGGCCGCTGTAGGCCACGTCGATGCGGAAGTCCTCGACGCCGTCGCCGTTCACGTCGCCGTAGAGCTGGGTCTCGCCGCTGGCGGACACGATCCACAGGTCACCGGCCGACGTGAAGAAGGGTCGGCTGCCGGTGAAGTGGAAGGCCTGGTTGCCCGCCATCGTCGTGTCGGCATCGATGGCCGAGAGGTCGATCTTGTCGCTGCCGTGCAGGAAGTCGGTGATCGAGTCCCACATCGTGCCGCTGGAATCGGCCAAGCTGTTGTACTTGAAGACGTCGTTGCCCGCGCCGCCGGTCAGCATGTCGATGCCGGCGCCGCCGTTGATGTTGTCGTTGCCGTCACCGCCATTGATGACGTCGCTGCCGGCGCCGCCATTCAGGAAGTCGTTGCCGCCATCACCCTGCAGGATGTCGTTGCCGTCTTCGCCGTTCAGGATGTCGCCGTCGGCGCCGCCGCTGAGGACGTCGTTGCCGGTGCCGCCCCACAGGTAGTCCACGCCCAGCGAGCCGTAGAGCTTGTCATTGCCGGCCTCGCCGTAGAGGCGGTCGGTACCCATGCCACCGTCGAGGGTGTCGTTGCCGTTGCCGCCATAGACCCAGTCATCGCCGCCGTAGGCATAGACGGTGTCGTTGCCGTCCATCGCCTCGATGGTGTTGATGGCGTTGTTGCCCAGCATCTCGTTGGCCAGCGCATTGCCGGTGGCGTCGGCCTGGGTGGACGAGGCCATGCGCAGGTTCTCGACGTTGGCGCCCAGCGTCGTCACCGACATCAGCGTGTCGACGGTGTCGATGCCGCCGTTGACCGCCTCGACGATGACGTCGGCGTTGGTGTCGACGACATAGGTGTCGTTGCCACTGCCGCCGGTCATCGTGTCGGCCCCGGCGCCGCCGTCCATGTAGTCGTTGCCGGCGCCGCCGTTGAGCTTGTCGGCCTTGTTGCCGCCGAAGAGGTCGTTGTCACCCGCGTTGCCTGTCATGGTCACGGCAGCCGTCCAGCTGCTGTAGGGGCGCAAGGCTTCGACGTTGTCGGGCAAGGTATAGCTGCCGGTCAGCATATAGACCGTGTCATAGCCCTCGCCGGCCTTCTCGATGACGATGTCGTTGGGGCCGTAACGGACGATGTAGCTGTCGTCGCCCATCTGGCCCGCCATCTGGTCGCAGCCGTCGCCGCCGTCAAACCAGTCGTTGCCATTGCCGCCGCGCATGGAGTCGTTGCCGGCCTCGCCATAGAGCTGGTCGTCGTTGTCGCCGCCGTCCATGTCGTCGTTGCCGGCGCCGCCATAGAGCTTGTCGTTGTCGGAGCCGCCGTCCAGCCAGTCGCCCATGTCGCCGCCATACAGCGTGTCGTCACCGCTCTCGCCAAAGATGCGGTCCTCGCCATCGAGGCCCTTGAGGATGTCGTTGCCCGTACCGCCGTAGACCAGGTCGCCCTCGTCGCCGGCCAGGATGGTGTCGTTGCCACCACCCGCGTGGATGACCCAGGGCGCTTCGATCCACCAGGCCGTGATGGGCAGATCCTCGCTCCACGGCGTCGACCACGAGCCGACCGACTGGAACAGGTATTCGGCATCGGCCTCGAAATGGTTGTCGCCCTCGTCGCCTTGGGCGGTCATGACCCGCCAGAACTCGCCGCCGATGGTCTCGTAGCCTTGGTCAATCTGCATCATGGTGTGATCTCCTGTGATTGGGGTGCCGGCGGAGCCCTCTCCGCCTTGCGTTTTGCACAGGAGTCACTGTCGCGAGCAGCCGTATCAGCCCAGTTTCACAGGCCGATGCGGCTTGCTTCATTTGTTGCGGCGCTGTTCGCCGCTCGGCCTACTTGCCTACTTGACGAGGCGATTCATCTCGGCCGCGTCGAAGGCCTCGTCGCGCTGGGCGTCGTCGGGCACGCAGTCGCCCACCGGCCGGCCGGCCTGGGTCGACAGCTTGCACACCGCGCTCCACAGCAGCGCGATCTGGTGCTCATGGCCCGAGGCGCTGTCGATAAGGCCTCGCATGGCCATGGCGACCGGGTCGTCGCCCTGCGTCACGCCGTAGGCCGAGAAGCCCATCTTGGCGGCGGCTTCCTCGCGGGCCTGCTCGCTGGCGGCTTCGATGATCCGGGCGGGGTTGCCCACCGCGGTGGCTCCGGCGGGCACGGGCTTGGTGACGACGGCACCCGAGCCGATGCGGGCGCCCGCGCCGACCGTGAAACCGCCCAGCACGCTGGCATTGGCGCCGACGATGACACCCGGGCCCAGCGTCGGGTGCCGCTTGGCACCCTTCACCAGCGAGGTGCCTCCCAGCGTCACACCTTGGTAGATGGTGCAGCCCTCACCGATCTCGGCCATCTCGCCGATGACGATGCCCATGCCGTGGTCGATGAAGACCTTGCGGCCGATGCGCGCGCCGGGGTGGATCTCGATGCCGGTCAGGAAGCGGCTCCAGTGAGACAGCCAACGTGCCGCCCATTTGAAGCCGTGACGCCACATCCAGTTGGCGCGGCGGTGGAACATCAGCGCGTGCAGGCCCGGGTAACACGTCAGCACCTCCCACGCCGACCGGGCGGCCGGATCGCGTTCGAGGATGAGGGCGATGTCTTCGCGCAGGCGCTGGAACATGGTGCTGCCAGGGGAGAAAGGCTGGCCAGTCTAGGTGGGGTCGCTTGGGCTTGCAGGCGTTGAGGTCTTCTGCATCTGCCGCGCAATGCCGCGCAGGATGTGGATTTCCTCGTTCGTCAGGCCGGCTCGGTTGAAGAGCTGGTTCAGGCGCGGCATGAGCTTCCTGGGCGCGGCAGGGTCGAGGTAGCCGATGTCGGTCAGCGCGGCCTGCAGGTGGTCGAGCAGACCCTGCACGGCGCGGGCATCGGCCAGTTCGGCGTTGGGCGTGCGAGCCTGCACGCCGAAGCCGCCGATGGCCTGGCGCAGGTCGTAGGCCAGCAGTTGCACGGCCTGCGCCAGGTTCAGCGAGCCGTAGTCCGGGTGGGTCGGGATGCTGAGCACGGCGTGGCAGCGGTAGACGTCCTCGTTGCTCATGCCGTAGCGCTCGGAGCCGAACACCAGTGCCAGGCGGGGCGGCGCCTCGCGGGCGGCCAGCTGGGCGAACAGCGCGCGCGGCTCGTGTGTCGGCGGGCCGAAGTCGCGCGGCGTCATCGCGGTGGCGCAGGCGTAGTCGACGCCATCCAGCGCCTCGGTCAGCGTGTCGACGACACGCGCCCGCGCCAGGATGTCCGCCGCGCCGCTGGCCATGGCCACGGCTTCCTCATGGCAGAGCACGTCGGAAAAGCGCGGCGCCACCAGCACGAGGTCGTGGAAACCCATCACCTTCATCGCCCGCGCCGTAGCGCCCACGTTGCCCGCGTGGCTGGTGTTGATGAGAACGAAGCGTGTGGATTCCACGGGTTTGTACGGGGGCTGCGGCTAGAATCGCGTGATTATCCGGGCCGCCTCCATGGGTCCCGCCGCTCTTTCCTTCCGTCAGCCCCTTCTTTCCCGCGAGTGCCACGCATGCTGCAAACGTCTCACCATCCCATGCTCAATGTCGCCATCAAGGCGGCGCGTGCGGCTGGCGCCATCATCAACCGCGCCTCGCTGGACCTCGAAGCTCTGCGCATCAACACCAAGAGCCCGAACGACTTCGTCACCGAGGTCGACCACGCCGCAGAAGGGGTGATCATCGAGACGCTGCTGGGCGCCTACCCGGACCACGGCATCCTCGCCGAAGAGTCGGGCCGCACCCACGGCGCCAAGCATTCCGAGTACGTCTGGATCATCGATCCGCTGGACGGCACCACCAACTTCATCCACGGCCTGCCGATGTACTGCGTGTCCATCGCGCTGGCTCACCGTGGCGTCGTGCAGCAGGCCGTCGTCTACGACCCGACCCGCAACGACCTCTTCTACGCCACCAAGGGCCGCGGCGCCTTCCTGAACGACCGCCGCCTGCGCGTGTCCAAGCGCACCCGCATGAGCGACGCGCTGATCGGCACGGGCTTCCCCTTCCGCCGTGGCGACAACTTCAAGCGCTACGTGAAGATGTTCGAGGAAGTCATGCAGCACTGCGCCGGCCTGCGCCGCCCGGGCGCCGCGGCACTCGACCTCTGCTACGTCGCCGCCGGCTACTACGACGCCTTCTTCGAGACCGGCCTGCAGCCCTGGGATGTGGCGGCGGGTTCGCTCATCATCACGGAGGCCGGCGGCCTGATTGGCAACTTCACCGGCGAGTCTGACTATCTGCACCAGCGGGAGGTCGTCGCCGGCAACCCCAAGATCTACGGCCAGCTCGTGACCATGCTGTCGCCCTACACCCGCGTCATCAAGGAAGAAGAGGCTGCAACCGGCCTGTCTGCGGCCCCGGCCGCCGAGGCGGAGGTTGCCCCCGCCGCGCCCAAGAAGCGCGCTCCGGTGCGCATCAAGAAGAACGAAGGCGACGACGCGCCGCTCTGAGCCCGCCTCGCACCTGCCTGCAAGCCCTCCTCGCGAGGGCTTTTTTGCGCCTGCGCCGTGAAGGAGTTGGCGGCCGCCGCGCCCGCGGGCTAACCCGACCATTGCGACGTGACTTCTGCACGGCCGAACCCCTTACCTGAGGGGGCTCGACTGGCCAGAATACGTTCTGCAACACGGCCAAAAGCCGCTTATTCCTTCAATCCCAAACGCCGAAAGACGCTACCAGATGTTTGCCCGCTCCGCTGTCGCCCTCGCCCTCGTCGCCGCTGCTTCCCTGGCTCACGCCGATGCCAAGGTCCTGAAGAAGGTGGCCCCCGAGTACCCCGGCGAGGCCGTGAAGAAGAACATCAACTCCGGCAGCGTCCGCGCCAAGATGACCATCGCCGGTGACGGCAAGGTCTCGGATGTCGCCATCGTCGAAGCCGAACCCAAGCGCGTGTTCGACCGTGCCGCCACCGAAGCCCTGAGCCAGTGGAAGTTCGAAGGCACCGGCGCTCCGCAGACGCACGAAGTCAAGCTGGTGTTCAAGTCGGAAGACTGAGTGCGCACCGAAGACAGGCCCTGCGGCCTGTCTGACGGCTCACGAAGGACAGCGCCATGCAGGGCGCTGGCATGATTAAGCGCTTCGATAACTGAGCGCTTCGCTGAATCAACAAGGCCCGCATTGCGGGCCTTGTTCTTTTATGGCTTCGCGCGCACCGGCACACGGGTTTCCAACGGCTTGGGGACGTAGCCCGGTTCGAAGCGGCAGGTCGACCCCAGCGTGGCCTTGGCCTTCTCGCAGCCGGCGGCGATGCCGTCGGGCGTGGGCTTCCGGCCCTGCGTCGTCCAGGCGGCCAGCGCTTCCATCAGCGCCGCATACGTCGGGTCGCTGAGATAGCTGTGATCGCGGTCGCCGGTGTAGGTCTGCACCAGCGCGTCACCGCGCCCTGCCGCCGCCATCGTGCGGCCGAAGCTGTCCTGCAGCTCCACCATCGCCGTCGCATCTTGAACGGCATGCACGGTCAGCACAGGCACCGGGATCTTGCCGCCCAGGTCCGCATCCGCCGCGAGCGTTGCCAGCGCCTTGGCATCGGCCGTGTAGCGCAGCACGCCCGCGTTGAGCGCCGCGTCATCCGCCGAGCCCGTGTAGACCACGCCGACGTTGCCGAAGGGGCTGGCGCCGCCCGTGCGTTTCAGCGCGATGTCCTGGATGTGCCAGGTCGCCCAGTTCAGGTGGGCTTGGATGCTGCGCTCGGGGATGCGGATCACGTCGGTGATCGTCTTGATCTTCGCCGCCTGCTCCGGTGCGCGCTCAGCGGCTGGCTTGTTCAGCGCCAGGCAGTCGTCGACGCGCCTGGCCAGGTCGGCCTGCGTCAGCCTGGCCTCGGCGGGCAGGCCGATGTTCAGCGGGTACTGCGGCTCGCTGGGCAGCGGGTGGTTGTGGCACAGGTACTGGTAGACGACGCGCAGGTCGAGCCGGAAGTCGTAGCTGCGCGTGGCGCCCCCCAGCACGCCGGCCGTCAACAGCACGGCGTCGTAGGGCTTGCCATCGGCGAACAGCTCGGCGCCCTTGGCCGCCACGCTCGCCCCCCACGACTGGCCGTGCAGATAGACCTGCCGGGGCTTGGCCACCTTGGCGATGAACAGGCGCCGCAACCGTTCGCTGTCCTCGGCCGCGGCGGTGACGGCAACGCCGCCCTGCCGGTAGCTCGACGCGGCCCAGGCATAGCCCAGCCTGGGCATGATGGACCAGCGCTCCAGGTCCTCCACCACGCGTTTGGCCGTCGGCACGCCGAGGAAAGGCCCGCCGTGCGCATGCACGACGAGGTCACCGTTCCAGGGCTTGGGCATGGCGATCAAGTAGAACGCGCCGGCGCTGTCCTGGCCGCTCAGGCAGGTGGTGCCCGCGCCAACACCCGACGGGCAGGCCGTGGGCACCGGCGCGGCCTCGGCCGCCATGTCGAGGGTGGCGGCACCTGGCGTCTTCGCCCAGGCAGCCGGCAAGCCGCCCACCTGGGTGAACGCGATCCATGCGCCGACAAGCGCCGTCCGCTTCAACGTCATCCTTGTCTCCCTTGCGAGCCCTGAAGGCGACGCCGCATCCACAGCAGTCCCACGCCCAGGCCCGCCAGCACGAACGAGCTCGGCTCCGGCACCGCTGCGGCGAAGCCGAGCTGCTCGCTGGCCACGCGCTGCAGCAGTACGGCGTCGTGTGCGCTGATGCCGAGGTCGTGCGCGGCAATCTCGCCCGCGCCCAGCACCGTCGGATCGACACCGGTGATCGTCCCGAACAGCGTCAGTGCGCTCAGGTAGGAGCCGTACTTGCTCGCGTGCGTACCGTCATCGAACCACAGGTCGGGCAGGCCATCCGTTCCCGCCGTTGGCGCATACATGTCGGGCGTCGCGACGCCCGATGCGATGGCGCGCATGAAGGCTTCACCCACCGGCGCGATACCGGCAATGCCCCCCGAGCCATCCGCCCCGGCCATCAACGCCGCTGCGGCATAGGCCTGCTTCAGGTCGTCCGTCATCACCTGCAGCGAGGGATAGAAGGACGGCGCGGGCTGCCCGGTCGGGGTTACCGCGCCAGTGATGTCGTCGGTGATCGTCTTGCTCGGCGCGTTGACCAGGTTGGGCCGGGCCCAGGTCTGGTACAGATAGACGTCGGCGTTCGCGTTGGCGTGGGTGTTGGCCGCCACGTTGCGCAGCAGCGAGCAGGTGCCCGTGGTCGCACCGGTCATGTCCGCGCACTTGGCGTTCGTGCCGCCGATCAGGTCGCGCTCACGGTAGCTCAACGCCTGACCTTGATGGACCCAGTTCTCGATCAGGTTGGTGTAGGTGCTGAAGTAGGCCGGGTTGGACGCCAGGCCGGCCTGCTTGGTCAGCGGCTCGTCGCTTTGCTCCTGCAGCACGACCTTGTTCCAGGCCTGCGCGCCGATGTTGCCCCGCAAGTCCCAGCCCGCGCTGTTGGTGTTGAGGAACTGGCCCCGCAGCGAGGCCGCATTGCGGGCCGACATGGACACCTCATAGTCCAGCCCGGCCTGCACGGTGAACTGCTTGAAGATGCCGGGGACACCGCCCCAGGGATGCGGCTCGAAGACGTTGGCGCCGCTCGGGTTGGCCGCGTACATCGCCGCGGTGAGGTCGTGGATGCCGGCGGCGTTGTAGCTCATCACCGGGTCGACGCGGCCGAAGGTGTAGCTGTTGCCGACGAAGAGGATGGTCGTCGTGTCGGCAGCCGCGCCGATCGGCGCCAGCGCAGCCGCCGCGAGCGCGATCGCTCCGACCAGGCGCAGGGATTGGGCTTGGGATTGCATGGTCATGCTCCTTCTGTGAGTTGAAGCGGGGTCAGAAGCTGTGGCGAAAGCCGGCCTCGACGCCGCTGCTGTTGCCGCCCGGCACCGTCGCCGCCAGGCCCACGTTGAAGCGCGTGCCGGTGCCCTTGTTGTCGATGCGGGCGACGTTGCCGTACAGCGCCGTGCGCTTGGAGAGGTCGTGCACATAGCCCAGCGCGATGTGCGTCGCGTCGCTGGCCACGCCCCGGGCCTTCAGCTGCGTGTAGGCAAAGCGAACCTCGCCCTGCGGCGACACCTCCCACTGCGTGCCCAGCATCGTCGCGGTCGTCTTCGTGATGCCGACCTTGTTCTCGCCCAACAGCGCCATCAGCCGCGCCGGACCCACTTTGTAGGAAAGGCCGACGTTGCTCTGCGTGTAGTCGCCCGTCGCGTAACGCGTCTTGGAGACGGCCACCGAGCCGTTGAAGGCCTCGTTGCGCCAGCCGAGGCGGATGCCCTGCAGCTGGCCGTCCTTGCGCGTCGGCCCGGCGCCCTGCTCGCCCAGCGCCAGCATCAGATGGCCATAGAAGCCGCCGACGTCGGGCGGCAGGAAGTAGCCGATGGAGTTGGACGCCCGCACATTGGTGCGCGCCGTCGTGCCGCCCGCCGGCGCCGGGTAGAACAGCAGGCCCGAGCTGCCCACGCCGTTGGTGCCGAAGGGATGCATGGACGTCGTCAGGTTGCCGAACGACGGCACGTAGTCGCGCCCCAGCCGCAGCTCGCCCCAGTTGCCGGCCAGTTGCAGCGTCGCGCGCCGGCCCCAGGTCAGGCCGCCGCTGACCGAGTCCTTGTTGTTGGTGCTTGTGGCGCCGCTGGTGCCGTCGTCCACGGACACGGCCGACTCCAGCCAGAAGCCAGCCTTCAGCCCACCGCCCAGGTCCTCGGTGCCGCGCACGCCGAAGCGGCTGGAGGTGTTGCCGTCGCTGTTGACGAGGTAGCGCCGGTCGGTGCCGCTGGCCTTCAGCGCCTGCACGCCAATGTCGAACAGGCCGAACAGCTGCACGCTGGTGGTCTGCGCCTGCGCGCCTGCGGCCGCGGCGGCCAGGGCCAGG
Source organism: Roseateles sp. GW821-FHT02E12 (assembly GCF_059421665.1). NCBI lineage: Bacteria > Pseudomonadati > Pseudomonadota > Betaproteobacteria > Burkholderiales > Sphaerotilaceae > Roseateles > Roseateles sp. GW821-FHT02E12. The sequence goes on from NZ_JBWKVK010000004.1 coordinate 890,291, forward strand.
CAGGCCGCCTTTGAGAGTTGGGGCTTCATGGTTGTCTCCGGTTGTTGTGTTGGCCTCGTCAGCACTCCTCGTGCTGCTCGGCTTTGTTGAATCCGGGGCGGACCTTAGTGACGGCACTCCATAGCGTCAAATACACTAAACAACCAAATTCAAGACGTTTTCAATATGGAGACAAGCCAGCGATGGACCTGCGGCAGCTGCGCTATTTCGTGACCGTGGCCGAGACCGGCCACATGACCCGTGCCGCGGCGTTGCTGGGCATGCAGCAACCACCGCTGAGCCAGCAGATCAAGGCGCTGGAGCAGGAGCTGGGCCTGGCGCTGCTGCACCGCCACCCCAAGGGCGTGAGCCTGACCGACGGCGGCCGGCAATTCCTCGACGAAGCCCGCCGCTTGCTGCGCGACTACACCGACATGCGCGACCGCATGGATCGCCTCGCCACCGGCCAGCACGGGCTGCTGACCATCGGGTTTACCAGCTCCGCCGCCGCGCACGCTTTCACGCCCGCAGTGTTGCGCGCCAGCCGCAGCGAGCAGCCCGGCATCGCGCTGACGATGACCGAGGACAACGCCGCCGGCCTCATCGAGGCCATCGCCAAGGGCAAGCTGCATTGCGGCTTCCTGCGCGTGCCGGTCGCGCAGCCCGAGGCCTTGAGCTTCGAGACGCTGCTGACCGAGCCCGCGCTGCTGGCCCTGCCACTGGACCACCGGCTGGCGGCCGTGCCGCGCGCATCGACCACGCCGGTGCCACTGGCCGAGCTGGAGGGCGAAGACCTCATCCTCGTACGGCGCCCCGGCGCGCCGGGCCTCTACGCCAACTTCCTGGCGCTGTGCGAGCGCGACGGCGTGCGGCCGCGCAGCTTCATCGAGGTCGACCGGATGATGACCAACATGAACCTTGTCGCCGCCGGGGCCGGGCTCTCGGTCGTGCCGTCCTCCATGCGCGGCATGCACCCGCACTCCATCGTCTGCCGGCCCCTGGAAAAGCACGCCCAGCTCGAAGCGCCGCTGACCGTGGCCTACCGCACGCACGACCAGGAAGGCCCCACCGCCACCTTCCTGGCGCTGGCCCGCCGCATTGCCCAGGGCTACCGGGATGCGTAGGCGCGCGCTGCTGACGCTGGCTGCGGCGGCCGGCCCCGCGTTTGCGCAGCCGGAGCCGTGGCCCGCACGGCCCATCCACCTGATCGTGGCCTACCCACCCGGCGGCGTCAGCGACGACACCGCCCGTGGGCTCGCCCACTTCATGAGCGCGCGGCTGAAGGTGCCCGTCCTCGTCGAGAACCGCGCCGGCGCCGGCGGCACGGTGGCGCTGGAGTCGCTCGCTCGCGCCGCACCCGACGGCCACACGCTGGCCTACTGCGCAATCTCGCCACTGGTCTTCGCCCCCGCGCCGGCATCGGGGCCTGTGGGCCGCGGCCACGATGCGCTGCTGCGCGACGTCGTGCCGGTCGTCAGCCTGATGGACACACCGGTGCTGGTGCTGGCGCACCCGTCGTTCAAGCCCGCCAACTTCGCCGCCATGCTCGCCGCCGCGCGGGCCGCACCGGGCCGGCTGCGCTGGGCAACGTCCGGCCAGGCCACGGTCGGCCACATGGTGCTGGCGCAGATCCGCGCCACGGCGGGCGTCGCCATCACCCACATTCCCTACAAGGGCGGCGGCCAGCAGCTGACCGATGCGCTGGCCGGCCAGTTCGAACTGCTGTCGTCCAACGTGGCCGCGCAGCAGCTGCAGTACGTTCGCCTCGGGCAACTGAAAGCGCTGGCTGTGGGGGCACCCACGCGGCTGCCGGTGCTGCCCGATGTGCCGACGCTGGCCGAGCTGGGCTTTCCGGAGGCCAACCTGGTGTCCACCTTCGGCCTGTTCGCACCTCGCGGTGTGCCGGCGGAGCGGCTGCGGCTCATCAACGCCCTCGTCAACGAAGCGCTGCGCCAGCCCGAGATCCGCACCCGGATCCTCGACGTCAGCAACCTGCCGACCGGAGGCAGCGCCGCCGACTTCGCGGCGCGCATTGCGAAAGAGCGTGAGCGGGCGTTGAGGGTGCCAGCGGACTAAGGCGGCGCCGTGCCGGATCGACCCGGTGTCGCCCGGATAATGCGCGGCTCGATGAAAGCCGACACCGCCGCCCCCGATCTCGCCCCGCACACGCCCATGATGGCCCAATATCTTGGCCTGAAGGCGGACTTCCCGGACACGCTGCTGCTGTACCGGATGGGCGATTTCTACGAAGTCTTCTACGACGATGCCCGCAAGTGCAATGCGCTGCTGGACATCACGCTGACCCAGCGTGGCCAGAGCGCCGGCCAGCCCGTCATCATGGCCGGCGTGCCGGTGCATGCGCTGGAGAGCTATCTCGCTAAGCTCATCAAGCTGGGCGAGGCCGTGGCGATTGCCGAGCAGGTGGGCGAGGTCGGCGCCAGCAAGGGGCCGGTGGAACGCAAGGTGGTGCGCGTCGTCACGCCCGGCACCATCACCGACACCGAGCTGCTGGCCGACAAGCAGGACGCCGTGCTGCTCGCCGTCTCCGGCAACGGCCGTCGGCATGGGCTGGCGTGGCTGTCGCTGACGCAGGGCGAGATCGGCCTGGCCGAGTGCAGCGACGTGGAGCTGCCGGCCTGGCTGGCACGGCTGTCGCCGGCCGAGGTGCTGGTGAACCGAGAGCAGCAGCCGGCGGGCGTCATGAAAGCGCGCTTTCCGGTCACGAACCGGCCGAGCTGGCAGTTCGACGCGACGCTGGGCCAGCGCAAACTATGCGAGCAGTTGGCCGTGGCCAGCCTCCAGGGCTTCAACGCTCACGAACTGGCCATCGCCCACGCCGCCGCGAGCGCGCTCCTGGCGTTTGCAGAGCACACGCAGGGCCGCGCGCTGGCCCACGTGCGGTCCTTGCGTGTGCAACGCAGCGGCGACCTGCTGGACCTGCCGCCCGCCACCCAGCGCAACCTGGAGCTGACACAGACGCTGCGCGGCGAGCCCAGCCCCACCCTCTTCTCGCTGCTGGACACCTGCAAGAGCGGCATGGGCAGCCGCACGCTGCGCCAATGGCTGCTGCACCCCAAGCGCGACCGCGCGGAGGCGGTCTCGCGCCACAACGCGATTGCGGCCCTGCATGACGAAGGCTTCGAGCCGCTGCGCGAGGCGCTGAAATCGGTCAGCGACGTCGAGCGCATCTCCGCCCGCATCGCCCTGCGCCAGGTGCGCCCGCGCGAGCTGACCGGCCTGCGCGCCACGCTGCAGGCCCTGCCCCAGCTGCGCGCCACCACACCCGCTGCCCTGCGCGACGCCAGCCTGAACCCGCCGGCCGACATCCAGGAGCTGCTGGAGCGCGCCATCGCGCTGGAGCCGGCCATCCTGACGCGCGACGGCGGCGTCATCGCCGACGGCTTCGATGCCGACCTGGACGAGCTGCGCGGCATCCAGCAGAACTGCGACGGCTTCCTGCTCGACCTGGAAACCCGCGAGCGCGCCCGCACCGGCATTGCCAATCTGCGCGTGCAGTTCAACCGCGTGCACGGCTTCTACATCGAGGTGACGCAGGGCCAGGTCGACAAGGTGCCGATGGACTACCAGCGCCGCCAGACGTTGAAGAACGCCGAGCGCTACATCACGCCGGAGCTGAAGGCCTTCGAGGACAAGGCGCTGTCCGCCAACGAGCGGGCGCTGGCGCGCGAGAAGCTGCTGTACGAGCAGGTCATCGACGCCCTCATCACCCGCCTGGAGCCGCTGACCGCGCTGGGCCGCACGCTGGCGGGCCTGGACGCGCTGGCCGCGCTGGCCGAGCGCGCCGTCACGTTGAACTGGTGCCGGCCCGAGTTCGTGCCGCAGCCCTGTCTGGAGATCGAAGCCGGCCGCCACCCGGTCGTGCAAGGCCGCTTGGCCGAGACGGGCGGCACCGAGTTCATGCCCAACGACTGCAAGCTGGACGCACGCACCAAGCTGCTGGTCATCACCGGCCCGAACATGGGCGGCAAGAGCACCTTCATGCGCCAGGTGGCGCTGATCGCGCTGCTGGCCGCCATCGGCAGCTACGTGCCCGCCACGAGCTGCCGCTTGGGGCCGATGGACGCCATCCACACCCGCATCGGCGCGGCGGACGACCTCGCCAACGCACAGTCCACCTTCATGCTGGAGATGACCGAGGGCGCGGCCATCCTGCATTCAGCGACGGACCAGTCGCTGGTGCTGATGGACGAGATCGGGCGGGGGACGTCGACCTTCGACGGCCTGGCGCTGGCCTCGGCCATCGCCAGCCACTTGCACGACAAGACGCGCGCCTTCACGCTGTTCGCCACGCACTACTTCGAGCTGACCGAGTTCCCCGCCAAGCATGCACAGGCGCAGAACTGGCACGTGTCGGCCGTGGAGAGCGGCGAGGACATCGTCTTCCTGCACGAGCTGCAGCCCGGCCCGGCCAGCCGCAGCTACGGCGTGCAGGTGGCCAAGCTGGCCGGCATGCCCGCCAGCCTGGTGCGCCAGGCGCGTGCGACGCTGGAAGCGCTGGAGGCGCGGCAGAACGCGGCCGACGACCAGTTCGATCTCTTCGCCGCTCCGCCCGCGCCGCCGCCGCTGCCCGAGCCGAGCGAACTGCTGCAGGCCCTGGCCAAGGTCGACCCCGACACGCTGTCGCCGCGCGAAGCCCTGGAGGCGCTGTACCAACTCAAGCGCCTGGCGAACGGCTGAACGATGACCCGGCGCCGCGCCGCCCTGGCCCTGCTGTCTGCTGCCGCCCTGCCCTTGGCGCGCGCGGCGGAGCCGTTGCGCATCACCGTTCCGCAGCTCGCGCCCAGCGCGCATGAGCACGCCAGCTATTTCCCGCAATTGCTGCGCCTGGCGCTGGAAAAGACACGCACGAGCGACGGCCCCTTCGAGATCCGGCACTACGACGAGGCCATGAGCGGCCCGCGCCAGTTTGCCGAGTTGACGAATGACGGCGCCCTCAACCTGATCTGGGACGGAACCGACCCCAGGCGCGAGGCCGAGCTGCTGCCCGTGCGCATCTCGCTGCTGCGCGAGCTCAACGACTACCGCGTCTTCCTGATCCGCAAGGGCGACCAGGCGCGCTTCCGCGCCGTGCGCAGCCTGGCCGAGCTGCGCCAGTTCAGCGCCGGCGCCGGCGAGACCTGGCCGTCGACCGCCGTGTTGCGCGCCAACGGCCTGCCCGTGGTCACGTCCATAGGCTACGAACAGCTCTTCGCCATGCTGGCCGCCGGCCGCTTCGACTACATGCCGCGCGGCGTCTACGAAGCCTGGTACGAGCAAAGCCAGCACAGCGGCCTGGCCATCGAGGAGGACCTGTTCCTGCACTACAGCGTGCCGTTCTACTTCTTCACCAGCCGCAAGAACCCGGCCCTGGCCGATCGCGTCGAACGCGGCCTGCGTGCGGCGCTGGCAGATGGCAGCTTCGACCGCCTGTTTCGCAGCATTCCCAGCTTCAAGCGCAGCCTGGACGAAATCCACGCCGGCAAGCGCCGCGCGATCGAGCTCCAGTTGCCGCGCGACTGAGCGGTCTGGAGGCTGCACTCCAAAACGGCCGATCACCACGCAGGCACACTGCGAGGCCATGACGAAAACGCTGGTCTTCTCCCATGCCAACAGCTACCCCGCGGGCTGCTACCGTGTGCTGTTCGAGCGCTGGCGCGCCGCGGGCTGGCGCGTCGAGGCCCTGGACCGCTTCGGCCACGACCCGCGCTTCCCCGTCACCGGCGACTGGCGCCGCCTGCGCGACCAGCTGATCCATTTCATCGAGCATGACGTCAAGCCCCAGGGCAAGATCGCCCTGGTCGGCCATTCCCTGGGCGGCATGCTGAGCCTGATGGCCACCTGCCGCCGGCCCGATCTCGTCAGCCAGCTGGTCATGCTGGACTCGCCCGTGGTCTCCGGCATGAAGGCCGCAGCCGTCGCCATGGCCAAGACGACGGGCCTGATCCACCGCTACGGCCCCTCCAAGATCGCCCGCGACCGCCGCCACGTCTGGCCGGACCGCGAGGCCGTGCACAAGCACTTCTCCGCCAAGAAGATGTTCGCCCGCTGGGACCCGCGCGTGCTGGCCGACTACATCGATGCTGGCTTCGAGGAGGCCGACGGCCAGGTTCAGCTGCGGTTCCGGCGCGAGGTCGAGGCCCATGTCTACCGCACCCTGCCCCACCACCTGCCCCTGCTGCTGCGCTTGCGCCCGCCGCAATGCCCGGTCGCCTTCGTCGGCGGCACGCGCTCGGCCGAACTGCGCCAGGCGGGGGCGGCGGCGTCCAAGAAGCTGGCCGGGGAGAACTGGCGCTGGATGGAGGGCAGCCATCTGTTTCCCTTCGAGAAGCCGGACGAGACGGCGGACCTCGTGCTGAATCTCTTGACTTAGCCGCAGGCCAAGCGCCGGGCCGCTCCCTAGCCGGCCCGCGGGCGATGTGCTTTTGGCTCAATGCCAAAAGCATCGCCGTCCCCCCGAGGGACCGGCTAGGCGCGCCCGCGTTCAGCGCGGCGAGACTGGACGAGGGGCCAACCCATTTACAATCGTAATTTCCCACCTCAGCATGCTGTTCTGCGTGCTGCAAGACATGACCAAATTCGTCTTCGTCACCGGCGGTGTGGTGTCCTCCTTGGGCAAGGGCATCGCGTCGGCCTCCCTGGCTGCCATCCTCGAATCGCGCGGCCTCAAAGTCACCCTGATCAAGCTGGACCCGTACATCAACGTCGACCCCGGCACGATGTCGCCCTTCCAGCACGGTGAAGTCTTCGTCACAGACGACGGCGCCGAGACCGACCTCGATCTGGGCCACTACGAACGCTTCATCACCACCCGGATGAAGCGCACCAACAACTTCACGACCGGCCAGATCTACAAGACCGTGCTCGAGAAGGAACGCCGGGGTGACTACCTCGGCAAGACGGTGCAGGTGATTCCGCACATCACCAACGAGATCCAGGAATTCATCAAGCGCGGTGCCGGCATCGGCACGCCCGACGCAGTGGACGTGGCCATCGTCGAGATCGGCGGCACGGTGGGCGACATCGAGTCCCTGCCCTTCCTGGAGGCCGTTCGCCAGATGAGCCTGAAGGCCGGCCCGACCAACACCGCCTTCGTCCACCTGACCTACGTGCCCTGGATCGCCGCCGCCGGCGAGCTCAAGACCAAGCCGACCCAGCACACGGTGCAGAAGCTGCGCGAGATCGGCATCCAGCCCGACGCGCTGCTGTGCCGCGCGGACCGCCGCATTCCCGACGACGAGCGCGAGAAGATCTCGCTGTTCACCAACGTCGCGGAATATGGCGTGATCTCGATGTGGGACGTGAACACCATCTACAAGGTGCCGCGCCTGCTGCACGAGCAGGGGCTGGACCAGCTCATCTGCACCAAGCTGCAGCTCAACACCAAGAGCGCCGACCTGAAGCGCTGGGACACGCTGGTCTTCGAGGTCGAGAACCCCAAGACCGACGTCACCATCGCCATGTGCGGCAAGTACACCGACCTGTCGGACTCGTACAAGTCGCTCAATGAAGCACTGCGCCACGCCGGCATCCACAACCACGCCGGCGTGAAGATCGAGTACGTCGACAGCGAGACGCTGACGCCCGAGACGGTGGGCGACCTCGCCAAGTTCGACGCCATCCTCGTGCCAGGCGGCTTCGGCAAGCGCGGCGTGGAAGGCAAGATCCTCGCCGCCCAGTACGCCCGTGAACACAAGCTGCCCTACCTGGGCATCTGCCTGGGCATGCAGGTCGCGACCATCGAGGTGGCCCGCCACCTGGCCGGCCTGGAAGGTGCCAATTCGACCGAGTTCGAACCCGAGACGCCCCACCCCGTCATCGCGCTGATCGACGAATGGCAGGACGCCGACGGCAGCATCCAGAAGCGCGACGAGAAGAGTGACCTCGGCGGCACGATGCGCCTGGGCGCGCAAAGTTCCGACGTGAAGCCCGGCACGCTGGCCGCGGACATCTACGGCAAGGTCGTCACCGAGCGCCACCGCCACCGCTACGAGGCCAACGAGCATTACCTCGACCGCCTGCAGCAGGCCGGCCTCGTCATCTCGGCCATCACCCAGCGCGAGAAGCTGACCGAGATGGTCGAGCTGCCGCGCGAAGTGCACCCCTGGTTCGTCGGCGTGCAGTTCCACCCCGAGTTCAAGTCCACGCCCTGGGGCGGCCACCCGCTGTTCACGGCCTTCATCAAGGCCGCGCTGGAACACCATCAAAAGGTCTGATCCATGAAGCTCTGCGGATTCGACGTCGGCATCGACAAACCCTTCTTCCTGATCGCCGGGACCTGCTCGATCGAAGGCCTGCAGATGTCGCTCGACGTCGCCGGCCTGTTGAAAGAGGCGTGCTCGACGCTCGGCATTCCGCTGATCTACAAGGGCTCGTTCGACAAGGCGAACCGGTCGTCCGGCACCACCAAGCGCGGTGTCGGCATGGAAGCCGGCCTGAAGATCCTCGACGAGGTGCGCCGCCAGACCGGCCTGCCGGTGTTGACCGACGTGCACGATGCTGGCCAAGTGGCCGAGGTCGCCAGCGTGGTGGACGTGTTGCAGACCCCGGCCTTCCTGTGCCGTCAGACGGATTTCATCCGTGCGGTCGCGCAATCGGGCAAGCCGGTCAACATCAAGAAGGGCCAGTTCCTCGCGCCCTGGGACATGAAGAACGTCATCGACAAGGCCCGCGCCGCCGCGCGCGAGGTGGGCCTGTCCGAAGACCTGTTCCTCGCCTGTGAGCGCGGCGTCAGTTTTGGCTACAACAACCTGGTCGCCGACATGACCAGCCTGGCTGAAATGCGCAACACCGGCGCGCCCGTGGTCTTCGACGTCACCCACTCGGTGCAGAAGCCCGGCGGCCTGGGTGGCTCGAGTGGCGGTGCCCGCGAGATGGTGCCCGTGCTGGCCCGGGCCGGCGTGGGCGTCGGTGTGGCCGGTCTCTTCATGGAGACGCACCCGAATCCGGCCGAGGCCTTCAGCGACGGCCCCAACGCCGTCCCGCTCAAGCACATGAAGACGCTGCTGCAGCAACTGGTGGCGCTGGATCGTGTTGTCAAACAGCAGCCTTTGTTGGAAAACGACTTTTCCTGCTGAGAAATTCATGGCCGCCTACATCCTCGCGAACGTCAAGGTCACCAACCCAGCGCAATACGAGGACTACCGGCGCCTCTCCACGCTGGCCATGAAGGAACACGGCGCCGAGGTGCTGGTGCGCGGTGGCAAGACGACGGTGCTCGAGGGCGACTGGACGCCGGAGCGCGTGGTGCTGTTGAAGTTCCCCACGCCTGAAGCCGCGCAGGCCTTCTACGACTCGCCCGAGTACGGCGCGGCGCGCGAGGCCCGCGAGGGCATCGCCGTCATGCGCATGGTCTTGATCGAAGGCGTTTGAGCGGCGTGGCCATCGTCGCACTGCTGCTGGGCGCGCTGTTCGGTGGCTTCGCCTCGGAGAGTTTGATCGGCGCGTTTCTCGGCGCCGCGGTGGGCTGGCTGGGCTGGCAGCAGAAGCAACAGGCGCGGCGCATCGCCAACCTGGAGCAGCAACTGAAGGCAGGCGCACCCGTGAGCCTGCCAGCGGCCGAACCGGCAGCCGCGCCCGTGCTGCCGGTTGCCCAACCCGTCCTGACGCCCTCACCCACCGCCGAGGCCGCGCCTCCACGGCATGAACCGGCCGCCGCCGTGCCGGCCGCGCCGGTGATCACGACACCCGTCGCCGCCCCCTCACCTACCAAGCCGACGCCACCGCCGGCTCCGGTGCCCGCACCACGCCGCCCCATCCCCATGCCCGCCTGGGCCCAGCGCCTGGCGGCGGCCAACACCATCGTCAAGGTCGGGCTGGCCATGCTCTTCCTCGGCCTCGTGTTCCTGGCGCGCTTCGCGGCAGAAAACGTCACGGTGCCGCTCGAAGTTCGCCTGGCCGGCATTGGCGCCACCGGCGTCGCGCTGCTGACCATCGGCTGGCGGCTGCGCCTGCGCTCGCGCGGCTATGGCCTGCTGTTGCAGGGCGGCGGCGTGGCCGTCGTCTACCTGACGCTGTTCGCTGCCGTGAAGCTGGCTGGATTGCAGCCGCTGGCGCTGGTATTCGCGCTGATGCTGTCCGTCTCACTGCTCGCCGCGCTGCTGGCCGTGAAGCAGGACGCACAGGCGCTGGCCGTCGTCGCGGCACTGGGCGGCTATGCAACGCCGTTGCTGCTGTCGACCGGCGGTGGCGCCATTGCCATGCTGCTGGGCTACGACTTTGTGCTGGGCCTGGGCGTGGCGCTGGTCGCCTGGTTCAAGCACTGGCCGCGCCTGAACCTGATCGCCTTCAGCTTCACCGCCCTCATCGCGAGCGCCTGGGGCCTGACGGCCTACACACCCGCCGACTACGCCGTCGCTCAAAGTTTCCTGATCGCCTTCTGGCTGCTGTTCACCGCCGTGCTGCTGATGCCCGGCCGCCGTGCGAAAAACCCGATTCAGCCCGAGGTCTGGCTGCAGGCCACGCTGCTGTTCGGCGTGCCCGTCTTCGGCTCGGGGATGCAGTACGCGCTGCTCAAGCCCGATTCGATGGCCATCGCCTTCGCCGCGCTGGTGATCGGCGGGGCCTACGTGGGCCTGGCCGCCTGGGCGCGGCGTCGCCCGGCGCACGCCCTCGTGTTCGAGGCCTTCATCGCACTGGGCGCCGTGTTCGGCACGCTGGTCATTCCCTTTGCACTCAGTGCCGAAGCCACCGCCGGCGCCTGGGCGCTGGAGGGCGCGGGCGCCGTGTGGCTGGGCCTGCGCCAACACCGCCTGCGCGTGCTGGCCAGCGGCCTGGCGCTGATGGCGCTGGGTGGCTTCACGCTGGTGTGGTCGCTTTCTCGCGGTGACGCGGGCGGCCTGCACGCGCCGTCGCAGCTGTTGAACGCCCTCTTGATCGCCGCGGCCGGGCTGGGCGCCGCGCGTTTCCTGGGCCGTGACGACAGCCAGCCTTGGCATGCGGGGGTCGCGTTCGCGCTGGTCGGCTGGGGCACGGTGTGGCTCGCGGTAGCCGCAGGCATCGTGCTCGACCAATGGGTGCCAGCACCGCACGAGTGGGCCGTCAGCGTCGCGCTGATCGCCGCCGCAAGCGCCTTGCTGCTGGGCTTGCAGGCGCTGTGGCGCTGGCCTACGGCTGCGTGGCCGACGGCGCTGCTGTTGCCGGCTTGGGGGCTGCTCGGTATCGCCGGCACGGTGTTGCACGGCGCGCCGCTGTCGGCCGGTGGGTTGTGGGCGCTGCCGCTGGCCTGGGTCGCCCAGGCAGGGGTGCTGCAAAGCACGGCACCGCACTGGCCCGCGCTGCTGCGCAACGCCACGCATGCCGGCAGCCTGCTGGCCTTCGCATTGCTCGGCGCGCTGCAGGGCAGCTACTGGACGGCCGACCTCGGCGACCCGGGCAGCGCCTGGGGTTGGCTGGGCTGGCTGCTGGTGCCGGCGCTGCTGCTGGCCGCCGTGCTGCGCCAGCAACGCCGGGCACCCGAGCGCCAGGCCTGGCCGCTGCGCCTGGCGCCGGCCGCCTACGCCCAGGCCGCCGGCGCCGTGCTGAGCCTGGCGCTCGCGGGTTGGGTGCTCATCGCCAACTGGGCCAGCCCCGGCAGCGCCAAGCCTCTGCCCTACATCCCCGTGCTGAACCCGCTGGACCTCGGCATCGCCGCCGCGCTGCTGGCCGTCGTCGCGTGGCTGCGCAGCCCGGCCGCTGCTGCGCTCAAGCTGCCGCAACAGACGCTGGCCGCGCCCGCGGCGCTGGCCTTCCTGTGGCTCAACGGCATGCTGATCCGCTGCTTCCACCACTGGGGCGGCGTGCCGTATCACGTGGACGGCTGGCTGGATTCGCGCGGCGTGCAGACCGGCCTGGCACTGCTCTGGAGCGCACTGGCCCTGGTGCTGATGATGCTCGGCACGCGCCGCCATCAGCGCGCGCCCTGGCTGGCCGGCGCCGTGCTGCTGGGTGCCGTCGTGCTGAAGCTGATGGTGTTCGACCTGCAGGGCAGCGGCACCGTGTTGCGCATCGTCTCCTTCATCGGCGTGGGCGTGCTGATGCTGGTGATCGGCTATGTCGCGCCTCTACCTGGTTCTTCTGGTTCGGCCGGTTCGTCCCGAGATGAAAAAACGCCTACTTGAACTGCTGATGCTGCTGGCCGCCACATCGGCCAGTGCATCGCCCCACCGCGCGCCGGTACAGGTCACCCAGCCGGCACCTTTCCTGACGCTGGACGCCAGCGCCGAGGCATGGCAACACAGCCTCGGTAGCGACCTGCGCGACTGGCAGTTGCTCGACGCCCAAGGCCGGCGCGTGCCGTTCGCACTGCTGCCTGACAACAGCTTCGTCTTTCCGCCCGAGCGCGAGCTGAAGCTGTTTGCGCTGCCGCCGGCGCCCGTGCCGGCCTCGGCACCGCCGAACAAGGCACCCGCCGGCTGGCTGCTGGACCTGGGCGAGCCCGACCGCTGGACCGCAGAGCCACAACAGTTGCGCCTGCGCTGGCCCGCCGACGCGGTCGCCTTCCAGGCCGGTTACAGGCTCGAAACCAGCGCGGATCTGCAAGCCTGGCGCTTCCTCGGCACCGGACAGCTGCTGGGCGTGCGCACCACCGACGGCGCACCGCTGAGCCAGCCGCTGGTGGCCTTGCCCGCCCGGCCGCAGCGCTATCTGCGCCTGGTCTGGGAGGACTCGGCCCGCGCCGTGCAGCCCGACGGCGTCACGCTGCTCGCCCAGCCCGCCGGGTTGGCGCCGCAGCAACTCAAGCGCACCGCGCCGCTGCCCGCACCGGATGCCGATGGCGGCTGGGTGGTGCCGCTGGGCGGCCCGCAGCCGCTGCTGAGCCTGACGCTGTCGGGCAGCCAGGGCACCTGGGTGCTGCCGGTGCAGGTGCAGACCCGCTCAGGCCCACAGGCGGCCTGGCAGACCGTAGCCCGCAGCGTGTTCTACCGCGTCGACCGCGGCGCGGCGTCAGCCGATGTTGCGCCCGAGCTGCCACTCGCACTGGGCGCCAGCGAGCTGCGCCTGCTGCCCCCGCGCGGCACCGCACTGCCGCCAGCCGGCAGCCTTCAACTGGGCTGGACGGTACGCACCGCCCGCCTCGTGTGGGCCGCACAGGGCGAGCCGCCATTCAGCCTGCAGGTGGGCCTCGCCGCGCCGGATGCCGGCCCCCGCCCGTTGACTGACGTGGTGCCGGACTGGCCGCGTGAGCAGCAGCGCCTGGGCGTGTCCAGCCTGGGCACGTTCACCGCACAGGCGGTACCCGCCGAGCCGAAGCTGCCACCGCGCCGCGTTCTGCTGTGGGCGGTGCTCGCTTTGGGTGTTGCCGCGCTGGCCGCGGTGACCTGGCGGCTGTGGCGCCAGGGGCCGACTGAAACCGGCAGCACTTAAACTCGCGCGCAATGCAACGGTCGATTGATGTGACGCGGTAACGCTGGATTGGCACACTTCCGCCCGCCCGAATTTTCACTTCCTGGAGACACACGAATGAGCGCCATTGTTGACATCGTCGGCCGAGAGATCCTCGACAGCCGCGGCAACCCCACCGTCGAATGCGACGTGCTGCTGGAGTCCGGCGTCATGGGCCGTGCGGCCGTGCCGTCGGGTGCGTCCACCGGTTCGCGCGAGGCCATCGAGCTGCGCGACGGCGACAAGGGTCGCTACCTCGGCAAGGGCGTGCTGAAGGCCGTCGAGCACATCAACACCGAGATCTCCGAGGCCGTGCTGGGCCTGGACGCCTCCGAGCAGGCCTTCCTGGACAAGACGCTGATCGACCTGGACGGCACCGAGAACAAGAGCCGCCTGGGCGCCAACGCGATGCTGGCTGTCTCGATGGCCGTGGCCCGCGCCGCGGCTGAAGAGTCCGGCCTGCCGCTGTATCGCTACTTCGGCGGCATGAACGGCTGCCAGCTGCCGGTGCCGATGATGAACGTCATCAACGGCGGCGCCCACGCGAACAACTCGCTGGACCTGCAAGAGCTGATGATCATCCCCGTGGGCGCGCCTTCGTTCCGCGAAGCGCTGCGCTGGGGCGCCGAGATCTTCCACGCGCTGAAGAAGATCCTGCACGACAAGGGCATCTCCACCGCCGTGGGCGACGAAGGTGGCTTTGCGCCCAGCGTCGAGAGCCATGAGGCCGCCATCCAGCTGATCCTGCAGGCCATCGACAAGGCCGGCTACCAGGCTGGCTCGCAGATCGCCATCGGCCTGGACTGCGCCGCCAGCGAGTTCTACAAGGACGGCAAGTACGTGCTCGAAGGCGAAGGCGGCATCCAGCTGACCTCGCAGGAGTGGACCGACATGCTGGCCACGTGGGTCGACAAGTACCCCATCATCAGCATCGAAGACGGCATGGCCGAAGGCGACTGGGACGGTTGGAAGATCCTGACCGACCGCCTGGGCAAGAACGTGCAGATCGTCGGCGACGATCTGTTCGTGACCAACACCAAGATCCTGCAGGAAGGCATCGACAAGGGCATCGCCAACTCGATCCTGATCAAGATCAACCAGATCGGCACGCTGACCGAAACCTTCGCCGCCATCGAGATGGCCAAGCGCGCCGGCTACACGGCCGTCATCTCGCACCGCTCGGGCGAAACCGAAGACAGCACCATCTCCGACATCGCCGTCGGCCTGAACGCCGGCCAGATCAAGACCGGTTCGCTGTCGCGCTCGGACCGCATGGCCAAGTACAACCAGCTGCTGCGCATCGAAGAAGACCTGGGTGACGTTGCCGTCTACCCCGGCCGCGCTGCCTTCTACAACCTCAAGTAAGCGTTGAAGGCTCTCGCCCTGGTCCTGGCCCTTTTTGTGGTGGCCATCCAAGCCCAGCTCTGGGTGGGCCGGGGCAGCATTCCCTATGTGGCTCACCTCCGGGAGGAGGTGGCGCAGGCGCAGGTCGAGAACGACAAGGCACGCGCCCGCAACGCCCAGCTGCAGGCTGAACTGCGCGATCTGCGCGAAGGCCTGGAGATGGTGGAAGAAAAGGCCCGCTTCGAGCTGGGCATGATCAAGTCCGACGAGGTCTTCGTGCCCGTCACCACGCCCGCAGCCTCGGCGGGCAAGCGCTGATGCTGGCCACGGCCTGGGCGGCGCTGCTGGCGCCGGCCTTCACGGCTTTCGGCAGCCCCATTTCCTGGCTGGAGCTGGTCGCCTTCGTGCTGGCCGTCTGGATGGTCATCTGCAACATGCGGGTGAACCTGCTGGCCTGGCCGCTGGCCCTCATCAGCTCGCTGATGTACTTCGCCCTCTTCTGGGACGGCAAGCTCTACGGCGAAGCCGGGCTGCAGCTCGTGTTCGCGGCGTTGGCGCTGTGGGGCTGGTGGCAATGGCGCTTTGGCCGCACGCGCGAAGGCGATGTCTTGAAAGTGCGCCGGCTGGGGCTGCAAGGCCTCGTCAAACCCGCGCTGTTGACGCTGGCCGCCTGGCCGCTTCTGGGCCTCTTCCTCGCCAGGAACACCGACAGCCCCCTGCCCTACTGGGACGCTTTTCCGACGGTGGCCAGCCTGCTCGGCCAATGGCTGCTGGCGCGCAAATACGAAGAGAACTGGCCGACCTGGATCGTTGTCAACGTCGTCAGCGTCGTGCTGTTCGGGCTCAAGGGCTACTGGCTGACCGTCATCCTGTACGCCGGCTTCATCCCGATGAGCGTCATCGGCTGGCGCGCCTGGAGGCGCGCTTGAAACTCGTTGCACTGCTGGGGGCGGAATGCACCGGCAAGTCCACGCTGGCCGAAGCGCTGGCCACGCACTTCAACGCGGGCCTGGTGAGCGAATACCTGCGCGAATGGTGCGACACCCACGGCCGCACGCCGCAACAGCACGAGCAGGCCCACATCGCCGCCGAGCAAGCCGCGCGCATCGAGGCAGCAGCCCGCCAGCATGAGCTGGTGTTCTGCGACACGACGCCGCTGATCACGGCACTGTGCAGCCAGCACTATTTCAACGACGACAGCCTGCTCGCCAGTGCTCTGGCCTTCCAGCGCCGCTGCGACCTGACGCTGCTGTGTGCCCCTGACCTGCCCTGGCAGGCCGATGGCTTCCTGCGCGACGGCCCGGGCGTGCGCCAGGCCTTCGACGCCCGGCTGCGCACGGCCTTGGCCGATGGCGACATGGCCTGGGTGGACATCGCCGGCGACGACGCCGAGCGCCTGGCCACCGCCATCGCCGCCATTACTTCGATTCAGCGCCCCAGCAACAGGTAGTCGAACAGCTGCGTGCCCCCCGCGCCGCCCAGCGGCACCAGCAGGGCCTTCAGCAGGGGCTGGTCGAAGAACGACGCGAACGCGCCGCACTGCTCGTTCTCCACCGACGCGATCAACCGCTTGTAGGGCTCCACGAGATCGGACAGCGGCTTGCCGCTGCCGGCCAGCCAGCGCAGGTCGGCCTGCATGGAGGCGATGGCGTGGCGGCGTGTCGTTTCCGCGGCCCGCTTGAGCAGCACGGTCAGGCCGATCAACACCGCGACATAGAAGCACACGCCGATGGCGATGGCCGGCGTGAGCGACCAGTTGTCGAACAGCCGGCTGCGCGCAACGACAAGCAGGGCCAGCACGACGAAGGGGCCGATGACCAGCCGCGCCACCGGCGTGCTGCGGCGGGCCACCACCTGCACGTCGATCCAGTCGTCCAGCAGCGTGTGCACGGCAAATCCGCCGCCATCCTTGCTGCGGTCCTCGGGGCGGGCACTGAAGCGCTGCGCCCACAACGCCCGGTGCTCCTCGCCCAGCGCCTTGGCGAACATCTCGATGGTGGCTTCGGGGTAGAAGCTGCGCCCGGCATTCATGTGGCGCAGGAAGCGCACCAGCAGCACCGTGGCGTCCGCCACGGCGACGACGAGCAGGGGCAGCATCAGCAGGATCGCGTAGAGCGTCGCGCTCACCATCTGGCGGTGCTCGTCACCACGCACGGGCACTTCGGGGATCTGGCCTTCGGACAGGCACAGGAAGAGCAGCCCGACGCAGCAGATCGTCAGCACATACCAGACCAACGTGCGCGCGGCGCGCGGGCGGGCCTCGCCGCGCTCGCCGTACTCTTGCCAGAGCTGGTCGAAGTCGCAGCTGTAGCCCACGCCGGACTTCCAGAACAGCACGCTGACATGCTCGAACCAGCCAGTCACGAGCTGGCGCATGTCGCTGCGCACGACGGGCTTGGCCACGGGCCGAGGCAGGCGCAGCCAGTCGGAGTCATGCCTGAGCTGGTTGAGCGAGTCGGCCCAGGCCCAGTCCAGCGTCCACAGGATGGCAAACAGCGCGAGCAGGTGGATGAGGTGCGACGGCCAGGCGCTGACACCCTCCAGCCAGGCCACGGGCTCGCAGCTGTCGCAAATGCCCTTCTGGCTCCAGCCGCCAGCCGGCCAGGCCAGCCAAACCCAGACGGCCACCACCAGCAGCACGATGACGAGGTGCAGGCGGTCGACGCCGGCGTGCTGGTCGGGCGGGGCCGGCTGCTCGCGCCGCGCCTGCAGCAGGGCTGGCAGCACGGCCAGCAGCGCGCCGAAGGCGGCCAGACTGGCCAGCAGCAAGGCGTGCACGAAGCCGAGCTGGCTGGGCAGCAGGAACTCGATGAGGCTGGCCAGCACGTAGGCGAACAGGCCGGCATGCAGGGCGACCAGCACGATGGATGTCATGTCCATCTGCGGCTGGTTGTCCATCGTCGCCTCGCGCAGGAAGACGCGGCGCGCCTGTTTGATGGCCGGGGTCGACGGCCAGGCCAGCAGTACGCCGCCCATGACGATGACCATCAGCATCGCCAGCCCGCTGCGCCCGGCACTCGGCGGTGTCGGCCGCGCTTCCAGCGCATAGCCCGCCAGCGGCACCGCGCTGGAGCGGCCCACCTCGTAGAGCGAGGGCTTCTGCAGTGCCGGCTCCAGCGCCAGCTTCTCATCGCGCTTGCAGCTGTCGCTGCGGCAGCCCGCCCGGCGTGCCGCGGCGTAGGTGCTGGCCTGGTAGATGTCGCGCAGCGGCGGCGTGCCGGCCTGCAGGTCCACGGCGCCCGCCGGGGCACTGGCCGGCGGCGGGTAGAAGGCCAGCGGCAGGCTGCTGGCGACGACGAGATTGCGCGTGAAGGCCTGCGTGCGCGGATGCAGGTAGCGCGCGTCCATGTCCGTCGTGAAGAACATGCGGTCGGAAAAGTCCTCGTGCAGGGCTTGCAGCACGAGCAGCTTGTCGTGCACGTCGTTGGCGAAGATGCCGATGGCCCCGATGGGCAGGCGGCTGGCGTCGGCCTCGCTGCGCTTGAGCTCGGCGCCGAGGCGACGCAGGTAGTCGAGCTGGTCGCGGCTTTCCGGCCATTCCAGCGGCGCGGTCTTGGGCGGTGGCCCGGCCGCAGCGGCGCCACTGGACTCCCGCGTCGTCACACCATCGATGCCGCGGAAGAAGTAGATGACCTCGACCTTCAACGGTTGGTCCTGCGGGCGGCCGTCGGGCAGCCGGTAGCGCAACTCGCTGACCAGGGACTGGGCGTACAGCGAATCACGCTCCGCGACGATGACGACGCGCCGGCCCTCGTGCGGCAGGCGCAGGCCGAGCTCGGCCACGATGCGCTTGATGAGTTCGGCGTCCGTGCCGATGGTGCGCACCATCTGCACCGGCCGCACCGGGTTCACGCCGGTGATGCGGTTGAACTGATCGGTGACGAAGGACTCGAGCTTCTGGTCGCTGAGCTCGCTGATCATGCTGTTGGGCGCCGTCGAGGCCGAGTTGTAGAACTCGGCGCGCGACAGCAGCTCGTAGCCCTCCTGCAGGTCGGGCGCCAGGCCACTCGCCGCGCCGGCCACACCCGAGCTGCAGCGGGCGGCCGCGGCGCTGGCCGCCGGGCTCAGCGCAGCTGCGGCGGCGTGCTTGCGGTCGGCCGCGCAGCGCAGGTCCATCAAGGCGGCACGCAGCGCATCGGTGGACGACGGGCCGATGACGGCCAGGCTGGGCAGGCGCTGGCTGTCCACGCCGCCGGGTGCGGCGAGATTGCGCGCCGCGCGGCCCATCAGCTGGTGCGTCAGCCGCGCCAGCGCATCCAGCTTGCGGTTGGGCAGGGAGTTTTCGTCCACCCACAGCAGCGCGATCTGGCCGTAGCGGCGCGGCTTGTCGGCCTTGGCTTCGCCCTCGCTGTCGGGCCTGCGGCGGTGCTCGGAGCGCGCGGACAGCAGCTCGTAGGGCACGACGAAGTTGTCCTTGGCGCGCGCCGCGCGGGCCTGCTTGTCGGGGTCGGCGGGCTTGGACGCAGCCGAGGCGGCTTCGGCGGGCACAGTGAGCGCAGCAGCGTCCAGCAGGCTGAACTCCAGCAGGCTCAGGCGCTCGGCGTTGTCTGGCACGTAGTCCTGGGCCAGCAGGCCGGCCAGCGTCGCGTAGCGCACGCGCCGCCGCGCCTCCTCGGCGCCCACGAAGTCGGCACCCGGCAGCAGCCCCATGATGATGAGGGTGTCGTCCAGGCGCTGGTCGTGGTCGCGGTCCAGCTTGGCGAGCATGCGCTGGGGGTCGCGCACCTCGGCCACGCGGTCGCGGCAGTCGATGTCCAGCGTCTGCGAGGTCTGCTTGCGCACGCGCTCACAGCGCTCGGCGCGCTCGGTTTCGTAGCGGCGCAGCGCGGTGAAGGGGTCTTCCCAGAGGCGGGCGTTGACGTCGAGGTCGGGGTCCAGCGGCGCCTGGGCGCGCGCCTTCTCGGCGGGCCGCAGCGGCTCGAAGGCATGGGGAACGAGCTGGGTGCTGGCAACAAAGGCCACCAGCACGGCAGCACTCGCCCACGGGAAGCTGCCGAATCCGCCCTTGGAGTCCGCCACGCGTCCTCTCCTGCCCCGGCAAAGACGGGACCAGCGCCGAAAGTCTCAGCTTGGCGCGGTGGCGTCAATCACTAGGGCCGCTCGCATCCTCAGAAGGCATGAGGGTCGTTGCGCAATGGAAACGCCGAGCCAGCTACTGCAGCGTGCCGCCGGCGCTGTCGGGTTGGCGGCTTGCCGGCGTGAACAGCGCGCCAACGTCCACCGCATCGAAGCGGTAGTGCCGGCCGCAGAAGTCGCAGCCGATTTCCACGTCGCCACGCTCGGCCAGCACGCTGTCGATCTCTTCACGCCCCAGGCCGAGCAGCATCTGGCCGACGCGCTCACGCGAGCAGGTGCAGGCGAAGCGCGGGGCCTGCGGCTCGAAGCGGGTCACCGTCTCCTCCCAGAACAGGCGGCGCAGGATGGTGTCGGCGTCCAGCGTCAGCAGTTCCTCGGGCGTCAGCGTGGCGGCGAGGATGCTGATGCGGTTGAACGCATCGGACAGCCCGATGTCATCCTCGTTTCGCTTGCCTTCCAGGTTGCCTTCGCCCTGGACCGGCAGGCGCTGGATCAGCAGCCCCGCGGCGATGTCGCCATTGGCCGCCAGCACCAGCTTGGTATCGAGCTGCTCGGACTGCAGCATGTAGTGCTCCAGCACCTCGCTCATCTTCTGCAGCGGCTCGCGCTGGTCGCCATAAAGCGGCACGACGCCCTGGTAGGGCTGCTGGCCGGGGAACTTGTCCTTGGGGTCCAGCGTGATCGCGCAGCGGCCCTGGCCGCGCACATTGACCATGGCTTCCAGCGTCGCGCCCGGCTCCACCGTGCCGACGCACTTGGCCGTGGCACGGAACGCGAGGTCGGGCTGTGCCTCGGCCACGGCCAGCTTGACGGGGCCGTCGCCGAAGACCTGCAGCACCAGCGCGCCGTTGAACTTGATGTTGGCCTGCATCAGCACTGCCGCGGCGCTCATCTGGCCGAGCATGTCGCGCAGCTCGGGCGGGTATTCGCTGCCCGGTTCGCGGCGGCTCAACACCTCGCGCCAGGCGTCGGTCAGCCGCACCAGCATGCCGCGCACCGGCAGGCCGTCGAACAGGAACTTGTGCAATTCACTCATCGGATTCTTTTCAGGCCGCTCGCGTAACGGCGGCCGTTGTTGACGTAATGGGCCGCGCTGGCCTTGAGCCCGGCAATCTGCGCCTCACTCAGCTCGCGCACGACCTTGGCGGGCGCGCCGACGATCAGGCTGCCGTCCGGGAATTCCTTGCCCTCGGTCACCAGCGCGCCGGCGCCGACGACGCAGTTGCGGCCGATGCGGGCCCCATTCAAGACCACGGCCCCAATGCCAATGAGGCTTTCGTCACCCACCGTGCAGCCATGCAGCATGACCTGGTGGCCCACGGTCACGTTCTGGCCGATGACGAGCGGAAAGCCGTGATCGGCATGCAGCACCGAGCCGTCCTGGATGTTGCTGCCCGCGCCGATCGTCAGCGTGTCGCTGTCGCCGCGCAGCACGGCGTTGAACCAGATGCTGACGTCTTCACCCAGCGTCACGCGGCCGACGACCTCGGCACTGTCGGCCACCCAGGCCGACTCCGCCACGTCGGGAATGTGCTCGTCGAGCTGGTAGATCGCCATCGCGGGCCTCCCGTCAAAACCAGCGATTCTAAAATTGCGGCAATGTCTGATCTCCGCCTGGCCACGCTCGGCCCTTTGCTGATTGCCGACGCGCCCGCCAAAGCGAGCGCCACGCTGGCCCTCGATACGACGCTGCACGTCGACACCACCACCGCCATTGCCGAACCCACCGGCATCCCCGGCCGGCCCGCGCTGCCCCGTCTCGTCGAACACATCAAGCTGAAAGCCCCGTCGATGCGCACGCCGGCCGGCATCGCCGCGCTGGTGCATGCCATCGCCCACATCGAGCTGAACGCCATCGACCTGGCGCTGGACATCTGCTGGCGCTTCCCCGGCATGCCCGAGGCCTTCTACCGCGACTGGCTGCGCATTGCCCAGGAGGAGGCCAAGCACTTCACGCTGCTGCGCGAGCATTTGCTGACGCTGGGCTTCGACTACGGTGACTTCGACGCCCACAACGCGCTGTGGGACATGGCCGAGCGCACCCGGCACGACCTGCTGGCCCGCATCGCGCTGGTGCCGCGCACGCTGGAAGCGCGTGGCCTGGACGCGTCGCCGGCCGTCAAGCGCAAGCTCGTCGGTGCTGGGGACAAACGCGCCGGCGAGATCCTCGACATCATCCTGCACGACGAGATCGGCCACGTGGCTGCGGGCAACCGCTGGTACCGCTTCGTCTGCGAGCAGCGCGGCCTGGACCCGATCGCAACCTACGCCGAACTCGCCGCCCGCCACCAGGCGCCCAAGCTGCGCGGACCCTTCAACCTCGAAGCCCGCCGTGCGGCGGGTTTCGACGAGGCCGAGCTGGCCGCCCTGGCCAACCCATGACCCGTTTCCAAGCCAATCTGCTGCTCACCCTCGTCGCGCTGATCTGGGGATCGGCCTTCGTCGCCCAGAGCAAGGCCATGGCCGACGTCGGACCGCTGCTCTTCACCGGCGTGCGTTTCCTGATCGGCTCGGCCGTCGTGCTGCCGCTGGCTGTGCTGGAGTGGCGGCGCCTGGGCCGCCAGAGCCGGCCGCTGGTGAAGCTGGATGGCCTGCACATCGCCGGCCTGGGCCTGCTGATGACGCTGGGCGCCGTCATGCAGCAGATCGGCATCCAGTTCACCAGCGTGACCAACGCTGGCTTCCTGACGGCGATCTATGTGCCGCTCGTCCCGGTGCTGGCCTGGCTGCTGTTGGGTCAGATCTCGCATTGGTCGGTCTGGCCAGCGGCCGCAGGCTGCCTGATCGGCGCCTTTCTGCTGTCGGGCGCGCACGAGATGACCATCGGCTTCGGCGACATCTGCGTCGCTGCCTCCGCCATCCCCTGGGCCGTGCATGTGCTGATGGTGGGCCGCTGGGCCGACCGCATGGGCGCGCCCTTCCTGGTTGCGAGTGGGCAGTTCGCGGTCTGCGGCTTGCTGTCGCTGACCGCCGCTTCCGAGCTGGAGGCGATTCGCTGGAGCAGCCTCGTGGCTGCCGCCTGGCCCATCGCCTACACCGGGGTCGTGTCGGTCGGCATCGCCTTCACGGCCCAGGTCGTCGCCCAGCGCTACGCGCATGCAGCGGACGCGGCCATCATCCTGTCGGCCGAAACCTTGTTCGCCGCCGCCTTCGGCTACGCGCTGCTCGGCGAACGCCTGAACACTGCCGGGCTGATCGGCTGCGGCCTGATGCTCGCCTGCATCCTGCTCGTGCAGCTGATGCCGCTGGTGGGAACCCTGAGACGAAAGCAAATTCTGACCAACCCGTCAAATTAGCTTCTAGACTTTGGGATCGCTTTCGAGGAGCCCCGCATGAGCGCTGACGTTTCCAAGCTTGACGCCTACTGGATGCCTTTCACGGCCAACCGGCAGTTCAAGCAGGCACCCCGCCTGTTGACCCAGGCCGACGGCATGTACTTCCGTGACGACAAGGGCCGCGAGATCCTCGACGGCATTGCCGGCCTGTGGTGCGTCAACGCGGGCCACAACCGCTCCAAGATCGTCAAGGCCATCCAGGATCAGGCGGCCGAGCTGGACTTCGCGCCGCCCTTCCAGATGGGCCATCCCAAGGCGTTCGAGCTGGCCGAGCGCCTGGCCCAGATTGCGCCCACGGGCATGAACCGCGTGTTCTTCACCAACTCGGGCTCCGAGGCTGTCGACACGGCGCTGAAGATGGCCATCGCCTACCACCGCGTGCGCGGTGAAGGCGCCCGCACCCGGCTCATCGGCCGCGAGCGTGGCTACCACGGCGTCAACTTCGGCGGCATCTCGGTGGGCGGCATGGTGGCCAACCGCAAGATGTTCGGCACGCTGCTGGCCGGCGTGGACCACATCCGCCACACGCACGACCCGGCGCGCAATGCCTTCTCGGTGGGCATCCCGCCCCATGGCGCCGAGTTTGCCGACGACCTGGAGCGCCTGATCGCGCTGCACGACGCGTCCACCATCGCCGCCGTCATCGTCGAGCCCGTGGCCGGCTCCACTGGCGTGCTGATCCCGCCGGCCGGCTACCTGCAACGCCTGCGCGACATCTGCGACAAGCACGGCATCCTGCTGATCTTCGACGAGGTCATCACCGGCTTCGGCCGTACCGGCAGCCCTTTCGCCGCGCAGACCTTCAACGTCACGCCCGACCTGATGACGGTGGCCAAGGGCATCACCAACGGCTGCGTGCCCATGGGCGCGGTCTTCGCGCAGCAGAAGATCCACGACGCCTTCATGACCGGGCCCGAGCACCTGATCGAGTTCTTCCACGGCTACACCTACTCGGCCCACCCGCTGGCCTGCGCCGCCGGTATCGCGACGCTGGACACCTACGCCGACGACGACCTGCTGACCCGCGCGGCGCGCATGCAGGACGAATTCGCCAAGGCGCTGCACTCGCTGCGCGACGAGCCTAACGTCATCGACGTGCGCAACATCGGCCTGGTCGGCGGCGTCGAGCTGAAGCCGCTGCCCGGCGAACCCGCCAAGCGCGCCTTCAACGTGTTCCTGGACTGCTGGGACAAGGGCCTCTTGATCCGCACCACGGGCGACACCGTTGCCCTGTCGCCGCCGCTCATCATCGAGAGCGGCCACATCGAACGCATCATCGACACGCTCAGGGCCGCCCTGCGCCGCGCCGCATAATCCGCGCCCCGGCGGCCGCAGTGCCCGGCGCCGCTGTCGCCCCTGGAGTTCCCCCCACATGAAATGGCTACTCGCCCTGCTGCTGGCAGGGTCCGCCCACGCCCAGACCCTCAACTACATCGGCCAGCAGATCGTGCCCAACAGCCCGATCTTTCGCGGCTTGCCGGTGGGTGGCCTGTCCAGCATCGACTACGTGCAGGCGACCGGCCGCTACCTGGCCATCTGCGATGACCGCAGCGACCGCGGGCCGGCGCGCTTCTACGAGCTGGCCCTGGACTTAGCCAAATTCCGCCGCAGCGCCAGCCCCGGCGACGCGGGCGTGAGCTGGGTCAACATGACCACCATCCTCGACCTCGACGGCCAGCCCTTTGGCCGCAACATGGTCGACCCCGAGAGCCTGCGCCTGGACACCCGGCGCAACCTCATCTACTGGAGCAACGAGGGCCAACGCACCTCGGGCGCCATGCAGAACCCGACCGTGCGCCGCATGACGGTCGACGGCAAGCCGGCCGGCGAGTTCCCGGTGCCGAGCTACTACAACCCGTCCGGCAGCGCCGCCGGCATCGCGGCCGGCGACGTCGGCGTCTACAACAACCTCGCCTTCGAGAGCATCGCCATCACGCCCGACGGCAAGACGGTGTGGACGATGAGCGAGAACGGCCTGGCCCAGGACAGCCTGCCCACGGCGGTGGGCCGCGGCAGCCGCGCGCGCATGCTGTCCTTCGACCTGGAAAGCGGCAAGGCCGGCGCCGAATACATCTACGACGTCGGCCCCGTGCCGTTCGCGCCGGCCCGCCAGGGCGACTTCGCCACCAACGGCGTGCCCGACATGCTGGCCCTGTCGGCCCACGAGTTCATCGTCATCGAGCGGGCCTTCGCCGTCGGCGCCGTGACGCCTGGTGTCGCGGCCCTCACCAAGCAGCCCACCAGCAACACCATCAAGCTCTACCTCATCGACACCCGTGGCGCCACCGACGTGGCGGGCTGGCCCAGCATCAAGGGCCGCGAGGTGGTGCCGGTCAAGCGGGCGATGCTGCTGGACCTGTCCTCGCTGAAGAACGACGACGGCAGCGTGCTGGCCCTGGACAACATCGAGGGCATCACCTTCGGGCCTGTGGTCGACGGCAAGCGCACGCTGATCCTCGTGTCCGACAACAACTTCAACCCCGCGCAGTTCACGCAGTTCGTCGCCTTCACGATCGAAGGTACCCTGCCCTGATGCATCCCGTCCCGTGGCGCGCCTACGCGCTGCTGGCCGCCAGCACCAGCCTGGTCGGCAGCTACGTCGGCCTGTCCAAGCTGCTGGTCGCTGCCTTCCCCGTCTTCCTGCTGGCCGGCCTGCGCTTCGGCTTCGCGGCCGTGCTGATGCTGCCCTGGCTGAAGAAGCCGGCGCACGAGGCACCGCTGGACGCACGCTCACGCTGGCTGCTTTTCCTCGAGTCGTTCCTCGGCAACTTCCTGTTCTCGATCTGCATGCTGTTCGGCCTGCGGCAGAGCTCGGCCGTCGTCGCCGGCGTCATCCTGGCTGGCATCCCGGCGGCGGTGGCGCTGCTGAGCTGGGCCTTCTTGCGCGAGCGGCTCGGTGGCCGCGTGCTGGCGGGCATCGCCTGTGCGGTGGGCGGCATCGCGCTGGTAGCCACGGGCAAGCAGGGCGGCGCCGAGACGACGCCGCTGGGCGCGCTGCTGCTGCTTGCCGCAGTGTTCTGCGAGGGCTGCTACGTCGTCATCGGCAAGAAGCTCACGGCCGGCCTGGGGCCGAAGCGCATCAGCGCGCTCATCAACCTCTGGGGCCTGGTGCTCGTCACGCCACTGGCCGTCTGGCAGGCCTTGAGCTTCGACTTCAGCGCACCCCGCGCGCTCGACTGGGGCCTGCTCGTCTACTACGCAGCCACGGCCAGCGTCATCACCGTCTGGCTGTGGATGGCCGGCCTGCAGGGCCTGCCCGCTGCCAAGGCCGGCGTGTTCATGGTGTTCCTGCCCATCAGCACCGCGCTGATCGGGCTGCTTCTGGGCGAAAGCATCTCTGCCGTCCAGGGGGTGGCCTATGGCCTGGCCTTATTGGGCGTGTTGCTGGCGACATGGCCGGCAAGGGCCGTGCCTCGTTAGCATGTCGGGATGTCTCTGGAAGCCGACCTTGCGCGCTGGCGCGAGCACCTCAGCCGTTTCGCCGCCCTGCTGGGCGACCCGCCCGACCACCAGGCCGCGCCCGGCCGCGAGGCCAGCGCTGGCCACTGCCTGATCTTTGCGCCCCATCCGGACGATGAATGCATCGTCGGGGCGCTGCCATTGCGGCTGCAGCAGGAGGCCGGCTGGCGTGTCAGCAACGTCGCCGTCACGCTGGGCAGCAACCCGGAGCGCCGCGAGTCGCGCTGGGCCGAACTGCAGGACGCCTGCGGCGTGCTCGGCTTCGACTGCATCCGCGTGGGCGCCGAAGGCCTGTCGGACGTGCGCGCCGACACGGCCGAGCGCGAGCCTGCCCTGTGGGCTGCCCATGTCGCTGCCATCGCCGCGCTGCTGGTGGCGCACCGCCCTGCCCTCGTGCTGGCGCCGCATGCGCTGGACGACAACCCCAGCCACCGCGGCGTCTACCGCCTCGTCATCGAGGCCCTGGCCGCGGCGCGGCTGGACACGGTGCTGGCCCACACCGAGTTCTGGTCCACGCAATCGGCGCCCAACGCCCTCGTGCAGACCGGCATCGCCGACACGGCCCGGCTGATTGCCGCGCTGGAACGCCACACCGGCGAGATCGAACGCAACCCCTATCACCTGCGCCTGCCGGCCTTCCTGGCCGACGCCGTGCGCCGCGGCGGCGAGCTGGTGCAAGGTGCCGGTGAGGCACCGCCCGACTTCGCCTTCGCCACCTGCTACCGCCTCGTCGCCTACCGCGCCGGCCAGCCCGTCGCCGAACTGCCGCGCCGCGTCTACCCTGCCGGCCAGGCCCTGTCTTCCGCCCTGCTCACGTCATGACCACACCGACCCACATCCGCGTCCACCAGTTCGCCGGCCTCCAGCCCGGCCCGCGCATCCTCGTGACCGGCGCAGTCCATGGCAACGAGATCCACGGCACCAAGGCCATGGCCGAGATCATTCGTCAGCTCGACGCCGGCGAGCTGACGCTCAAGCGCGGCACGCTGACGCTGGTGCCCATCGTCAACCCGCTGGCCCACCAGCTGAACCGCCGCGAGGGCGACCGCAACCTCAACCGCAACCTGCGCCCGCCCGTCATCGCGCACGACTTCGAGGACAGCATCGCCCGCGTGCTGTGCCCGCTGATCGCCCAGCACGACGGCATCCTCGACCTGCACAGCTTCCAGGGCCAAGGCCCCGCCTTCGCCATGATCGGCCCGCGCAACAACAGCGGTGAGCTGGAGCCCTTCTCGCAGGAAGCCACCGAGTCGGGCCTGGCCGCGGCGCTCGGCGTGACGCGCATCGTCGAGGGTTGGCTCTCCACCTACGCGCTTGGCCTGCAGCGCCGCCAGCAGCGCGAGCACGACGGCTCGCGCCGCGCGACCCTGATCTCCGACCCGCACTACGGCGTCGGCACCACCGAATACATGCGCTCCACCGGCGGCTGGGCCATCACGCTGGAATGCGGCCAGCATCTGGACCCGAACGGCCCCGAGGTGGCGCGCCTGGCCATCCTGCGCGCCCTCGTCTTCCTGGGCATGCTGGACGAGAGCGCCGTCGAGCCACATCGCCCGGCGCAACCGCCGGAGCTGCTGCAGCTCTACGACGTCATCGACCGCGAGGCCGAGGGCGACCAGTTCGAGCAAACCTGGGCCAGCTTCGATGCCATCGAGGCCGGCCAGCGCATCGGCACCCGCGCCAGCGGTGAGGCCGTGCTGGCGCCGAGCGAGGGGCGCATCGTGTTCCCGAACACCAAGTCGCTGCCCGGTACCGAATGGTTCTACCTGGCGAGGCCGAGCGACCGCCAGCTGTGAGCCCATGAAGCTGCTGCCGGCGCTGCTGATGCTGCTGGCCGCACTGCCAGCAGCAGCTCATGCGGCCACGCCGGCGCCGCTGGTCGTCACCATTCCCTACATGGAGCGCGAGGCGCCGCACCGCGCCTATGCCGACGAGCTGCTCACGCTCGCGCTGGAACTGTCGCGCGACAAGTACGGCCCCTACCGCGTCGTCCAGCAGCGCGAGGAGACCGTCATCCGCCGCCAGCTGCTGGAGCTGGAGAAAGGCAGCAACCTGTCCGTGGCCGTGGCCATGCCGACGCAGGAATGGCTGGACAGCGCGCTGCCGGTGCGCGTGCCCATCATGCGCGGCCTGGCCAGCTTCCGGTTCTTCCTTGGGCGGCAGAGCGAGCTGCCGCTGTACGAATCGGTCAAGACGGTTGACGACCTGCGGCGCTTGAGCATCGGCCAGGGCCCCGGCTGGTCCACCGCGCACATCCTCGAGGACAACGGCTTCAAGGTCGTCTACGGCGGCGCCCACCCCACGCTGATCCCGATGCTGCATTCGGGGCGCTTCCAGCTGCTGATGCGCGGCATCTACGAGGTCGAGCCCGAACTGCGCGCCCAGCAGCAGGCTCACCCCGGCCTGCTCGTCGTCAACCAGTTCGCCGTCTACACCTACATGCCGATGTACTTCTTCGTCGCCAGGAACCAGCCTCTGCTGGCCGAGCGGCTGGAGTACGGGCTGAAGAAGGCCTATGCCAACGGGCAGGCCGACCGGCTCTTCAAGCGCAGCTTTGGCGACAGCCTCAAGCTGTTGCGCAACAAGCGCATGAAGATCTTCCACGTGCCCAACACCAACATCGACAAGAGCTTTTTCGAGCGCGACCGGCCGTACCTGCTGGACGCCGTGGTGGCGCTGGAGAACGATGGCCGCGCCCGGAACCCAGGCGCGGCCAAGCTTGGCGCTCGCGATTGACACAGGCCGCTGTCAGGGCGCCATGGCCTTGAGCAAGCGAACGGCCACGTCGCGCACAGCCTTGTCGGCCTTCACGTCCTCGCTGGCATTGCTGGTGACCAGCGCCGCGTCTTCACTGTCGGGCCTGAGCGCGATGAGCGCGAACCAGGCCTCGTTGCTGCCCGTGTGAGCCAGGTGGCGGGCGCTGACGCCGGCCATGCTGGCCTGCACGCGCCAACCCAGCGCGAACTTGCCGCCCTCACGCGCCACGGCATGCAGCAGCCGGTAGCTCTCGGCCTTCAACAGCTTGCCGCGGCCCTGCTCGCCGGCCATCTGGTCGATGGCGAAGCGCGCCCAGTCGTCCAGCGACATGTGGATGCCACCGGCCGGCGCGATCACCGCTGGGTTGTCGCCCGCCATGCCCTCGACGGGCTCGCCCGCCTTGTGCCCCAGCGGCTGGCCGCGGTGCGTGGCACCGAAGCCCGCGCTGCGCAGGCCCAGGGGCTCGAACAGCTCGCGCTGCATGAGGGTCTCGAAAGGCAGGCCGCTCGCGCGTTCGGCGACCACGCCGGCGATCACGAAGCCGTTGTTGGAATAACCGTCGCCAGCACCGCGTGCAAAGGCCGGGGCCTGCGCCAGTGCAAGCCGCGCGTAGGCCATGCGCTGGTCATGCAAGGGCCGCTTGTCCTGGTGGAAGGCGACTGCCCAGGATTCATCGATGTTGGCTTGCAGGCCGGACTGATGGGCGAGCAAGTCGCGCAAGGTCACGTCGCGGTACGCCGGTTGCATGTCCGCCGCCAACTCGGGCAGCAGGTGGCTCAGCGGTGCGTCCCACGACAGCAAGCCCCGCTCGACCAGGCGAGCCACCATGGTGGCCGTCATCGCCTTGCCGTTGGAGCCCAGGTGCCAGACGTCGCCGAGCTGAACGGGGTCGCTCCCACCCTGGGCACGCAGGCCCAGCACGGCACGCTCTGCCACCCGGCCCTGGCGGATCACGATGGCGCCCATGGCAGGCACCTGCGTGCCCGCCATGCCGGCCTTGAGCAGGGCCGGCAGGTCAATGGCTTGAGCGACGGGAACGCTGGACGCACCGGGCGCCGGCGCCTCGGCAGCGGCGGCATGCAAACTGACGACACTGCCCACGAGGGCGGCGCAAAGGGTCAAGGCCAGCGGCCAGGTTCTTTTCTTCATTGGGTTCCTGAGTGATCGAGGGCGGAGGGCAAGCGTCAGTGTGGCCAGGGGTGTCACGCGCAGCCACCGGTTGCCGACCAGACGCACCCTGGGCTGCATGGCCTGCATGCCCGCGAGATCGGCGGCTCTTGACCCAGAGTCGGCATCAGCGCCAAAGGGTTCAGCCGGCCGAAAACTTTTTTTGGGCGCACGTGAATCCTTTGAGGCCGTGCGCGCCTCTTGGTCAGGGTCATCCACCCCAACTCAGGACTGAACCCATCATGTTTTTCCTCAAGCGCAACCTGCCCACCTGGGAACGTGCCCTCCGCATCGCTGCCGGCGTCGTCATCGGCGCCGTGGTCTATGCCGGTTTGACCCAAGGTGTCATCACCATCGTGGCCATCGCCACCGCCGCCACACTGGTGCTGACGGCTTTTGTCGGCTTCTGCCCGGCCTGTGCCATGGTCGGGCGGCGTTACCTGGAGAAATGAACCCATGATCCGCGCCGATGCGCAATTGGTGGAGGCGGCGGCCCGCGGCGATGCGGGCGCGCTCTCCAACCTGCTGAGCGTCTGTCAGCCCGACCTCAAGCGGTTTGCGCGACGGACCTGCTCCACCACCGAGGACGCCGAGGACGCCGTGCAGGTGGCGCTGTGGCAGCTGTATCGGAAGATCGGCGCACTGCGCACGGTGGCCACCTTCGCGACCTGGATGTTCCGCATCGTCGAACGCGAGTGCTTCCGCCTGTACCGCGGCCGCAGCAAGGCGGAAGACCTGGACGACCTCGCGCCGCAAGACATGCCCTGCGCGCCGGAGCTACCCACGGACCTGCGCATGGACCTGGCACGAGCTATGGAGCGGCTGACCCCGCCTTACCGTGAGGTCCTGCTGCTGCGAGACGTCCATGAGCTCACGGCGCCGGAAGTCGCCGCTCAGCTGGGCTTGAGCCTGGAGGCGGTCAAGAGCCGCCTCCACCGGGCACGGGCCCAGGTGCGTGAACAGCTGCTGGCCAGCGGCTATTGGGAGAAGGACGGCGTGATGGAGCCCCTCACCTGCGAGCAGGGCAAAGGGTGAACCACGTTCGGCAGCACAACGGTGCCGCCGAACCGTGGCCGCTCACTGATTGACGTTGGCGCCGCGCCGGCTTGCCACGCGGGCCAGCAGGAACGCTGCGCCCAGGGCGGCCAGCAGCAGGGTGGAAGGCTCTGGAACGGGGCTCAGGTCCAGCACACCCCCCGTTTCCACGTAAGGCACGGGCACCGGCAGGCCCAGCGGATTGCCCAGCAGTTGGACGGTCGACGTCCCACTGCCCACCAGGCCAGCGAATGCGCCCGTACCGCCGATGGCCGTGAGCGTCAGGGCCAGCGGGGCGCCGAGGCTCGACGTCGTCGAGTTGATCAGCAGGCTGATGGAGTCGCCGGCCTTGCTGAGCGTCGCCGTACCCGTGCCGGTCAGCGTCACGGCGTTGAAATCGAACAGGGAACCGAGTTGCCAGCCGGCATCCCCGTTGACGACATAGGACGTCGAGGCGGGCAAGACCTCCAGCCCGGTGAAGAACGGGGGGGTCTGCGCGGGGCCGGTAACCGAACCGCTGCCGCTGAAGTTGACGGTGAGGGCCTGTGCGGGAAGACTCAGCAACGCAGCCGCGCACAACGCGATCCTGGCGCAGCCCTGAACCCGTGCCGAACCCATAGCCTTTGATGACATGAGCTTCTCCTGAAGACTTGGAGCGCTTGTGGTCACGACTCCGCCCAGCTCGCGCTCCTTCGCCGGACAGACTCATTGAGGCGGCGGCAATTGTGAAGAGACAGGGGCCAATCTGTCGAGTGGCTACGGCGCCCGGGGCTGCCATCCAGGTCAGGTCAACCCATCGTGCCGCGCGCCTGCATGGCCTCGCGCCAGCGGCGCAGGTGCGGGTGCTCGTCGCCCGGCTTGACCTTCACGACACGCGCAAAGTCCACCGCGACGACGGCCGTGATGTCCGCCAGGCTGAACTGCCCGGCGGCGATGAAGTCCCGCCCGGCCAGATGCTCGTTCAGCACCGCAAAGAAGGCCTGCACCCGCAGCAACCCGCGCTCGGCCAGCGCCGGGATCTGCGCGTAGTCCACCGGTCCCGACAGCGCGCGATTGGCCATCGCCGGGCTGCTGTTGCGAAAGGCCTCGGCAATCGCCAGCAAGCCCTCGAACTCGATGCGCCACTGCCAGCCCGCGATCTCGGCCTTGTCGAGCGGGCTGCGGCCCAGCAGCGGTGGCTCGGGGTATCGAGCCTCGATGTAGGCGGCGATCGCGGCGTTGTCAGTCAGCACGGGGCCTTCCTCTGTCACCAGCACCGGCACCGTGCATTGCGGGTTGATGCGCCGAAAGGCCTCGCCCATCTGCTCGCCATTGCGCAGGTCCACCTGCACCGTCTCGTGGGGCGCGCCCTTCTCGGCGAGCAGGATGCGGGCGCGGCGGGGGCTGGGCGCGGTGGCGCAGTCGTAGAGGGTAATCATGGCGTGGCGGTCAGTTTGTCCTGCGTCTTGGTGTCGAAATCGCTGGCCTCGTGGCGCTCGTGCAGCTGGCTGCTCGGCTCGCCCCAGGCGCGGTTGACCTTGCGGCCGCGCTTCACGGCCGGGCGCTGGGCGATCTCGTCGGCCCAGCGGATGACGTGGGTGTACTCGTGCACGGCCAGGAACTCGCCCGCCCCGTAGAGCTGGCCCTTGGCCAGCGCGCCGTACCAGGGCCAGTTGGCCATGTCGGCAATGCTGTAGCTTTCACCGGCCAGGTAGCGGCGCTCGGCCAAGTGGCGGTTCAGCACGTCGAGCTGGCGTTTGACCTCCATCGCGTAACGGTCGATGGGGTACTCCTGCTTGGTGGGCGCGTAAGCATAGAAATGGCCGAAACCGCCTCCCAGGAAGGGCGCGCTGCCCATCTGCCAGAACAGCCAGCTCAAGGCCTCGGCACGCGCCGCGCCCTCTTCGGGCAGGAACGCACCGCCGAACTTCTCGGACAGGTAGACGAGGATGGCGCCCGACTCGAATACCCGCACCGGTTCCGGCCCGCTGCGGTCCACGAGGGCGGGGATCTTGGAGTTGGGATTGGCCTCGACAAAGCCGTTGCCGAACTGCTCGCCCTCGTTGATGCGGATGAGCCAGGCGTCGTACTCCGCACCGGCATGGCCCAGTGCCAGCAGCTCCTCCAGCATCACCGTGACCTTCACGCCGTTGGGCGTGGCCAGCGAGTAGAGCTGCAGCGGGTGGCGGCCGACGGGCAGCGCCTTGTCATGCGTGGCGCCGGCCACCGGGCGGTTGATGCTGGCGAACTGGCCGCCGGAAGGCTTGTTCCAGGCCCAAACCTGGGGCGGGGTGTAGGGGTCGGTCATGCGAGTGAGCTTTGCGTTGGCGATACCGCCACGGTAACCACGCCCGCATGTACCCGGAAGCCGTACGGCCTTCCGGGGCCTCGCGATCAGCCCGCCAAGGCCAGCGCAAAGGCCTGCTTGCCATTGCGTTTGACGTGATACAGGGCGTCGTCGGCCGCTCTCACCAGGGTCTGTGCATTCATGCCGTGCGATGGGAGGCAGGCCACGCCGATGCTGACGCCGACCCTGACCTCCTCGCCCGTAGACAGCCGGATGGGCAGGGAGAGGCCGTCGAGCAGGGCACGCATGACCTGGATCAGCACCGCGTCTTCGGGGCCGACATCGCGCAGCGTGATGAGGAACTCGTCGCCACCGAGCCGCGCCACGAGGTCGGAAGAGCGCCGCACGGCCGCGCGCATGCGCTCGGCACACGCGACCAGGACCTCGTCGCCGCTCTGGTGCCCATGGCTGTCGTTGATCTGCTTGAAACCGTCCAGGTCGATGCAAAGCACGCTGAGCGCAGCGCCACGCGAAGCAGCCTCGGCAATGAAGCGCTCCAGCGTGGCCTGCCCGGCCGCGCGGTTCTTCAGCTGGGTCAGGTCGTCATGC
The DNA here is from genome assembly GCF_059421665.1 of Roseateles sp. GW821-FHT02E12. Lineage (NCBI taxonomy): Bacteria > Pseudomonadati > Pseudomonadota > Betaproteobacteria > Burkholderiales > Sphaerotilaceae > Roseateles > Roseateles sp. GW821-FHT02E12. Next base: position 924,677 of record NZ_JBWKVK010000004.1, read on the forward strand.
TCGGCGCGGTGGCGCACCTCGTTCTCGTCGCTCTTGCGCTCGGTGATGTCGTAGATGACGCCCTCGACCGTCTGGCCGCCCGCATGCTGGACCGAGATCAGGCAATGCACCCAGCGCCTGTCTTCGCCCAGCTGCACCAGCTCCAGGTCGGCCGACATGGTCTCGCCGCGCGCCGAGGCCTCGTCGATCATCTGGCGGACCTGCTCGGGCCGGTTGAAGACGCGGGTGATGAAGTCGTCCTCGCTGAGGGTGCGCAGCTCGTCCATGGACAGGCCCACCACGCGCGAGACGGTCGGGTTGCCGTTGATCAGCCGGCCGCTCTCGTTGAGCACGAAGATGCCTGCGCTGCTGGAGTCGAAGATCTGGCGGTACTGGGCCTCCATGGCCTCGACCTCAGCGCGCAGGCTGCGCTCGGTCTGCAGCGCGCGCTCGTTGGAGTCGAGCAGCGAGTTCGCGCCGGCGATCAGCACGCCGATCTCGTCGGCCGCGTGGCTTGCGGGCGTCTCCAGCCGCTCGCCGGAACCGGGCGTCATGCGCCGCAGCGCGCTGGCCAGGCGCACGATGGGCCGCGACACCATGCGTGCGGCCAGCAGATACAGGATCAGCGCCAGCAACGCCGCCTGGCCGGCCATGGCCGCCGCCAGCGTATAGGCCTCGCGGTCGGCGTCGGCCTGCACCTTGGCGTCGTTCAGGCGGATGCGCAGCTGCCCCAGGCGCTCGTTGGCATCGAAGGGCGACACCAGCGGCCGTGTCAGCAGCGTCGCGTCCAGCCGCTCGGTAGCGCCGGTGCGCAGCACCTTCGCCAGCGCCCGGCCATCGGCCGCCACCACCTCGACGACGTCGACCAGCTCGTTGCGCGCCAGGCCGCCCGCCACCTCCTGCAGCAGCACCGCGTCGTTGGCGAACGCGCCGATGGACAGCGTCTTCTCGACGGCCAAGGCCAGCGCCTCGACACTGCTGCGGCTGCTGGCCAGCGCACGCGCCTGCCCGAGCTGGTAGGCGATGGTGGCCGCAATGACGGCCAGCAGCGCCGCACTCGCGAACACCAGCAGCATGAAGCGCAGCTGCAGGCTGTTGGCGCCACGCACGCGCGGCGTCGGCGCCCTCATTTGGCCGGCTCTTTGATGACCAGCACCGTGCGCAGGCCAGCCTCGGTCGGCTCCTTGCTGAGCCAGCCCAGGGCGCTCGGGTTGCGGCGCAGGATGCCGGCCATGGCGGTTTCGTCCGGCAGGGACTGGGGCGGTGCGCTCTGGCCGGAGAACATCAGCCGCGACCAGTAGCTGTTGACCTGGGCCACGCTCATGCCAGTCAGGGCCTGGTAGAACGCGGCGCGGCGCGGGTTGTCGCGCGGCAGGTCGAAGATCAATGCGAAGTCGCCGTTCGCAAACGCCCGACTGCGGCCCATGAAGAGGTCGACAGCCTCCTTCTGCGTCAGGCTGCGCTGCGGGTTGCTGGCGTGCACGACGATGTAGAAATCGGCCTGCGCCGGCAAGGCCAGGGCCAGCAGGAGGGGGGCGAGCAGCTTGCGGAGGGCCATGGCTTCAGAAGATGAAGTCCACAACGGCCGTCGCCACGCGGGCACGGCCACTGTCGGCGGTTCCATGGCTCCACAGCGCGGCGCCATTGGAGGAGACATGGATCTCGTCCCATTGCAGCTTCAGCGCCGCCTGCGGATGGAAGTCCCAGCGCGCGCCGACCGACCAGCTTGACTGGTTGAGCCGCGAGGCGTTGAAAGCCTGTGTTGCACCGGCACCCAGCCCCTGGGCCTGGGCGGCACCGATGGGCCCCAGCACGGGCGTCAGCACCGCCAGCCAGGAGGGCAGCGCCAGAGGATCGCCCGACGTGCGTACGCGGCCAACGCCGGCATAGGGCGTCCAGTCGCCGGTGCGACGGCCCACCATCAGCGCCATCGACGTCTGCGAGGTCAGCGGCTTGGCGGACACGCGCACGATCTCGGCGCTCCATTGCCAGTCGGCCAGTTCCTGGCGCGCGCCGATCTCGGTGAAGCTGCCCCAGATGCCGCCGATGTCCAGGCGCTGCCGCAGCGTGGCGGCCTGCTCGGCCACGGGTGGCACCGGCAGCGCAGCCAACTGGCCCAAGGCGGCCAGCACGGGCGGCAACCGGTCGCTGTGGCTCTGGATGCGGCCACGGGCAAAACTCGCGCGCACCAACAACCCGCCCTCCTCGCGCGACACCATGGCGCCGGCGACCGAATGCAGCTCGCTGGCCTTGACCTCGCTCACATCGCCGAAGCGCGTGCCGCCGTACATCAGCTTCACGCGCCATTGCGCATCGCCACTGAGCCAGCTGCGCGCGATGTCCACGCCGTCCAGCGTCGTCGGCAGCAGGCCGTAGAGCTCCACCTGGGGCCGCGCCATCGTGAAGCCATAGCCCACGTTGCGGTAGTCGGCCATCAGGAAGGCATCGACGTTCACCCGCCCCAGCCGCAAGGCCCAGTCGGCCGTCGGCCGGTAGCTCAAGTAAGCCCATTCCAGGGCGTCACCATCGACGGCACGGGCCCCGCGCTTTTTCAGGATGGCCTGGGCCACCAGTTCGAACTGGGCGCTCGGGGCGTAGTTCAGCTGCACGCCCAGCCGGGTGTCGACGTCACCGCGCAGGTTGGCACTGCTACCCGCCTGGTTCAGCTCGCGCCGGAAGCCCCAGCCGGCGGGGGCATCCACGTAGCTCGCACCCAGGCTGCCAAAGCCGCTGATCCGCACCGCGGACTGCGCACGCTCGCCCTCGGCCTGCGCCTGCACCTGGGTGGCGGCCACGCAGAGCAAGCCAGCAAACAGGCGGCAAAGGAGGTGGTGCATCGTGGCGGCGATCACAAGCAGTAATGGCGCATTGATTATTAGCGCCCGCCGCGGCTCCATGGAACAGATCTGAGGGTCCGGAAGCACAAACCAATCACGCTAGCGCCAACCTTGCAAGCGATGGGGGAAGCCCAGCCGCCGGACAATTGCGGCCCATGCGTATCGACTTCATCTCCGACATCGTCTGCCCCTGGTGTGCCATCGGCCTGTATTCGCTGGAAGCAGCGGCCGCCCGCATCCCCGGGCTGGAACTGGACCTGCACTTCCACCCCTTCGAGCTCAACCCCGGCATGAAGCCCGAGGGCCAGGACATCGAGGAGCATCTGGCCGAAAAGTACGGCGCCAGCCCCGCAGCGCTAGCCGGCACCCGCCAGGCCATCCGCGAGCGCGGCGCAGCCCTGGGCTTCGAGTTCAGCATGCAGGCGCGCAGCCGCATCTACAACACGCGCGACGCCCATCGCCTGCTGCACTGGGCCGACGAGGCCTTCGGCGCGGCCGTGCAACGCACGCTGAAGGTCGCACTGCTGAAGGCCTACTTCACCGAAGGCCGGGATGTGTCCAGCCACGAGGTGCTGCTGAGCCTGGCCACCGCCGCCGGCCTGCCTGAAGCCGAGGCCCGCGAGCTGCTCGCGGGCGACCGCTATGCCGACGAGGTGACCGCCGCCGAAGCCGAGGTGCATGCCCAGGGCATCCACGCCGTGCCGGCCATCATCGTCAACCAGCAACACCTGATCCAGGGCGGCCAGTCGGTCGAGGTCTTCGAGCAGCTGCTGCGCCAGGTGATGACCCAACCGGCCTGAGCAGGCGCGATGCCCCCTCCGGAGGGGGTGCGGGGGCGCGGGCGCGTCGCTAGGCTGGGCTCCTTCTCAGGGAGCCCGTCATGAAGAAGCACCTCGTCCTGCCCGGCCTGCTCGCGGCGACCGCCGCCCTGGCAGGCACGCCCACCGCCGACACGCCCTTCTACCTGCGCCAGAACAACAGCGCCAACAGCGGCAACTTCGCCACCGGCGACCTCCTCGTCTGGGGTGTGCTGAACGTGAAGGCACCCGCCGACGACCCGTCGGCCGTCGTCTATGGCTTTGCCGCCAACTGCCCGACCGGCAAGACCTGCGACTCCCTCGCGACCGACCCCGACTGGCTCAAGCAACGCCTCTACGAGCGCGACTGGACGGCCCTGCCCCACCAGTACTTCGCCTCCAGGCCCTACGACGCCAGCCTCCCCGGCAGTTGGCGCATGCTGCTGTCGACGAATGCCGACTTCAGCAATTCGGCCACCTACACCTCACCCAGCCTCGGCAACGTCGGCGCCATGCCCTTCGTCAGCTCGATGACGGTCAGCGGCTCGGGCCTGACGCCCACCATCAGCTGGACGCTGCCCGCCAACTCGCCGGTGAGCATCGACCAGATGCGCATCCGCGTGCAGGACACCAGCCACCCGGTCACCGTCTATTCCCGGGCCGTCGACAACCACAGCTTCCAGCAGGCCGACCTGATCTGGAACAGCCCCGTGGTGTCAGGCCCCAACCTCACGCTGCCCGCCGGGCTGCTGCAGTACGGCACGCACTATTCCATCGGCATCGACCTGACCAACACGCGCAGTGACGGCTCCCCGCTCTCTCGCTCCACCTCCTATTTCGACTTCACGCCCATCGACCCGGCCACGCTGCCCGCCGGCGTGGGCAACATCGCCCTGCCCACCCTCACCCCAGTACAAACCACCAGCGGCCTGCTGGCCGGCCCCGTCTACGGCTTCAACGTCGGCAGCGTCGGCCCCGGCCACATCACCTTCATCGACCCCGTCGTCGCCACCGGCTTCAGCTACGCGACCGGCGCCGGCGACCCCAATTTCAAGGCCGTGCAGGTGGCCAGCAACGTGGGCGACGGGCTTTACGAGGTCTGGACCTGGGATGGCAGCGCCTGGCAGCAGGCCAGCAGCGCCCTGGCCGCCGGCACCAGCTTCGACTTCACGGCCCACGGCTTCGCCGCCGGCGTGGATCGCTTCCAGATCCGCGGCATCGAGGAATCCGCGGGCGTCAACGCGTTCGACGTGACCGGCTTCGTCACCGGCCTGAGCTTCGTGGCCGACGGCAGCTTCACCGGCACCATGCAGGCCATCACCGCCGACGTACCCGAGCCGGCCACCTGGGCACTGTGGCTGGCGGGTGCCGCGGGGCTGCTGACATGGCGCCGCCGTCGGACCTGAGACAATGGGCGCCTGTTTCCGAAGCCCGCCGCTGGCGGGCTTCTTGTTTCTACCGCGCCCATGTTCAAGAACCTGATCACCTACCGCATCAGCGAAGGCTGGCAGACCGATGCCAAGCAGCTCGCCGAACAACTCGCCAAGGAACCCTTCCTGGCCTGCGCCCCCACCCAGCCGCTGGCCGTGGGCTGGACACCCCCCCGCGGCGTCGAGCACGCGCCCCTCGTCGAGGTCATCGACGGGCACTGGCTCGTCAAGCTCAAGCGCGAACAGCGCCTGCTGCCCTCCTCCGTCGTGCAGGAGCGCATCGAGGAGCTGGCCGAGCACCTTGAGCAGACGACCGGCCGCAAGCCCGGCAAGAAGGCCAAGAAGGACATGAAGGAGCAGGCCACGCACGAGCTGCTGCCGCGCGCCTTCACCAAGACCTCGGCCACGCAGGTGTGGATTGCGCCCGCGCAGCAGCTGCTGTTCGTCGACGCCGGCTCCAGCAGCCGCGCGGATGAAGTCATCACGCTGCTGATCCAGGCCAGCCCGGGCCTGAGCCTGCAGCTGGTGCAGACGGCCGAGAGCCCCGCCGCCTGCATGGCCGCCTGGCTGATGGACGGCGTGACGCCCGAAGGCTTCCAGATCGAGCGCGAGTGCGAGCTGAAAGGCAGCGATGACGAGAAGCCCGTCGTGCGCTACGCCCGCCATCCTCTCGACATCGACGAGGTGCGCGCCCATCTGACCAGCGGCAAGATGCCCACGCGCCTGGCGCTGAGCTGGAAGGACCGCGTCTCCTTCACGCTGACCGAGGGCTTTGCGATCAAGAAGATCAGCTTCCTGGACCTGGCCTTCGAAGGCAAGCCCGAAGCCAGCGGCGACGAAGCCTTCGACGCCGACGCGGCCCTGTCCACCGGAGAGCTGGGCCGGCTGATCCCGGCGCTCATCGAAGGCCTGGGTGGCGAGCATGACTTCGCGGCTGCAGGCACGGCGCCTGCGCCGGTCGCGGCCGCCCTGCCTGCCAACTTGCCTGAGGAAGCCCTCAGCGAGTCACCGCCCTGGTGATACCCCGGGCTGCACGGGAAAGTGCAGCTCGAAACGGATCGTGCCCGCCGCGGAGCACGACACCCGCGCTTCACCGCCGTGCAAGGCCATGATGGCCTTGACGATGGCCAGGCCCAGCCCACTGGACTCGGCGGGCCGGCCACGCGCTGAGTCGGCCCGATAGAAGCGGTCGAACAGCCGCTCCAGCTGCTCGGCCGGGATGGGCAGGCCGTCGTTCTCCACCGCCACCGTCGAGCCGGCCTCGTCCTGGGCGCCGATCAACCGGATCGTCGTGTCGGGCGTGCCGTAACGCAGCGCGTTGACCACCAGGTTGTGGACGGCCCGGCGGCACAGCGGCGCGTTCACCAGCGCCGTCCCACTGGCCTGCACGGCGAAACGCAGCCCGGCCTCGTCCGCCGGCCCTTCGAAATACTCGGCGATCTTCTGCAGCTCCTCGGCCATCGCCAGCGGTGTGCGTTCGAGGTCGAGCGTGGCGTGGTCGGCCTGGGCGAGGAAGAGGATGTTGTCGATGGTCAGCCGCAGCCGGTTCAGCTCCTCGAGGTTGGACTCCAGCAGCTGCTGGTACTCCGCCATGCTGCGCGGGCGGTTCAGCGCCACCTGCGTCTGCCCGATCAGCACACCGACAGGCGTGCGGATCTCGTGCGCCAGATCGGCCGAGAACTGCGACAGCCTTTCATAGCCACCCGACACGCGATCCAGCATCGCGTTGAACACGGCCACCATGTCCTGCAGCTCCTGCGGTGCATCCTTGTCGGGCAGCCGGAGGGCCAGGTTGATCGGGTTGATCAGCGCCGCCTGCTCGGCCACGCGGCGCAACGGCCGCAGCCCGTGGCGCAGCACCAGCCAGACCAGCACCGTGCACGCCGCCATTGCCATGAGGGTGCTGGCCAGCGCCTGGTTGCGGGCGTTGGCGATCATCTGCATCTCGCTGACGAGGGGGTGGCCCGCGACGACCTCGATCAGCGCGCCGTCCTGCCCGGAGCGCGCCTGGGCCGAGACCCAGTGCATACGCGGCTGCCCGGGCACCTCCGCGTCACGCACATCCTGCGGGCCGATGACACGGTCGGCCGGCACGGGGGCGAATGCCGTAGGCACCGGCGCATGGTCGGGGTTGACCTCCACAAGCGGCGCCTCGCCGGCGCGGCGCAGGATCAGCACATCGCTGGCCGCGCCCAGCAGCGCTTCGAACAACATCGAGCGGTCGCGCAGATCGGGAATAGTCTGCGCATCGGCCACCAGGCGGCGGAAGTGTTCGGCGCGGCCGATCAGCTGCTCGTCGGCATGCGCGGTGATGCCCGTGCGCGCAGCGAGGAAGAAGTAGCCGCCCAGCATGCCGGTGGTCCAGACAGCGATCAGCCCGCACAGCAGCGTGACGCGGACCGCCAGCGAGCGCGGCAGCAATCGGGCGATCAATCCAGGCTCCCGTTCGCGTCCGGTACGTCGCCAAACGCGTAGCCGATGCTGCGCACCGTGTGGATCAACGGCGTCGCGAACGGCCGGTCCACCTTGGCGCGCAGGCGCTTGATGGCGACGTCGACGACGTTGGTGTCGCTGTCGAAGTTCATGTTCCACACCTCGGACGCGATCAGCGTGCGCGACAGCGCCTCGCCCTGGCGCTTCACCAGCAGATGCAGCAGCAGGAACTCCTTGTTCGTCAGCGCGATCTCGGTGCCTTCTCGCGTGACCCTGCGGCGCAGCACGTCGAGCTTCAGGTCGGCCACTTCGTAGACATCCGCATCGCGCACGGCGCCGCGCCGCAGCAGCGTGCGGATGCGCAGCACCAGCTCGGTGAAGGAGAACGGCTTGACGAGATAGTCGTCGGCCCCCAGCTCGAGGCCGCGGATGCGGTCACCGAGCTGGTCGCGCGCGGTCAGGAAGAGCACGCGCACGTCGCCCTTCTCACGCAGCGCCGGCATGATCTGCCAGCCGTCGATGCCGGGCAGCGTGACGTCCAGCACCACCAGGTCGTAGGCATGGGCCAGCGCCATCTGCAGGCCGTCGGTGCCGGTGCGCGCCAGGTCGACCGCGTAACCGCTCTCGCGCAGCCCCTTCTTCAGGTAGTCGCCGGTCTTGGGATCGTCTTCGATGACGAGGATCTTCATGCGGGCGGATTTTGCGCAGTTGTGGCGGCCCGCGGGATGACGTTTTTGTCATTCACATGTCACCCCCGAACGACGCTCGAATTTCTAGAGTTCGGTCCTCTGAACTTTCGCAGCGCCTTCCATGCCTCACCCCTTATCCTCGCTGGGCATCGCCCACACCGCCATCAGCCTGGTGCCGCTGGTCGCCGGCGTCTACGCCTTCGCCCGCCATCGCCGCATCGACCCCGGCACGCGCTCCGGGCGCGTCTACCTGGCCGGGCTGGTGCTGTCCGTACTCACGGCCTTCGGGTTGTCGAGCACGGGTGGGTTCAACCCCGGCCACGCGCTGGGCATCCTTGCGCTGCTCGCGGTGACCGGTTCGCTGCTGGTGCCTCGGCTGGCCTTCCTGGGCCGCGCCCGCCCCTACCTGGCCGACTTCGGGCTGTCCTTCAGCTTCTTCCTGCTGCTGGTGCCGGGCATCAATGAGACGCTGACCCGCCTGCCCGCCGGCCAACCCCTGGCCAGCGGGCCGGAGTCGCCGCTGGTGAAGTCCGCGTTGCTTGCGTGGCTTGTCGTCTTCCTGGCGGGCAGTGCGCTGCAGGCGTTCCGCAGGAAGCGCTCAGCGACGCTGCGCCCCGGCGCTCAGTGAACCGTGGACGCTCCAGGCCAGCGACGCCAGAATGGCCCGCAACCCCTTGGAGCGGCCATGAAAGCGTCCTTTAGCAGTCAAGTCTTTGTGCTGGCCCTGCTGCTGCTCGCGGCGACGGCCAGAGCCGACTGGCGAGCCGGCAATGCCGATGTCGAGGCCGCCGCCAAGGATCCACGCATCGCTGCCGTGCTGGCTGCGACCGTCACCATCGACCGCGCCACCATCACGCAGGACTCAGCGGCATTCGCGGCGCTGCTGGCGGACGACCTGGCCGTCAACAATCCGCAGAACAGCGTGTCCGTCCGCGGCGGCACGGCCCAGCGAAGCGCCGCGGGACATATCCGCTACACCCGCTATGAACGGGTGATCGAATACGCGGCCCTGCGAGGCGAGATGGTGCTGCTGATGGGCGAGGAGACGGTGGTGCCCGTGGTGGACGGGCCTGTGCCGGCCCGGGAAGCGCACCGCCGTTTCACCGACCTGTGGAAGCTCGTGGACGGCCAGTGGCGGCTGACGGCGCGGCAGGCGACGTTGATCACGAGGCCGTGACGCGCGACCTGCGCCGTCGTCACGCCTCGTCAGAACCCCAGCCTGAACGTCACCCGCACCGTGCGAGGCTCAGCCGGGTGGACATGCTTGTCGGCCACCGGTGCGGCCTCGCCCGGCAGTTGCGACTCGTAGAAGTATTCGATGTCGTTGACCTTGCGGTCGAACACATTGAAGACGTCGAAGGTGACCTCGCTGTTGCGCCCCCACATGGCGGGCAACTTGCGGTTGACACGCAGGTTGGTCGTCAGCGACGACCGCGAACGCACGCTGTTGGCCTCTATCAGCGAGCCCGAACCCAGGTAGCGCCACTGCAGGCTGGCCGACCAGGGGCCAAGGTCGCGCAGCGTCACGGCGATGGAGCCGACCTTGTCGACGGCGTTGGGGATGCGGTTGCCGGCAGGGTCGAAGTCGGCGAAGCGCGCGTGCGTCCAGGCCAGGTCGGCGTCCACCAGCAGCCAGGGCACGGGCACGTAGCGGTTGTTCCATTCGATGCCATGGCGCTTGCTGGGCCGGTTGGCTTCGGTGGCGCCGGCGTCGCCGACGTAGACGAGCTCGGAGTCGAAGTCGAGCTTCCACAGGGCCACCGAGCTTTGCAGGCCCGGCACCCACTCCGTGCGCGCGCCCAGCTCCATCCCACGCGCTGCCACCAGGCCCGGCACCTTGTCGACGGCGTCGCCGGTCCTGGGGTCGACCGTGGCCGTCGTGCCGCGCGCGTCGTTGCTGTGGAAGCCACGACCGGCGTTGAAGAAGAACTCGGTCTTGGCCCACGGACCGGCGATCAGCGACAGCTTGGGTGAGAACAGGTGGGCAGAGGCGCTGCCGGAGTTGGCCACGTTGCTGAGGCTGTTGACCTTGAAGCGCGCCTGGTCCGCCCGCAGGCCGACGACGCTGCGCAGCCAGGGCGTCAGCTCGACCGACGTCTGGCCGTAGACACCGAGCTCGGTCTCTCGCACGCTGTCGTCGCGCGTCGTGCCGATGATGCGGCGCTCCACGGTGTCATAGAGGCCCACGCGGATGCGGTCATGGCGCAGTTGCAGGCCGATCTCGCTGCGGGCCGGCAGGTCACCCAGGCGGTGGTCGACGGCATGGCTGGCGTTCACGCCGTAAACGCTGCGCTTGTCCTGCTGCGAGAACTGGTCGCCGTCGCCGGGGCGCTCCAGCGCGTAGGTGAAGTTGGAGAAGAGCTTGAGCCGGTAGTTCATCGCGTAGGCCGCGACGTTGGTCGTCTCAGTGCCAGTGCTGCGGTGCCATTCGCCGGACAGGCTGCTACGACGCGTCTCGCCACCGTCGCTGGTGTCGACCGCATCGAAGCGGTCAAAGGGTTGGCCGTTGAGGGTGCCCGCGGCGATGAGACGCTCGGGCACTTGGTCGGTCGAGTTCCACTTGGCGTCATAGCCCATCAGGCTGGCGCTCCAGCCCTCGGTGCGCGTGCCGCCGGACAGCGTGACGACGCCATTGGATTTGCGCAGGCGCTCCGGCAGCTTCCACGGCCCATCGTTGTGCTGCACTTCGATGGCGCCGAGCAGGTTCAGCCCGCTGCCAAGTGCCGTGGAGCCGGCGCCGACGAAGCGCTGGAACTGGCGCTGGCCCAGCGTCAGCGCGGCAAAGCTCTCGTCCAGCGTGTTGCGGTAGGCGATGTCGGCCGAGCCAGCGGCGGCAAAGTCGCCGTTTTTCGCAAAGTACGGGCCTTTGCGGTACTCGATGCGGTCGACCAACTCTGGGATGAGGAAGTTCAGATCCGAGTAACCCTGGCCGTGGCCGTGCGTGGGCATGTTGACCGGCAGGCCGTTGACGCTGGTGGCGAAGTCGGTGCCATGGTCGAGGTTGAAGCCGCGCAGGAAATACTGGTTGGCTTTGCCGTCGCCCGAGTGCTGCGTGACGATGAGGCCGGGTACGAACTCCAGCACCTCGCCCGGGCGCAGCGCGGGCCGGCTCTTCAGCAGTTCGGCGCGGATGGTGCCTTGCGAGGCGGCGTTGGCGCTGCCGATGGCGTTGTCGTAGTGGCGGCCGGTCACTTCGACCTTCTCGAGCACGGCGGCAACGACGAGGGGCCGTTCGGCCTGGGCTTGGGCCGTGGATGCGGCGAGCAGGCAGGCAGCAGCCAGCAGCGTCGGCTGGAAGCGATTCTTGGACATGGGACTCTCGGGAAACGGGGCCCGCGGGAATACGCGGAACCACCTGTCACGGCGGGACAGGCGGAAGTCAAAGGCGGTTGAGCGGGCGCAGGGAGGCGCCCGAGGCCTTCAGCCGGGTTCAGCCCCGAGGCGGCGTCAGCGGCGGCGCGACGACGCGGTCGCGCCAGTCGAGGCCAGCCGTGACGGGGCGGCCGCTGCCCTCGCCGGCAGGCAAGGCCAGGGCGGCAGGCAGCCAGGCCAGAAAGGCGGTCGCGCCGCCTTGCATGGAGTCGTCGGCCGGGTCGCCAACCTCAAGCACATCCGCCTCGTCATGCGCGTGCTTGTGGAATACGCCACCATGCTCGTGCACCTCCGCAGCCGGCCCCCTGCTCACCACCCAGCTGAGCTTGGGGCCTTGGAGGCGCGGGTCCTGGGCGGCGTGCAGATGGTCCAGCAGAGCCCGCAGCGGAGATGCGGACGCCGCCGCCGGCCCGGCGCCGGTGTGCACATGTCGATGGGCCTGCACGCCCGCAATGAGCTGGGCCACGCTCTGCAACGGCAGCACGGCGAGCAGCAGCATCAGGATGCCGATGCGTGTTCTGTGCAGGAGCGAGGACAGGGTGAGTTGCACGGGCGTGATGAGGAGGGCCTGGGCGGCCAGCACTTTGGCGAGGCTGGCCACTGACGGAGAGCGAACAGCGTATCTTCGGCGGCACGGATTGCCTGCGTATGACAGTCGTACGCGCGCGGCCGGCAGCCGGATTCGCCGCCCCCTACTAGTTCACTCAGCCCAGGTTGAGAACGGGTTCACCGCCAGGTTGGCGTTGACGTAGCGCGCATCGCCCGTGACCTCGCCGCCCAGCCAGGCCGGACGCGCAAAGGCCTGGCTCTCGGACTGCAGCTCGATCTCGGCCACGACCAGACCGGCGTTGGCGCCGAGGAACTCGTCGACCTCCCAGGTCATGCCCTCATGCGGGTACAGGTGGCGGACTTTCTCGACCACGGGGCCGTCGCACAGTGCCAGCAGCGCTTGAGCGTCGGCCAGCGGCACCTCGTATTCGAACTCGGCCCGCGTTGCGCCGCGCGTGGCGCCCTTGATGGTCAGGAAGGCGGCCTCGCCCGCGATGCGAATGCGCACGGTGCGCGCCGGGTCGCGGCTGAGGTAGCCCTGGCTGAAGCGTGTCTGGGCAGAGGCCTGCTCGCGCCAGCCATCACTGGTGACGAGGAACTTGCGTTCGATCTCAATGCCCATCGTTGCCTCCGGCGCGCGCGGCGGCTTCGCGCAGCTTGTCCTTCTTGCTCTTGCGCGTCGTGCTCTTGATGCCGCCCGTCGCCTGGGCCTCGGTGGCCACGGCCTCGGGCTCGAAGCCGGCGAGGCGCTCGCGTGGCACGCGCAGGCCCTGGCGCTTCTCGATGAGGCGGAAATGGCTTTCGGCGTTCTCCGGGCTGTCGGCGCAGATGAAGCTGACCGCCACGCCGGTGGCACCCGCGCGGCCGGTGCGGCCGATGCGGTGGGTGTAGTCGGCTGCCGAGCGCGGCAGCTCATAGTTGACGACGGCGTCCAGCGCGTCGACATGCAGGCCGCGCGCGGCGACGTCGGTGGCGACGAGCACCTTGACGCTGCCGTTCTTCAGCGACGCCAGCACATCGCTGCGCGCGCCCTGGCTCAGCTCACCGTGAAGCACGCCGGCCTTGAAGCCATGGGCAAAGAGCTTGTCCGACACCAGCTCGGCCGTGTAGCGGCTGGCCACGAACACCAGCGCGCGCTCCCAGCCCTCGTCCTTCAGCAGCTGGCGCAGCGCGGGCAGGCGCTGGGCGCGGTCGAGCTGGATGGTGCGCTGCGTGATCTGCGGCGGCGCCTCCTGGATGTCGATGCGCACCGGCTCGCGCAGCAGTTGCTCGGCTAGGCCCTGCACGGCCGGCGGGCAGGTGGCGGAGAAGAGCAGCGTCTGCCGCCTGGCAGGCACCTGCGCAAGGACGCGATGCAGCTCATCAGCAAAGCCGGCGGCCAGCAGGCGGTCGGCCTCGTCGAGCACCAGGCATTCGACGCCCGCCAGCGTCAGGCCGTTGTGGTCCAGCAGGTCCAACAGCCGGCCCGGCGTGGCCACCATCACGTCGCAGCCGCCGCGCAGCGCCATCAGCTGCGGGTTGATGGACACGCCGCCGAAGGCCAGGGCGACCTTGGGGCGATGCATCAGCAGGGCCGCCACCTCGCGCAGCAGCTCCGCCGTCTGCGCGGCCAGCTCGCGCGTGGGGGCCAGCACCAGCGCGCGCGGGCCGGGGCGCGGGGGCGAACTGACAAGGCGCTGCAGCAGTGGCAGCACGAAGGCGGCCGTCTTGCCCGAACCGGTTTGGGCGAGAGCCAGCACGTCGCGGCCGGCGAGGATGGGGGGCAGCGCGGCCGACTGGACGGCGGTGGGCGCGTGATAGCCCTGTTCGCGCACGGCGCGCAGCAGGGCGGGCGAGAGGCCCAGGGAAGCGAAGGACATGCGGGATTAGAACAGCGGCTGCTGATCGCCTGCGAGCTGGCCCACGGCGCGAGCCTCGATGAGCAGCATGCGGCGCTTGGTCTCGACACCGCCGGGTGCCGAGAAGCCCGTGGGCTCGCCGCCCGCGCCCATCACGCGGTGGCAGGGCACGATGGGCGGGAAGGGGTTGTCGCCTTCGGCACGGCCGACTGCGCGCGCCGCGCCGGGCTGGCCCAGCGCAGTGGCAATCTCGCCGTAGGTGCGTGTCTGCCCCGGCGGGATGGCCCGGGTCAGCGCGTGGACCTGGCGGCGGAACTCGGGGATGCCGCGCTCGTCGAGCACAACGTCGCTCAAGTCACGCGCCTCGCCGGCCAGCAGCGCACGGATGCCGTCGACGGCATGGGCGATGTGGGGCGGCAGCTCTGCCGTCAGTTGGGCGGTCGGGTGGCGCCGCCTCAGCCGCTCAGGGGTTGCATCGGGCAGCAGCGATGCCACGATGCCCCGTTCACTCCAGACGACGCCACAGCGGCCGAGGGCCGTCTCGAAACTGTGGCTCCACAGCGGCTCGTCCGGCGGCAGCACCGGGCCGATGTCAGGGTCGTCGACAAAATCTCTCACGTTGCTCGGGCGGCGCTTGCAGCAGGGTCTTGAAATAGTAGCCAAGCATGCCATTGACGCGGGCACGGCCGGCGTCGTCCAGCCACGTGTCGACACGGGAGCGCCAGATCGCCGCGCAGGCGGCGGGGTGCAAGCCTTGGTCGGCGCAGTCCAGCAGGGCCTCGAAGCCACCACGCCAGCGCTCGAAGTCGGCGCGGCTCATCACCGGGCCATGGCCGGGCACGAGGCGCTTGAACGGCTGGGCGAAGATGCGCGCCAACGCCTCTCGCCAGGCCGGCGGGCAGGCGGTGTCCATGAAGGGCACGGGCAGCGTGACGAGATCGCCGGCGGCCAGCGTGCCGCTCTCGGAGTCCAGCACCCACAGGTCGCCGCCGCTGACGGCTGTTTCAACGCCGATCTGCAGGCGTCGCCCGGCCAGGGTCTGGGCCGATGCCGTGCCGACCTCGTGATCAGGGCGTAGTGCAGCGGCCTGGTTCAGCAGTTCGAGATCAACCCGCATGACGGCCGCCTGCTCGGGCGGCGCCGTGGGAATGGCCTCCACCAGTTGGTGGCGGTAGCGGTCCAGCCAGCCGTCGGGCGCCAGCGCCTTCGCCACCGCCGGCGACGCCCAGACTTCAAGCCCAGGCCTTTGCGAGCGCAGCCAGGCGTTGCCGCCCAGGTGGTCGAGATGCCAGTGCGTGTTCAGCACCGCCCTCACCTGCCCGCCCGCCGCTGCGAGTGCTGCCTCGGCATGGGCGCGGTGGCGGCCGCTGTCGATCAACAGCCAGCCAGCGTCGCCCTTCAGCAGCAGGCTGTTGCCGTCAGGCTGGCGGCCGGCCTCGAAACCACCGGGCACGAGAACGACGCCGGGCGCGAGCGGTTGCGCCGGCACAGCCACTGCCGCGGCCAGGCACAGCAAGGCAATCCACGCGCGCCGCAACAGGGTCATGGCGAGTTCTCGCGGATGCCCTGGTCGCCGTAGAGATGCATCGTCACCGCGCCGGCCTCGCCGCGCTGGAAGCCGACGCGCACGCCGGTGGGATGGATGAACTGCAGCGGCGCGCCATCAGCAGCGATGGGCGTCAGCGCAAGGCGGTCGCCGTTGGGGAACACCAGGGTCAGCTGCGCCTGGGCCTGCTCCACCTGCACGCGCACGCCCATGGCGGCGAAGAAGTAGCGGCCGGCGAGCCCCTGGAGGGCGGCTTCGTTCGCCTCGGCCCGGCGCACGCGCGTCTCGCGGAACTGCGTCCAGCCATAGGCACGCGACACGACCGCCAGCAGTTCGCTGCTCAGCGCACGGCCCGCCTCGGCATTGGCCAGGTAGACGACACCATCGCCCGTGTGCAGGTTGATGGCCATGCCGGCGTTGTAGCCAGTGGTGCCACCGTAGTGCACAAGGAGCTGCTCTTCACCTTCGCCGACAAGCCTGAAGCCGTAGAGGTGCCCCTGGAAAGGCGTGCCGAGCAACGCGCGCACGCTGGCCTGGCGGAACACCTGGCTGCGGCCCTGCCAACCCTTGCGCAGTTCGGCCAGCAGCGTGGCGAGATCACCCGCGTTGGACCACAGGCCGGCTGCCGCGCTTTCGGGCAGATGCAGCCAGCCGGCCGGCACGGGCTTGGCGCCGTCCAGGTGGCCGGCCGCCACGTCGCCGTTGGCGCTTTGGCGCTGCAGCGCGAACGTGGCACGACGCAGGCCGAGCGGCTGGAACAGCCAGCGCTGCATCAGCGGCTCGAAGGCCAGCTTCTGGCTGTCCTGCATGGCGAGCTGCGCCAGCGTGTAGCCGCCGCCGGAATAGCGCAGCTGCTCGCCGGGCGGCAGCACGACCTCGGGCCGTGGCGTGTTCGTGCCCGGCGCAGCGGTTGCCACCTCCACCACCGTGGGCACTGGGCCGGCCTGGGCGTAACCGGGGTAGCCGCCCGGCGTGATGCCCGCGGTGTGCGCAAGCAGCCCACGCAGCGTGACGGGGTGCTCGGGCGTCTGCCGGCCCGCAGGCAGGCTCAGCGACGTGAGCAGGCCGGTGACGTCGCGATCCCAGTCGAGCCGGCCGGCGTCCTGCAGGCGCAGCGCGGCGAGCACCGTGACGGGCTTGGCCAGCGAGCCGGCCTGGAACAGCGTGGCGCAGCCGACCGCAGGCGCCTGCGCCGCACGGTGGCCGTAGACGGCCACCCAGTCCACCTCGCCCCGGCGTAGCACCGCCAAGGCCAGCCCAGGCACGCCGTGCTCGGCCATGCGGGAGGCCAGCGTCAGCGGCTGCGCTTCGCCGTCGAACACCACCGCGGGCAGCAGGCCCTGCTCGACGGCTTGCCGGCGGGCGGCCGCGCCCGGCTGCTCTTTGCAGGGCATGGCATGAGCACTGCCCGCCACGGCGAGGCACAACGCCAGCGCGGCGGTTCGGGTCATGGAAGGACGCATGCACGCATGCTCGCCGACGGCCGTGCCGCGGCCGGTCGTCATGCCGCGGCCAACGCGCCTTGCAGACGAGCCGAGGTGGCCTGCGCGGCCACCTCGCGCGGTGCGAGCATCTTCAGGCGATGGTCGCTCCACACCTGGCGCCAGCGGCGCGCGCCGGGCGTGCCGTTCCACAGGCCCAGGGCATGGCGCATCGCATGGGACCAGGAACGGCCATTGGCATGCACGCGGTCCAGGTAGTCCAGCCAGGCGTCTTCGACCTGTTCACGCGACGCCGCGGGGTCGGGCTGGCCAAAGAAGCGCGAGTCCCACTGCGCCATGCTCCAGGGCTCGTGATAGGCCTCGCGACCGATCATCACCCCGTCCAGCACGGCCAGTTGCTCGGCGATTTGATCGGGCGTCTTCAAGCCGCCGTTGATGGCGATGGTCAGCTGCGGGAACTCGCGCTTGAGCTGCTCCACAAGCTCGTAGCGCAGCGGCGGGATCTCGCGGTTTTCCTTGGGGCTCAGGCCTTGCAGCCAGGCATTGCGGGCGTGCACGATGAAGACTTCGCAGCCGGCCTCGGCGACGGTGGCAACAAAGTCGCGCACGAAGTCGTAGCTCTCGATTTTGTCGATGCCGATACGGTGCTTGACGGTGACTGGCAGCGCCGTCGCGTCGCGCATGGCCTTCACACAGTCCGCCACCAGCTGCGGCTCGACCATCAGGCAGGCCCCGAAGGCTCCCTTCTGCACACGCTCGCTGGGGCAGCCGCAGTTGAGGTTGACCTCGTCATAGCCCCAGCGCTCAGCCAGCTTGGCGCAGGCCGCCAGGTCCGCCGGGTCGCTACCGCCGAGCTGCAGCGCGACCGGATGCTCCTCGGCATTGAAGTCCAGGTGGCGCGGCCGGTCGCCGTGCAGCAGCGCGCCGGTGGTCACCATCTCGGTGTACAGCAGCGTGTGCCGGGTGATGAGGCGGTGCAGGTAGCGACAGTGGCGGTCAGTCCAGTCCATCATGGGTGCGACGGACAGGCGCCAGGGGGAGAAAGCGGGGGAATTCACCCCCGGATTATCCCGGGCGGGCAGGTATCCAGGCTGCGCACTCACCGGGCGGCGGAAGGTGCAGAGTCCGGCGCGGCTGGTCGGGCACCGCCAGACCCAGCAGACAGAAGTCGCAGCAGCGGCTCCTCCAACTGGGAAGCCAGGGTGACTGCAAATTCTTCGGACAAGTGGTTGCGGTCCTTGAACATGACCAGGCCATCGCGGGATGTCTTGCAGACGGCGTCGGCGCAGATGGCGGGCGACAGGTCGACGAACAGCGCATGGCGTTGAGCCATGGCCACCTTTTCCACGCTGGCAAGCGGCGAGATCCGAGCCTCCTCGTCGGCGCGCGGATAGACGCAGAGCTGGTCAGGGGACCAGCCCCGCCATGCGGCACGCGCATGGCAGCTCGGCACGTTGAAACCCGGAGAGGGCGTGTCCTGCACATAGCCCACCTGGGCGCCCGTGCGCTGCAGCCTCTCGACGGTGCGGGCCAAGCCTGCCTGCCAGCGGTCCGGCTCGATTCGGTAGCCAGAGGAACTGGCCAACAACACCACATCCGGCTTCATCTTCTCGATGCGCTCGAACATCCGCTCGCGCCAGATCGTGCACTCGCGGTAGTCGGCCAAGGTGGTGTAGACGGTGACGGGAACATCGACCGAGGGACAGGCCGCCTTGGTCAGTGCAAGCATGCGCCACTGGTGCTTGCGCGCCAGTTGCTCCATGGGCGTGAACCATTGCGAGGCGTGCGAGTCGCCAAACAGCACCACGGTGGCCTTGCCCGGGTTGGCCCCGAATTCGCACGGGGGCTGGTCCACCGCCGTCGCGAGCGTCAGGCAACCCGTCGCCTCGATGAGGTCCCAATGCGAGACCCGCTCGAAGCGCTGCTGCTCCGGGCTGACATGGACGAACTTGCGGATCACCTGCGCCGCAACTGCGACCAGGGCGCACAGGATCAGGCCGGCCACGATGATTCGCCGCGCCGACCAGCGCTGCAGCAGCGAGTGCATGAAGGGCTGTTCGACGACCTGGTAGGACAGCCTGCCCACCGCGATGGACAGCGCCAGCAACCCCAGCGTCTCCCACGGGCCGGTTTTCGGCGTGAGCAGTGCCGCACCGATGATGACCGGCCAGTGCCAGAGGTAGACGGAGTAGGAGCAGTCGCCGAGCCAGCGGAGCCAGCGCCACTCGAGGAGACGGCCGACCACCGTGTCACGCCCATGCTGGACGACCACGAGCAGCAGCGCGGCGGCAATGACGGGGAAGGCGGCCCAGAACCCCGGGAATTGCATCCGCCCGTCGTATTGCAGGCACACCACGATCAGTACCAGCAAAGCGGCTGCGCCCATGGCCGTGAGCGCAGGCCGGCTGTAGCCGGTGCCGATCCGGGGCCAGACCACCAGGGCCATGCCGGCCCCGAACTCCCAGATCCGGAACGGTGTCAGGAAGAAGGCGTATTGGAAGTTGATCAGCGTGACCCACACGCAGCCGACAAAGCTCACCACGCCGAGCCCACCCACCAGCCAGGCCGCGCCTTGGCGTGGCGCGAGACGGGTCAGCCGCCAGACCCCGATCATCAGCAGCGGCCAGAACAGGTAGAACTGCTCTTCGACGGCAAGGGACCAGAGGTGCAGCGACGGGTTCGCTTCCGTGTGGCCGCCGAAGTAGTCGGTCGTGCGGCTGGCAAACCACAGGTTGACGGCGTAGAGCGCCGCAGCGCGGGTCGACGACAGCAGCTCGTCCTGCTCCTGCGGGGCGTAAAGCCAGCGGATCCCGAACAGCACGACGAAAAGCACCAAGGCCGCCGCCGGCAGCAGGCGGCGCACACGGCGTGCGTAGAAGGCCCAAAGGTCGATGCGACCCTTTGTCTCCAGCTCGCGCAGCAACAGCCCACCGATCAGGTAGCCGGAAATGACGAAGAACACGTCGACGCCGACGAAGCCGCCTCCAAACCCAGGCACACCCGCATGGTTGAGCAGGACCAGCAGGATCGCCAGGCCCCGCATGCCTTGCAGGCCCAGGTTGAAACCGCGGCTACCGGCATGGCCCGCGGCCGTCACACCCACCCCCGCTGAAACACTCATGCCAGATCCCGCAGGGGGTGCGCATCGGCCATCCAAGGGCTGACGAAGAAGGCAGCCACCTCTGCGGAGTCGACCTCGGCCACCGTTGCGGGCGACCAGCGCGGTTTGTGGTCCTTGTCGACGGCCAGTGCGCGTATGCCTTCGACGGTTTCGCTGCTGCTCGGCCCGCGCAGATGGAAGGCGTGATGCACGAGATCGCGTTCCAGGCGGAGGTCGTCGGCCAGGCTGAGCTTGCGGCCGCGGCGCACGAGTTCCAGCGTGACGGCCAGCATGGTCGGCGAGCGCTGCAGCAGGATGTCGCGGGTCTGGCGCGCCCAGTCGTCGTCGGCTGCGGCCAGGGAGTCCAGGATGCCTGCCAGCGTCGGCTCGCCGAAATGGCGGTCGATGCGCTCAGCCGCAGCCTTGGGGTCGGCGGCGGGCGCGAGGTCGGCGCGCTCCATGACGGTGGCAACGACATGCTCGGCGCTGGGCTGGGGGCTGGCCCGGAGTGCGTCGACAAGGTCGGTCCATTGCGAGGCCGGCACGTAGACGTCGCCCAGGCCCCACTCGATGGCGTCGCCCGCCGCGATGGCCTGGCCGGTCAGCGCCAGCCATTCGCCGACATGGCCTGGGCATTGCGCGAGGAAGTAGCCACCGCCGACGTCGGGGAAGAGGCCGATGCCGGTCTCGGGCATCGCGAGCTTGGAGCGCTCAGACAGCACTCGCAGCTTGGCGCCCTGGCTGATGCCCATGCCGCCCCCCATGACGATGCCGTCCATCAGCGCGATGTAGGGCTTGGGGTAGTGGTGGATCAGGTGGTTGAGACGGTATTCCTCGGTGAAGAAGTCGCCAAGGGCCGGATCACCTGCATGTGCAGCCTGGTGGAAGAAGCGGATGTCGCCGCCGGCGCAGAAGGCCGGTGCCTTGCCCTCGCGGCCGGCGCCCAGCACGGCCACGGCCTGGATCTGCGGCAGCGCGGCCCAGTGGCGCAGCAGCGCCGTCATGTCGCGGATCATGGCCAGCGCCAGCGCGTTCAGGGCCTGCGGGCGGTTCAGCGTGATGAGGCCGAGGCAGCCGTTGACCTCGGCCAAGATCTGGCCATCTGCAACCAAGGGCGGGATCAGGTCGTTCATGCGTTCTTCAGGACGGATTTGACGGAGGAGGGTGCAAGGGCTTCGTTCGCAACCAGCGCGGCGAGCACGAGGCTACCGCCTATCAGGGCCGCGCCGCCTGGGTGTTCGCCCGCAAAAGCCCAGGCCCACAGCACGCCAAGCAAGGTTTCGGCCTGGCCGAGCAAGGCCAATTCGTGGCCAGGCAGCTCGCGCGCCAGGCGAACGGCCAGCAGGCAGGGCACGGCGAGCTGGAAGACACCGAGAAAGGCCAGCAGTCCCAGGTCATGCGCGCCGGCCTGCAGCGGCCAGGCCAGCGGCAGCGTGAGCCCGGCCGAAATCAACGCGCCCAGCAGCACGGCGGGCAGCATGTCAGCGCCCTGCCCCACTTTCTGCAGCAGGCACCAGTTGCTGGCTGCGGCCAACGGCACGCCCAGCGCCACGAAGACGCCCGCCAGCGGCCCACCAAGCTGCCCGCCGAACATCCAGGCGATGCCCGCACCCGCCACGGCGATGGCGCCCCAGGTGCGCGCCGGAATGGGCTGGTGCAGGAAGACGCGTGCGAACACCGCCGTGAACAGCGGCGACAGCGACATCGTGACCAGCACATTGGCCACGGTGGTGAGCGACAACGCCACCATGAAGGCCGTGAACATGACGGCCCAGCAGACGCCCGACGCCCAGACAGCGCCGCCCAGCATCGCACCTAGCAGCGCCCTACCCCGCATCACGCCGAGGATGAGCACCAGGGCTACCGCGTTGAAGCTGCTGCGCCAGAACGTGATCTCGAAGCCCCGCGCCGCGTCCAGATGCCGCGTGACAACGCCCGCCGAGCTCCACATCAGCGTGACCAGCAACATCAGCAAGACGGCGGTTCGGTGACTCATCAGCAGAGCGCCCCGATGAACGGGGCGCTGGTCCTTCTTGTTGGGGCCCTCCGTCAATGCAGAGGGCCGCGTGCATCGATCAGCCGCGCAGGGACTTCTTGCGTTCGTGCTCGGACAGGAAGCGCTTGCGCAGGCGCACGCTCTTGGGCGTGATCTCGACCAGCTCGTCGTCGTCGATGAAGTCGACGCCGTATTCAAGCGTCAGGTCGATCGGCGGCGTGATCTTGATGGCGTCTTCCTTGCCGGAGACGCGGAAGTTGGTCAGCTGCTTGGTGCGCGTCGCGTTGACGACCAGGTCGTTGTCGCGGCTGTGGATGCCGACGATCATGCCTTCGTACACCGGGTCGTTCGGCTTCACGAACATGCGGCCGCGATCGTCCAGCTTGCCGAGGGCGTAGGTGAAGATTTCGCCGTCGTCCATGGAGATCAGCACGCCGTTCTTGCGGCCGCCGATGTCACCCTTGTGGGCTTCGTAGCCGTCGAAGATCGACGAGATCAGGCCCGAGCCACGGGTCAGGTTCATGAACTCGTTGCTGAAGCCGATCAGGCCACGGGCCGGGATGCGGTATTCCAGGCGCACGCGGCCATGGCCGTCCGGCTCCATGTTCAGCATCTCGCCCTTGCGCAGGCCCAGCGCCTGCATGACGCCACCCTGGTGGGTTTCTTCGACGTCAGCCGTCACCAGCTCCATCGGCTCGTGCTTGTCGCCGTCGACGTCCTTGAACATCACGCGGGGCTTGGACACGGCCAGCTCGTAGCCTTCGCGGCGCATGTTTTCCAGCAGGATGGTCAGGTGCAGTTCACCGCGGCCGCAGACCTCGAAGATGCCGTCTTCGTCGGTCTCCTTCACGCGCAGAGCCACGTTGTGCTGCAGTTCCTTCTGCAGGCGGTCCCAGATCTGGCGGCTGGTGACGAACTTGCCTTCGCGACCGGCCAGCGGGCTGGTGTTGACGCAGAAGTTCATCGTCAGCGTCGGCTCGTCCACCTTCAGCATGGGCAGCGGCGCCGGGTTGGCCGGGTCGGTCACGGTCACGCCGATGCCGATGTCCTCGATGCCGTTGATCAGCACGATGTTGCCCGGGCCGGCGTCGGTTACTTGCACGCGATCCAGGCCGTGGAAGGTCAGCACCTGGTTGATGCGGCCGTTGACGGCCTTGCCGTCCGGGCCTTCCATCACGGCGACCTGCATGCCGGTCTTGATCGTGCCCTGGCTGATGCGGCCCACGCCGATGCGGCCGACGAAGGTGGAGAAGTCCAGCGCCGAGATCTGCAGTTGCAGAGGGGCCGCCGGGTCACCCGACTGGGCAGGCACGTGCTTCAGAACGGTGTCGAACAGGGCCGACATGTCGGGGCCCCACTGCTCGCCAGGCGCGCCTTCAGTCAGCGACGTCCATCCGTTGATGCCCGAGGCGTAGACGACCGGGAAGTCGAGCTGCTCGTCGGTGGCGCCCAGCTTGTCGAACAGGTCGAACGCGGCGTTGATGACGGCGTCGGGCTTGGCACCCGGCTTGTCGACCTTGTTGACCACGACGATGGGCTTGAGGCCCAGCGCCAGCGCCTTCTTGGTCACGAAGCGCGTCTGCGGCATCGGGCCTTCCTGGGCGTCGATCAGCAGCACCACGCCGTCGACCATGGACAGCGCGCGTTCGACTTCACCGCCGAAGTCCGCGTGGCCCGGGGTGTCGACGATGTTGATGTGCGTACCGCCCCACGACACCGCGCAGTTCTTGGCCAGGATGGTGATACCGCGCTCGCGCTCGATGGCGTTGCTGTCCATCACGGTGTCGACGACCTTTTCATGGTCAGCGAAGGTGCCGCTCTGACGGAGCAGTTGGTCAACCATGGTGGTTTTGCCGTGGTCGACGTGGGCAATGATGGCAATGTTGCGGATCGGGGTGGTCATGGTGATGCTTTGGAAAGAACCGGTTCAGGCGGAGAGCAGAGCCTGGACCTCCGGCGGGGTCAACAGGCGGTCGGCGATCAGTTCGCCAGAAATGATGTGGGCGCTGCCGAGAAAGGCGCGCGCTTCGGGGCCGTAGACGCGCACGCGCTCGGCATCGGGCGCGTCGACACGGCGGCGCAGCCCGGACAGGAAACGCGCCGCTTCGGTGGCGGGCAGGCGCAGCTCGGGGGCTTCGGCCAGCAGGCGGTCGGGCGAGGTCAGCAGCGCGGCACGTTGCTCTTCGGGCAGCGCTTCCAAGACGGCGAGCGTGATGCTGCCGTCCAGCGTCAGGCTGCCGGAGCCCGTGCGGCGCAACGCGGCCAGCGATGCGCCACAGCCCAGCCGAGTGCCGATGTCTTCGGCCAGCGTGCGGATGTAGGTGCCTTTGGTGCAACGGACGTCGAGGGTCACGGTGCCAGCCTGCACGCTCACGATGTCGATGGCATGAATCGTCACGCGACGGCTCTTGCGCTCGATCTCGATGCCCGCGCGGGCGTATTCGTACAGCGCCTTGCCTTCGTGCTTCAACGCCGAGTACATCGGCGGCGTCTGGTCGATCTCACCGGTGAAGGCGGCGCAGGCTGCGGCGATCTGTTCGGCGGTGATGCCGTCGGCGTCAAGGCGCTCCAGCACCTCGCCTTCGGCGTCGCCGGTCGTCGTGCGGATGCCCAGGGCCAGCGTCGCGAGGTAGCGCTTGTCGGCGTCCAGGCTAAGCTGGCTGAACTTGGTAGCTGCGCCAAAGCACAGCGGCAGCAGGCCGGTGGCCAGCGGGTCCAGCGTGCCGGTGTGGCCGGCTTTCTCTGCGCGCAGCAGCCACTTGGCTTTCTGCAACGCGTCGTTGCTCGACAAGCCCAGCGGCTTGTCGAGCAACAACACGCCGTGCAGCGGGCGGCGTTGCACCCGAACGCGAGGCGGGCGACTTTCGTTCTGGACGTGCGGCTGAGAGGCCGACGCGACGACAGCAGCGACCTCAGTCATTCGGTTCCTCGTCCTCCAACGCGCGTGTCGCGTTGGCCCTGTTGATCAGCGCACTCATCTCGGCCGCACGCTCGATGGTGCGGTCGAACTGGAAGTGCAGCGTCGGCACGGTGTGGATCTGCAGGCGCTTGAAGAGCCCGTTGCGCAGGAAGCCAGCGGCCTCGTTCAGGGCTTCCGCCGTCTCGGCGGCATCGCCGACCAGCACGGAGAAAAACACCTTGGCATGCGCATAGTCCGGCGTGACCTCGATCGCATTGATGGTTGCCATGCCGATGCGCGGATCCTTGAGCTCGCGAATCAGCTCCGCCAGATCGCGCTGGATCTGGTCGGCGACGCGGAAAGCTCGGTTGGGGATGGCGCGTTTGTGTCTCATGGCAGGTTTCCTGAAAGAACAAACCCCGCCCCGAGGGGCGGGGTTAACCCTCGGGACTGAAGGTCAGAGCGTGCGGGCCACTTCCTTGATCTCGAAGAATTCGAGCTGATCACCTTCTTTGATGTCACTGTAGTTCTTGAGCTTGATACCGCACTCGAAGCCTTCCTTGACTTCGCGGACGTCGTCCTTCTCGCGGCGCACCGAGTCGACCTCGCCCGTGTAGACGACGGTGTTCTCGCGCAACAGTCGGAAGCGAGCGCCACGGCGGACCAAGCCGCTGGTGACCATCGAACCAGCCACCGTGCCGATCTTGGAAGCGACGAACACGACGCGGATCTCGGCCGTACCCAGCGCTTCTTCGCGTTGCTCGGGCGCCAGCATGCCGGACATGGCCTTGGTCACGTCGTCCACAGCGTCGTAAATGATGCTGTAGTAACGCAGATCGACCGCGTTGCCTTCGGCCAGCTTGCGCGCGCCGGCATCGGCCCGCACGTTGAAGCCGATGATGACGGCCTTGGAGGCGATGGCGAGGTTGATGTCGCTCTCGCTGATGCCGCCGACTGCCGCGTGGACGATCTGCACCTTGACCTCGGCGTTGCTGAGCTTGAGCAGCGAAGCGGCGAGCGCTTCCTGCGAGCCCTGCACGTCGCTCTTGATGATGAGCGGCAACGTCTGCACGTCGCCGGCGCCCATCTCGCTGAACATGTTCTCCAGCTTGGCGGCCTGCTGCTTGGCCAGCTTCACGTCGCGGTACTTGCCCGAACGGAAGGTAGCCAC
Organism: Roseateles sp. GW821-FHT02E12; assembly: GCF_059421665.1. Classification (NCBI taxonomy): domain Bacteria; kingdom Pseudomonadati; phylum Pseudomonadota; class Betaproteobacteria; order Burkholderiales; family Sphaerotilaceae; genus Roseateles; species Roseateles sp. GW821-FHT02E12. The sequence continues at coordinate 950,755 of NZ_JBWKVK010000004.1, forward strand.
TTCGCGGGCACGGCGCTCGTCGCCCAGCACCATGAACTCGTCGCCGGCTTGCGGCACTTCGGTCAGGCCCTGGATCTCGACCGGAATGGACGGGCCAGCCTCGGTACAGGCCTTGCCGTCTTCATCCAGCATGGCGCGCACACGGCCAAAGGTGGAGCCCGCCAGCACGACGTCGCCGCGCTTGAGCGTGCCGCTCTGCACCAGCACGGTCGCGACCGGGCCCCGGCCCTTGTCCAGCTTGGCTTCGATGACGATGCCCTTGGCCATGGACTCGACCGGCGCCTTCAGCTCCAGCACTTCGGCCTGCAGCAGCACCTGCTCCAGCAGCTCGTCGATGCCCTGACCGGTCTTCGACGACACGCCGATGAACGGTGCCTCGCCGCCGAATTCTTCCGGCACGACCTGCTCGGCCACCAGCTCGCTCTTCACGCGCTCGGGATTTGCATCCGGCTTGTCGATCTTGGTCATCGCGACCACGATCGGCACGCCAGCGGCCTTCGCGTGGTGGATGGCTTCCTTGGTCTGCGGCATGACGCCGTCGTCAGCCGCGCAAACCAGGATGACGATGTCCGTCGCCTTGGCGCCGCGGGCACGCATGGCCGTGAAGGCCGCGTGACCCGGGGTGTCCAGGAAGGTGATCATGCCGCGCGGCGTCTCGACGTGATACGCGCCGATGTGCTGCGTGATGCCGCCGGCTTCGCCCGCGGCCACACGGGCACGGCGGATGTAGTCCAGCAGCGAGGTCTTGCCGTGGTCAACGTGGCCCATGACGGTGACGACCGGGGCGCGCGACAGAGACTCATGCTGCTGCTCGGTGGTGCCCTCTTCTTCGAGGAAGGCATCCGGATCGTCCAGCTTGGCGGGGAAGGCCTTGTGGCCCATTTCCTCGACCAGGATCATGGCCGTCTCTTGGTCCAGCTGCTGGTTGATGGTGACCATCTGGCCCAGCTTCATCAATTGCTTGATGACCTCGGCAGCCTTGACCGACATCTTGTGCGCCAGATCGGCCACGGAAATGGTTTCAGGCACGTGCACTTCCTGGATCTGCATTTCTGCAGGCGCCTGGAAGTTCGACTGGCCGTTGCCACCGCGGTCGTTGCCGCCACGGCGGCCACCGGCACCACCACGCGCCGGAGCGCGCCAGTTGCCGCCGCCACCCGGGCGGTTGGCGCCGGCAGGGCCGGCACCGATGGTCTTGAGGCCACGCTTCTTGGCGGCGTCATCGGCCCAGCTGGACGACAGTTTCTCGGATTTGACCGACTTCTTGTCGCCCGGCTTGGCAGCGGCGCTGCCCGGAGCAGCCGGTGCGCCAGGCGCGCCGACCTTCTTGTGGATGGTGCCCTTGATGCCCGCAGCCGGTTCAGCCGGCTTGGGCTCTTCCTTCTTGGCCGCGACCATCACCTTCTTGGGCGCGTTCATCATCGCGCGGATGGCAGCAGCCTCGGACTCGGCGGCCTTGCGGCGGCGGGCCAGATCGTCCTGCTTGTTCTTCTCTTCGGCAGCGGCGTCGACGGCCTTGACCACGCGCAACGCGGGCTTGGGCGGCTCGACCGGGGCGGCAACCACCACCGGGGCAGGTGCTTCCACCGGCGCAGCAGCGACAGGTTCCGGCGCAGGCACCTCGGCCGGTGCCGACTTGCTGCGACGGCTCGCTGCCGCCTTGTTGATCGCAGCGGCCTCGGCCGACGCAGCGGCAGAACTGCGTTGGCGAGCTTCGGCGACCACCTCCGGCTTGGCGGCTTCAGCGGCAGCCAGCGCGGCGGCTTCAGCAGCGGCAGCAGCGGCGGCTTCAGCAGCGGCCTGCTCCGCGGCGCGGCGCGCTTCGGCGGCTTCACGCGCAGCGCGTTCAGCATCCTCGCGGGCCTTCACCTTGGCGGCGAGTTCCTCTTCCTGCTGGCGCAATGCCTGGGCCTGGGCCTGGGCTTCTTCCTCGCGGCGCACCAGGTCGGCCTCTTCGGCACCGGCCGATGCCTCATCGTCACGCTTGACGAAGGTACGGGTCTTCTTGACCTGGACCTGGATCGTGCGGGCCTTGCCACTGGCATCGGCCTGCTTGATCTCGGTGGTCGACTTCTTGACGAGCGTGATCTTCTTGCGATCCGCAGCGGCAGTGCCGTGGGAAGAGCGCAGGTGGTCGAGCAGGCGTTCCTTGTCGCTCTCGCTCAGCGAGTCGTCGACGGAAGACTTCTTGACGCCCGCGGCATGCAGCTGCTCCAGCAGCGTGCCCGCCGGCTTGCTCAGCTCAGCGGCGAATTGGGCGACGGTAGTCACGGCCATGTGGGGATCCTTCAAATTACTTTCAGTGCGGCGCGGCGTTGATTGATCAGGCGTTGAACCAGTGTTCACGGGCCTTCATGATCAGCGCGCGCGCAGCGGCCTCGTCTTGTGCAGTCAGCTCGACCAGTTCGTCCACGGCCAGGTCGGCGAGGTCGTCACGGGTATTGATGCCACCTTCAGCCAGCTTGCTCAACAGCTCGGGCGTCACGCCTTCGAGATCGCGCAGATCCTGCGAAACCTCTTCGACCTTCTCTTCGCGGGCGATTTCCATCGTCAGCAGCGCATCCTTGGCACGGGTACGCAGCTCGTTGACCGTGTCCTCGTCGAAGGCCTCGATCTCCAGCATTTCCTGCATGGGCACGTAGGCGACTTCTTCCAGGCTGGTGAAGCCTTCGGCGATCAGGATGTCGGCGACTTCGGCGTCGACGTCGAGCTTCTCGACGAAGAGCTTGCGAACGCTTTCGGCCTCGATCTCATGCTTGGCAGCCGATTCCTCGGCCGACATGATGTTGATGCGCCAGCCGGTCAGCTCGGACGCGAGGCGCACGTTCTGGCCGCCACGGCCGATGGCGATGGCGAGGTTTTCCTCGTCAACGACAACGTCCATCGCATGGCGTTCTTCGTCAACCACGATGCTCTGCACGTTGGCGGGGGCCAGTGCGCCGATGACGAACTGGGCCGGGTCTTCACTCCACAGCACGATGTCGACGCGCTCGCCGGCCAGCTCGGTCGTCACGCCGTTGACGCGCGAACCGCGCACACCGACGCAGGTGCCGATCGGGTCGACGCGGCGGTCATGGCTGACGACGGCGATCTTGGCGCGGCTGCCGCTGTCGCGGGCGCAGCTCTTGATCTCCAGCAGGCCTTGCTCGATTTCCGGCACTTCCTGCGCGAAGAGTTCCTTCATGAACTCGGGCGACGAGCGCGACAGCATGATCTGCGGGCCACGCTGGGTCGGGTCGACGCCGAGGATGACGGCGCGCACGCGGTCACCGGTACGCAGGTTCTCTTTCGAGATCATCTCGCTGCGCTTCAAACGGCCTTCGACGCGACCGCTCTCGACAATGATGTCGCCCTTGTCCAGGCGCTTCACGGTACCGACGAAGATCTTCTCGCCGCGCGACATGAAGTCGTTCAGCAGTTGCTCGCGCTCGGCGTCGCGGATCTTCTGCAGGATGACCTGCTTGGCGGCTTGGGCACCGATGCGGCCGATGGGCACGGATTCGACCGGCTCTTCGATGTGGTCGTCCACCTCGATGTCGGCGATCTGGTCCTGAGCTTCGAACAGCAGGATTTCGGCGTCGGCGTTCTGCAGGCCGGCCTCGTTGGGAACGACGTGCCAGCGGCGGAAGGTCTCGTACTCGCCCGATTCACGGTCCACGCTGACGCGGATGTCGGCCTCGGCGCCGTAAAACTTCTTGGTGGCCGAGGCCAGCGCAGCTTCGACCGCACCGAACACGACATCACGCTCCACACTCTTTTCGCGCGAGATCGCGTCCACCAGCATCAACATTTCACGGTTCATTGCTTGAGACCTCCGTCAACCTTGTCTTGGCTGGGCGCCACCTCTTGGGGTTCGCCCGCTTGTTTCTTGAGTGATGCCTTTTTCGGCTTGATGACGCCACGCTGGCCCGGCTTGCGGTCGGGCGCCGGCTCGCCGCCACGCCCTTTGAAGCTGATCACCGGCACGAGGCGCGCTTCGCGCACCTCGTCGAGCGTGAAGTCGAGCGCCTGGTCAGCCGTGCCGTCGTCGAACACCAGGCGCCAGGCCTGGTCGTTCGCCGCATCCGGCTGAGCGCTGACGATGCCGCGGTACTTCTTGCGGCCCTGGAAAGGCATGCGCAGCGTGATGTCGATTTCCTGGCCGGTGAAGCGCGCGTAGTGCGCGGCATTCTTCAGCGGCCGATCCAGACCCGGCGAGGACACCTCGAGCCGGGAATACTCCAAACCCTCGACCTCCAGCACATACTGCAACTGGCGGGTGACCTTTTCGCAGTCGTCCACGTCGATCAACTCGCCGGCCTCTACCTGAGGCGCCAGCTTGTCGATCATCACGCGCAGCGTTCCACCACTGGCACTGCGTTCGCAGTCCACGAGTTCGTAACCGAGTCCGGTCACTGTCGTTTCCACAGCGGTTTGCCAACTCATGCGGGGATAGGCTTCGGATCTAGAGAAATCGAAAAAGCAAAAAAAATGGGCTGGATGAATCCGCCCAACTCGTTCACCAAAGCCAGCTCCGGGGGATGTCGTCCGGGGCTCGCGAGGGGCTAGCCTCGTTTCTGGTGAAAGACGGATTGTACTGTGCAAGTCCCGTGCCGGCAAGCTGCCGCCCCTGGCGCGTGCCAGAATCTGAGGCTGTTTGAGACCTCACAGGAGACAAGAATGGGCTTTCTCGCCGGCAAGCGGCTGCTGATCACGGGCGTGCTGTCCAACCGCTCCATCGCCTACGGCATCGCCCGGGCCTGCCACCGTGAAGGCGCAGAGCTGGCTTTCAGCTATCAGGGCGAGCGTTTCAAGGACCGCATCACCGAATTCGCCGCCGAATTCGGCTCCAGCCTGATCTATGACTGCGACGTGACCAGCGACGAGCAGATGGAGGCTCTGTTCAACCAGCTCGGCGAGATCTGGCCCGAGTTCGACGGCTTTGTTCATTCCATCGGTTTTGCGCCGCGCGACGCGATTGCCGGCAATTTCCTCGATGGCATGACGCGCGAGAACTTCCGCATCGCCCACGATATTTCGGCTTACAGCTTCCCAGCGATGGCCAAACTGGCTGCGCCGAGGCTGCGCGCCGGCGCCGCGCTGCTGACGCTGAGTTATCTCGGCGCCATCCGCGTCGTGCCCAACTACAACACCATGGGCCTGGCCAAGGCCAGCCTGGAAGCCAGCGTGCGTTACCTGGCTCAGGCCCTGGGCTCCAAGGGCGTACGGGTCAACGGCATCTCGGCCGGCCCGATCAAGACGCTGGCGGCCTCGGGCATCAAGGACTTCGGCAAGCTGCTGGGCCAGTTCGCAGCCCAGGCGCCCATCCGCCGCAACGTGACCATCGATGACGTCGGCAACACGGCCGCCTTCCTGCTGTCGGATCTAGCCGCAGGTATCAGCGCCGAGATCACCTATGTGGACGGTGGCTTCAGCCACACTGCGATGGCCATGGAGTGAGCTGGAGGGGTTCCTGCGTCACGTACAACTCGTGACATTTGCAGGAATCAGCCACGCAAGTTGTTGCAAGGCTGACAGGCTTGGTCAGCGATGGGCGCAAATCGTCAGTCGCGTGACCTGCAAGCCCTAAGAAACGACGCACGGCGTCAGTTTTGAGGGATGCCAGCCATGGCATGAGCGTTGCAGCATGGAGTTGTCCTTGTCCGGAGCAACTCCATGATTTGCCCTCCTCCCCCACACATCGTCCGTGTCGCCGCGCTGGCTTTCGCCGGCAGCCTGGCCGCCGGCCCGGTGATCGCCCAGACGATCACCGTCTACAGCAGCGGCAATCTGCCGATTGCCACCACGCGCCAGCTCACCGCCTACGTGCCGCTGTCGCCCAACACCGTCACCTGGACGGTCAATGGCATCGCCGGCGGCAACACGACGGTCGGCACGGTCAGCGACCGCGGTCTCTACACGTCGCCAGCGGCGGTGCCGATGCAGAGCGACGTCACCGTCACGGCCACCAGCACGGCCTTCCCGGCCAAGTCCGGCAGCATCACGCTGAGCATCACGCAGGTGCAGCCGCGGCTGTGGGGCATCAGCCCGGCCGCCGTGCCGGCCGGCGCCTTCACGCTCAAGCTCAACGGCGCGTCCTTACCGACCAACGTCGCCGTGAAGATCGGCGACCTACAGGCTGCGGTCACACGCGTGTCGGCCACGCAGTTGCTGGCTTCGGCGACGGCCCCCAGCACCTGGCTGGGCAAGACGCAACCGGTGCAAGTCTGGGCCACGGGTCTGGGCGCCATTGGCTCCGACGTGGTCAACCTGTCAATCTCGGCATCCGCGCCGGCCCCGACACCGGCCCCCTCCCCTGCGCCCACGCCGGCTCCTTCACCATCCCCAAGCCCGGCACCTGCTCCGGTGCCCTCGCCGGTGCCGGGCCCCGGCCAAGGCACGGCCAACCTGGCGGCCGCCCGCTTCCTGGAGCAAGCCAGCTTCGGCCCCAACGCCACTTCTGTGGCCCGCGTGCAAAGCCTGGGCCAGGACGCCTGGCTGACCGAGCAGTTCGGCCTGGCCGAAACGGCCGTCGCGACGCCCGCCGACGGCAACACATCGACCGTCGCAGCGCAGATGCTGAACCGGCTGACCGACGCACCCGACCAGTTGCGCCAGCGCGTGGCCTATGCCCTGGCCCAGGTCATCGTCATCTCGGCCAACAAGAACATCTACGCCGAAGAGATCGCGCCGCATCTGCGCACGCTGAGCAAGAACGCCTTCGGCAACTACCGCACGCTGCTGGAAGAGGTGGCACGCAGCCCGCAGATGGGCAAATACCTCGACCTGGCCAACAGCAACAAGCCGCTGGGCGGCTCGTCGGCCAACGAGAACTTCGCGCGCGAGCTGATGCAGCTGTTCACCATCGGACTGGTCAAGCTGAATGCCGATGGCAGCCCGCAGCTGGACTTGTCCGGCCGCACCATCCCGACCTATGACCAGTCCACCATCCAGCAGGTGGCCCTGGCGCTGACCGGCTGGACCTATGTCGGCACCGGCACCAACAACTGGGAGAACTTCAGCGGGGCCATGGTGCTGCGTGAGGTCAACCACGACCAGCGTGCCAAGAGCTTCCTGGGCTGCAGCCTGGCCGCCAACCAGGGCACGGATGCCGACCTGAAGGCGACGCTGGACTGCCTCTTCCAGCACCCCAACACGCCACCCTTCGTCGCGCAGCGGCTGATCCGCCAGTTGGTCAAGAGCAACCCCAGTCCGGCCTATGTGCAGCGCATTGCCGCCGTGTTCACCAACAACGGCAGCGGCGTGCGCGGCGACCTGCGCGCCGTCGTGCGAGCCATCCTGCTCGACACCGAGGCCCGCAACGACACGACCAGCACCAACGACGGCCGCCTGCGCGATCCGATGCAACACATCGCCGCCACCTTGCGCGCACTGAACGGCGGCTTCCAGCCTGGCAATCAGCTGGGTTGGGAGATCGGCCGCACCGGCCAGACGCCGCTGACGCCGCCCTCGGTGTTCGGTCACTACTCGCAGCTCTTCCGCCTGCCGCAGACGACGCTGAACGCGCCGGAGTTCCAGATCTATACGCCCACCGAGGCGACGCTGCGCGGCAACTTCATGTGGGCGCTGCTGACCCAACTGGGAACGAATATGCGCGTCAACCTGCAACCCTTCACGGCGGTGGCGAACGACACCACGGCGCTGATCAACGCGGTGGACCAGGCCCTGCTGTGGGGTCGCATGTCGACCGCCATGCGCCAGAGCCTGGCGAATGCGATCAACGCGCAGCCCGACGCCAACCAGCGTGTGCAGGTGGCGCTGTACCTGACGCTGCTGTCCGGCCAGCACGCCATCCAACATTGAGGAGGGACGAGCCATGACCGCCCACAACACCACCCGCCGCGCCCTGCTGCGCGCCGCCTGCGCCCTCACCGCCGCGCCGGCCCTGCCCAGCCTCGCGCAGACCACCGAGGACTACCGCGCCCTCGTCTGCATCTTCTTGGCCGGCGGCTGCGATGGCCACAACGTGCTGATCCCGCAGAGCGCGGCCGCCTATGCCGCCTACCGCAGCCTGCGCGGTGGCCTGGCCCTGCCCGACCAGTCCGCCAGCCTGCTGCCCATCACGACGACCGATGGCGTGGCCTATGCGCTGAACTCGGGCCTGCAGACCGTCCACCCGCTGTGGGCGCAGGGCAAGCTGGCGGCGATCGCCAACGTCGGCCCGCTGCTGGCGCCGACGACACGCGCCCAGATCACATCCGGCACGGCGACGCTGCCGGCCAACCTGTTCTCGCACTCCGACCAGATGCTGCAGACCCAGGCCGGCAACGGCGGCGGCGGCGGCACGGGCTGGGGTGGACGCACGGCGGATGCGTTGATTGCCCGCAATGGCACGTCGCGCTTTCCGGCCGCCGTGTCGATGTCCGGTGGCGCGCTGTTTGCCAACGGCGCCCAGGTGCCCAGCGCCAGCCTCATTCCCGGCTTCAACCTCGACGTCAGCGGCATGAGCACTTGGCCGGCCTCGGCCACCACGGCGCGCAGCCAGGCCCTGAACGAGATCCTGGCACTGGACGGTGGCGTGAAGCTGATCCAGGCCGCCAACCAGGTGCGCCGCGATGCCCTCAGCCTTGGCACGCTGCTGCGCAGCAGCGGCGCAGGCACCGTCAACACGGTCTTCCCTGGCACCGACCTCGGCCGCCAGTTGCAGCAGGTGGCGCGCGTCATCGCGCTGCGCGGCAGCGTCGGCGTGAAGCGCCAGGTCTTCTTCGTCCAGCTCGGTGGCTTCGACACGCACAGCGGCCAGAGCTGGCAGCAGTGGGACCTGCTGCGCCAGCTCGGCGACGCGATGGGCGCCTTCTACAACGCGACTGCAGAGCTCGGCGTGGCGTCCATGGTCACCAGCTTCACGCAGAGCGAGTTCGGCCGCTCGCTGCAGCCCAGCGGCTCGGGGACGGACCACGGCTGGGGCAACCATCACCTCATCCTCGGCGGCGCGGTCAAGGGCGGCCAGGTCTACGGCCGCTTCCCCTACCCCGCCCTGGGCGGCGCGGACGATGCCGGTAGCCGCGGCGCGCTGATCCCGTCCACCTCGCTGGAGCAGTTCGGCGCGACACTCGCGCGCTGGTTCGGCCTCGACGTCGCCGCGCTCAACGTGGCTTTCCCGGCGCTTGCCGCCTTCGCACCACAGGACCTCGGATTCATGGCCGCATGAGTTTCAGCCGCACGCAGTTGCTGCCGCCCAGCCAGGCGCTGGCGCCCTATGTCCAGGCCATCGCCGTGCGCCGGCCCAGCCTGCAGGGCCCGTTGCTGCCGGCGGTGCAGTGCTTTCCGGCCAATGTGCTGGGCGCGCTGACGGTGCTGCATCGCGGCGACTGGACAGACGCCGACACGGACCGCTCGCTGGCGGAGCTGGAGCTGGCCGGCCCACGCCTGACGCCGGCACGGCGGGCCTACGCCAACGACCCGGTCATCACGACGGTGCTGCTGCGCCCGGGCGTGCTGAACTGGCTGTTCGACCTGCCTGCCGTGTCCTGGCTCAACCAGCGCCGCCCGGCTGCCCAGGTCGTCGGCGCCGCTACCGCGCAGGGGCTGATGGGCCAACTGCGCCGCGCGACGAGCACGGCGGCCGAGGTCTGGGTCATCGAGCAGCAGTTGCAGGACTGGATCTCTTGCGCGCAGGCACGCAAGCCCTGGCAGGCGCCGCCCAAGGTACCCGCCGACGCCGGCCGTGTCGGTGACTGGGCAGGTGCGGCGACGTCCAGCGCGCGCCAGCTGCAGCGCCGCGTTGGCGACGCCCTGGGCCTGCCACCCAAGTCGCTGCTGCGCATCGAGCGGCTGCAGGAGGGCCTGAGGCGGGTCGCCGATGGCGAGACGCTGGCCGACGTCGCCACGCGCTGCGGCTTCAGCCATGCGGCCCACATGGGGCGCGAGTTCCGCGCGCTGACGGGCTTGAGCCCGGCCGGCGTGCGCCGCGACCTGACGCGCCACGAGGGCCTGCCCTGGCGCATGGGCAGCACGCCCGCCTGATCGACGACAGAGCAAGGGCTGCCCCGATGCGGTAGCGCCTTGAAAGCGCTTACATTTCGGCCGACTCTAACGAGGAGACTCGATGAAGACGGCCATCCTCTACGCCGCCGGCCTACTGGCCCTGTCGTCGCTGACTGCCTGGGCCGAACCGGCGACACCGCCGCTGTCGGTAGCTGCCGCCGACGCCGTGCCCTGGAAGCCAGCGGCCGTCATCGCGCTGGCTGAAAAGGCGGGCCGCTGGCAGTTGAAGGCGCTCGAACGCGGCGAACACCCGCGATCGGTCAAGTCCATGCCCGATCCCAAAGGCTGGGAACAGGGAGCGCTGTTCGTCGGCCTCGTGGCGCTGGCAGACCACAGCAAGCAGCCGGAGTTTGCCCAAGCCATCATGCAGCGCGGCAAGGACAACGGCTGGCAGCCCGGCAGCCGCGTCTATCACGCCGACGATCACACCATTGGTACGGCTTATCTGTGGGCGGCACGCCATGGCGCCGGCGCCGCGGCGATGGCGCCTCTGCGCGAACGCTTCGACCAGATCCTGGCGAACCCGAGCAGTGTCGACCTGCACTTTGTCGAAATGCCGGACCGCAGCGTGCCGTCGGTGGACCGCTGGTCCTGGTGCGATGCCATCTTCATGGCGCCACCCGTCTGGCTCGAGTTGGCCAAGGCGACCGGCGAGGCCAAGTACGCCGCCTTCGCCAAGAAGGAGTTCTGGGCGACGACCGAACTGCTCTATGACAAGGAGGAGCAACTCTACTTCCGCGACAGCCGCTTCTTCGAGCGCCGCGACATCAATGGCCGCAAGGTCTTCTGGTCGCGTGGCGATGGCTGGGTCTTCGCCGGCCTGGCGCGGATGCTGGAGCAGCTGCCGAGGAACGACCCCGACCGCCCGCGCATCACCGCCATCTTTCGCGACATGGCCGTGAAGCTGAAGGCCATCCAGAAGCCCGATGGGTTCTGGTCGCCATCGCTGCTGGGCGACCCCGAGACGGCGCTGCCGGAATCGAGCGGCACGGGCTTCTACACCTATGGCTTCGCCTGGGGCATCAAGGCCGGCTTGCTGGACCGCAAGGCCTACGAGCCCGTGGTGCGCAAGGGCTGGGCCGCGCTGGCCCGCGCCGTGCGCGCCGACGGCCGGGTGGGCTATGTGCAACCGGTCGGGGACCGCCCCGACGCCGTCGAGTACGACGACACGCAGCATTACGGTGTCGGCGCCTTCCTGCTGGCGGCCACCGCCGTCGCGGACTTGAATCTGCCGCCAGTCGAACCGTTGAAGGCTGCCGTCACGGTGGAGAACCCTTCGTCTCACGACCAGCCGAGCGCCTTGGTTTCAGTACTGGCCGCCCAGGTTGGTGCCGGCGCAGGCAACTGGTCGGTGCTGAGCGATGGCCGCGTCTACGCCGCCCAGTACAACCCGAGCGCCGACGGCCAGCCAGCGAGCGTGAGCCTCGTGCTGCCGATGAAGGCGCATGCCAAGGCCGTCGTCCGTTTTGTGCCGCAGAGTGCCCCGCTGCCGTTGCAGACCCAGGCCATCCTCAACGTCCGCGAGGGCGGCACGTTGCAGGACAAGGCCTTCAAGGGCGGCGTCTTCCATCTGCGCAAGGATTTCAAGGTGCCGGCCGGGCACACGGGCCACGACGGGCTGATCGCCTTCGAGGGCCTGGGTTGGGAAAGCGACAAGGTGGCCTACCGCCTCTATCTCGACGACCGGAACGCCACCGACATCTACGGCAAGAAGCTGCCTCGCCCCGTCCTGCAGTCCATCGGCCAGGGCGCGGACGACTATCACGCGATGGCCGACTGGGGGCAGGACATCCTGCAGGTCGACCGGTCGCTGGGCATCGGCGGCATCGGCGAAGTCCGCAACGGCAAGGCGTCGCAGGTGGGCGCCGGCCAGGTGGTGGGTCACGTCGCCAGCGAGGGACCCGTCAGCGCCAGCGCCACGGTCGAAAACCTCGGCTTCAACGGCGGGGCGTCAAGCCTCGTCACGCGCTATCGCATCCACGCGGGATCGGCGCTGACCTGGGTCGACGCCAAGGGCAGCGGCATGAGCGGGCCGGTCGCCGCAGGCATCGTCCATCACAAGGGCATGACGGTGCTGAAGGCAGACAAGGCCAGCAACGGCTGGAGCTACATCGCCACCTGGGGCCGGCAGAGCCTGGCGGGCGACGATCTCGGCCTCATCCTCTTCTTCCCGGAAGAGGCGGTGGCCACGCGCTTCAACAACGACGGCGAGACGCTGTTCGTCACCTTCAAGGACGCCGCCAAGGTGCGCTACGCCTTTGCCCAGGCCTGGGTGCAGGACGCATCCGGCGTGCGCGACCTCGACGGCTTCAAGGCCTGGATCGCCACCACGCTCGACGGCTTGAACCACCCGGTCCGCGTCTTGCACGCGGACCGCAAGAAGTAAGGCCGATCAGGCCTTCACGCAGTCCACGTAGTAGCGGCCGCGTCCGGTCTCCTCGTCCACCTCGTGGACGAGGCCATGCACATCCGTCGCGAAGCCGGGGAACTTGGCATTGAAGCTGCGCGTGAACTTCAGGTAGTCGACGATCTTCTTGTTGAAGCCTTCGCCGGGAATCAGCAGCGGAATGCCGGGGGGATAGGGCGTCAGCAGCGAGGTGGTGATGCGGCCTTCCAGGTCATCGATGCCGACGCGCTCGGTCTTGCGCTGCGCGATGTGGGCATAGGCGTCCGTCGGCGTCATCAGCGGCTGCAGGTTGGACAGGTACATGTCCGTCGTCAGACGCGCGATGTCGCCCTCGGCATAGGCTTGGTGGATGCTCTGGCAGAGGTCGCGCAAGCCCATGCGTTCGTACTTGGGGAACTTGGCGCAGAACTCCGGCAGGATGCGCCACAGCGGCGCGTTCTTGTCGTAGTCGTCCTTGAACTGCTGCAGTGCGGTCAGCAGCGTGTTCCAGCGGCCCTTGGTGATGCCGATGGTGAACATGATGAAGAAGGAGTACAGCCCCGTCTTCTCGACGACAACGCCGTGTTCGACGAGGAACTTCGTCACCACCGACGCCGGAATGCCGGTTGCCGCGAAGCGGCCTTCCATGTCCAGCCCGGGCGTGATGATGGTGGACTTGATCGGGTCCAGCATGTTGAAGCCTTCGGCCAGTCCGCCGAAGCCATGCCAGTCCTCGTCGGCATGGAGCATCCAATCTGCCGAAACAGGCTCACCGCCCTCATCCGCACGCAGGAAGTCCGGACCCCAGACCTTGAACCACCAGTCGTCGCCGTAGTCCGACTCGACCTTGCGCATCGCGCGGCGGAAGTCCAGCGACTCGCGGATGCTCTCCTCCACCAGCGCCGTGCCGCCGGGAGGCTCCATCATCGCGGCGGCCACATCGCAGCTCGCAATGATCGAGTACTGCGGTGAGGTCGACGTGTGCATCAGGTAGGCCTCGTTGAAGAGGTGCTTGTCGAGCTTGACGCTCTGCGAGTCCTGCACCAGCACCTGCGAAGCCTGCGAGATGCCCGCCAGCAGCTTGTGCGTGGATTGGGTCGCGTAGACCATGGCTTCCTTCGGGCGCGGGCGGTTCTTGCCCATCGCGTGGAACTGGCCGTAGAAGTCGTGGAAGGCGGCGTGCGGCAGCCAGGCCTCGTCGAAGTGCAGCGTCGGGATGTAGCCGTCGAGCTTCTTCTTGATGGTCTCGGTGTTGTAGAGCACGCCGTCGTAGGTGCTCTGCGTCAGCGTGACGATGGATGGCTTGACGGTGTCGGGGTCGACGTGCGCGAGCAGCGGGTTGGCGGCGATCTTCGCGCGGATGGCCTCGGGGCTGAACTCGCTCTCGGGGATGGGGCCGATGATGCCGTAGTGGTTGCGCGTCGGCGTCATGAAGACGGGGATGGCGCCGCACATGATGATGGCGTGCAGGTTGCTCTTGTGGCAGTTGCGGTCGATGACGACGACATCGCCCGGCGCCACCGTGTGGTGCCACACCATCTTGTTGGACGTGGACGTGCCGTTGGTGACGAAGAAGCAGTGGTCGGCGTTGAAGATGCGCGCGGCGTTCTTCTCGCTCTGGGCGATGGGGCCGGTGTGGTCCAGCAGTTGGCCGAGCTCTTCCACGGCGTTGCACACGTCGGCGCGCAGCATGTTCTCGCCGAAGAACTGGTGGAACATCTGGCCGACCGGGCTCTTCAGGAAGGCCACGCCGCCGGAGTGGCCGGGGCAGTGCCAGGAGTACGAGCCGTCCTGGGCGTAGTCCATCAGCGCCTTGAAGAACGGCGGCGCCAGGCCGTCAAGGTAGCTCTTGGCCTCGCGGATGATGTGGCGGGCCACGAACTCCGGCGTGTCCTCGAACATGTGGATGAAGCCGTGCAGCTCGCGCAATACGTCGTTAGGCAGATGCTGGCTGGTGCGCGTCTCGCCGTAGACGTAGATCGGGATGTCCGGGTTGCGGTTGCGGATTTCCTGGATGAACTTGCGCAGGTTCAGCACGACGGGGTCCATCTCGGGCCCGGCGGTGAACTCTTCGTCGTCGATGGACAGGATGAAGGCCGAGGCGCGGCTCTGTTGCTGGGCGAACTGCGACAGGTCGCCGTAGCTCGTCACGCCCAGAACCTCCATGCCTTCCTTCTGGATGGCCTCGGCCAGCGCGCGGATGCCCAGGCCAGAGGTGTTCTCCGAGCGGTAGTCCTCGTCAATGATGACGACGGGAAAGTGAAAACGGATCATCTCGGCCTCCAGCGGGCGGGCATCAAAAAACGAAGCGGCGAAGTGTAGGGCCGCAATATGTCCAAGCCCCATCCCTGGGGCCAAGCACGCGTTCTAAACTGATTCAATACCCAAGACGCGGAGAGGCATCATGGATTTGAACTGGGCCACCGTCTGGTGGGTCGCGGCGGGCGTGCTCGTAGCAGCCGAGCTGGCCAGCGGCACCTTCTATCTGCTGATGCTGGCCGTGGGAGCAGCGGGGGGCGCACTTGCGGCGCATCTGGGCATGGGGCCGACAGGGCAAGTGCTGGTGGCCGCGCTGATCGGCGGCGTCGCCGTCGTCGGCTGGCATCTGCGGCGCGCCAAGGCCGCCAAGCCGGCGCCAGCGTCCAGCAATCCTGACGTGAACCTCGACATCGGCCAGAGCGTGCAGGTCAACGCCTGGTCGGTCGATGGCCTGGCGCAGGTGCAGTACCGCGGCGCCGCCTGGCAGGCCCGCTTCATCGGCAGCACGCCTGCCCAGAGCGGCCGACATGTCATCCGCGCCGTCGAAGGCAGCTGCCTGCTGCTGGACCGCTGAACGCCTTCGGCTCAAGAACGCCATCCGAGAGACCTTATGGAAATCGCACTCGTCATCCTCGTCATCGCCGCCATCTTCGTGGTTCGCTCCATCAAGGTCGTACCGCAGCAACACGCCTGGGTCGTCGAACGCCTGGGCAAATACCACGCGACCTTGACGCCCGGACTGAACTTCCTCGTGCCCTTTGTCGACCGCCTGGCCTACAAGCATTCGCTGAAGGAGATCCCGCTCGATGTACCCAGCCAGGTCTGCATCACCAAGGACAACACGCAGCTGACGGTGGACGGCATCCTGTACTTCCAGGTCACCGACCCGATGCGCGCGAGCTACGGTGCGAGCAACTACGTCATCGCCATCACGCAGCTCGCGCAAACCACGCTGCGCTCCGTCATCGGCCGCATGGAGCTGGATCGCACGTTCGAAGAGCGGGCCGTCATCAACACCTCCGTCGTCGAGGCGCTGGATGAAGCCGCGCTGAACTGGGGCGTCAAGGTGCTGCGCTATGAAATCAAGGACCTGACGCCGCCGCCGGCCATCCTGCATTCCATGCAGGCCCAGATCACCGCCGAGCGCGAGAAGCGCGCGCTGATCGCGGCCTCGGAGGGCCGCCGGCAGGAGCAAATCAACATCGCGACCGGCGAACGCGAAGCCGCGATTGCGCGCTCCGAAGGCGAGAAGCAGGCCGAGATCAACCAGGCCCAGGGCCAGGCTGCAGCCATCACGGCGGTGGCCGACGCGACGTCAGACGCCATCCGCAAGATCGCCGCCGCCATCCAGCAGCCGGGGGGCGATCAGGCGGTGCAGCTCAAGGTCGCGGAGAAAGCCGTCGACGCCTACGCCCAGCTCGCCCAGAAGAACAACACGATGATCGTGCCGGGCAACATGAGCGAAGTCGCCGGTTTGATCGGAACGGCCATGGCGCTGCTCAAGGGCGGCACCAAACCCTGAGGCTTGAAAGTAAAAAAGCCCGCGAGGGCCCTAGCAAGGGCAGTCGCGGGCGCAAGACGTTCGGGGGGCGCCGAACGAAAGCGATGGAGGTTGTCGCTTTTCCTTAGATCCGCCCAAGGATCGAGATCAGTTACCCGTGATAGGGAAGCCCAGCAGTTCCGCGACAACTTCCCAAAAAGAAACGTGTTCCATTTGCACCATCCAGCTAGCAGCGTTGAGATGGCACTCAGTGTGTGGGAGGTGTCGAAAACGGAGAACTACAAACCCTGGTAGGGGCTCGCGTCGTCAGAGGAGCCCCACCTCCATCGCCTTCAGCACGGCTTGATGCTTGGTCGACACGTCGAGCAGCTTGAAAAGCTGCTTCATGTGGTAGTTCACCGTGTTCTCGCTGATGCCCAGCAGACTCCCGACAACCCAGGCACTCTTGCCGTCCATCGTCAGCTTCAGGATCTCAAGCTGACGGGGCGGAAGGCGCAGCTCGGGTTGCGTCGATCTCTTGGACACGAGCAGCCGCCCCGCAGCGTCTTGAGCATGAACAGCAAGCAATTGCAGGTCCGCAATCATCCGATTCAGCTTGGTCGGATCCTTGGGCAAGGGTGCCTCCCGATCGACGCCAAGCAGCAGTCGGCGGTAGCCAGGCATTTGGACACCCACAGCCACACCCGTCCGGTAGCCGAACGGCGCATACATCTCCCATAGCTCGCCTGCGCCGGCGTCCACATAAAAACCCTGGTCGTAAATCAGCGGCTTGGTCAGATGCGCCAGGCGCTGATGCACGGGGTCGCGTTGCGCGTAGCTGTTGTCTCTGGAGATCTCCAGAAACGCCTCGGGCGTATTGCCCACCGCGACGTACTCGGTCTTCGCACCTGGACCGCGATGTTCGATGGCAAGCACGCCAACGACCAGACCGAAGTCCAGGTCGTTCGCGAAATCGATCAACCCCTGTCGGAAGGACGTGATGTTTTCCGCTTGGCTGACTTGTTCGTACCGCTGCAGGTTCATGCGCTACTAGGGTTGGTAGGAGCAGCGCGTTCACGACGAACGCACACTGCAAACCATCCAAATGAAGGGAGAACCGCATGCAGATGGCAGCTTGGCAACTGATGGCCTGCGAAACGGTCGTCAAGACTGTAAACGAGTTCGAATTGGCGACCCATGAACTGCGTCAAGTCGGAAGCAGCGTTAGGGTGCACGATGCACGCTCCGGACTGCGCTCCGGGCAAGAGGTATGGGCCACGTCGGACGGCGGCGAGCCGATCCAGATTGCGTGGGAGTGGACGGAGATCCAACCCGATGTCGTCGCGCTGTTCGACCCGATGAACATTCTCTGCAACGTGGCGCTGATCGACGGTGAGGGTCACGCACTGGCCCGCTCACGGCGCATGCTGCACCTGAACAACGTCATCCATCAGCTTGACTGGCGCGACACGCTGGACTGGCGGCGAGCCAGTCAACGCATCAGTTGTGCAGCGTGACCCTCGCAATAGGTTATGATGGCAGGCTTGCAGGAGAGGTGGATGAGCGGTTTAAGTCGCACGCCTGGAAAGCGTGTGTGGGTTTATCCCCACCGCGGGTTCGAATCCCGCCCTCTCCGCCAAGCATGATCGGGCCCGCAAGGGCCCGTTTTGCTTTTTGCGCTTCCTCCGTGCGAACCACCCAACTGCAATTCGTCCCCGGGAAAGCGCAATTCGTCGCGCGACGCTGGTTTGCTCACGGCACTTGCTGAACACTGCAACGCGTGCCTTGCTGTCTGCGAGGCGGGAGGCGGAGATGTCGCGAATGCTTAAGGGTTGGACGAGCTTGTGTTTGGCGCTGGGCCTGGTGGCCGGTGGGTTGCCTGCCGAAGCCAGCGAGGTGGTCAAGCTGGCACGGCTGGTCGTCAGCGGCAAGCGCAGCCCCAGCGAAGCCCCCCGCACGGCCCCGGCCGAATCCCGGCCGGCGAGCACCAGCCCCCAGGCTCATAGCAGCGGCGGCAGCGATGACGCCGGCACGGCCCCGGCACCTTCGCGCGGCGTTTCCTGACGATCAGATAACAGCAGCCCAAAACAAAATGCGCCGAAACCCGCGAGGGTTTCGGCGCATTGCTATTTGTGGCGGAGTGGACGGGGCTCGAACCCGCGACCCCCGGCGTGACAGGCCGGTATTCTAACCAACTGAACTACCACTCCGCGTGGGATGAATTCGATATTGTCTTTCAACAATATCCAAGCTCATCAAGCTTGCCTGTCTTGCGACAGGATTATCAACAAACCCCGTCTTGCGACGAGACTGCCAATAGTGGCGTCCCCTAGGGGATTCGAACCCCTGTAATCACCGTGAAAGGGTGGTGTCCTAGGCCTCTAGACGAAGGGGACTCAATCTTTCAAATCAAAACTGCGTGCCACTCAAATATCCACAAGGGAATTTGGTGGAGGTAAGCGGGATCGAACCGCTGACCTCTTGCATGCCATGCAAGCGCTCTCCCAGCTGAGCTATACCCCCGTCAATTTCATGACGGTCGCAAAAACAAACGGCCAATAAATTGGCCGTTGTTTATCGGGCGGACCCGATGGAATCCTTGGCGGAGTGGACGGGGCTCGAACCCGCGACCCCCGGCGTGACAGGCCGGTATTCTAACCAACTGAACTACCACTCCGCGTGGGATGAATTCGATATTGTCTTTCAACAATACCCAAGCTCATCAAACTTGGCGTCCCCTAGGGGATTCGAACCCCTGTAATCACCGTGAAAGGGTGGTGTCCTAGGCCTCTAGACGAAGGGGACTAAACCTTCGCGACTTGAACCGCGCGCCACTCAAAACCTCTTTCAAGATTTTGGTGGAGGTAAGCGGGATCGAACCGCTGACCTCTTGCATGCCATGCAAGCGCTCTCCCAGCTGAGCTATACCCCCGTTTTGATTCTCGATTTGTCGGTACCGTAGTGGCTATCGACTTGTCGTTAATCGCTTCGTTTGCGGCGCTGTTCAAGCGAGACAAAGAGTATATGACGAAAATCAGACTGATTGCAAGCGGTCGAGAACTTTTTTCCGATCGAAGTGCTCGAGCACCGCGTCCAGGCTCGGCGTCTGCGCACGGCCGCACACCAGAACACGCACGGGAACTGCCAGTTGCGGCATCTTGAGGCCTGCCGCAGCAAGTGTCTCCTTCAATGCCTGCTGGATAGTCGCCTTGTTCCAATCGGTCAGCGCATTCAAGCGATCTGCGAGAGCCGCCAGCGCCGGGCGGACAGCGTCGGTGATGTGCGCTGCCAGTTCTTCGACCGAGGGCGTTACTGGCGCGAAGTACATGCTCAACCAGTCCGCCAATGCCGCGGCGGTGGCGCAGCGGTCCTTGAACAGGCCGACCTTGGGCAGCACCTGCTCCGCGGTTACGGCGATGCCCTTGGCGGCCAACTGCGCGACGACCAGACCCGCCAGTCGCGCTTCGTCGGCCTGCTTCACGTAGTGCCCGTTGACCCAATCCAGCTTGGCCGGGTCCCACTGGGCCGGGCTCTTGGAAAGATGACTGCCGTCGAACCAGGCCACCATCTGCTCTGCCGAGAACAACTCATCGTCACCATGGCTCCACCCCAGGCGGGCCAGGTAGTTCAGCATCCCCTCGGGCAGATAGCCGTTCGCGGCGTAGTCCATCACGCTGACCGCGCCGCGGCGCTTGGACAGCTTCAGGCCGTCGTCGCCCAGGATGATGGGCAGATGGCCAAAGGACGGCAGCGGCGCGCCCAGCGCGTTGAAGATGTTGATCTGCCAGGGCGTGTTGTTGACGTGCTCGTCGCCGCGGAAGACATGGCTGATGCGCATGTCCCAGTCGTCGACGACGACGGCGAAGTTGTAGGTCGGCACACCATCCGTGCGCGCAATGATCAGGTCGTCGATCTCGCGGTTGTTGATCGTGATCGGGCCTTTGACGACGTCATCCCACGTCACGTCGCCGCCCACCGGGTTGGCGAAGCGGATGACCGGCTTCACGCCCTCGGGCGGCGTGGGCAGCGTCTTGCCGGGTTCGGGACGCCAGCGACGGTCGTAGAGCGTCTTTTCGCCGCGTGCGCGCTGAGCCTCACGCATCGCTTCAAGATCCTCGGGCGTCGCGTAGCAGCGGTAGGCCTTGCCCTCCGCGATCAATTGATCCACGACCGCCTGGTAGCGGTCCAGGCGCTGCATCTGGTAGATCGGGCCTTCGTCATAGCTCAGGCCCAGCCAGTTCATCGCCGCGATGATCTGGTCGACGGAGTCCTGCGTGGAACGGGCCACGTCGGTGTCCTCGATGCGCAGCACGAACTCGCCACCGTGATGGCGGGCATAGGCCCAGGAGTAGAGGGCCGTACGGGCCGTGCCCAGGTGCAGGAAACCGGTCGGCGACGGCGCGATGCGCGTGCGGACCTTGTCGAAATTGGAGCTCATCGGGTTTTCAGAGTGGAGAGGCCGCGAGCCAAGTCGTCGCAGATGTCGTCGACATGCTCGAGGCCGACGGCCAGGCGGATCAGCCCCTGGCCGATGCCGGCGGCCTGGCGCTGCGCCTCGCTGAGGCGGCCGTGGGAGGTCGTGGCGGGGTGGGTGATGATGGACTTGGTATCGCCGAGGTTGGTGGCGATGGAGACGACACGCGTGCTGTCGATGACGTGGAAGGCCGCGGCGCGCGCGGCCTCAGGTGAGTCCGCCTTCAATTCGAAGGACAGCACCGCCCCACCCTGCCCCGACTGCTGGCGCATGGCCAGGTCGTGCTGCGGATGAGACCCCAGAGACGGGTAGTAGACCCGCGCCACTTCGGGCTGAGCCTCCAGCCAACGAGCCACGGTAAAGGCCTGCTCGCTCTGCGCCTTCATGCGCAAGGACAGCGTCTCCAAGCCCTTCAGCACGACCCAGGCGTTGAACGGCGCCAACGTCATGCCCACCGTACGCAGCACGGGGCCGAAGACATCGCGGATCAGCTTGTTCGGCCCGCACAGCGCGCCGGCCATCACGCGGCCTTGGCCGTCCATGTACTTGGTGGCCGAGTGCATGACGATGTCGGCGCCCATCTCGGCCGGCCGTTGCAGCGCCGGCGTCGAGTAGGTGTTGTCGACGGCCAGCAGCGCGCCCGCATCGTGAGCCATGTCGGCCAGCGCGCGGATGTCGCAGATCTCGGTCAGCGGGTTGGTTGGCGTCTCGGCGAAGAAGAGCTTGGTCGTCGGCTTGATGGCCGCACGCCATTCGGACAGATCGGTCTGCGAGACAAACGTCGTCTCCACGCCGAACTTGCCGAATTCCTTGGCGAACAGGTTGATCGTCGAGCCGAACACCGAGCGCGAGCAGATGACGTGATCGCCGGCCTTCAGCACGCCCATGCCCAGCAGCAGGATGGCGCTCATGCCCGTCGATGTGGCGATCGCAGCTTCGGTGCCTTCGAGGGCGGCCAGGCGCGCCTCCAAGCTGCGCACGGTCGGGTTGCTGGTGCGCGAGTAGGTGAAGTCCTCGGAGTTGGAGAACTTGCGTGCCGAGGTTTCAGCGTCGGGTTGAACGTAAGCCGTCGTCAGGAACAGCGCTTCCGAGTTCTCGCCATGCTGGCTGGGCTCAAGCGCCGTGCGGACGGCCAAGGTCTCCGGGCGCAGACCGTCGGGCAGCGGGCGGCGGGCTGAGTCACTCATGTGCTTCAGCCTTCGTCGCCGCGTTGCAAGGCCAGGCGGCCGCGCGAGTCGGCTTCCTCGTCGGCGGGCTGGTTGGCGCGTTGCGCGCGCAGCGTGGCGAAGTCTTCCAGGCTGACATCGCCGGTCACGTAATGCCCGTCGAAGCAACTCGCCTCAAAGCCCGCCAGGCCCGGGCGCAGCGCGGCAACGACACGTTTCATCGCATCGACGTCCTGGTAGATCAGCGCATCGGCGCCGATGTACTGGCGGATCTCCTCGATCGAGCGGTTGTGCGCGATCAGCTCCTCGGCCGTCGGCATGTCGATGCCGTAGACGTTGGGGTAGCGCACCGGCGGCGCGGCAGATGCGAGGTAGACCTTGCGCGCGCCGGCCTCGCGGGCCATCTGCACGATCTCCTTGGAGGTGGTGCCGCGCACGATGGAGTCGTCCACCAGCAGCACGTTGCGATCCTTGAACTCCACACCGATGGCATTAAGCTTCTGGCGCACGCTCTTCTTGCGCGCGCCCTGCCCCGGCATGATGAAGGTACGGCCGACGTAGCGGTTCTTCACGAAGCCCTCGCGGTAGGGCTTGCCGATACGGTGGGCCAGCTGCATGGCCGACGGGCGGCTGCTTTCGGGGATGGGAATGACGACGTCGATCTCGTTGGGCGGCATCGTGGAGATGACGCGCTGGGCCAGCGTCTCGCCCATGTTCAGGCGGGCCTGGTAGACCGAGATGCCGTCCATCACCGAGTCCGGGCGGGCCAGGTAGACGAACTCGAACATGCACGGATTGAGCGTGGGGTTCTCGTTGCACTGCTCGGTGTGCAGCTTGCCCGTCATGTCGATGAAGAGCGCCTCGCCGGGCGCCACGTCGCGCTCCAGCTGGTGGCCCGTACCTTCGAGAGCGACGCTTTCGCTGGCGACCATGAACTCGCCGTTGGCCGAGCGGCCGAAGCACAGCGGGCGGATGCCGAAGGGGTCGCGGAAGGCCAGCAGGCCCTGGCCGGCGATCAGCGCGATGACGGCGTAGCTGCCCTTGATGCGCTTCTGCACCGCGCGCACGGCGGAGAACACCTCTTTGGGCGTCAGCGGCAGGTCGCGCGCAGCCATCTCCAGCTCGTGGGCCAGCACGTTGATCAGCACCTCGGTGTCGCTCTCGGTGTTGATGTGGCGGCGATCGATGTCGAAGAGTTCGTCCTTCAGCGCATGCGCGTTCGTCAGGTTGCCGTTGTGCACGAGCACGATGCCGAAAGGCGCGTTCACGTAGAAGGGCTGAGCTTCCTCTTCGCTGTAGGCATTGCCGGCGGTCGGGTAACGCGTCTGGCCCAGGCCGATATGGCCCGGAAGCGCGCGCATGTTGCGGGTGCGGAAGACGTCCCGCACCATGCCACGCGCCTTGTGCATGAAGCACTTCTGGCCCTGCATCGTGACGATGCCTGCGGCGTCCTGGCCGCGGTGCTGCAGCAGCAGCAGCGCGTCATAGAGGAGTTGGTTGACGGGAGAGGCAGCAAGAGCGCCGACGATGCCACACATGGCGGAGTCCTTAGTCAGTCGATTCCGCTTCAGATGGGGTCATCGAGCGGGAAACAAAACGGGCGAGAGGTTCGGGCAGCAGGGGCGCCAGGTCGTGCAGCACGCCGCCAAGCACAGGGGCGGCACGCGAGGCCCGCCAGGTTGCCGATTCGGCCAGCGGCGACGCGCCGACGACGAGCACCAGCAGCAGCGCGATGAACACGCCACGCAGCGCGCCGAAGCCGGCGCCACCCAGGCGGTCCACCACGGACAGCGGCGTGGCGTGGATCAGCGTCTTGACGAGGCGCGAGGCCAGGCTCCAGACGATGAGCACAAGGAAGAAGGCGATGGCCAGCGTGACGACGTGCAGGACGGCGGGGCCGAACTTGCTCGTCGTGGACGCGGGAAGCATTTCCTCGACGACCGGCGCCAGCGGCGACGCCGCGAAATACGCGACCACCCAGCCAGCCAGCGACATGACCTCGAAGACCAGGCCGCGCCACAGGCCGATGCCGATGGAGATCAACAACACCGCTGCCAGCGCGAGGTCGACCCAGCTGAGCGCGATGTCCATGGCAGGCTTACAGCGTCAGGATGGCGCCGGGCAGGCCCGCGCCCTTGAGCTTGGATGCAGCGCGCTCGGCCTCGTCGCGGCTCGCAAAAGGGCCCAGTCGCACGCGCACGCGGCGGCCATCGGCCGTATCCACGGCTTGGGCATAAGTCTTGAGGCCCAGCTTTTCGACCTTGAGCCTGATCTCCTGGGCAGCCTTGTTCTCACCGTAGGCCCCGACCTGCACGATGAAGCGCGCGGTGGCGGCCGGTGTGCTGGCAGCGGGCGGCTTGCCGTCCAACAGGGCCTGGGCACGCGCGCCATCGTTGGCATGGGCCTTGGGTTTGTCGGCCGGCTTGTCGGCAGGTTTTTCAACGGGCTTTTCGGCCACCTTGGCCACGGGCTTCTCCGCCGGCTTCTCGGCGAGCTTGGGCTCCACGACCGCTGGCGCGCTGGCCACGGGCGCCGGCACCGCTTCGGGCGCCGAGGCCTGATCGACCTGGGCCAACGGCTCGCGCGTGGGCACGACCAGCGGCGGCGCCGTGTCCTTGCGCGGGATGTCGATGGGCAGATCGACCGGAATCGGCCGCGGCTGGGTTTCGAAGATCAGCGGGAAGCCGACGACTCCGGCAGCAACCAGCACGGCCGCACCGATGAGCCGGCGGCGGGCGCGGGCGCGCAGCACCTGCACGTCGTCAGCCGCGCTGGCCTTGGCGCCGGACTTGGCCGACTTCTTGGGCGCCGCCGCGGCGGTCCCGGCGTCGGCGTCGCGTTTGAGAAAGGAGAACAAGCCCATCGGCGGCGTCTGACGTCAGTGGAGGGTGGGAGGCTGTGGCTCGGCAGCGCCGGCCGTCACGCGGGGCAGGCCCTGCTGGAGCACCCCGCCCACGGTGTAGAAGGAACCGAAGACCAGGATTCTATCGGCCGTGGTCGCCCCGGCAGCCGCCGCGTGCAGGGCGTCCAGGGGATTGGCATGGGTGTGCGTTGCCACGCCGGGCGGCGTTTTCAGGCCGGCGGCAAGGAAGGCGCTTTCGAGCTGCTCGGCCGTGGCGGCGCGCGGCAGGGCAAGGTCGGTGAAATGCCAGACGTCCACCAGCGGTGCAATGCGCGCCAGGATGCCGGCCAGGTCTTTGTCGGCCATCGCACCGAAGACGGCGTGGGTGCGGGGGAAGAAGCCCATCTGGTCCAGGTTCTGGGCCAGCGCGGCGACGGCGTGCGGGTTGTGGGCCACGTCCAGCACGACGGCGGGCTGGCCGGCCAGCACCTGGAAGCGGCCCGGCAGTTCGACCAGGGCCAGCCCCGTGCGCACGGCCTGGGCGCTGATGGGCAGGCGGTCCACCAGGGCCTCGAAGGCGGCCAGCACGCCGGAGGCGTTCAGCAGCTGGTTCACACCGCGCAGCGCCGGGTAGGCCATGCCGGAGAAGCGCTTGGCTCGCCCCGCCCATTGCCACTGCGTGCGGTCGCCGCTGAAGGTGAAGTCTCGGCCTAGCTGGCGCAGGTCAGCACCGAGCTCGGCCGCGCGTGCCGCCAGGGACGCCGGCGGCATCGGGTCGCTGATGACCACCGGTCGGCCGGCGCGCATGATGCCGGCCTTCTCGCGGCCAACGCTCTCGCGGTCGGTGCCGAGGAACTCGGTGTGGTCCAGGTCGATGCTGGTGATGACGGCGCAGTCGGCGTCGATGACGTTGACCGCGTCCAGCCGGCCGCCCAGGCCGACTTCGAGGATGACGAAGTCCAGCGGCTCATGCTGCAGGCGCCGCATGATGGCCAGCGTCGTGAACTCGAAGTAGGTCAGCGTGATGTCGCCGCGCGCGGCTTCGACAGCCTCGAAGTGCGGCTCCAGCGATTCGGCCTGCACCGGCGCCCCGCCGACGCGGCAGCGCTCCTGGAAGTGCACCAGGTGAGGCTTGATGTAGAGCCCCACGCGATAGCCCGCATGCAGCGCGATGGATTCCAGCATCGCGCAGGTCGAGCCCTTGCCGTTGGTGCCGGCCACGACGACGGTCGGGCAGTCGAAGGCAATGCCCAGCCGCTCGCGCACCGTCGCGACACGGTCCAGCGTCATGTCGATGGTCTTGGGATGCAGGCGCTCGCAGTGGGCGAGCCAGTCTTCAAGCGTCATGGCGGGTCATTAAAAACAAAAGCCAGGCTCGGAGCCTGGCTTGGAACTCTGCGGGCGACGTTCAGGCGACGGCGTCCGCGCTCTGGCGCTGCAGCATGGCGAGCTGGCGGGCGATGGTCTCGCGCAGTTGGCGGCGGTCCACGATCATGTCGACAGCGCCCTTCTCCATCAGGAACTCGGCGCGCTGGAAGCCGGCAGGCAGCTTCTCGCGCACGGTGTTCTCGATGACGCGGGGGCCGGCAAAGCCGATCAGCGCCTTGGGTTCGACCAGCACGATGTCGCCCACGAAGGCGAAGCTGGCCGACACGCCGCCCATCGTCGGGTCGGTCAGCACGCTGATGTAAGGCAACTTGGCCTTGGCCAGGCGCGTCAGCGACGCGTTGGTCTTGGCCATCTGCATCAGGCTGAGCAGGCCTTCCTGCATCCGCGCGCCACCGGTGGCGGTGAAGCAGATGAAAGGCGTCTTCTGCTCGATGGCCGTCTCGACGCCGCGCACGAAGCGCTCGCCGACGACCGAACCCATGGAGCCGCCCATGAAGTCGAACTCGAAGCAGGCCGCGACGACCGGCACGCTCATCACCGCACCCCCCATGACGATCAGCGCATCGGTCTCGCCGGTGTTCTCCAGCGCTTCCTTCAGGCGGTCGGGGTACTTCTTGCTGTCCTTGAACTTCAGCGCGTCGACCGGCAGCACTTCCTGGCCGATCTCGTAGCGGCCTTCGCCGTCGAGGAAAGCGTCCAGGCGGGCACGCGCGCCGATGCGGTGGTGGTGCGAGCACTTGGGGCAGACGTTGATGTTCTGCTCCAGGTCGGTCTTGTAGAGCACCGTCTCGCAACTCGGGCACTTGATCCACAGGCCTTCGGGGACGGTGCGGCGGTCTGCCGGGTCACCTTGCTGGATCTTGGGCGGGAGCAGTTTGTCGAGCCAACTCATGTGTCAGTCCTTGTGGGCTGTGTCGAGTGCAGCGCGGATCTCACGGATGAAGGCCGCGCCAGTCAAGGCGACATTATCGGCTGGCTGGCGCTCCAGCAATTCGACCAGCTTGGAGCCGATGACGACCGCGTCGGAAACATCGGCAACGGCCCGTGCCGTGGCACCGTCGCGAATGCCGAAGCCCACGCCCACCGGCACGCTGACGTGCTGGCGGATGCGCGGCACGGCCTCGGCCACGGCGGCCGTGTTCAAGTGGCCGGCACCCGTCACGCCCTTCAGCGACACGTAGTAGACGTAGCCGCTGGCGAGCTTGCCGACCTGGGCCATGCGCGCCTCGGTGGAGGTGGGCGCCAGCAGGAAGATCGCGTCCATGTCGGCCGCGCGCAGCTTGGCGGCGAACTCTTCGCACTCCTCGGGCGGGTAGTCGACGATGAGGATGCCGTCGACACCGGCGTCCTTGGCGTCCGCCACGAAGGCGTCCAAGCCGTAGCGCTCGACCGGGTTGGCGTAGCCCATCAGCACCAGCGGCGTCTTGTTGTTGCGGGTGCGGAACTCGCGCACGTAGGCCAGTACCTTGCGCAGGCCGATGCCATGCTTCAGGGCGCGTTCACCGGCGCGCTGGATGACGGGGCCGTCGGCCATGGGGTCCGAGAAAGGCACGCCCAGCTCGATGACGTCGGCGCCGGCCTCGGCCATGGCCAGCAGCAGGTCGACGGTGGCGGTCGGGTACGGGTCACCGGCGGTGACGAAGGGGATAAGCGCCTTGCGGCCGTCGGCCTTGAGCTGGTCGAAAGTGGTCTTGATGCGGCTCATTGCGCGCCCCCCTTCACCTTTTCACCGGCCTGCGAGGGGCGGTCGAAGTACGAAGCGCCGGACAGGTCGGCGACGGTGCCGATGTCCTTGTCGCCCCGGCCGCTGAGGTTGATCAGCAGCACCTTGTCCTTACCCAGCGTCGGTGCCAGCTTGATCACGTGCGCGACGGCATGGCTGGATTCGAGCGCCGGGATGATGCCTTCCGTCAGGCACAGCCGGTGAAAGGCCGCCAATGCCTCGGCATCGGTGACGCCAACGTACTCGGCGCGGCCGATGTCCTTCAGGTGGGCGTGCTCGGGGCCGACGCCGGGGTAGTCCAGGCCGGCGGAGATGGAGTGCGTCTCGATGATCTGCCCGTCCGCGTCCTGCAGCAGGTAGGTGCGGTTGCCGTGCAGCACGCCAGGGCTACCGGCGGTCAGCGTCGCGGCATGCTTGCCGCTGGCCACGCCCTGCCCTTCGGCCTCGACGCCGATGAGGCGCACGTTCTCGTGCGGGATGTAGGGGTGGAAGATGCCGATGGCGTTCGACCCACCGCCCACGCAGGCGATGACGGCGTCCGGCTGGCGGCCGGCCAGTTCGGGCATCTGCTCCAGGCACTCCAGGCCGATGACGCGTTGGAAGTCGCGCACCATCATTGGATAAGGGTGCGGGCCGGCCACGGTGCCGATGATGTAGAAGGTGTTCTCGACGTTCGTCACCCAGTCGCGCATGGCCTCGTTCAGCGCGTCCTTCAAGGTCTTGCTGCCGGAATCGACGGGCACGACCGTCGCGCCAAGCAGCTTCATGCGATAGACGTTGGGCGACTGGCGCTTGACGTCCTCGCTGCCCATGTAGACGACGCACTCCAGGCCGTAGCGCGCGCAGATGGTGGCCGTGGCCACGCCGTGCTGGCCGGCGCCGGTTTCGGCGATGACACGCGGCTTGCCCATGCGCTTGGCCAGCAGCGCCTGGCCGATGACGTTGTTGATCTTGTGCGCACCGGTGTGGTTGAGGTCCTCGCGCTTCAGGTAGATCTGTGCACCGCCCAGCTCGCGGCTCAGGCGCTCGGCGTGATAGATCGGGCTGGGACGGCCGACGAAGTGCTTGAGCTCACGCTGGTACTCGGCAACGAATTCGGCGTCGTTGCGGTAGTGGGCGTAGGCGTCCTTGAGCTGGTCGAGCGCGTGGACGAGGGTCTCGGAGACGAAGCTGCCACCAAAGGTAGGCGTACCCGCGTGGCGGAAATGCCCGGTTGCATCGGGCTGGTCGTACTGGAACATGGTCTTCCCTATCAGGTCAGTTCGGCATCGGCGCGGCCGTCAGCGAGACGAACAGCGCGGCAGAACTCGTGGATCAGGTCGGCGCTCTTGATGCCCTTGGACACCTCGACGCCGGAACTCACATCAACGGCCCAAGGCCGTACCCGGGCGATGCCATCGCCGACGTTTGCTGCATTCAACCCACCAGACAAAACGAGGTGAGAGGCAGCGCTTGGTGGAATGAGTGACCAATCGAAGACCTTGCCGCCACCGCCATAACCGTCGACGTGGGCGTCGAGCAGGATGGCCTGGGCGTTGGGAAATTGAGCGGCGAAGTTTAGCAAATCGACCCCGGGCGCCATGCGCGCGGCGCGCAGATAAGGCCGGCGCACGCGGTCGCAGTCGGCGGGCGTCTCATCGCCGTGGAACTGGACGAGCATGTTGGGCAGCGCATCGAACCCCGCCTGCAGCTCGGCGTCCGTCGCGTTGACGAAGAGCCCCACCGGCGTCACGAACGGCGGCAGCAGCTTGGCAAGCGCCCTCGCCCGCTCCGGCGTCACGGCGCGCGGGCTCTTGGCGTAGAAGACAAAGCCGATGGCGTCGGCGCCGGCCGCAATCGCCGCTTCTACATCGGCCTCGCGCGTCAGGCCACAGATCTTGATTCGAGTCATGGGAGCCAGTTCAGTGCCGCGACCTCGCGCGGGATGTCGAGTTCGGCATCGTAGGTCGGGCCGAGGAAATAGAGGCCGTCGGGGGCGAAGGTCGGCGCGGCCACCTTGCGGTCGCGTGCGGCGAGCACGTCGGACACCCAGTCCGCCGAGCGCGTGCCGTTGCCCACCGCCAGCAGGCAGCCCATCAGGTTGCGCACCATGTGGTGCAGGAAGGCGCTGGCCTCGAATTCGAAGCGCCAGTAGGCGCCACGGCGCTGCACGCGGATCTCGCGCAAGGTCTTCACCGGTGACGCGGCCTGGCATTCGGACGAGCGGAAGGACGAGAAGTCATGCTCGCCAATCAAGCGTTCAGCGGCAGCTTCCAGCAAGACTTGATCGAGCGGACGGAACACCCAGCCGCATTGGCCGGACTCGATGGCGGGCCGCACGGCCGACTCCAACAGCAGATAGGCATAGCGCCGGCCACGTGCCGAGTTGCGGGCGTGGAAGGTATCGCCCGGAAAGCGGCACCATTGGATGGCGATGTCGGGCGGGAGGTAACGGTTGCTACCGCGAACCCAGGAGAACAGCTCGCGCTCCACCTCGGTGTCGAAATGGATGACCTGGTTGATGCCATGCACACCGGCATCCGTGCGGCCGGCGCAGATCGTGCGGATGGGCTGTGCCGCGAAGGCGGACAGGCCTTTTTCGAGGGCGTCCTGCACCGTGCGGCCATCGGGCTGGCTCTGCCAGCCGTTGTAGCCGCCGCCTCGGTAGCTGACTCCTAAAGCGACTCTCATAAGCTCCAAAGAAAACGCCCGGCCAGGCCGGGCGTCGAAGTATCGCGGTTGCGCTTACCGGAGGTCGTTCAGCATCGCCTGAGCCCGGTCACGCAGCGAGCCGCTGGCGCGCTGGATCAGCTCCTGCAGCACCTCGCGGGCACCTTCGGTGTCGCCGATCTGGCGGAACTCGTCGGCCAGTTCGAGCTGGCGCAGCAGCGGGTCGCCGTCGTCATCGCCCAGCGCATCGAGGGCCTGGGACAGATGGTCGGGGTCGGTCTCGCCGGGTTGGGTGGGTTCGCCCAGGTCGAAGTCCAGATCGG
Source organism: Roseateles sp. GW821-FHT02E12 (assembly GCF_059421665.1). Classification (NCBI taxonomy): domain Bacteria; kingdom Pseudomonadati; phylum Pseudomonadota; class Betaproteobacteria; order Burkholderiales; family Sphaerotilaceae; genus Roseateles; species Roseateles sp. GW821-FHT02E12. Next base: position 981,433 of record NZ_JBWKVK010000004.1, read on the forward strand.
TGGAGGCGGACGCCGGCGCAGCAGGCGATGCACTGACCGGCAGGCCACCCATGCCGCTGAGGTCGAAGTTCAGATCAGGCGCGGGCGGCGCGGTGCGCGTGCCACGGGCGGAGATGTCGAAATCCATCGTCAGCGGCGCCTGCTCCACCGAGGCAGGCATGGCCTGGGTCGCGGCCATCGCGTGCGGCGAAACCGGTTCGGGGGCGTCGAGGTCGAGGTCCAGCGCCAGGTCGAAGCCACTCACCGGGCCTGTGTCCGGGCCACCGCGCATCGCATCCGTCGCCATATGAGCCGCCGCGGCGGCTGCAGCGGCGCCTGGGGGCAGCGCCGTCTGCGGCAGCGTGCTGGCGTTCATCGGCTCGGGACGCAGTTCCGGGCCATCCTCGACGTGGGCGGGTGCGCCGCCAGGCTGGTAGAGGGGGTTGTCCGGGTCGATGCCACGGCCCAGCTCTTGCGCCTTGGCCCAGTCCTCGCCGGAGCCCTTGGTCTCGGCATAGAGCTGCACGGCAAGTTGCTCGAAGCCCTTGGTGTCGCGGCGCTTGGCGTAGACCTCCAGCAGCTTCAGGCGAATGGCCAGGCGCGTCGGGTTGGCGCGCAGGGCTTCCTTGAGGATTTCCTCGGCCTGCAGGTCGCGGCCGTAGGCCAGGTAGACGTCGGCCTCGGCGACCGGATCGACGTCGCCGATCGCGTCGAGCTGACTCAGCGAGTAGCTCATCGACGACTGGCCACTGTTCTGAGCGTCACGCGTGTCGACGCGCTGGCCACCGGTGCCACCAAAGAACGAATCGGGCTGCAGACGGCTTTCGTGGAAACCCGTCTCGGCCGCATTGGCCGGGCGACGCGAACGCAGGCGGTAAAGGCCCAGTCCGCCCAGCACGGCGACGAGCACGCCTGCCAGCGGCAGCACGATCGGGCTGTCGAGCAACTGCTCGATGAAACCGGGTGGTTCGGCCACCGGCGGCGGGGCCAGGGGCGCGCTGGCGCGGGCCGCAGGCTTGGATGCAGCGGCACTTGCCGCGGCAACGACCGGCGCGGAAGCGGCAGCCGAGGCCGCCTCGACAGCGGCGACAACCGGCGCGGGAGCGGGCAGCACCGGTGCCGGCGTGGCAGGCGCGGGCGCGGGCGCCGCAGAGGCCACGGTCGCAGCCGGCTTGGCCGCGCTCGACAGCTTCTTCAGCTCCTCGACATTGCGGGTCAGCTCGGCCACGCGGGCGGCGGCGTCCTTCTTCTCGGTTTCCTTGGACAGCTTGGTCTCGGCAGCGCTAGCGGCAGCGCCACCGGCCTTGCTGAGCGTCAGCTTGTCGGGCGTTGGCGCGGCGGCAGGCTTGCGGTCTTCGACAGCGGCCTGCACCTGGCCCTTGGACTGGCGCTCGCTCTCGGTGTTCTGCAGCGTCGGTGCGGCGGAAGCGAGGCGCTGGCGGTAGGCCGAGAAGTCAGCACTCTGGGCCAGGATGAGTTGACGCGCCTCGCCGTTGGAAACGGAGGCCAGCGCTTCGCTGCCCGGCACCTGCAGCACGGAGCCGGCCTTGAGCCGGTTCATGTTGCCGTCGATGAAGGCGTCGGGGTTGTTGCGGAACAGGCCGACCAGCATCTGGTCCAGCGAGATGCCGCTCACCTGGGTGCGGGCTGCAACCTTGGAAAGCGAGTCACCCGGGCGCACCGCGTACTCGGAGGACCCGGTGACGGCCGGGCGCACCGGGGCAGGTGCCGGCACAGGCGGGCGAGCCACGGCAACCGGCGCGGAGGCAGAGCCGTTGCGCGGCAGTGCCGTCGTCACGGCGGGTGCCGGTGCGGGCACGGCTTCGCTGGAAGCCGCGGTGGCCGGCGCGGCGGCGATGGCCGGCGGCGCGGTGATGACGGGAGCGGGCCTGGACAGGCCGGGCGGGTCGAACAGCAGCGTGTATTCGCGCACCAGGCGGCCGCTGGACCAGGTCAGCTCGAGGATGACATCGACGAACGGCTCCTGCACGGAGCGTTCACTGCTGACGCGCAGCACGGTGCGACCGTTGTTGCGCACGACCTGAACCTGGGCCGAGGTCAGCACCTGGTTGTATTCGACGCCGCTGGTGCGGTAGGACTCGGGTGGTGCAACACGCACCTTGAGCGTGGAAGCTTCTTCCGGCGTCAGGCTGGTGACGTCGATTTCAGCACGCATGGTCTCGCCGAGGGCCGACTGCACGCTCAGCTTGCCCAAGCCCAAAGCGTGTGCGCCGCTGCCGGCTACAAACAGGGCGGCGGCGAGCGCGAGGTGATGGCGAGCAAAGCCCATGGGTCGAACTCCCTCGAATGCGTCGCGAATGTGGTCTTTCAAGGCATTCCCCAAAGCAACAAGGCGGGGCTGTTGAGGGCCCCGCCTGTCTCGATCTTCAGCACGCACTGCATGAACCTAGTCTGCACGGTCTGGCCTGTGTCGAGTCTGGAATCAAAAACACAACGGCATCAAGCATATACGCGGAAATGCTCAAGGGGTACCTGATGTGTCGCTTCGCTCCAATATCGACGCCCGGGTGAACCCTAGGTCAACGAGTAAGTGCGTGTAAGCGGGTCAACGCTCGAGCAGGATTCGCAGCATGCGACGCAGCGGTTCGGCCGCACCCCACAGCAGCTGATCACCAATGGTGAAGGCACCCAGGTACTCGGGGCCCATGGCTAGCTTGCGTACGCGGCCAACAGGGATGGTCATCGTGCCGGTGACGGCCACCGGCGTCAGGTCGCGCAGCGTGTCTTCGCGCGTGTTGGGCACGTACTTCACCCACTCGTTGTCGGCGCGGATCATGGCCTCGATGTCGGCCAGCGGCACGTCCTTCTTCAGCTTGAAGGTCAGGGCCTGGCTGTGGCAGCGCATGGCGCCGACGCGAACGCAAAAGCCGTCGACCGGGATGGAGCCCGAGCCGAGGATCTTGTTCGTCTCGGCCATGCCCTTCCACTCTTCCTTGGACATGCCGTTGCCGAGGTCCTTGTCGATCCAGGGGATCAAGGAGCCGCCCAGCGGTACGCCGAAGTTGGCGGTTTCTTCAGCGCTCAGCGAACGCTGCTTGGCGATGACCTGGCGGTCGATCTCGAGGATGGCGCTCTTGGGGTCGTCCAGCAGCGGCTTGACGGCTGCGTTCAGCGTGCCGTACTGCGTCAGCAGTTCGCGCATATGCTGGGCGCCACCGCCGGAGGCAGCCTGGTAGGTCTGCGTGGACATCCACTCGACGAGGCCGGCCTTGTACAGCGCACCCACGCCCATCAGCATGCAGCTGACGGTGCAGTTGCCGCCGATCCAGTTCTTGCCGCCGTTGCTCAGCGCCTGGTCGATGACCGGGCGGTTGACGGGGTCCAGGACGATGACGGCGTCATCGGCCATGCGCAGCGTGGAGGCCGCGTCGATCCAGTGGCCGTTCCAGCCTGCGGCGCGCAGCTTGGGGTAGACCTCGGTCGTGTAGTCGCCGCCCTGGGCGGTGATGATGATGTCGCAGCGCTTGAGCTGTTCGATGTCGAAGGCGTTTTGCAGCGCCTTCTCGTTCTTGGCCTGGGCCGGGGCATCGCCGCCGGCGTTGGAGGTCGAGAAGAACAGCGGCTCGATCAGGTCGAAATCGCGTTCAGTGGTCATGCGCTCCATGAGCACCGAGCCCACCATGCCGCGCCAGCCTACGAGGCCTACCAAGGTCGTCATCATCATTCCTTTGCTTCACCAAACCCCATCCACTTTGGGCCCCGGCTCGTTCGCCGGGTTTGGAGGGGCGAGACGAGACGGAGCGTTAGCTCTTGATGGTTTTCGTGGTCGTAATGGCTTTGACGACAGCGTCGCCCATCTCGATGGTGGAAACCTTCGAGGTGCCTTCAGACCAGATGTCGGCGGTGCGCAAGCCCTGGGCCAGCACCGACTGCACGGCCATCTCGATACGAGCGGCAGCGTCGGCTTGGTTGAGGGAGAACTTGAGCATCATGGCAGCGGAGAGGATTGTAGCCAGAGGGTTGGCAATTCCCTTGCCCGCGATGTCCGGCGCGCTGCCGTGGCTGGGTTCGTAGAGGCCCTTGTTGTTGGCATCCAACGAGGCGGACGGCAGCATGCCGATGGAGCCAGTCAGCATCGCGGCCTCATCCGAGAGGATGTCGCCGAACATGTTGCCGGTCACGACGACGTCGAACTTCTTGGGCGCCTTGACGAGCTGCATGGCGGCGTTGTCTACGTACATGTGGTCCAGCTCGACGTCGGGGTACTGGGCGTGGACTTCGATGACGATGTCCTTCCAGAACTGCGAGGTCTCCAGCACGTTGGCCTTGTCGACGCTCGTGAGGCGCTTGTTGCGCTTGCGAGCCGCCTGGAAGGCGACGTGGGCGATGCGCTCGATCTCGGGGCGCGAGTAGCGCATCGTGTCGAAGGCTTCGTCGGTACCGGGGAAGTGGCCGTCCACGGCCGTGCGGCGGCCGCGCGGCTGGCCGAAGTAGATGTCGCCGGTCAGTTCGCGGATCAGCAGGATGTCGAGGCCGGCCACGAGTTCCGGCTTCAGCGACGAGGCGTGCGTCAGCTGCTCGTAGCAGATGGCCGGGCGGAAGTTGGCGAACAGGCCCAGCGCCTTGCGCAGGCCGAGGATGGCCTGCTCGGGGCGCAACGAGCGCTCCAGCTTGTCGTACTTCCAGTCGCCCACGGCGCCGAACAGCACGGCGTCGGCTTCCTGCGCCAGCTTCAGCGTGGCGGGGGGCAGCGGGTGGCCGCTGGTCTCGTAGGCCTTGCCGCCAACATCGGCCCATTCAAGTTGCAAAGGCAGGTCCAGTGCCTTCAGCACCTTGACGGCCTCGGCCATGATTTCCGGGCCAATACCGTCGCCCGGCAGGACTGCAATCTTCTTCATCTTCAAATCACTCGATTGTTGAGCCAGGGCTTCGCCGCAATGCGGGCAGCTTCATAGGCGCGGATCTTGTCGGTGTGCTGCAGCGTCAGGCCAATCTCGTCGAGGCCGCCCACCAGGCATTCCTTGCGGAAGGGCTCGATGTCGAAGGGCAGTTCGGCGCCATCGGGCTTCACCACCACCTGGCGCGGCAGGTCGACGACCAACTGATAGCCCGGGAAGGCGTAGACCTCGTCGAACAGGCGCGCAATGGCGCTCTCCGGCAGCACGATGGGCAGCAGGCCGTTCTTGAAGCAGTTGTTGAAGAAGATGTCCGCGAAGCTCGGCGCCAGGATGGCGCGGAAGCCGTACTGCTGCAGCGCCCAGGGTGCGTGCTCGCGGCTGGAACCGCAGCCGAAGTTGCTGCGCGCGATCAACACGCTGGCACCGTTGTAACGCGGCTGGTTCAGCACGAAATCAGGGTTGGGCTTGCGGCTGGCCGGGTCCTGGCCAGGCTCGCCGTGGTCCAGGTAGCGCCATTCATCGAACAGGTTGGGGCCGAAGCCGCTGCGCTTGATCGACTTCAGGAACTGCTTGGGAATGATCGCGTCGGTGTCGACGTTGTCGCGGTCCATGGGCGCGACGAGACCCTTGTGGATGGTGAACTTGTCCATGGTCAGCTCAGGGTGCGAACGTCGACGAAATGGCCGGTCATCGCGGCTGCAGCAGCCATGGCCGGGCTGACGAGATGGGTACGACCACCCGCGCCCTGGCGGCCTTCGAAGTTGCGGTTGCTGGTGGATGCGCAGCGCTCACCCGGCTCCAGCCGGTCGGCGTTCATCGCCAGGCACATGGAGCACCCCGGCTCGCGCCACTCAAAGCCAGCAGCCTTGAAGACCTGGTCGAGGCCTTCGGCTTCGGCTTGCGCCTTGACGAGACCGGAGCCCGGCACGACCAGGGCCAGCTTGATGTTCTTGGCCAGTCGACCACCCACGCGGCGCACGACGGCCGCGGCCTCGCGCATGTCCTCGATGCGGCTGTTGGTGCACGAGCCGATGAAGACCTTGTCGACGTGGATGTCGCTGATGGCCTTGTTGGGCTCCAGCGCCATGTAGGTCAGCGCGCGCTCGATGGCACCGCGCTTGACGGCGTCCTTTTCCTTGTCGGGGTCGGGCACGCGCTCGTCAATAGCCAGCACCATCTCGGGCGAGGTGCCCCAGCTGACTTGCGGGCGGATCTGCGCGGCGTCCAGCTCGACGACCTTGTCGAAATGCGCGCCGGCATCGGTGTGCAGCGTGCGCCAGTAGGCGACGGCCTGGTCCCACTCCACGCCCTGCGGCGAGAAGGGGCGGCCCTTGACGTAGGCAATGGTCGTGTCGTCCACGCCGATCAGGCCAGCGCGGGCGCCGGCTTCGATGGCCATGTTGCAGACCGTCATGCGGCCTTCCATGCTCAGCGCGCGGATGGCCGAGCCGGCGAATTCGATGGTGGAACCGTTGCCGCCGGCCGTGCCGATCTTGCCGATGATGGCCAGCACGATGTCCTTGGCGCCGACGCCCTTGGGGCATTGGCCTTCGACCTTGACCAGCAGGTTCTTGGCCTTCTTGGCGGACAGGGTCTGCGTGGCCAGCACATGCTCGACCTCGCTGGTACCGATGCCATGGGCCAGCGCGCCAAAGGCGCCATGCGTGGAGGTGTGGCTGTCACCGCAGACGACGGTCATGCCGGGCAGCGTGGCGCCCTGCTCCGGACCGATGACGTGCACGATGCCCTGGCGCTTGTCGTTCATCTTGAACTGCGTGATGCCGACGCGGTCGCAGTTGGCGTCCAGCGTGTCGACTTGCAGCTTGGAGATCGGGTCCGAAATGCCTTGGCTGCGGTCCGTCGTCGGCACGTTGTGGTCGCTGACGGCCAGGTTCGCGCTCAAGCGCCAGACCTTGCGGCTGGCCAGGTCCAGGCCTTCGAAGGCCTGCGGACTGGTCACCTCATGAACGAGGTGGCGGTCGATGTAGAGCAGCGCCGTGCCATCCGGCTCGGAGTGCACGACATGCTCATCCCAGAGCTTGTCGTAAAGAGTGCGTGAGGTCATTGCTTGTCTCGGGGAATCAGCGTGTCGACAAAGCGCTGCACGACCGTCGGCAGCCGCTGCTGGCGCAACACGCCCAGTACATATTCGCGCTCGGCCCAGGGCTCTTCAAGGCGCAGGCATCGCACGCCGAAGACGCGCGTGAAGCGCTCGGCCGGCTGCTCGGGCAGCACGGCCACGCCCAGGCCCGCCTCGACGAGCTGGGCGATGGCGTCGAAGCCACGCACCTGCCAGCGAGCGTTCAGCGTCTTGCCGCGCGCCGCGGCCTGTTCGCGCATCAGCTCCTGGGCGCTGGCGCCGGCATGCAGGCCGATGAGGTCATAGGCCAGCAAATCGTCGAAATTCACTTCCTCGCGCTGGGCCAACGGATGCTTCAAAGGCACCAGCGCCGCCAAACGGCCGTGGGCAAAGGTCCAGGTCTGCAGGCGGTTGTCCAGCAGCGGCGGCGAGAACACGCCGATGTCCGCGCGCCCTTCCGCTACCGCGGCCTGGGCCTCGGCGCTGGTCAAGTCTTCCAGGCTGATGCGAATCTGCGAGTGCGCTTGCGAGAAGCCCACCAGATGGGGCGGCAGCGCCTCGGTGATGGCGCTGCTGTTGGCGGCGATGCGCAGATGGCCCTTGATGCCGCGCGAAAACTCCATGACCTCGGTTTCGAGGGCGTAGAGGGACGCATGCAGCGAGCGGATGTGGCGCACCAGCGCCCGCCCCGCCTCGGTCGGTTCGACACCGCGTGCGCGCCGCTCGAAGAGCTGCACGCCGAGGCGGCTTTCCAGGTCAGACAGGCGCTTGCTCGCCGCAGCCAGGGCCAGATGTTCCTGGGCCGCACCGCGGGTGATCGAGCGCGTTTGCTCGATGGCCAGCACGAGATTGAGGGTGGTGAGGTCGTGGCGCATGGTCGTTTGACTCCAGCATAGCCTTCGTGAAGAAGCCAATTCTGCGCCAAAAAGCGACGCCCGCTTCGCCAATGACGAAATTCAACGCGCCGCTTGGCCCGCCTGTTTCAGCATCCCGCGCAAGGCATTGCGGCTATGGGCGCCGAAGTGGCCCAGCAGCTCGGCGATGGTCTGATGCAGGCCGTCGCGCTGGCCCTGCAAGTCGCGCGCGAGCTCGGGGCCGAGCTGGGCCTCGTTGGCGGCGAAGTCGAAATTGGGGTCAGTGACGAATTTCGCCGGCGCGCCGACAACGACGGCCGCGTCTGTCGTCGGGCCGGCCTGGAAGGCCTCGGCCGCGACGACTTCGCGCACATAGCTGGCGCTCCAGGCCGGGTAGCGCGCGTCGCGGGCGGCGTCACGCAAAGCCAGTTCCAGCGGCCCATCGCGGCGCTGGCGCGCGTTGTCGATGATCCAGCGCGTCTGGAACTGCTCCAGCACGAAATGGCGATTGCCCTGCAGCACGACCAGGCCTTGCCGGTCAGCCGGCGCGCCGAGCTGGGCCTTGAGGTTGACCCACATCATGTGGCCCAGCGTCGCGCCCGGTGCGGCACTGGCGTGATAGGGCTGGGTCAGGTCCTCGACATGGTGCAAGGCCAGGCCGGCGAAGCGCCAGCCCCAGTAAGCATGGCCGGTCTGCCAGGCCAGCACGGCGAGGCCGGAATACTGCTGCACCCGCAGTTCGGCGAAGGTGCGGGCGAAGCTCGGCGCCAGCGTGTTGAAGACGCCACCCTGGTGGAAGAAGCCCATATGGAAAGGCGCCTGCGAGCCGATGGCGACTGCCGCGTTGCCGAAGGGCTGCTTGCCGAAGCCGTAGCCCGGCGTCGGGCGGCCGGGGTTGTCGTCGAACAGGTTGAGGTCGTGGCCGTAGTCGGGTTCGTCGCAGGCCGAGGCCAGCACGGCCAGCGGCGCAACAGCCTCGCCGGGCTGCAGCGCCACGAAGCGCTGCGTGGCACCCGCGCCGGGCTTCACAGCGGTGACGAGGGCGGCTTCGATGGGCGGCCGCGTCGATTCCGCATCGCGCGGGTCCACCTGCAGATACAGCGCCAGCTTGGATTGCGGCGAGAGGCGCAGCGCGCGCAGGAAAGCGGTGCGGCGGTCGGCGTCGCTGCGTTTGGCGTCGGGCACGAAGCGCAGCAAATCCGGGCGGGGTGCGTGGTTCTTCAGATGCTCACGGGCCCAGGCCTCTTGCGCGTCGAGAGCACGCGCGATGGCAACCTCCTGTTCGCGCAGGAAGTCGACCAGCGGCTCGGCCTTCACCGGCGCGGCGCTCGCAACCTCGGGCATGCGCTCGAAGGCGCGGTAGCACATGGGTGTGTGGTTGCCCCAGGCCTGCGCCAAGGTGGGCAGCAGCAGGGCAAGCAGGGCGGTGGGGAGGCGCATCGGCGGCAGCGGCAGCAGTGGCATGGAGAAGCCGCGCATTCTGGCCCGTGCTGGGCAAAGCCTTGCACCGAACCCGCGAAACGGCTTGTGGCCCCCTCGCCTCCCGGTGTGCCACGGGCCGGTCAGCCCAGCGCGACACATGCAAGTTTTGCTGCACGCAGGTTACGGGCGAGTACGACGGCGCAGAAGCGGTGATTCGGGAATCGCCGCTTCGCAGCCTGCGAACCGCTTCGCCGGCAGGCAAGCTCGGCTTGCCGCGCCCAGGCCTGTGCGAGGATGCCGGGCCTCCGCAGACCCACAGGCTTCATGCGACGACTCCAGGCCAGCTTCTTCACCTGCCTCGCGGCGCTGCCGCTGCTGGCCGCCAGCCTCGCTCGAGCCGACCATTTCGTCATCGGCGTCGAGGATGTCGATTACGCCCCCATCATGCGCACGGCGGGCAATGGCGAATACCGAGGCTATGTGCGCGAGATGCTGGACCTGTTTGCCCGCCGCCACGGACACCGCTTCGACTACATCCCCCTGCCCACCAAGCGGCTGACCGCCGAGCATGTCGCCGGCCGGCTTGATGGCGTCTTTCCCGACAACCCAAGCTGGGAGACCGAGGCCAAGCGCGGCCTGCCACTGGCTTATTCCGAGCCGGCCGTGCCCTTCCAGGATGTCGTCATGGTGCCGGCCGGCAAACGTGACGAACCGGTGCGCAATCTGGGCATCGTGCGCGGCTTCACACCCAAGCGCTTTCTGCCGCAAATCCAGGACGGCAGCCTGCGCGTGACCGAAGCCGGCGACCCGTCACGCCTGATCCGCATGGCTCTGGCCGGCCGCGTCGATGGGGTGCAGGTTGCGCTGCCGGTGGCGCTCTACCAGCTCGAGCAACTGGGCCAGCCCGCGGCCCTCGAACCCTCCCGGGTGCTGGCGCCAACGGCCTACAACCCTCACTACCGCCTCTCGAGCATCCGCCACGCCGGGCTGGTCAGCCAGTTCAATCGCTTCCTGCGCGACGAGCAGGCCGCGCTCACGGCGCTGCAGCGCCGCTACGGCCTCGACGGCAGACTCAGTTCAGCGCCGCGATGACCTCGGGCGGTGCCTGCACGAGTTCGATCAGCACGCCCTCACCGCCGAACGGGAACTGGTCGTTGCCCTTGGGGTGCACGAAGCAGATGTCATGGCCCGCCGCGCCACGGCGGATGCCGCCCGGCGCGAAACGCAGGCCCTGAGCCTCCAGCCACTGCACGGCCGCCGGCAGGTCGTCCACCCACAGGCCGACGTGGTTCAGCGGCGTGGCATGCACGGCCGGCTTCTTCTCGGGGTCCAGCGGCTGCATCAGGTCCACCTCCACCGCGTGGGCGCCCTGCCCCAGCGTGCAGATGTCCTCGTCGACGTTCTCGCGCTCGCTGCGGAAGTTGCCGGTCACCGGCACGCCCAGCAGGTCCACCCACAGGTGGCGCAGCTTGGACTTGTCGAGGCCGCCGATGGCGATCTGCTGCAGGCCGAGGACTTTGAAGGGTCGCGTGGTGTTGCTCATGAGGGTCATCAGAGTTTGAGCCGCCCCCACAGCCAGCCAGTCTTGACGCCGGCCAGCGTGGCGATGGATTGTTGATGGATGTAGGGCAGCCGCCCACCCCAGCCGAAGAAGCGGTCGCGCAGCCAGGGCGCGACGACGGCGTGAGACTGGAACATCGGCGTGAGGCCCTTGCTGGCCTGGCCGTAGAAGCGCAGGTGGGCACGGCGGCGCCGGCTGTAGCGCTCGAACACGCCGGGCCAGCTACCGCCGACTTCGGCCGAGAGTTCATGCGCGTCGATCAGCGCCATGTTGGCTCCCTGCCCCAGCTGCGGGCTCATGCCGTGGGCACAGTCACCGATGGCCAGCACGCGGCCATCGTGCCAGCGCGCCATGTGGACGTCGGCGTAGCGGGCCTCGCGCAATTGGGCCGAGTCGCGCAGGCCGTCGAGCAGCGGCGCGACGTCGGGAAAGAGCGTGGTCATCTGCTGCTTGAGCTTGTCCAGCCCGAGGCGCTGCTGCCAGCCTTCGAGCTCAGCCACCGGCAGGCTCCAGAACAGATTGATGCCGCGCTCGCCGTCGTCGGCATGCGCCTTGCCAACCGGCATCAGGCCCAGCATCTGCGAGGCCGAGCGGAAGCGCTGGCGCAGCTCGATCTGCGGAAAGCCCGGCGGCGCCGGCAGCACGGTCCACACGGCGCCCCAGGGAAAGGGGCGCGCATGCTGCTGGACCTTCATGCCCTCGCGCAGCCTGGAGAAGCTGCCGTTGGCGAGGATCAGCGCGGCATGCCGAGCCGTGGCGCCGCCGGACATGCGCAGCGTGACGCCGGCCTCATCCTGCTCGAAGCCCTCGGCCGCAACACCGCAATGCCAGCGGACGCCGAGTTCGCGCACGCGCCGCCACAACATGCCCATCAACGCGCCCCGCTGGATGCCCAGGCCGCAAGCCTCGGGATGAAAGCGCCGGTAGCTCATGTCCAGCACCGCACGGCCCGCGGGCGTGTCCCCGAACAGCCGGTCCACGCGTGTGCCCAGCGCCAGCGCTTCGTCCAGCAGGCCCATCGCCGCCAGCACGCGCTGACCCGTAGGCTGCAGCAGCAGGCCGGCGCCAATGGGCTGCGGCTCGGGCACGGCCTCGTACAGGTCGACGGCGACACCGCGCTCCGCCAGGCGGATGGCCGCCGCTGCGCCGGCCACGCCCGCGCCGACGATGGCGACGGAATCAGGCAAAGCGCAGGATGGGCTGGTCCACCGACAGGCTTTCGCCCGGCTTGGCCAGGATCTCGGCAACCTGCACATCCTGCACGGCAGTCAGGATGTTCTCCATCTTCATCGCCTCGATGACCGCGAGCCTCTCGCCCGCCTGCACGGTCTGGCCCACCTGGGCGGCCAGGTGCACGAGCAGGCCCGGCATTGGCGACAGCAGGAACTTGGACGTGTCTGGTGGCGCCTTGTAGGGCATCAGCGCCTGCAGTTCGGCCGCACGCGGGCTCAGCACGGTCAGCTCGACGGAGCGGCCACCGTGCTGGATGCGGTAGGCCAGCGGGTTCTTGGCCGTGCCGCGCTCGGCCTGGGCGGTGAAGGCCAGGCCGTTGACGGTGCCGCTGATGCGCACGTCGTTCAGCCGCGAGCTGGAGACGATGCGGTAATCCTTGTCGCCCACCTGCACGCGCGCCTCGCCCAACGCACCAGCGAACTCGCTGATGTGCAGCGCGTGGCGCTCGCTGCGGCCACCCCCCAGGTTCACGACAGCCACGTAGTCGTGCTCGATCTGCACCTCGTGGCCGCGCAGTTGCCCGCTGATGCCGGCCTCGCGCTCGCGCGCCTTGCGGCGGATGAAGCCGGCGAGCGCCACCAGGAAGAGCGGGTCGTCGTGCGGCACGTCCTCGGCCCTGAAGCCGCCGGCGTAATGCTGGGCGATGAAGCCGGTGTTGAAGTTGCCGGTGGCGAAGTCCGCATGCCCGAGCAGCGCGGCCTGGAAGGGGATGTTGCTGGACACGCCGCGGATGACGAAGCCGTTCAGCGCTTCGCGCATCTTGGCGATGGCGTCGGCCCGGTCACGGCCGTGCACGATGAGCTTGGCGATCATCGAGTCGTAGAACATCGGGATCTCGCCGCCCTCGTAGACGCCGGTGTCCACGCGCACGCCGAAGCGCTGCGGCTCGGCCTGCGCCATCGTCGTTTCGGGCGGCTGGTAGCGCACCAGGCGGCCGGTACTGGGCAGAAAGTTACGGAACGGGTCTTCCGCGTTGATGCGGCACTCGATGGCCCAGCCCTCGCGCTTGATCTCGGCTTGCGTGAAGGTCAACGGCTCGCCGGCAGCAACGCGGATCATCTGCTCCACCAGGTCCAGTCCCGTGATGCATTCGGTGACCGGGTGCTCCACCTGCAGCCGCGTGTTCATCTCCAGGAAGTAGAAGCTCTGGTCCTTGCCGACGACGAACTCCACCGTGCCGGCGCTCTGGTAGTTCACCGCCTTGGCCAGCGCCACCGCCTGCTCGCCCATCGCACGGCGCGTGGCCTCGCTGATGAAGGGCGACGGCGCCTCCTCGATGACCTTCTGGTGGCGACGCTGGATGGAGCACTCGCGCTCCCACAGGTAGACGACGCTGCCCTGTGAATCACCCAGCACCTGGATCTCGATGTGGCGCGGCTCCTCGACAAACTTCTCGATGAAGACGCGATCGTCACCAAAACTGTTTCGCGCCTCGTTGCGGCACGACGTGAAGCCTTCGAAGGCCTCCTTGTCGTTGAAGGCCACACGCAAGCCCTTGCCACCACCGCCAGCGCTGGCCTTGATCATGACCGGGTAGCCGATCTTGGCCGCGATGCCGACGGCTTCTTCAGCCGACAGGATGGGCTCGTTGTGGCCCGGGATGGTGTTGACGCCCGCCGCCGTGGCCAGCTTCTTGGACGCGATCTTGTCGCCCATCGCCGCGATGGAGCCGTGCTTGGGGCCGATGAAGACCAGGCCTTCCTCCTCGACGCGGCGCGCGAACTCCTCGTTCTCGGACAGGAAGCCGTAGCCGGGGTGGATGGCCTGCGCCCCCGTGTCTTTGGCGGCGGCAATGATCTTGTCGGCGACGAGATAGCTCTCGCGCGACGGGGCCGGGCCGAGCAGCACGGCTTCGTCGGCCAGCTCCACGTGGCGCGCGTCTTTGTCGGCCTCTGAGTAGACGGCGACGGTGGCGATGCCCATCTTCTTGGCGGTCGCGATAACCCGGCACGCAATCTCGCCGCGGTTCGCAATGAGGATCTTGGTGAACATGCAGTACCTCGTTATTTCGTCTTGCCCAGCAGCTTCTTGCGCTGCTCGGTGAAGTTCCACCACGGCTGGGCAGGCCCGCCGTTCATGAAATCGTGGGCGGCCATGAAGGTGTCCAGCACGCAGGGGTCGTGCAGCCGGCCCTGGGCGTCGCGCAGGCGGTCATAGGTCTTGAACGGGTCCATGGCCTTCACGTGCGCGGGCGTGGGCAGCCCCAGGCCGATCAGGTCGGCTTCCATCGCCTTGCCGATGTTGGGGATGTCCGTGAGCTTGAACGCCTCGGCGGCGCAACTGGCCTTGCTCATGGCAGCGCCTCGCCGTCACGCAGCGGGTTGGGCAGGGACAGGCGATCACCGCAGTCCCCCTGCGAACAGGTCAACTGGCCCACCAGCTGCAGATGCAAGCCGGCGGGCAGATCGGCATCGGTGTTGGGCAAGCGCCCCAGAACCTTGACGGCGAGGACGCGGGCACCGGGCTCCCACTTGGCAAGCCCTTCGCCTTCGATCAGGGCAAAGCTGCTCTGGTAGCCACCGCCAACAGCCGTTACGCGGGCACGCGTCGGCGCAACCACATCGTTGAGCTTCACGGCCGTCAGCACGACCTGATCCTGGTAGCGGAAGGGGTTCTGCGCCAGCGCATTCAGGCCGACCCAGATGCCCGCACCCAGCGGCTTGGCAAAGGCCTGCAGGCGCTGTGCATTGGCCTGTTTCTGAGCGTCCCTCTCTTCACGCGCTTGGCGCTGGCGCTGCTGGCTGGCAGCGCTGTTGCTGTACTGGGTGAAATCCTTGCCCGCGTCCAGCGGCAGCGAGGCCTCGGCCACGATGCCCTTGGGGTTGCCGTATTGATCCACCTCCAGATCAGCCTGCGGCGCCATCCGGATGCGCACATGGCTGCGCTCGCCACCAGGCCGGCCGCGCTCGCGCAGGCGGTCGTCGCCGCAGCGGAGCTTGAGCTTGTCCAGCGCAGAGCGCAGCATCTGCTTGGCGACGTCGTCCGACACCAACGCCGGGCCGTCGGCCTGCAGCACGAAGAGGGTGTCGGGCTTGCAGGGGTCGGGATACTTGGCCAGCTCGCTGGTGGCCTCCACAGCCAGGCGCGGGCTCATGCCCTCCAGCTTGGGCAGGGGGCCAAGATCAAACAGCACGTTGTCACCTCGCAGGGCGCGCGCCTTGAGGCCTTGCGAGGGCTCGGGCAGGTAGACACCGGCGCTGAAACGCCCTGCCCATTCCTCGCGATGCTGGGGCGAATTGCGCAGCGTCCAGATGGCCTTGCCCTGGCCTTCGGCGAGGCCGTCGCGGCAAGCACCCTGGTAGCTGAACACATAGTCGCTACTGGCCAGATAGGCCGGAGCCGACACCGCGCAGCCGCTGGCTGCGTCCTTGTGCTGCGCAGCCAGCGCGTGCGAGGCCAACAGCGCCAGCGCCAAAAACCAGGCGTGCTTCACAGCGGAATGTTCCCGTGCTTGCGCCACGGGTTCTCCAGCTTCTTGTCCTTCAGCATCGACAGGCTGCGGCAGATGCGCTTGCGCGTCTCGTGCGGCTGGATGACGTCGTCGATGAAGCCGCGGCTGCCGGCGATGAAGGGGTTGGCGAAGCGGGCCTTGTATTCGGCCTCGCGGGCGGCCAGCTTGGCCGGGTCGCCCTTGTCCTCGCGGAAGATGATCTCCACCGCGCCCTTGGCGCCCATCACCGCGATCTCGGCGTTGGGCCAGGCGAAGTTGACGTCGCCGCGCAGATGCTTGGAGGCCATCACGTCGTACGCGCCGCCGTAGGCCTTGCGGGTGATGACGGTGATCTTGGGCACCGTGCATTCGGCGTAGGCGTAGAGCAGCTTGGCGCCGTGCTTGATGATGCCGCCGTACTCCTGCGAGGTGCCGGGCATGAAGCCGGGGACGTCGACGAAGGTGATGACGGGGATGTTGAAGGCATCGCAGAAGCGCACGAAGCGCGCGGCCTTGATGCTGCTCTTGATGTCCAGGCAGCCGGCCAGCACCAGCGGCTGGTTGGCGACGATGCCCACCGTCTGGCCTTCCATGCGGCCGAAGCCGGTGACGATGTTCTTGGCGTAGTCGGGCTGCAGCTCGAAGAAGTCGCCGTCGTCGACGACCTTGAGGATCAGTTCCTTGATGTCGTAGGGCTTGTTGGGGTTCTCGGGCACCAGCGTGTCCAGCGACAGGTCCAGCCGGTTGGCGGGGTCGCCACTGGGGCGGCAAGGCGCCTTCTCGCGGTTGGACAGCGGCAGGTAGTTGAAGAAGCGGCGCAGCATCAGCAGCGCTTCCACGTCGTTCTCGAACGACAGGTCGGCCACGCCGCTGCGGCTGTTGTGCGTGGTCGCGCCGCCCAGTTCCTCGGCCGTCACTTCCTCGTGCGTCACGGTCTTCACGACCTCAGGGCCGGTGACGAACATGTATGAGCTGTCCTTCACCATGAAGATGAAGTCGGTCATCGCCGGGGAATACACGGCGCCACCGGCACAGGGGCCCATGATCATGCTGATCTGCGGCACGACGCCGGAGGCCATCACGTTGCGCTGGAAGACGTCGGCATAACCGCCCAGCGATGCGACGCCTTCCTGGATGCGCGCGCCTCCCGAGTCGTTCAGGCCGATGACCGGGGCGCCGACCTTCATGGCCTGGTCCATCACCTTGCAGATCTTCTCGGCATGGGCTTCGGACAGCGCGCCGCCGAAGACGGTGAAGTCCTGGCTGAAGGCAAAGGCCAGGCGGCCGTTGATCATGCCGTAGCCGGTCACGACGCCGTCGCCCGGGATCTTGTTGTCCTGCATGCCGAAGTCCACGCAGCGGTGCTCGACGAACATGTCCCATTCCTCGAAGCTGCCTTCGTCGAACAGCAGCTCCAGCCGTTCGCGCGCGGTCAGCTTGCCCTTGGCGTGCTGGGCGGCAATGCGCTTCTCACCACCGCCGAGCCGCGCACGGGCGCGCTTGGCTTCGAGTGCTTGCAGGATGTCTTGCATGGGTTTCAGCCCTCAAACGGGAAATTGATCTCCACGCCGTTGCCGGCGGGGTCTTGGAAGAAGAACTGGTGCTGGCCGGTCACGGGTGAGCGGGACTCGTGGAAGGGCACGCCCAGTGCGCGCAGATGGACAGCTGTTGCCACGGGGTCGGTGCCGTAGAAAGCCGTGTGGTCGAAGGTCGTCGGCGCAGCCGGGTTGACGGGGCCGCGCACCGCCTCGTTCGCCCGCTGCGTGGACAGATGAACCACCGGATGGCCGTTGGCATAGAGCCAGTAGCCATGGGTATCGAAGTCGGGGCGCGGCCCTTGATCGAGGCCAAGCACGTCGCGGTAGAAGTCGCGCAGTGTGGCGAGCAGCTCGGCCGGCGCGCGCAGGTTGATGTGATGCAGTCCGGTGATCATGTGGGGCTCCGAAAAGTGGCCAGCAACTGGCGCGCAGCGGTGGATGCCGGCGTGCGGCCTTCACGAACTGCCGCCGTTGTCGCATCGATTTGGCTCTTCACGCCGGGATGCGCAACGAAGGCCTGCTTCAGCCCCGACTGGATGCGCGCCCACATCCAGGCCAGCGACTGCTCGCGGCGCTTGGCAGCCCAAGCACCGCTGGCTTCACTCGCCGTGCGCAGCGCCGTCAGCGCGTCCCACACGGGCGCGATGCCATCGGCCTTCAGCGCGCTGACCTTCATGACGCGCTGCGTGGCGTGGGCATGCGTGGGCAGCAGGCGCAGCGCGGATGTGATCTGCGCCTGGGCGCGCGTGGCGGCCACGTCGTCCAGGTCGGCCTTGTTGATGACGACGAGGTCGGCCAGCTCCATGACGCCCTTCTTGATCGCCTGCAGGTCGTCGCCCGCATTGGGCAGCTGCAGCAGCAGGTAGAGGTCGGTCATGCCAGCCACCGCCGTCTCGCTCTGGCCCACACCGACGGTCTCGACGATGACGACGTCATAGCCCGCGGCCTCGCACAGGAGCATGGCCTCGCGCGTCTTCTCGGCCACGCCGCCGAGCGTGCCGCTGCTGGGGCTGGGGCGGATGAAGGCGCGCAGGTCCATGGAGAGCCGCTCCATGCGCGTCTTGTCGCCCAGGATGGCGCCGCCGGATACGGTGCTGGATGGGTCCACGGTCAGCACCGCCACACGGTGGCCGCGTTCCAGCAGGAACATGCCAAAGGCTTCGATGAAGGTGCTCTTGCCCACGCCCGGCACGCCGGAGATGCCCAGGCGCAGCGCGCTGCCGGTGGCCGGCATCAGCCCGGTCAGCAGTGCGTCGGCCTGCTCGCGGTGATCGGCCCGGGTGGACTCGATCAGCGTGATGGCCTTGGCGAGTGCGCGGCGGTCGCCGGCCTGGAGGAGCGCTGCAAGACTCAAGCAGCCTCCCAGCGGTATTCGATGTCGAAATCCTGCTCCTCGACCACCTTGAAGCCGTGGCGGCGATAGAAGTCGTTGGCGCGGCTCTCGCGCAGCGCGGCCAGCGTGATGGGCAGGCCTTGCGACTTGATCTGATCGAGCACCCAGGCGCCGACGCCCTGCCCTTGGGCTGCGGGCCGCAGATAGAGGTGATGCAGGCGCAGTTCGCTCTCGCGCGGCTCGACGGTGAAGTAGCCGACGCGCTCGCCGTCCACGACGAGGTGCTGCATCCACTCCGGCCGGAACTGGCTCTTCAGCCGCGCCCGCGCCACCTCGGGGTTGAAGCGGCCCAGCCGCTCCAGGCTGTCGCGCAGCGCCTCGATTCGCAGGGCCAGCATGGCCTCGAAGTCGGCGTCAACGACAGGCGCCAGCGTGGGCGTCATCAGGCGGCCACCTGCAGGCGGATCTGCTCCAGCACGTCCTTGGCACTCGCCGGGATGGGCGTGCCCGGGCCGTAGATGCCCTTCACGCCCGCCGCGTACAGCATGTCGTAGTCCTGCGCCGGGATCACGCCGCCGACGAAAACGATGATGTCGTCGGCGCCCTGCTTCTTCAGCTCGGCAATGATGGCCGGCACCAAGGTCTTGTGGCCCGCGGCCAGCGTGGAGATGCCCACCGCGTGCACGTCGTTCTCGATGGCCTGGCGGGCGCATTCCTCGGGGGTCTGGAACAGCGGGCCGATGTCGACGTCGAAGCCGAGATCGGCAAAGGCCGTCGCGACGACCTTGGCGCCGCGGTCGTGGCCGTCCTGGCCGAGCTTGGCGATCATCACGCGCGGGCGGCGGCCTTGGTCGTCGCCGAAGGCAGCAATCTCGCCTTGCAGCTTGGCCCAGCCTTCGGCCGAGTCATAGGCCGCCGCGTAGACGCCGCTGACCTTGTGGGTGTCGGCGCGATGGCGGCCAAAGACGGCTTCCAACGCGTCGGACACCTCACCCACCGTCGCGCGCAGGCGCACGGCCTTGATGCTCAGGTCCAGCAGATTGCCTTCGCCGCTCTCGGCGGCCTGCGTCAGCGCGGCCAGCGCGGCCTGCACGGCGGCGGTGTCGCGCGTGGCCTTGATGGCTTGGAGGCGCGCGATTTGGCCGTCGCGCACCTTGACGTTGTCGACGTCGAGGATGTCGATGGGATCTTCCTTGGCCAGCTTGTATTTGTTGACGCCAACGATGACGTCCTGGCCGGAGTCGATGCGCGCCTGCTTTTCGGCCGCACTGGCCTCGATCTTCAGTTTGGCCCAGCCCGAGTCCACCGACTTGATCATGCCGCCCTGGGCATTCACCTCTTCGATGATTTCCCAGGCCTTGTCGGCCATGTCCTGGGTGAGCTTCTCCATCATGTAGCTGCCGGCCCAGGGGTCGACGACGCTGGTGATGTGGGTCTCTTCCTGGATGATGAGCTGGGTGTTGCGCGCAATGCGGCTGCTGAACTCCGTGGGCAGGGCGATGGCTTCGTCCAGCGAGTTGGTGTGCAGGCTCTGCGTGCCGCCGAAAACGGCGGCCATGGCTTCGATGGTGGTGCGCACCACGTTGTTGTACGGGTCCTGGGCGGTCAGGCTCCATCCCGAGGTCTGGCAGTGGGTGCGCAGCATCAGGCTCTTCGGGCTGGTCGCACCGAAGCTCTTCATGATGCGGGTCCACAAGAGGCGGGCCGCGCGCATCTTGGCGATCTCGAGATAGAAGTTCATCCCGATGGCCCAGAAGAAGCTCAGCCGCGGGGCGAAGTCGTCGACGCTCAGGCCCTTGGCCATGGCCGTCTTCACATACTCCTGGCCGTCAGCCAGCGTGAAGGCCAGCTCCAGCGCCTGGTTGGCGCCCGCCTCCTGCATGTGATAGCCGGAGATGCTGATGGAATTGAACTTGGGCATCTCCCGCGCCGTGTATTCGATGATGTCGCCGACGATGCGGATCGAAGGCTCGGGCGGGTAGATGTAGGTGTTGCGGACCATGAACTCCTTGAGGATGTCGTTCTGGATGGTCCCGGCCAGCTTGTCCTGCGACACGCCCTGCTCTTCCGCCGCCACCACGTAGCCGGCCAGCACCGGCAGCACGGCGCCGTTCATGGTCATCGAGACGGACACCTTGTCCAGCGGGATGCCGTCGAACAGGATCTTCATGTCCTCCACCGAGTCGATGGCCACGCCGGCCTTGCCGACGTCGCCGGTCACACGGGGGTGGTCGCTGTCATAGCCGCGGTGGGTGGCTAGGTCGAAAGCCACCGACACGCCCTGGCCGCCGGCGGCGAGTGCCTTTCGGTAGAAAGCATTGCTCTCTTCAGCGGTCGAGAAGCCGGCGTACTGGCGGATGGTCCAGGGCCGCGCGGCGTACATCGTGGCCTGCGGCCCCCGCAGGAAGGGCTCGAAGCCTGGCAGCGTGTCGGCGTGCGGCAGGTCGGCCACGTCGGCCGCGGTGTAGAGCGGCTTGACCGTCAGCCCCTCGGGCGTGACCCAGTTAAGCGCCGCCACATCGCCGCCTGGGGCGGACTTGGCGGCGGCCTTGGTCCACTGCTCCAGCGTGGCGGTCTTGAACTCCGGGGCGTCCCCGGCGCGGCTGGCGTCCGACATCGAAACTCTCCTGTAACTGCGCGACATCATAGTCGTCACGTCATTCATAATTATGAATTCAAAATCGCTACACTGGCCTGACACCCGCCGCCCCAATGCCCGATCAGACCGCCCCGCTCGCCTCCTCGGCCCTGTACGAACAGGTCGCGGACCGGCTGCGCCAGCAAATCCTGGCGCGGGAGCTTGAGCCGGGCTCCTGGATCGATGAACTCAAGCTCTGCGCCGAGCTGGGCATCAGCCGCACCCCCATGCGCGAGGCGCTGAAGGTGCTGGCCTCCGAAGGCCTGGTGACGATGAAGTTGCGGCGCGGCGCCTACGTAACCGAGATGAGCGAGCGGGATGTGCGGGAAGCCTATCAACTGCTGTCCCTTCTAGAAAGTGACGCCGCCGCTGAAGTCGCCACCCGAGCGACCGACGCCGAGCTGAACGAACTGGGCGAACTGCACCGGGCGCTGGAGGAAGCCCTCCAGGAACCCACACCGTCGCGCGACGCCTTCTTCGCCGCCAACGAGCGCTTCCACCTGCGCGTGCTGGAGATCGACGGCAACCGCTGGCGGCTGCAGATCGTGGGCGACCTGCGCCGGCTGATGAAGCTCAACCGCCACCATTCGCTGTTCCGGGAGGGACGGCTGGCGGAATCGCTGGAGGAACACCGCGCCATCGTCAAGGCGCTGCTGTCGCGGGATGCGACGGCCTGTCGGGCGCTGGTGTCAGCCCATTTTTGTAACGGATTGAGCGCGACGCAGACAGCTCCGTGAAGGCAAACGGGGCAGCCGTGAACTGCCACCGAAAGCCCGCCCTTATCGGCTCGTGAATTCGCTAAGTGCTTACTAGCATAGCGATTACTGGGTAAACCACCCCCTGTCTGAATGTTCGGACCGGGAGCGGCAGGCCCGATTTCGAGCTCCGCGGGCCGATTTGAGACTTTGTTCCTCAAGTCAAGCCCAAGGGTCCCGATAACCGATCGAAGCACTTGAAATCTAGGGATACGTCTGCGCCTGGGGCGAAGGCGGGTTTACCCGGATCAAGAGTGCTTCGGGGGCTGCCAAGGGTCGTTCGGCAGCGCACCAGAACAACCAGATTGCGCCCAGCGTCGAGGGCACTCATTCGACGCACGGCCATCGCCTCCCACGAGACGCTGGCCATCAGCACAGCAGGTAAAAAGCCATGGCAAGCATCGTCCCCTTCATTCCGGTTTCGCGGATTCCCGGTCTCACAACGCAGACGATTCGGGACTTCACGACCGAGGATTGGGTCGCCTTCAGCACCGACCAGCTGATTGCCCTCACCACCACCCAGGCCGCCGTGATCACCTCCGGTGGCCTTTCGGTGTTGAGCAGCGACCAGCTCCGGGCCTTCCAGACCGAAGACCTGCGAGCCATCTCGACCGCCTCGCTCGGCGGCTTCAACTCCGACCAGATCAGCTTCCTGACGACGGAGCAGGTGCAGGCCTTCAGCACGGCCCAGATCGGCCAGCTGAACACCACGCAGCTGCGCGGGTTGAACAACGCCGACATGGTGGCCCTGACCTCCGCCCAGGTCGGCGCGCTGAACTCCGGCCAGGCCAAGAGCTTCTCGACCGACCAGCTCGCCGCGCTGGAAGCGGCGGACATCAAGTTCCTGACCACTGCAGCACTGCGCGCCCTGACCAGCACCCAGCTGGACGGCCTGACGAGCGATCAGCTGCGTGCGCTGACCTCTTCGCAGATCACCGCGATGACCACGGGCCAGGTCAGCACGCTGAACACGGACGACCTCAACAGCCTCACGTCCGACCAGTTCAACAAGCTCACCACCGGGCAAATCCAGTCGCTGAGCACCGACCAGCTCAGCAACCTGGGCACCGACAGCCTCAACGCCTTGGGCACGGCCCAGTTCGCCACGCTGTCCTCGGCCCAGTTCGGCTCGCTCACTTCGGATCAGCTGTCCAGGCTGGAGACGGCCGACCTGCGCGCCGTCACCACCGCCGCATTGCGCGGCCTGACGTCTGACCAGATCGGCACCCTCACCTCCGACGAGGTCGGCAGCCTGTCCACCGCCCAGATCGCCGCGCTGTCCAGCGTGCAGGTCCAAGGCCTGACCACCGGCGACATGGTGGCCTTGGGCACGGCCCAGGTCGCGGTGCTCAGCTCCGCCCAGGTCGCCACCCTGTCCACCGACCAGCTCGCCGCCATTGAAGCGGCCGACATGAAGGTGCTGTCCACGACGGCGCTGAGGACCCTGACCAGCACCCAGTTGGACGGCCTCACCAGCGACCAGTTGCGCGCCCTGTCTTCCGGCCAGATCAATGCGTTGACCACCGCCCAGGTCAGCACACTGAACACGGACGACCTCAACAGCCTCTCGTCCGACCAGTTCAACAAGCTCTCCACCGGCCAGGTCCAGGCGCTGACGACGTCCCAGCTCGGCAGCCTCACGACCGACAACCTCAACGCGATGGGCTCGGCCCAGTTCGCGACGTTGTCGTCCACCCAGTTCGGTGCGCTGACCTCGGATCAGCTGTCCAAGCTGGAGACGGCCGACCTGCGTTCGGTCACGACCGGCGCGCTGCGCGGCCTGTCGTCCGACCAGATCCAATCGCTGAGCTCCGATGAAGTCGGCAGCCTCACCACGGCACAGATCGCCACGCTCAGCACCGTCCAGGTCAAGGGCCTGACGACGGCCGACATGGTGGCCCTGTCCACCGGCCAGGTCGCCTCGCTGAGTTCGGCCCAGGTGGCCGGGCTGGGCACCGACCAGCTCGCCGCCATCGAGACCGGCGACATCCGTTCGCTGAGCACGACGGCGCTGCGCGCGCTGACCAGCACCCAGCTGGACGGCTTCACCAGCGACCAACTGCGCGCCCTGTCTTCTGGCCAGATCAACGCGCTGAGCACGGACCAGATCCGCACGCTCAACACGGACGACCTCAACAGCCTCGCGTCGGACCAGTTCAACAAGCTGTCCACCGCCCAGGTGCTGGCGCTGACGACCGGCCAGCTGAGCAACCTGACGACCGACAGCCTCAACGCGATGGGTTCGTCCCAGTTCGCCACGCTGTCCTCCACGCAGTTCGGTGCGCTGACCAGTGACCAGCTGTCCAAGCTGGAGACGGCCGACCTGCGCGCGGTCACGACGGGCGCGCTGCGCGGCCTGTCCTCCGACCAGATCCAGTCCCTCAGCTCCGACGCCGTCAGCTCGCTGTCGACGGCCCAGATCGCCGCCCTCACCACCGGCCAGATGCAAGGCCTGACCACGGCCGACATCGTCGCGCTGGGCACGGCCCAGATCGGCACGCTGAACGCCGCCCAGGTCACCGCGCTGAACACCGACCAGCTCGCGGCCATCGATGCCGGCGACATCAAGTCGCTGGCGACGGCGGCGCTGCGCGGCCTCACCAGCACCCAGCTGGACAGCCTGACCAGCGACCAGCTGCGCGCCCTCACCTCCAGCCAGATCAACGCGCTCACGACGGACCAGATCCGCACGCTGAACACGGACGATCTCAACAGCCTCACGTCCGACCAGTTCAACAAGCTCACGACCGCCCAGGTGCAGTCGCTGACGACGGATCAGTTGAGCCACCTGACGACGGACAGCCTGAACGCGATGGGCTCCAGCCAGTTCGCCACGCTGTCCTCCGGCCAGTTCGCATCGCTGACCTCGGACCAGCTGTCCAAGCTGGAGACGGCCGACCTGCGCTCGGTGACGACGGCGGCCCTGCGTGGCCTCACGTCCGACCAAATCCAGACTCTGAGCTCCGACGAAGTCGGCTCGCTGACGACCGCCCAGATCGGCGCGCTCTCCACGTCCCAGGTCCAGGGCTTCACGACCGGCGACATGGTGGCCCTGTCCACCGCGCAGATCAGCACGCTGAGCTCTGCCCAGGTTGGCGCCTTCAACACCGACCAGCTTGCCGCCATCGAGACCGGCGACATCCGCCTCATCAGCACCGCGGCCGTGCGCGGCCTCACCAGCACCCAGCTGGATGGCCTGACGAGTGACCAGCTGCGCGCCCTGACCTCCGCCCAGGTCACCGCCCTGACCACCGCCCAGGTCAGCACGCTGAACACGGATGACCTGAACAGCTTCGCCTCCGACCAGCTCAACAAGCTCACCACCGCCCAGGTGCAGTCGCTCACCACGACGCAGCTGAGCCACCTCGGCACCGACAGCCTGAACGCCCTGGGCTCGGCCCAGTTCGCCACGCTGTCCTCCGGCCAGTTCAGCGCGCTGACAACCGACCAGCTGTCCAAGATGGAGACGGCCGACCTGCGCTCGGTCACGACCGCCGCGCTGCGTGGCCTGTCGTCTGACCAGGTGCAGTCGCTGACCTCCGACGAAGTCGGCAGCCTGTCCACCGCCCAGATCGGCGCACTGTCCACCGGCCAGCTGCAAGGCCTGACGACCGGCGACATGGTGGCCCTCACCACGGCCCAGGTGGCCGTGCTCAGCTCGGGCCAGGTCGGCTCCTTCAACACCGACCAGCTCGCCGCCATCGAGACCGGCGACATCCGCTTCATCGGCACCGCGGCCATTCGCGGCCTCACCAGCACCCAGCTGGACGGTCTCACCAGCGACCAGCTGCGCGCACTGACCTCCACCCAGATCAACGCCCTGACCACCGGCCAGGTCAGCACGCTGAACACGGACGACCTCAACAGCCTCGCTTCCGACCAGTTCAACAAGCTCTCGACCAGCCAGGTCCAATCGCTGACGACGGATCAGCTCAGCCACCTGGCCACCGACAACCTCAACGCGCTGGGCACCGCCCAGTTCGCGACGCTGTCGTCTACCCAGTTCGGCTCGCTGACCTCGGATCAGCTGTCCAAGCTGGAGACCGCCGACCTGCGCTCGGTCACGACCGCGGCGCTGCGTGGCCTGACATCCGACCAGATCGGAACCCTCACCTCCGACGAGGTCGGCAGCCTGTCCACCGGCCAGATCGCTGCACTCACCAGCGTGCAGGTGCAAGGCCTGACGACGGCCGACATGGTGGCCCTGACCACCGCGCAAGTGGCCGTGCTGAGCTCTGCCCAACTCGCGGCCTTGAGCACGGACCAGCTCTCCTCCATCGAGGCGGGCGACATGAAGTCGCTCACCACCGCGGCGCTGCGGGCGCTGACCAGCACGCAGATCGACGGCCTGACGAGCGACCAGCTGCGCGCCCTCACCAGCGCCCAGCTGAACTCGCTGACCACCAACCCGCAGGTCATCGGTCTCACGACGGACGACCTCAACGTGCTGACGACGGACCAGATCGCCCGTCTGTCCACGACGCAAGTCCAGGCGCTGACGAGCACGCAGCTCAGCAGCCTCACCACCGACAACCTCAACGCGATGGGCTCGGCCCAGTTCGCCACGCTGTCCTCCGGCCAGTTCGGCGCGCTGACGACCGATCAGCTGTCCAAGATGGAGACGGCCGACCTGCGCGCCGTCACCACGGCCGCCCTGCGTGGCCTGAGTTCCGACCAGGTGCAGTCGCTGACCTCCGACGAGGTCGGCAGCCTGTCCACCGCCCAGAT